>DLKC01000004.1 GCA_002478885.1 Chitinophagaceae bacterium UBA7600
ATCTACCAAGTATCTACCAAGTAAGGCCTAAGTAACGCGTTGTCCTGTACCGAAAAACTCTACAAGATTTGTAGGTTAACAGGGGATTTGGCTTTGACACTATCAAAGCGACATAAATGGCACATCCTGCCCGGGTAGCCTTACAGCGTTTGATGTACTGATGGTTATCACAAAAAAGGTTTTTTAAGCGCCCTTTGCAGAAAGACTGTTGTGATGGTTGAACGCGGATTTTATATTGCCCAATAACGGTCCGCCTGCACAAGAGCGCAATGCCGGATAAGCCGGGACTGTCGCGCAACCCTAGCATCATATCAGTACTGCTGCCGGGCTCAACATATGCTTCCATTTCAGTCAATGCTTCTTTTTTGACTTACAAACACATTCCGGGAGATGATTTGCTGATACGATTTTGGTGAAAATTCAAGGATGATTTTTGTCATACTTATTTAAAGAACAGTCGCTGACCTTTATATAACCGGTCATACGGGTTTAGAAAAATAGTCCGGAGAAATAAAAAGCCTTTTTCAGCATTTCTTTTTATAGCGCACCGCTATAAAATATCATTATAAATAAAATTCCATGAAACAGACTGGAAAAAGTACGCAACCACTGTTATTGCTACAATGCAGTGTAGTTGGTTACCTGGTTATTGCATTTGCATTTGTTATGTTGAGTTGTAATGGATCATCATCGAAGACCGGGTCGGCAAACAGCTTATCGCAGGATTCAATCGAGTCACTTGCCAGGCAGGCATACCTATTTGGGTATCCATTGGTGTTGATGAATGAAACGATGCGCACCACCACAAACGTTGAGGCACCGGTTTGGAACAATGTGTTTGCTCCTGCCAACCAGTTCGGGCATTTTCGCGCCTTTCCGGATGCAACATTCAAGGCAGTGGTAAAACCGAATTGTGATACGTATTATTCATCTGCGTGGCTTGATCTTTCAGGGGAACCGATGGTGCTTACAGTGCCAGATACAAAAGGCAGGTATTATCTTTTGCCGATGCTTGATGCTTATACGAATGTATTTGCTTCGCCAGGCAAAAGAACTACCGGCACTGCTGCCGGAAAATTTTTGATTACAGGTCCGGCATTCACCGGGAAAGTGCCTGATAGAATGGTGCAGATAAAAGCACCTACGGACATGGTTTGGATTTTGGGCCGGACACAAGTGAATAATGCACGGGATGGGAAGGACATCGTATATAAAATCCAGGATAATTATACACTTACCCCTCTCAGTAAATGGGGTATAGACTATAAACCGGCAAAAAACCTGGTTGACAGCAGCATAAGCACCAATCCACCGCTTTTTGTTGAACATATGGATATTGAGACATTTTTTAACAGCCTGAATGAATTGATGGTTAAAGATCCTCCGGCAAAATATGACAGTGTTCTCTTAAACAAATTGTCCGCTATCGGCATTGGCGCAGGAAAGAAATTTAGTCTTTCGAATTTTGACAGCAGTACGCAAAAGGCACTCAAGGGTTTACCTGCAGCGGTTCATCAGCAACTGCGGGATATGTCTACTAAAGTAGGCAGCCTTGAAAATAACTGGAATGTAACCAGGAGCGGCATGGGCAGCTATGGAACTAACTATGGCATGCGGGCTTTCGTAGCACTGATAGGCCTTGGGGCAAATTTGAATGCTGATGCTTGTTATCCTATATGCAAACTGGATGAAAATGGGGCATCACTTGATGGGGCAAAAAAATATCTTTTGCATTTCGACAAAGGACAAACCCCGCCGGCAACTGCTTTTTGGTCACTTACCATGTATGGCCCGGACGACCTACTGGTTGCTAACCCAATAAACCGTTTTACCATTGGAGACCGTAGCAGCCTGCAATACAATGCAGATAGCTCTGTGGATATTTATATTCAAAATGAACCGCCATCAAAAGACAAAGAGTCTAACTGGCTTCCAGCGCCTAAGGGATCATTTACTCTTACTATGCGGCTCTATTGGCCCAAAGAATCATTTTTAAACGGGTCATGGAAAATACCGGCGGTTAAAGTTGTGCAATAGGCAAAAGGTAATAAGGCGAGTGCTGGTTAAGTGTAGCAGGAAAGCACAGGTCAGAGGCCTGTGCTTTTTTAGCTTGAAGAATGCTTGCATTCAGCGGGCGAGATAAAATTCCGGCTGCTCAACCGTGCGATGCCGGATAAGCCGGGACTGTCGCGCAACCATAGCATCCTATCAGTACTGCTGCCGGGCTATTAAAAACGATATTTGTCACCCGCTGATTGCCGGTTAAAGAATACCGGACGGGGGAGGTGAGATTATAACCGTGCTTTTCTATCTTTATAGAAATTCCCCCCGTATGAATGTCATCACTAACTTTTCCATCATCATTTTTCTTTCTGTACTGTTTACCGGTAACCAGGGCTACACGCACAAAGAACCATCGGGTGGCCGCGGGCAAAACATTATAGGTTGTTCAGCCCCGTCGGCGGAAGAATTTGCCACAGATGAAAATGGTAAATACATACCGGCAATGCCGGGCTGGGGCCACCACTTTTACAAGGTGAATACAAACGATGACAGTGCGCAGTTTTATTTTAACCAGGGGCTTACCATGTATTACAGCTATCATGCACATGAAGCAATTGCTTCTTTCAAGGAAGCTGCACGTATCGATAACAGCTGTGCTATGGCTTATTGGGGACAGGCGTTGGCCATGGGCCCCGGGTATAATTCGGCATATGGGTATGCTATGGGCAAAGGGGTGCCCGCTGTTATAAAACAGATGAATGACGCAGCAGCAAATGCTTCGCCAAAAGAAAGAGAATTGATCGCCGTTATGCAAAAGCGTTACAATACCGCTGATGCATCCGATGCACAAAGAAAACAACTGAATAATGCTTACGCCGAAGGAATGAAACAACTGATGCTGGAATATCCCGATGACAACGATATAAAAGCGTTATACATAGATGCGGTGATGCTCATCCATGCCTGGAATTTCTGGAACCCTGATGGCACACCGCAACCATGGACACCCGAGCTGGTCACATTGTCGGAAGGCATATTAAAAAATGATCCGCGCCATCCCGGCGCACTGCATTATCATATCCATGTTACAGAAGCGTCGCGTAATCCAATGGTGGCGTTGTCAAGTGCCGACTCGCTCAAAAGTTTATTTCCCGGTGTGGCGCATATGATCCATATGTCGAGCCATGAATATGAAAGATCAGGTTTGTATGCATCCGGTGTTGAGGTGAATGAAAAGGCTGATGCTGACCTCGTAAATTATAGGTCACTTGCGGCAAACGTAAAGCTGAACGCACATGTGGGCCACTATTTTGCGGTGGGCGCCTACTGCGCCTTAAGTGGCGGCATGTATAAGGAAGCGCTGTCTTTCGCGGAAAGATGCAGGACAGTGCTTGCACCCAGCTATGAAAACACGGGCGACCAATACCTGTATATGCTGCCGCAGCTTGCACAGGTTAGACTGGGTAAATGGAAAGAAATTATTGCGGACAATTCCGCGCCAGACGGCAATTGGACCTATGCCGGTATCTTATATAATTTCGCGAAAGGAATGGCATACACGCATGAAGGGGATGTTGCCATGGCGCAGCAGCAGCTGGCAGCACTTCGGGAAAAAGAACCCGATACTATTTTAAAGGTTCGTGACTACCCGTTCAACACGCCGTATGAAGGCGCGGTGATCGCTGAGCATATATTAAGCGCCCATATACTTTTCGCAGAAAAGAAATATGAAACTGCGATCAGTGAAATACAAAAAGCAATTAGTGTGGAAGACAAGATGATCTATGGAGAACCCCGTGACTGGATGCTTCCCGCAAGGCAATATCTCGGTGCATTCCTTTTGCAAATGAACCAACCAAAACAGGCTGAAAAGATATACCGTGAGGACCAGCAATATAATCCCGGTACCGGGTGGAGCCTTTTGGGATTATACCAAAGCCTTGTTGCGCAGCATAAAGAAAAAGAAGCTGCTCCTTACCGGCAACAATACCTTGTTTCTTTTTCCCATGCCGATGAAATACCAACTGCATCGGTGTATTGAGTATTGACAGCAGTGTACCGGTGAAAAGTTTTTCCAGCGAAAGATTCTTTTCTTTCAAAAAAGAGCACTATCTTTTTTGAAACACAAAACCAACAATATGAGCAAATCTATGAAAGCATTAATAGCTGCGTTTTTAGTTTTAGCGTGTTCCTGTTCAAAAGACGCTTTAAATCCCGGCCCGGTAAATACGCAAATTAAAAGCAATGTGACATCACAACTTGCTGCACACTTTGTGGGTGAACATTTTGGCGGAGGTATAATTTTTTATCTCGATTCTGCGGGGCAGCATGGTTTGATAGCAGATGAAACGGATCTTGGCGAGTATACCTGGCGACCAGACAATATTATTACTATCACAGGAGCAACAAAAACGGGTTTAGGTTCCGGTAAATCAAACACCAGAAAAATAATACGATCTCAGGGAATGTCTGGAACTTATGCTGCTTTGGCATGTATAAATTCAACCAAAGCTGGTTATACAGATTGGTATCTTCCGTCGAAAGGAGAGCTAAAAGCACTGTATTTTAGAAGGGCTGTGATCGGTGGGTTTAGTCTAACTGAATACTGGAGTTCAACCGAAGTAAATGGTAACTCTGCTGACTATGCAGCCTGGACACAATCATTTGATACTGGCGGGGAAGGAAACAATTACAAATATGCCTCGCTGCCTATACGTGCAATTCGTTCTTTTTAAGTATCAAAAACTTAATACAAGCCTGGCTCTCCACGTGTTTTTGAGTGTCATTAACTTAACCAATCCGTACAATTATGCATCGTTTTCAAAATGTGTTTGCGTACCTGTGCCTCAACTCAAGCTACTGCTATCACACAAGTAAGCTGTACCGAAGTTATACTGCATAGTTGCGCCAGTGAAAAGTTTGCCCACTTAAACCATTTGATAAAGCAGTACAGGTATTCCGGTCTTTCATTTTCCATTTTTTTAAATACTTAAATATGAAAACAAAAAAACACCCCGTGATCATTTCAGTCTTTATTGCGGTTTTATTTGTTCATAGCAGTTTCTCCCAGGATTCTTGTCAAACAAGAGAAGATATTGTCTCTTCAACGGGCGAGCAGGCATTTAACCGGTATGTTATAAGGTTTAAAGCGCAGGGTGGGCATTTAAATACTGATTTGAAAATCATCCCTACTGTTATTCATATCATTTGCCGGACCAGCGCTGACAGCCTGCGTATGAACCAGGCACGTGTTCGGGGACAAATTGAAGCAACCAATAAACAGATGCTGCGGCTAAATGCCAATGCTGTAAATACAAGACCTATATTTCTGCCTGTTGCTGCCAATTGCAATACCATTGTTGCGCTGGCCACAAAAAAACCAGACCGCAGCAGTTTCAATGGTGTGCTGTACCATTGGTATCCCGATTTTAATCTCAACAGGGATTTTAACGCTATACAGGCTGCCACCATTTTAGATCCCGATAAATACCTGAATGTGTGGGTAGTCCCCGATGGGTTTGGAGGGGCAGCAACTTTCCCCTGGTACAGAACAGCCAACAAAGACGGTTTTTGGGTGGGCGCTCAAGCATTTGGCGTTACCGGGGTTGATTTGTCACCCTGGACAAACGGAGGTGTAGTTTTTACCCACGAACTGGGGCATTACCTCGGTCTTGAGCATACCTTTCATAACGAAAGAGGAGATTTCGTGGGGCGCTGCGACCTTGCACATGATGGCTCTATCGGAGATTTCTGCGCAGATACACCTATTGACTGGGATTGGCCCCTTGGGGTTGAGCAATGTGTTGATGGCATTAAGAATTGCCCTGGTGACAGCGAACTGGTTACCCAAAGTGAAAATTATATGTATTACAACGAAGACAGTTGCAGGAATATGTTTTCAAAAGACCAGCGTGCAAGAATGAGGGCTTGCCTGTATCGTATTCGTTCCGAACTGGTTTCAAAAGCAAACCTGGTATACACAGGAATAAGCCGTAGCAATTTACCTGCTGACGATCCGACCACTGAAATGAAAATAACTATTTATCCAAACCCGGCAAGCGACATTGTCCACCTTACGTATCATAAGCTAGCGGTAAAGGATATGAGCATAACGATCTATAATCAGATGGGACTAAAGCTTAAAGAAATGCATTCCCGCACGGCCATCAACGAACTTGATCTTACCGCTTTTTCTGAAGGGTTATATCACCTTGTTATAACCATCAACCATGTGTCTGTAACAAGATATATCATAAAATCCCCGTCTGCAATCCGGTCGTTTTAAAAGACCGGTTTGTTGTTGAGCTTATGCAGCGCTGCCAGGCTTTTGTTGTGTCACTCACTTGTACGTTCTGTTCTTTATGCGGCAGGTGCTGATGTATGTTGCTGATGGAGACGCAGGTTTCGTAGTGATTGATGAATAGCCCGAAGGGCTTCAATATGAATAACCATCAATGAAAATCATGGATTAAAATGCGCTGGAAACAGGGTCGCAACGTCCTATAGCTATGCATGAGGCCTGTTTAGAGACGTCGTGGTGAAAATAGAAGTCAAGTGTATTCAACCCCTTTGGGATTGATGATGTACACGTAAGTTCCTGGTCCGCGGGCTTCACCCGCGGTTATACACATTAAAGCCCGTTGGGCTTAGGCTGGCTTTAATGACCAGGGCGCTTCCAGCAGGGAGATTGTGCAACCCCTGAATAGTTCCTTCTGGAGAACGCCCTCCTGGCTGAGGTTCGGGGAGACATAAAAATTTTTATGCATTTATAGCTTAGTGCTCTTCCCGTGTGCATCCCCATGCACCGGGTCATCCAATTGCGCTTTCGTCAACAATGAGTATATGTATGATAGTCATGGAAACATGACCGCAACTTCCTATAGCTGTGCACAAGGCCTTTATCGAGACGTAGCGGCGAAAAGAGAAGTCAAGTTTATTCAACCCCTTTGGGGTTGATGTACATGTAAGTTCCTGGTCCGCGGGTTTCACCCGCGGTTATGCACATTAAAGCCCGTTGGGCTTAATCCGGCTTTAATGACCAGGGCGCTTCCAGCAGGGCGATTGTGCAACCCCTGAATAGTTCCTTCCGGAGAACGACCTCATGGCCGAGGTTCGTGGAGACATAAAAATTTTTATGCATTTATTGCTTATTACTCTTCCGGTGTGCATCCTCACGCACCGGGTCATTCAGTTGCGCTATCATCAACAGTGCGTATACGTACAATAATCAAACAGGAACGTAGCGTACTATAGCTATGCATGAGGCTCATAGAGACGTTGCGGCGAAAAAGAATGGAGACGCAGTTTTAGTAGCGATTGATGGATAGCCCAAAGGGCTTTAATATGAATAACCATGAATGAAATTCACAATGCATGCACAAACCCCGAAGGGGTTGAATATTTATAATAAATATCTTTCATCAAATTGAATACCCTGCTCTGCCAATAACCTTTTGAATTCATCATAAAAACTTTCATGCTCATGGTGTTGCTTTTGATTTCTGATATAATTAATGATCATATCTTTTTCTCTTATTGAATAAGTGAATGCACCATATTTATCCTGCCATCCCCTGAAGGCCGGGAATTTACCACATTCTTTCATCCATATACTGCTTGCAACTTTTATGTCTTTTATATAATCCGAAAGCGAAAGGGAAGGATGCAAATCGGTGAAAATGTGAATGTGATCTTCTACACCGTTAATGCGATATAGCTTGCAATTTTTATTTTTAATGATTCCCCAGATATACTTGTATAATTCTTCACAATGTTCTTCCGCAATAGTTGCTTCACGGTTTTGTGTTCCGAAAACAATTTGATAGAATATCTGCCGGTAACTCATGTTTTGAGATTTGTGTATTTCCTAAATCTACTTTGAACTATTGAAGAAGTCAAGTTTATTCAACCCCTTTGGGGTTGATGTACATGTAAGTTCCTGGTCCGCGGGTTTCACCCGCGGTTATGCACATTAAAGCCCGTTGGGCTTAAGTTGGCTTTATTTACTATGGTAACTTCCAGCAGCACAATTGCGCGACCCGAATCGTTCCTTTCCGGAGAACGCCCTCCTGGCCGAGGTTCGGGGAGACATGAAATTTATATGCATTTATTGCTTATTACTCTTCCGGTGTGCATCCTCACGCACCGGGTCATTCAGTTGCGCTATCGTCAACAATGAGTATACGTATAATAATCATGGGAACAGGGCCGCGACGTCCTATATCTATGCACGAGGCCTGCATAGAGGCGTCGCGGTGAAAATAGAAGTCAAGTGTATTCAACCCCTTTGGGGTTGATGTACACGTAAGTTTCTGGTACGCTGGCTTCACCCGCGGTTATACACATTAAAGCCCGTTGGGCTTAAGTTGGCTTTATTTACTATGGTAACTTCCGGCAGGGCGATTGTGCAACCCTGAATCGTTCCTTCCGGAGAACGCCCTCATGGCCGAGGTTCGTAGAGACATGGAACCTTATATGCATTTGTCTCTTATTACTTTTCTTATGCGCATCCAATCCACCGGGTCATCCAGTTGCGCTATCGTCAACAATGAGTATACGTATAATAATCATGGGAACAGGGCCGCGACGTCCTATCGCAATGTACGAGGCCTGCATAGAGACGTTGCGGCGAAAATAGAAGTCAAGTGTATTCAACCCCTTTGGGGTTGATGTACACGTAAGTTTCTGGTCCGCGGGCTTCACCCGCGGTTATGCACATTAAAGCCCGTTGGGCTTAAGTTGGCTTTATTTACTATGGTAACTTCCGGCAGGGCGATTGTGCAACCCTGAATCGTTCCTTCCGGAGAACGTCCTCATGGCCGAGGTTCGTAGAGACATGGAACCTTATATGCATTTGTCTCTTATTACTTTTCTTATGCGCATCCAATCCACCGGGTCATCCAATTGCGCTATGGTCAACAATGAGTATATGTATGATAGTCATGGAAACAGAACCGCAACTTCCTATAGCTGTGCACAAGGTCTTTATAGAGACGGTGCGGCGAAAAGAATGGAGACGCAGTTTTAGTAGCGATTGATGGATAGCCCAAAGGGCTTTAATATGAATAACCATGAATGAAATTCATGGATTAAAAAACAATGCAAGCACAAACCCCGAAGGGGTTGAACTGCGCTATCGTCAACAATGAGTATATGTATGATAATCATGGGAACAGGGCCGCAACGTCCTATACCTATGCACGGTGCCCGCATAGAGATGTTGTGGCGGAAGCGAGGAATTCTGTGGGAGGTAGCATATTGTGATTGAATGTATTCATCCTGCGCATTCACAGCGTTCCCTGCAGGTAACTCTGTGATGACTGTTAAATCTACGAAGTCAAGTTTTCGAACACTTATGGTCTCCTAGCCTGCGCCAGTGTGGGTTTATGTTTATTATTCCTACATTTGCGCCCTTCTTAAAATAAACAAACTATGGCTGTAAGTATCAAACTAAGTGAACGCTGCGGGGGTGTATGCGAATTGTGTAACAGTTTACCCGCTAATCATGAATATACGGTTAGTCCAAAGAAAGATGATGCCATACAAAACCAGGTTGCCTTATGCGATACTTGCTTAAGTGCTATAGATGAAAAAGATAAAGGCGACTACTGGCGCTGCCTTGAAGGCAGTATCTGGAATCCTGAAGCCAGCGTGCAGGCATTAAGTTACAGAATACTTCAATCGTATAAAGAGGAAGAATGGGCAGAAAATGTAATTAACTCCATAGAACTTGATGAGGACACAGTACAATGGGCTTTAAGCATATTTGAAGTGGCAGACAGGCATAAAGATGCTTTTGGCAATATACTGGAGAATGGAGACAATGTTGTTTTAACACAGGCGCTCAATGTAAAAGGTACAAGTTTCACTGCAGCCAAGGGCACTATTGTTAAACGAATAAGACTGGTGCCCGGTAATACAGAACAAATAGAAGGAAAAATAAACGAGCAAACCATTGTTATTCTTGCTAAATATGTAAAGAAAGGATAACAGCAGCAGTGACAGTGCTATCATGTTTTTCAGTTTGTTTTTTACGGCAAACAATTCATACAAAAGATCTCCAATTTCACCTGATATATCTTCCGCTGTGCTTAGCTGTTTAAGCCTCAGCGGAAGATTTTTATTTTACCGGCTTATTGCTACTATTAAGCTTTTGTTGTGTCACTCACTTGTACGTTCTGTACATTATTCAGCAAACATCGTGTTTCCGCAGTATCTCTTCAATAGCCTTGTGTGTTGAGCAAGGACGCTGCGGTGCTGGTTTGATGTATTACTAACCGCAGAGTCCCTTGCAGGAGACTCTGCGGAGACAGAAACAGATTTACATACTTAGACCATTTGGGGACTATATAGCAACACGTATAGTTATCTGACACTTGCGTGGGCATTATACTTATTCTTCTTCAAAATAATCAAAGTCGATTTTTTTTATTTCATATTTACTTTGAATTGATACACCAAGATTGTAATCGATCATATATTGAGCTAATGTATAGCCATCAATTAATACAATTTTAGTTTCATTTTTAGGAGTATAATCTTTCGCTTCTTTTGTAAATGAAGAAGTAGTTATAAATATTCCTTTTTTGGCACCTTGCCCAGCTAATGCTCCAACAAACTTTTGAATCTCAGGTCGACCAACTATACCATCCCATCTTTTTGCTTGGATGTAAATTGCATCTAAGCCAAGTTTATCTTCCTTTATCACTCCGTCAATTCCTTCATCCCCACTTTTACCAATAGCTTTTCCAGCATCTTGTATCGATCCTCCATACCCCATTCTAACTATTAATTCAACAACAATTTTTTCAAAGAAAGAAGGTGATACAGATTTTAGTTTTGAAACAATTTCTTCTTCCAAAGATTTTCTTATACTTTGATAACCAGTTTCGAGCAATTCTTCTGGTGTCTGATTTCTTGTTACTTCTGTTTCTGTAAAAAGGTTATTTGAAGCAATTTTCAAATCTTCTTTAGAATCATCTTTTGCTAATTTGAATTCAATGAATTCCGGAAATTGGCTCAAATATTTTACATTGATTTCTTGTAAATTTTCATTCAAAGTTTTTCTGCCTCTTTCTGTAATAATTACAATTCCTCTTTTAGGGGCATCTAATAATCCTGCCTTTTTTAAATATGTCCTTGCCCAACCTACTCTATTTGAAAATAAAAATGCAGTCCCACTTGGCAAAAGCTCTTTTCTTTCTTCATCGCTTAAATTGAATTGTTGCGCTAGAACTTCTACAACTTCATTCACTTTATATTCTTTCCCATCAGCAACAACTTTTAAAAATGGAAGCATGAGGGTTTGATAGTCAGGGATCATAAGATTGTAAAATGAGTTTATCAAATATATTAACTCAGTTTGAAAAGTCATAACAGTTATTGCTGGAATCAATATTCTTTCGCACAAGTGTGCGATGCCGGATAAGCCGGCACTGTCGCGCAACAGCAGCTTTATAGCAGCACTACAGCCTGGTACATAAAAATTAATCTTTCTTCAACCTCAACAAAAATCCGCCTGCGGGAGCAAGATGTATTTGCATCGTATCATTAGCAGGTAATCTTTTTTCTTCAATCACATAATCCATCGCATTCCTGTCTGCATTAATACCGTCTTTGCAAATCGTGGCGGTATAATTTCCTGTGGGCAGGAAACTGAGATCGAGTGTGATGTCTTTTGGATTGGGCCCGCAGATTCCTGCAATAAACCAGTCGTTGCCTTTTTGCCTTGCGGTAACAATGTGATTGGCAACGGTGGCGCTGAGGATGATGCTGGTATCCCATGTAGTGGGTATGCTGCCAAGCAGTTGCATAAATGCCGGCTCGAGATAACCCTGTGAGGGATTGCCGCTGAAGATCTGCAGCGGGTTATCGTACACGACAAACATGGCGAGTTGCTGGCAGCGGGTGGTCTGGCTCATGACCTTGCCCCAGATGGGTTTGAACTGTTGCGGCGTGGCGTTGTCGAGAATGCCGGGCTCATAGTCGAACGGGCCTGCAAGCATGCGTGTGAAAGGAAGGATGCAGTTGTGTGCGGCTGTGGGCTTATCACTCCATGCATTGTACTCACTGCCAAGCACGCCTTCACGTGTGATGTTGTTGGGATAAGTGCGGTTAAAACCTTTGGGCGGGTAAGCGCCATGAAACATGATCATGAGTTGGGCTTTGGCGCAGGCTTCTGTAATGCGTTTGTAAAAGTTGACGGTGGGCTGATCATCGCGGTCGATAAAGTCGGTCATGATATAATCCACTCCCCATTTTTGAAATTGTTTAAGCGCGCTGTCGAGCTGGCGGTCAAGTGCCATGGCGAGTGTCCACATACTCAGGTGAATACCCTTTGCCTTTGCATAAGCAGCTATGGTATCCATGTTGATGTTGGGATTGATGGCGAAGAGATCGGTGGTCTTGCTCCAGCCGGCGTCCATCATAATGCGGTCGAAGCCGAATTGTTTGGCGAAGTCGATATAGTATTTATAGCTGGCCGTGTTTACACCCGAGACAAAGGGAACATTGAAAAGATTTACATCAATGATCCATTCATCGGTGCCTTTGCCGGGATGGATCCATGACACGTCATTGATCTTTGATGGTGCCGCAAGACGGTAGACCAGGTCATTGGTGGGCAGCTCTTTGTCTGTTCTTGCAATGAGCAAGGCACGCCAGGGAAAACTGCGGGTGCCTTTTGTTTTGGCAATATAGTAGGCGCGTTCGCTCACAACCTTTTGCGGGTAATCTCCGGGTACCACTTTTTCTTCTGCCGGGTAGGCTGCAAATGCTGATTGAAAACCATTAGACGATGTGCCACGCAGGAACATGCCGGGATAATCATCGAGGTCTGATTCTGTGACAGCAACCTTGATGTTGTCGAATGTATTCACCAGCACCGGTGAATACATGTAATCATTTTTACCGATGCTGTCTAAAGATTTGTAAGGGTATAACTCTTCGAAGCTGGTATGGAAAACGTCCTGGTCTGGCCTTTTGGTGATGATTGGCGCCCAGGCGTGTGCGCCCTGTACAAAATGAAAATCTGCCGTTTCATTTACAACCGTGATGGAATCTTTGAAACTGGTGGCAATGCGGTAAGCTACGCCATCATTGTATGCGCGGAAGATTACTGTGAAATTGTTTTTAAAGCTTATGCTGAGTTCGTTGTAGTTGTCGGGAATATTTTTCCTGCTTACGGGTACCTGTGCAATGATGGGTTCATTAACTGTTCTTGCTTTGGTTGATTTAACCGACAGGATATGCGACATGTACACTTCGCCATAGAGTTCCATATCGATAATGCTGTGGGCGAGGATTGGCTGGCTGTCTACAAATACGTCATAGCTAAGTTGATCATCAGGGTAGATGGATACTTTAATTTTTTGATCGGGGGAGGCTAGCTCTAATGGGTACTGCGCAAGGCTTTTTAGACTAAGTGCTGTGAGCAGTAGCAAAAATATTCTTCTCATATTAGCTGTACCGTTGAAAATGAATCCGGAAGATACAGATAATGATGGCACTGATACAGGCAATAGTCTCTATTGACCAGTGCTTCTCAAAAAAGTGCTGGGTTATAAATTATGGTTTGAGCAACGAACCGGCCTTCATTAAGTTGTAGCCTTTTTCAAATAAGCCATCTGCCCGAGGTGATAAGCCTGGTGTACAGTGCGTGTGATGATCACATTCAGCCTGTTCCGGTGCGGTTCTTTTGCAAAATCTTCTTCAGAAACGGATGTGTGTCGTGCAAACCAATCTGCCGGCTGCATTTGATTGAACTTTTCTGTAAGCGCGGTATTTACTTCCTGCCAATAGGTTTTTAAATCGTCAATGGATGGTATGCTGAAACCTGATTTGTCCGGGTTGCGGAGAAAGATCTCGTCCAGTTCGGGATGCATTCTTTCCCCAATGCCGAGCAGTTTGAATAACCCATCATTTACGGCAATAAAGTGACCGAAGAGATAGGTGCCGGTATTTCTTCCCGGTGCTGTTTCCGCTGCCAGTTGTTCGTCTGACAGTGTTTTAAGCAGGTCATCCATTTTTGTATTCTGACCATGCCACGCGGTAAGGACCATTTTTACTGTAAGTGCTTCGTTTGCTGCTGCGTTCATTGTTGTTGGTTTGAGCATGTATGAAATATGTTAAGCAATGTAGCTCATTTTGCCATTGCATTGCGATTACATGTTTTTGAGATCGGGAAAGAGTTGTTGCGCAGTTATTGGAGTTTAAGCAACTTGTTGCCCAAGGGTTATGAAGTATAAGTGTGCGACGCAACGAAGAACAATAAAGTATCACAAGCCCGGCTCATAAAATTTCAAGTATTAAATCTTTCTCACAGATACAATTGTCATAATTGCTTTGCTATTTTCCCCCGACATTTGCAGGTCTATGAGAGTCGTTTTTACCGCTGCTACCATCGGCGAATGGATGCCTGCTTTCTTGCAAATCGACACACTTTATACCAGTGAAAGCCTTCGCCTGAAAGTGATCTTTCACCAGGGTGGTGTGGGGCTGCTCGCAAACGCTGTTTCCTTATTGAAACTTGTTTATGAAGAGAAGCCTGATCTTATTATACAGGTGGGTATCGCCGGTTGCTTTGACCAATCGGTGGCTTTGGGAAAAGTATTTGCAGTGAAGGAAGAAGCGCTTGGCGACCATGGCGTGGAAGAAGATGGAAAGTGGAGAGATATTTTTGACCTTAAGCTTGAAAAGCCGGGTTATCCGCCATTTGAAAAGAAAAGGCTGCCCAATCATTTCCTGGAGAAATACAACCTATTGAAGTTGCCCGAAGTAAATGCAGTAACGGTGAACGAGATCAGCACCAGGCCGGAACGCATTCAGCAACTCAGTAAAAAATATGAACCCGTGCTCGAAAGCATGGAGGGCGCCGCGTTGCATTATGTATGCCGTGAAATGAATATTCCGTTCCTGCAGATACGTGCTGCGAGTAACTATATCGGTGAGCGGGATAAAGAGAAGTGGCAAATGAAAGAAGCCATCGGTTGTCTCAATGAAACCATACTCAGGTATGTTGATGAATTGTATAAGATCTCATAATATTTGTTGGAGCCCGGCTTTAGTGCAGGCGCCGGGCTTTACTTGCATCGCACTCTTGTGCGTTCCAATCGCTACTCAACTATAATTGTGAATGGTAAACAGGTAACATGAAACTAAGCTTAGGTTTTTCCCCATGCCCCAACGACACTTTTATTTTTGATGCGCTCGTCAATCATAAAATTGACACGGCCGGGCTTGAATTTGATGTGCAGTTGGAAGATGTGCAAACGCTTAACCTTTGGGCGTTACAAGGCAAGCTTGATTTCTCCAAAATAAGTTACGGCGTGCTGCCACTGATAATGAGCGACTACATTGTTTTAAACAGTGGAGGTGCTTTGGGAAAAGGAGTGGGGCCGCTGCTGATAACAAAAGCAGCCAATAAGCAAATAGATAACGATGCTCTTGTTGCCATTCCCGGTGAGAACACTACAGCACATATGTTATTCTCCCTGGCTTTCCCCGGCGCAGAAAACAAAACATTCAAAGTCTTCAACCAAATCGAAGATGCGGTGTTGCATGAGGAAGTTGATGCAGGTGTGATTATTCATGAGAACAGGTTTACCTATCAACTGAAAGGCTTGCATAAACTCATCGACCTTGGTGCATACTGGGAGCAAACTACCCATGCGCCCATTCCGTTGGGTGGTATCGTTGCCAAAAGAAGTCTGCCGCCTGGATTAATCATGCAGGTCGACGCACTCATAAAACAAAGTGTGGCCTATGCCTATGAACATCACCATGAACAACTCGCGGATTATGTAAAACAACATGCCCAGGAAATGAGTGAAGATGTGATGCGGCAGCATATCAATCTTTATGTGAATGACTACTCCGGTGCCCTGGGTGATAATGGCAGGAAAGCAGTAATGAAATTGTTGCAGGTATACCAAAACATGCATAATATTGAAGTTTCAGCAAATGATATTTTTGTTCCTTCCTTGACTAAATCATCCAGTTAGTGAAAGAATTTTTTGATGTAAACAATGCGTTTTTTAGCCTGCTCGGGTATTCGATGAGCTACATAGAATTTACCGGCGTGGTATTCGGATTGATCGCTGTCTGGCTTTCAGCAAAGGCACATATTCTTAGCTGGCCCATTGGTATTGTCAATGTTGTATTGGCTGCCATTTTATATTTCCAGGTGCAACTCTATCCCGATATGTTTTTGCAGGTCTTCTTTTTTGTAACCAATATTATTGGCTGGTGGCGGTGGGCAAACCCAAAGCCCGGTGAAGCGGACAAGGAGAAAGAACTTAAAGTCAGTTACATGAAAAAAAACCAGTTGTTGCTGGCAGCAGTGATTGCAATAGCCGGAACATTTTTACTTGGCCAGTTTGCCAGCAACCTGCATGAATGGTTTTCCAATATATTCTCAAAACCAAGCGCCTATCCTTATGTTGATTCCTTTATTACTGTTATGAGTGTGCTTACAACATTTTACATGATCGAAAAGAAAATTGAATCGTGGGTCATCTGGATACTGGTTGATGTTATCGCAACCGTGCTCTACTATGTAAAAGGCGTAAAATTCTACAGTGTTGAATATTTCATCTTTACCATCATTGCAGCTTATGGTTTGTTGCATTGGATAAGGGAATATAAAAGTTACGCCCAACAAAAAGCATGATACGCGGTTTGGTCATCGGAAAATTTTTGCCTGTACATAACGGGCACATTGCGTTAATTAACTTCGCGGCTTCACAATGTGACGAATTGATCGTTTCAATGAGCTTTACCCCGGCGGACCTTGTGCCATCCGAACTGCGTTACAATTGGCTTAAACAATTATTTTCCTCGCAGGCCAATATCCATTGTCATTTAATAAAAGATGATTTTGATGATGAGAGGTTGCCGTTACCACAAAGAACCAGCTTGTGGGCGGCGAAGATAAAGGCGTGTTATCCTTCGATTGATGTCCTTTTTAGTTCTGAAGCATATGGGTTGCCATTTGCAGAAAACATGCATGCGAGACATGTAGTTTTCGATCCCGAACGAAAAAATGTTCCTGTTTCCGCAACACTTATCAGGACACGGCCTTTTGCTTACTGGGAGCATATCCCTGAAAGCGTGCGACCTTATTTTGTAAAGAAGATTTGTTTCTATGGACCGGAAAGCACGGGTAAAACCTATATGTCAGCACTAATGGCCGACCGGTTTCAAACAGCGTGGGTGCCTGAAGCAGCGAGAAGCGTACTTACGTCAAATGAGTTTTCAGAAAAAGAGATCACCCGGATTGCCTTAACACAACGGCACTGTTGAGGAGAAAGTACAGGCAGCAAACAAGCTTTTATTCTGCGATACCGATGTTATCACAACGCAGATCTATTCAAGACATTACCTGGATTCTATTCCTGCAGTGCTTTATGAAATAGAAAGAGAAGTACACTATGACCTTTATTTCCTGATGGATATTGATGTGCCATGGATAGCAGACCCCTTACGTGACCTCGGCAACAGGAGAACGGAAATGATGCGCATTTTCAAATCGGAACTTGGGAAAAGAAAGGTTCCGTATGTACTGGTACAGGGAAATTACCAACAACGGGAAGAACTGGTTACAGCAGCAATCAATAAGCTGCTTCGAGCATTTTCGTGAAAGCCTCCGGCTGCCATCAATGCGCTTTGTGTTTTGGCCGGAGTTGCCAGGATCAATAGGCTTTCTTTACTGCTTTGCTATACACTTCAATGGCTCTTTTTCTTGCCGTATCATGATCAACGACCGGCCTTGGATAATCAAAGCTTTCCAGTTCTGGCACCCATTTGCGTATATATTTTAAATCCTTGTCGAATTTTTCCGTTTGCAGCGTTGGGTTAAATACCCTGAAATAAGGAGCCGCATCACAACCGCTGCCGGCAGCCCATTGCCAGCCACCATTGTTTGCCGCATAATCATAGTCCAGCAACTTTTTTGCAAAGTATGCCTCGCCCCAGCGCCAGTCGATAAGCAAGTGTTTGGTGAGAAAAGAGGCCGTGATCATGCGCACCCGGTTATGCATGAACCCCGTGGCGTTTAATTCACGCATGCCGGCATCAACAATGGGGTAGCCGGTGCGGCCTTCGCACCATGCTTTAAATTCCGTTTCATTGTTGCGCCACCCGATCTTGTCGTATTCCTTTTTGAACGATTCGCCCCTGCGTACGTGCGGGAAATGCCAGAGAATCGCCTGGTAAAAATCGCGCCATACCAGTTCGTTCAGGTAAGTTTCACTAAGTGATTGGGCTGTGCCTGCCAGTTCGCGAATACTGATCGTGCCAAAGCGTAAATGCACGCCCAGCCTGCTGGTGCCATGCACTGCCGGAAAATTACGCCGCTCCTTATACTGCCGCACAATATCTTTCCGTGTCTCTTTTGACGGAAAAGATTCGCCTGTGCTTTCAAACCCCATGCTTTGCAGCAAAGGCATTTCCATTTCAGGCTGCTTATAGAAATGGTCAAAGTATTTTTCAACAGGATAAGGCTTTAAATGAAAATCGTTCAACACCGCCTTCCATTTCCTGCTGTATGGCGTAAATACCGTGTAAGGGCTGCTGTCATCTTTCAACACTTCCTCTTTCTCCAGCAGCACATGGTCTTTGTAAGTATGAAATGATGCGCCGTGTTCTTTTAATAAGGCAGCGACGGCTTCATCACGATCGATCGCGTATTGTTCGTAATCATGGTTGGTAAAAACCTGCTCTACCGCGTAGGTTGTTAAAATGGAGCGGTAAACTTCCAATGGCTTTCCATACCAGACGTTCATCGTACTGCCCAGCGCATTCAGTTGCTCCTGCATTGCCACGAGCACCGCATAAATAAATTCCACACGCCTGTCTTTTTTATCTTCCAGGTCATCGAGAATATTGGTATCAAAAATAAAAACGGGCAAAACCGGGTTCCTGCTTTTCAGGGCATGGTATAATGCTGCATTGTCGTGTAAACGCAAATCTCTCCTGAACCACATGATGCTGACCTTCTGCATATTCAAATCTTTGCCTGACTAAACAATTTTAAAGAAGAAAAGTTGAAGCATTTTGAACCGGGCGGTATATCTTTTGGCAGCTGTTGTTGCGTCGCACACTTCAGCTGTAAAGCATAACCGGTCAATATGCTAACGACAGCAGCGCTACAAGCCAGCCAAAGGTTCCACAAACTGCTTATACAGCCTTTCTGCCGATTGATTCGTGTAATGATATTGCCCACAGCTGTGCACCCACTTAATGCCATATACGCCGTTTGTCAAAAACAACTCCGATGCGTCTAGTACATCCCGTGTTTCGATCTGTGTTTCTTCAACCGGAATATTTTCTTCGCGCATGCACTTCAGCAGGTGCCTGCGCATTACACCGCTCACACAGCCTTCGTTGAGGGCCGGTGTTTTTACAGCGCCATCTTTTACAATAAAAACATTCGCGATGGTTGCATCTGCTATACGGTTATAGCTGTTTAATACCAGCGCGTCGTTCAGGTGATGTTTCTTCGCCCATAAGGCGGCCATGACATAACACAGGTAATTGTTACTCTTTACATGACTGTAATTATCACCAGTCTTCTTTGCATCTTTGAATATGTCAATGACCAGGCCATTCTCGTTGAATACATTCACCTGCGGGTTCAGCTGCCAGGTTTGTATCAGCCAGTTGGGAAAATGATTTTCGGCATCATACAGGCCGCCGTTGCCACGAAAAATGGTTAGCCTTATTCTTCCCGATTTGTTGTGGTAATTCTTAGCAGCAAGTTCAGTCACCTGGTTCAGCAGGTATTCAGCGGTTAAGTAGCCAGGCTTATCAAACTGCAGCAGTTCGAGCGAAGCAAACAATCTTTCGAAATGGTAGTTGCTTAATGCGATTTTTCCATTGACTATTTTCATGGTCTCAAAAAATCCATCGCCATATCGGAAGGAGCGGTTGTCGGGTGAGATAAGCAATTTATCTGACCTGTATATTTTGCCGTTATAATTTAAAAAGGAATTGCCTGCCATAAAACAAATGTAGTAAAGCTGTGCACGATCTTTCGGGCGAAGTTATCAGCCTATTTTAATTGATGCGTAATGGCACCAACGCACAAGCGTGCGAGGCCGGATCAGCCGGCACTGTCGCGAAAGCAAAGCCCAATGCCTCCACAGCAGCCGGGCCCAAATTATATGTTAATGTTTATACATGGTCATGCTTAGTGAAGCCGGCTATCTATTTTCGTTTGCATAACACTATGCAAAAAAATCTACTCCTGTCACTTATTGCCGCCTGTTGTTGCAGCCTCGCTTTTGCAGGCCGGGTAAGCGGCGTTATCAGCGATAATAAGGGTGCTATACTTCCGTTTGCATCGGTACTTGTTAAAGAAACTTCGAAAGGCACTACGGCTAACCAGGAAGGCAAATATTTCCTGGAACTGAAACCGGGCGACTATACTATTGTTGTGCAGTATGTGGGCTATACAAGGCTGCAAAAGAAAGTGCATGTTACTGCTGAAGACATGCAGCTTAATTTCGAACTGGAACCACAACAACTGCAATTGAATGACGTTGTGGTGAAATCGGGCGCTGAAGATCCTGCCTATGAGATTATCCGCAATGCCATAAAGAAGCGCCCTGAATACCGCTCGCCGCTTGACTCATTTACCTGTGAAGCCTATATTAAAACCCTGATGAAAACAAGGAAACTCCCTAAACGTGTTTTCGGGCAAAAGATCGATTCATCGGCGAGAAAGGATATGGGAGTTGATTCGGCAGGGAAAGGCATCATTTATTTATCAGAGTCCATCACAAATATCGCTTTTAAGAAGCCGGATAAAATAAAACTGGAAGTTGTTTCAGGAAGAGAGAGCGGTTCGAATGGCTATGGTTTTAACTTCCCTACGTTCATCAATTTTTATGAAAATAATGTGAACGTGCTCACCGACCAATTTGCGCCACGTGGTTATGTTTCACCCATTGCTGATGGGGCTTTGGGCTTTTACAAATATCATTACCTCGGCTCCTTCTTTGAAGAAGGGAAAGAGATACACCAGATACAGGTTACGCCAAAAAGAAAATATGAGCCATTATTCACTGGCACCATCAACATCACCGAAGGCGAATGGCGCATTCACAGCCTTGACCTGATGCTTACAAAAGAATCACAGCTTGAACTGCTCGATACAGTAAAGATCAAACAGATACAAATGCCGGTTGGCAATGATGTGTGGCGCACAAAAGACCAGGTCGTCTATTTTACATTTAATCTTTTGGGCATTGATGCCATCGGTAATTTTGTTAATGTGTTCAACAAGTACGACCTGGATCCTGCTTTCTCCAAAAAATACTTTAACAACGTGGTGGTGGCTTACGACACCGGTGTGAATAAGAAGCCAAAAACATTCTGGGATTCGATAAGGCCTGTTCCCCTGGAGCCGGAAGAAATAAAAGACTACAAAGTAAAAGACAGTATTTACCAGTTTCAGAAAGACTCGGCGTGGTCAAAGCGAAACATTGATTCGCTGCGTAAAAAGCAAGGCCGCATCTCTGCCGGGAATATTCTCTGGAACGGCTTTACGCGATCCAACTACGACCCGAAAAAATGGACATCGGTGCGTTGGGAACCCTTGCTAAAGCAGCTTCAATACAATACAGTCGAAGGCATCGCGGCAAATGCGGAAGCCACGATCAACAGGGCTTTGCCGGGAATAAAAAAGGAAATAAGCTTTACGCCGCATCTTCGTTACGGATTCAGTAATACGCATTTTAACGCGTGGGCAACGGTTAGCCTGCACAGGCAATTCTTCCACTGGAACCCGGGTGGGGCTGACGACGAGGATAATGAGCAGGCGAATAATTTTCGCCGGGCAAGATGGACATTAAGCGGTGGTAAACGCGTTAGCCAGTTTAATAAAGATGAACCGATCGGCCCTTTGCTTAACAGCATTTATACGCTGTTCTTTAACCACAACTACATGAAACTGTATGAAAATTATTTTGGTTCGGTGGACTACCGTGCAAGAACGCAAAATGATATTCGCTATGGTTTTAATTTGTTGTATGAAAACAGGCTGCCAATAGAAAACACGACCGATTATTCTGTGATCAAATATGACCCGCAGAAATTTACACCTAACTACCCGACAGAGTTGCTGAGTGAGCAATTTCAGCGGCACCAGGCATTGATCGTGTCGGCGGATATTGAGTACCAGCCCGGCCAGAAATTTATCCAGTACCCGAGGAGCCGTGTTCCATTGGGATCGAAATATCCAACATTCAAACTCAGTTACCAGAAAGGGGTCAACAATATTTTGGGCAGCGATGTTGACTTCGACAAATGGAATTTCTCCATTGCCGATGACGCTAATTTTAAACTCGCCGGACAGTTTAAATACCGCATTGATGTTGGCGGGTTTTTTAACACAAAGTCAGTGTTTGTTCAAGACTACCGGCACTTTAACGGTAACCAGACTATTTTTGCCAGCGCATATCTCAACAGCTTCCAGGCTGCACCTTATTATGCCAACAGCACCACCGCTTCGTTTTATATGACCGCGCATGCCGAGCATCATTTCAACGGGTTACTGACCAATAAAATTCCTTTGTTCAAGCGCCTCAACTGGAATCTTGTTGCAGCGGGCAATGCGTTTTATGTAAACGGCAGCAATAACTATTACGAAGTTTCAGCGGGGCTCGAAAATATTTTGAAGACGTTCCGTTTTGATGTGGTAGGTTCTTACCTGAATGGCCAAAAGGGTCAGATCGCTCTGCGGATCGGTTTTGGCGGGTTGCTGGGTGGCAAGCTAAGGTTTAATGATTAGGCAGCCTATCCGCTCTTTTGGCCTGAAGCTTTCCTTATCTTGCAAATATGAAGATCGCAGCCATTATGGAAGTGCTGGAAAAAATAGCGCCGCCTGCTTACCAGGAATCTTATGACAATGCCGGACTGCTGACAGGCAACCCGGGCTGGGAATGTTCGGGAATTATTTGCGCGCTTGACGCCACGGAAGCGGTGATACTTGAAGCGAAGTCAAGGAACTGTAACCTGGTTGTGGCACACCATCCCATTATATTCAGCGGCCTGAAAAGGATCACCGGGAAGAATTATGTAGAAAAAGCGGTGATCGCCGCCATTAAAAATGATATTGCCATTTATGCCATTCATACCAATCTTGATAATGTTCATACCGGGGTAAACCATAAAATGGCCGATATGCTGGGATTGGTCAACAGGAAAATACTTGCTCCTAAAGCGGGCCTGTTAATGAAACTGGCAACTTTTGTCCCTTCCGGTCATGCCGAAGAATTGAGGTCAGCCATCTTCGCCGCCGGTGCAGGCCATATCGGCAATTACAGTGAGTGTAGTTTTAACGTGAACGGAACAGGCACGTATAAAGCAGGGGAAGCAGCCAATCCTTTTCTCGGTGAGATTGGCAAGCGGCATGAAGAGCCTGAAACAAAAATAGAGGTCATTTTTCCCGCCTACCTGCAAAACCAATTGGTTGCCGCAATGAAAAATGCCCATCCTTACGAAGAGGTGGCTTATGATGTTGTTCCGATGGCCAATGAAAACCAACTGGCGGGTAGCGGACTTGTGGGTGAGTTGCCGGTAGCCTGTACGGGTCCGGAATTCCTGGCAGAACTGAAGCTGGCTTTTGGACTTTCTGTGGTAAGGCACACCGCGTTACTGGAAAAACCCGTTAAAAGAGTGGCGCTTTGCGGCGGGGCCGGCAGCTTTTTGGTAAGCCGTGCAATCAGCGCCGGGGCTGACTTTTACGTAACGGCCGATGTGAAATACCACGAATTTTTCGATGCCAATGACCGGATCGTTTTTGCCGATATCGGCCACTGGGAAAGCGAGCAGTTTACCATTGATTTGCTGTTTGATATTTTAAAAGCTAATTTCCCTACCTTTGCCGTCCTCAAAACGGAAGTAAGAACCAACCCGGTTTACTATTCGTGAGAGCTGTATTTGGTCGCACAGATATCCGGGAGTACAAGGGTGCGACGCAACGAAGACGGGAAAAGGGCGGAACGCCGGGTTCACTATACTCCTTAAATTGGTTATAAAACTACAATCAGATATATGGCATCAGTAAAAGATTATTCGGTTGAAGAAAAATTATCTTCACTTGTTAAGCTGCAAAAGATCGACTCCAAGCTTGATGAGATCAAAATTTTGAAGGGTGAACTTCCGATGGAAGTGAGCGACCTGGAAGATGAGCTTACGGGTCTTAACAGCCGCAGAACACGTGTGGAAGAAGAGATCAACGGCATTACCGAGTTTATTGAGCAGAAGAAAAATGCGATAAAAGAATCTGCTGAACTCGTAAAGAAATACGAGAAGCAAAGCGAAGCCGTAAAGAACAGCCGCGAATTTGAAGCAATCAACAAAGAAATAGAAATGCAGCAGCTTGAAGGCAAGCTCGCTGAAAAACATATCCGCGATGCGAATGAAGAACTTGCCGACAAAGCAAGGGCGCTCGAATCTGTGAGAAAACAAATCGCTACAAGAGAGGCCACACTCGCACATAAAAAAGGTGAACTGGATAAGATTATTCTTGAGACAGAAAAAGAGGAAAAACATTTTGCTGATCTCGCTGAAACAGCACGTAAGTCAACCGACGACCGCCTGCTGTATTCTTATGACCGCATCCGTAACAGCTACCGCAATGGTCTCGCTGTTGTGCCGGTTGAAAGAGATGCCTGCGGTGGCTGCTTTAACGCCATTCCCCCGCAGAGACAAAGCGAAATCCGCCAACGCAAGAAAATAATGATCTGCGAAAACTGCGGCCGTATACTGGTAGATGATGACCTGAATGCCAGCACGGAAGTGAAATAAACAGTGTTAAACTATAATAAAGCTTTAAGAAAGGGTGCTCATGTCGGCATCCTTTTTTATTTTCGGCCGGCGAATGAATACATCCGATACCATATTTGTTGACCATGCAGAAGAACAACCATTAAGCACCGGTTGCGTCGCACACTTCAGCAACAACAACGGCGGGGGAGCAGGTTTAAAACCACTGCTCAGCAAAATAATCGCCGTGGTAGCCTGCCTGCTGTTATATGCAGGCGCGTCGGCGGAGAAAGTATTCGATTTCAGCCTCACCTGCCAGCGTGCCTACCAGCAGATCAACAGTTTGAAGTTAGACTCCGGCGAACAATTGGTTAACCAGGCGAGAAAAGAAAATCCCGATAACCTTATTCCCGAAATACTGGATAGCTATATTGATTTTTACATTCTTTTCTTTAACGAAGACCCCAAAGATTATGACCGGCTTATGGGCCATTTTAGCGACCGGCTTGATAAGCTGGAAGAAGGACCTGATAACTCACCGTTTTATAATTTCTGCCGCACTACCCTGTACATGCAGCGTGCCTGCGTGGAGATTAAATTTGGCAGGCAATGGAGTGCCGGCTGGGATTTCAGAAAAGCATTTGCACTGGTAAAACAAAATAAAAAAGACTTTCCCTCCTTTGTACTTAATAACGTATTCTATGGCCCGATGCTCGTGGCCGCAGGAACTATCCCGGATGGCTACAAATGGATGGCCGGTTTGTTTGGTATAAAGGGATCAATCAAAGACGGTATCGCTGTTATTGAGCAACTGGTAGCGAGCCAGGACAGTTATGCAAGGTTGTTCTTTAATGAGGTGAGCTTTTACTACTGCTATATTATTTTCTATATCCAGAACGACCCCGATAAAGTGTTCCGGTATGTTGACCAGCAGAAGCTTGATCTTGTGAACAACCACCTGCTGGCTTATATGGCGGCAAATCTTGCAGTGAATAATAAGAAAAATGATCTTGCGGCAAGCATTATACAAAAGCGGAACCAGTCGAAGGATTACCTCGATATTTCCGTGTGGGATTTTGAGCTGGCATACACCAGGCTGCGCCGCCTGCAAACCAATGAAGCCATTTATTATTTTCAGCAGTTCAACAGCGAGTTCAAGGGCAAGTTCTATGTGAAAGACGCATTGGAAAAACTTAGCTGGTGTTATTACCTGCAGGGCAATATGAAAGCAGCTGAGGCAACAAGAAAACTGGTAATATCAAAAGGTAATACGCAAAGCGATGCTGATAAACAGGCCGATCGTGCAGCGAAAGCGGGCTCATGGCCAAATCCTTTGCTGCTGAAGGCCAGGCTGCTTAGTGATGGTGGTTATAGTAAAGAAGCGCTGGAACTGCTCAACGGCAAGAGTGCTGCCGACTTTGAAAGACCGGAAGACAAACTGGAATTTGCCTATCGCGTGGGGCGGATTTATGACGACCTGGGCCGTAATGAAGAAGCCGTTGGCATGTACCTGCTTGCGATACGCCTTGGCGAAGGGAGAACGGAATATTTTGCGGCACGCTCAGCGTTGCAGATCGCGTATATTTATGAGAAAGAAGGCAAGAAAGACCTTGCGATCCGTTATTTTCAGCAATGCATCAATATGAAAGATCACGATTATAAAGATTCTCTTGATCAGAAGGCTAAAGCGGGTATTGCGCGGTGCAAAGGAACATAGTTGTAGGGTGAAGCTCAGTGATCCGGGGATTGGCCTGCTGCGGTCTTCATCATTTTTGCCTTTACTCATAAAAAGCGTTTTATGGTTCCCTGTTGCAGGAGACAAGGGACCCGTTAATTTCAATTTAAATCATGCTCCAGAGACTTCATATACAGAATTACGCCATCATCGATGAAATAGAGATTAATTTCCCCGGTAAACTGAGTATTATCACCGGGGAAACCGGCGCAGGCAAAAGTATCCTCATGGGGGCATTGAGCCTCATACTCGGTGAGCGTGCCGATACAACCGTGTTGTTGAAGACCGATAAAAAATGCTTTATCGAAGGTTTCTTTGACGTACAGGAAAAAGAAGCGGTGAAAGCCTTTCTTTCTGCCAACGAAATTGAAGCAGACGATGAGCTTGTATTGAGAAGGGAGATCGCCCCCAGCGGCAAGTCGAGGGCTTTTATCAATGACAGCCCGGCAACATTACAGCAGATCAGGGCACTGGCTTCTTTACTGGTAGACCTGCACCAGCAATTTGATACGCTTGAACTCGGCGATTCGGATTTTCAGCGCGAAGTACTGGACGCGCTGGGTAACAACCAGGAAGGATTGGTTTCGTATAAAAAAGTTTTTTCACAATGGCAGGTTGCGTCAAAAGAGCTCGAACAACTACAGGAGCAGAAAAATAATTTCAATAAGGAGATCGGTTATTTCCAATTCCTGTTCGACGAATTAAATGAAGCTGCTTTCAAGGAGCATGAACTGGAAGACCTTGACCAGGAATTGCAAATGCTCAGCAATGCAGAAGCTATCAATGCCGCCCTGGCAAAATTGAATTATGCATTGCAGGAAAGCGAACAGCCTGTAGTTGCGATGCTAAAACAAATGGCTAACCAGTTACATGCGTTTGCTTCATTCAATCCGCAAATTGCGTTGCTCATCGAAAGGCTACAAAGCGCACAAATAGAGCTGCTGGATATTGCAAGGGAAACAACCCATATCAGCGATGGGCTTCAATATGACCAAAAACGTATTGACGTGGTGAATGAACGCATTGCACTGGGCTATAAACTGGGCAAGAAGCATAACGTGCATACTACGGCTGAACTGTTGCAGATCCGGGATGACCTTGAGCAGCAACTGCAGGCAGTGCTGAATATTGATGATGCTATCATCGGGAAGGAAAAAGAGGCTATGGAGTTGAAACAGCGCGTGATTAAAAAAGCCAATGATATTTCTGCTGTAAGAATGCAGCAATCAAAGCCCCTTGCCGAACAGGTGAATGCATTACTTGTGCAGGTGGGCATGCCGAATGCCAGGCTTAAGATTGAGCTAACGGAAACTGCACTGAACATTTTCGGAAAAGACAATATAGCATTTCTGTTTGACGCAAATAAGAGTAACCGTTTTGAGCCCTTGCGTAAAGTAGCCAGTGGTGGTGAATTGAGCAGGTTGATGCTTTGCATTAAATCGCTTGTGGCTGAATCTGTTGACCTGCCAACGCTCATATTTGATGAGATCGATACCGGTATTTCCGGCGAAGCAGCGAAACAGGTTGGCATCATTATGAAGCGGCTGGCGGCACAGCGGCAGGTGATCAGCATTACACACCAGCCACAGATAGCCGGTAAGGCCGATGCGCATTTTTTTGTTTATAAAGAGATCAAAGGCGATGCGATAAAAACAAATATCCGGTTACTTTCCACTGATGAACGTATAACCGCTATTGCAAAAATGCTGAGTGGCGAAAGGCCCACTGCCGCTGCTTTGGAGAATGCAAGGGAGATGGTCATGAACTAAAACTTATCAGCATGAACCCTTTTACCTATTGGTTGCTTCCGCTTGCCCTGTTGGCATTACCCGTTTATTTTTTTGGTAAGTATCTCGAGAAAAAGATCAACCCCCGGAAGTCTGGCTGGTACTTTTTACTGTGGGTACTGGCGGTTACTGTTGTATCTGTTGCGTGGTATATGCTTTGCCTTTATGTCTTCTTCAAATTCTTCCCGGTGAAAGCTGCATAAAGACCTGGACCCTGAAGCGTGCGACGCAACGAAGATGATAGTAGTGGAAGAGCAGGGCCCATAAAATCCGCTTGCATCATTCAGGATAATGTCTATTTTTACCGGCATTATTAAACGTAAAAAATTTACTATGGCTTATAACTTACTGCAGGGAAAAAAAGGTATCATCTTTGGTGCACTCGATGAGCGGTCCATCGCATGGAAAACGGCATTGCGTTGCCACGAAGAAGGCGCACAGATCGTGTTAAGCAATGCACCTGTTGCCATGCGCATGGGTGAGATCAATAAACTTGCAGAAGCGGTGAATGCACCCGTTATTGGTGCTGACGCTACCAGCATGGAAGACCTGAAGAAATTATTTGAGGGTGCCATGACGCATTTTGGCGGCGGTATCGATTTTGTGCTGCATTCGATTGGCATGAGTTTAAATGTGCGCAAAGGAAAACATTACACCGAAATTGATTATGCCTGGAACCAGAAAACGCTTGATATTTCGTCTATGAGCCTGCACCGCGTGTTGCGCACTGCATGGGATCTTGACGCAATGAACGAATGGGGCAGCGTGGTGGCGCTTACCTATATTGCGGCGCAGCGTGTTTTTCCCGACTACAATGAAATGGCTGACGCCAAATCTTTGCTGGAAAGTGTGGCACGCAGTTTTGGGTATCATTATGCGAAGCGCAAAAAGGTGAGGGTGAATACCATCTCCCAATCACCGACTGTTACAACGGCTGGCAGTGGCGTTAAGGGGTTTGATGGCTTTATCAATTATGCAGAAAAGATGAGCCCGATGGGTAATGCTACCGGCGACCAATGCGCTGATTATTGCGTTACTATGTTCAGCGACCTTACACGCATGGTAACCATGCAAAACCTTTTCCACGATGGCGGTTTCAGTTTTACGGGTGTTACACCGGATGTGATAGAAGCCATGGGTAAGTAATTGTATAAACGCTTATATAAAAAGCTACGCCGCAGGGTGTGGCTTTTTTATTTTGTGGCTATGTTTACAGGTTTGATAATAAAGAAATACCAGGCGTGTTGTGTGAAATGTATATACGGCACATTTGGTGCATTGTGATGTTGTTGTATGGTCGTATCGGGATATTGCGTCAGCAACGTTTTATGAACCCGGCTTTGTGCTGCTATGATGCTTTGCTTGCGTCGCACTCTTGTACTGCAGTACACAGGGAAGCTTGATTCGCCTGTTCATACTGGCTATAGAGGGTAATGACATACTTACGTGCCGATGCAAACAAGTTACGCCCTGTCACAGGCCAGCTGACGCGCTACCGTTGCTCCGGGTCTGCGCCATTACCGACTTGTTGACAATAGTGCCTTACCCCAACGTGTGCGACGCAACCGGCGATGCCATGCCGTACAAAAGCCCATACCAAAAAGACCGCTTCTTCTTTACTGCGTTTACAAAAGCAAACTATCTTTAACGGGACGTGAAATTGTCTCGCGTCTCACTTGTCACGACTTTACTATTTAACCAACGATCATGAGTGTACACAATATTCACCGACGCGATTTTTTACGAAGCAGTTCGGCCCTGCTTGCCTTATCAGCCCTGCGTGCCAATGGCATGTCTTACACGCCTGCCGCGCCACGCCGTGTTGCATTAATCGGCACAGGCTGGTATGGAAAGAGCGATCTTTTTAAACTGATACAGGTTGCGCCTGTTGAAGTGGTGGGGCTTTGCGATGTAGATCAGCATCAATTGACAGAAGCGGCAGCGCTGGTGAGTGAACGACAGGCCAGTCATCAAAAACCAGCATTGTTTGGTGATTACCGCAAGCTGCTTGAAGCCACAAAGCCCGAGATCGTTTTGATCGGTTCTCCTGATCACTGGCATGCATTGCAAGCCATTGACGCAATAAAAGCGGGTTCGCACGTGTACCTGCAAAAACCCATCAGCGTTGATGTAGCCGAAGGCGAAGCCATACTTGCAGCGGCGCGCAAATACAACCGCGTGGTGCAGGTGGGCACACAGCGCAGAAGCACGCCACACCTGGTAGAAGCCAAACAGAAAATTGTAGATACCGGCATGCTCGGCAAGGTGCATCATGTGGAAATGTGCTGTTATTATCATATGCATTCCAATGCCAATCCACCTTTGTCTGCCGTGCCTGATTTTCTTGACTATGATATGTGGACAGGCCCGGCGCCGCTGCGTCCATACGATGGTTTACCGCATCGTGGCTGGTGGCGAGCTTTTATGGAATACAGCAACGGCATTATGGGCGATATGTGTATCCATATGTTCGACGCCGTGCGGTGGATGTTGAATCTCGGGTGGCCAAACAGCGTAAGTTCCAATGGCGGTATTTATGTAGACACAAAGGGCAAGAGCAATACCGCAGATACACAAACGGCCATCTTTGCTTACGACGATCTTAACTGTGTGTGGACGCACCGTGCGTGGGGCACAGCGGCAGATCCCGATTATCCATGGGCCTTTAAATTGTATGGCGAAAAAGGTACACTCTGCGCCGATGTTTGGAAGTATGATTTTATTCCGGATGGCGACGGCAAAAAATTGCATGGCGATGTGCTGTACGAGAAACAAAAATATCCTGAAGACCTAAAAGAAAAAGATATTGAACTGCATGTGGCTTCGGCGGTGCGCAGGCATATGACCAATTTTTTGGAAGCGATTGACAAGGGCACAAGACCTGTTGCCGATATTGAGCAGGGCCATATATCAACGGCGAGTTGTATTCTCGCCAATATGTCCATGAAACTGCAACGGCCGCTTAGTTACGATCCGCAGCAGCGCATTGTTACCGGCGATGCGGAAGCAACGAAATTATTGCAACGTAATTACCGTTCCCCATGGGTACACCCTTCGAGAGAGACTGTTTAGTTTTTTTATGGGGCAGGCAGCGATGCATGTGGCATCACCTGTTGCGTCGCACCATTCGGCTTCTTGTCCTTTTACCAGCATGCATTAGCGGAATAATTATATCGCTGGTTTAATATTTTTTTTCATCGCTATTGTTATCTTTAACGCGAAGCCGTTTTTTGTCAACCAATTGTTGCGAAAGCAGTTTCCTGGTAACCAAAATCAATCATCACTGTTATTTTAAAAAATGCTTTATGAAAAAAATCTACTTGTTTTTTCTCTCTCTTACCTGTATTCATTTTGCCAACGCCACTAACTATCCCGGCAATGGCAAAGCCGGTTTTGGCGGCACTGTTGGCAAAGGCAGCCTTGATGTTAGCTTAACCGGTACTGATTTTACTTTTACGCTTAACAGGGGTACGGGCGACATGAACGATGTGCTTGTTATCTATATCGACGGCCAGTCAGGAGGCAGTACTTCCACTGCTAACTTTACCGATAAGAGCAATAATCTTACAACAGCGATATCCGGTTATGGCGGCACGGGTAAAAGATCGACTTTCAATTTCGCTTCAGGTTTTACCCCTGAATATGCGATCGCATTCCAGCCCGGCAAAGGTTTACCTGGTTCGGCAACTGTTGTTTACCTGCGCGACAATGATAGCCACACCGTGAGCTATACGCCTGAATTGAGCAATAACAATACAACTACTGCAGCTACTTATTCGGTGACAGTTCCATCCATCTGGATCGGGCTGGTATCCAGCTTTAAGTTTATGGCGACCTATATCAGCAATACCGGCTATCGTGCAGATGAAGCGATTGGTGATCCCATGACAGGCTTTACGCAGGGTTGGAACAGCTATACTTCAACGACGGCGCCACTGGAATTCACCGGTACGCTGCCTGTTTCATTCGGTGCATTTACCGCAGCACATGAGAATAAGGTGACGAACATTTCGTGGAACACCGAAACAGAAATAAATGTGAGCCATTTCAATGTGCAGAAGAGCAATAACGGTTCTGACTGGAAGACAATCGGAACGGTTGACGCAAAGAATATTGCAACAGGAGCCAGGTACCATTTCACCGATAACAGCTCAGCTCCTGCACTTTCTTATTACAGGTTGCAACTGGTGAATCGTGATGGCAGCAGTGACTACAGCAGCGTTATCATCCTGCGCGTATCACCGGCAAGGCAAATCGACCTGTTGTCGAACCCTGCAAGAGGATCGGTCAATATCAATATCAACAACAACGTGGCCACCACCTACCGGTTGGAGTTGTTTACAGCCGATGGAAAGCTGATTGCGTCCGGGCGTTACCAGCATTCCGGCAGCGGTGCAGAACGTGCTTATCTTAACCTTCCGGCGGGTGTTACGGGTAACCTGTTCCTGAAAGTTTCGACCGCAACAGAAAAGCAAACTTTCCCTGTAATGTGTTTTTGATTTTCATCAATAAATATTGAAAAGGCGCTTCTGAAAAGAAGCGCCTTTTTTATTGGCGCTCACATCGGTTTTAAGCAGCAGTGCCGGCAGTTTACCTATTGCCCGGCAGCCTCTTTCCCGGCATTATCATGTTGTGGTTATTTTAAATTTCCGGTAGCAGGTAGAGTATCTTCTACAAAATGGCCTCGTTGACTATTACAAATAATTCAATAACTGTTCTATTTTTTTTGGTTGAATAGTGAGCTTACTTTGTTCTCGTAATCGCATTTATTCAACCAGTAAAAAGAAAGATCATGGAGGACACCATTTATATCCTAGTACTGAAAAAAAACACGCTTGATGTAAGCATCAGTAAAGAGTTAATGGGTTTAGGTATTAGCGCACGAATTGTGAACGTACCCTCACTCGATGAGGCTAAGGAAATGCTTAAGTGTATCAAGTTCGATTTGTTTTTTTCAGAACAGCGACTTTCCGAGGACGAACTGGAAACAGTAAAGCAGGAAACCAAGACGCTGCAGCATGCCAACAGTATTTTTCTCTTTGATCTTTCCAGGGAAAGTAATATCAGGCACGCGGTTAAATATGGTGTGGAGCAAATATGGGCAAATGAGACCATCAAAGTGAAAAAGGGTGTGCCCAGTATTAAAATGAATGTGTTTAAAAATCAGTGGTCTTTTATCTTATGTTGTAACTGATTGTTTTTAATAAAATTGAGTAGTTGTAGTTTTTCTTATAATGTGAATTGTTTTAAATGAGTGGTGATCGAGGAAAATCCAATATCCTGGCGAAACTTTGATCCAGGGGTCCTGAAAGGCAATGGTGTTGTAAGGTCTTGATTCGTGTTAGCATATTTATACGACGGCCTGGATGTTATCCCAAGTAATTGGTAGCCGGTTTGTTTTTACAAACCGGCTGTTTTTTTACCTGTCAAAGGCAAATTTTTTTGGCAGGCTTGTTATACAGAATGTTTGGCCGATAGATGCTGCAACCGTTAAAATTGCGTACTTTGTAACGATGTTTATCAATGCCGTTTTGCCGGTTGCTGTGCGGGACGCTGAAAGGTGCGATGGCAGATAGGTTGGCGCTGTTGCGCAACAGCCGATGCCATGAAAAACCGGAGTTGGCAAACAACATACCTGTACAGAAAGAACCAATAACTTATACATGCAAAAGAAGTATTCTGCATCCAGGAGATCGTTTATCAGGAATTCGTTTGGCGCCGTTGCTGCGTTTAGTATTGTTCCCCGTCATGTGCTGGGACGTGGTTTTATTGCACCGAGCGACCAGTTGACAAAAGCGGTGATCGGTGTTGGCGGCATGGGGCGCAACCATTTTGAGTATGCAGGTACCCGGGTGGTAGCGATTTGTGATGTGGATAGCCAGCATTTGAAAGAGGCTGCTGCCATGGTTGGCAACAATGTGAAGACATTTGCTGATCACAGGGAGGTGCTTGCACTGCCTGAAGTAGATATTGTACATATTGCCACGCCACCGCACTGGCATGGGATAATTGCGGCCGATGCGGCACGTGCAGGTAAGGACATTTGGTGTGAAAAGCCGATGACCCGGACTATTGGTGAAGGCAAGCGCCTGATGGAAGTGGTGCAGCAACACAAGACTATTTTTCGTTTGAATACGTGGTTCAGGTTTACCGATGAGTTTTACGGAATGAAAACAACTGTGGCGCCCATCAAAAAAATTGTGCAGAACGGTTTGCTTGGTTGGCCCCTGAAAGTTACGGTGAACAAGGCCACCGGGTTTGACTGGAAATTTTATTGGGTTGGCAAAACAAATCTTGAAACGCTGCCAGTGCCGCCAGAACTTGACTATGACCGTTGGCTTGGGCCTGCACCATTTAAACCTTATAACCCGCACCGCGTTCACCAGACGTTCCGGGGTTACTGGGATTATGATGGCGGCGGGCTTGGCGATATGGGCCAGCATTATATTGACCCTATTCAATATATTCTTGGCAAGGACGATACCAGTCCTGTATCTGTTGAAGTAGATGCGCCGGTACAGGATAAAGATGCGGTGGGCACTTTCAGAAGGATCGAATACACGTATGCAGATGGTTGTAAGATCATACTCGATGGAGAAAACAAGGATGTGAATGCTGCCTATATTGAAGGCCCGAATGGGAAACTGTATCCCGAACTGAAATCAGACATTCCCGATCTTGATAAAAAGCTGGCCAGTTTGCCTGATCCGGAGCCGCAGGTGACCGATTTTGTGGAAGCAGTTAAGCAACGCAAAAAATTCGCGCTAAATGAATCAAATGGTTTCCGGTCTTGTACCATCGTGAACATGGGAAAAATCGCATGGGAGCTTAACCGCCCTTTGAAATTCGACCCGGTAAAACAATTGTTCATCGACGATAAGGAAGCGAACAGCTATATTCATCAGCCCATGCGTGGCCATTGGAAAGTGTGATCCAGCCGGGCATATTATAGCGGTAATTGGTGCGGCCATATTTTAGGGCAGCAGGAAGTTTGCTTTATATTCCGGAGCAGTTGCTGATTGATTTTATTTAAAGACAACAATCCTCCAGTTGAAAAACCTCCCGTTTTATATTTTTTGTTTTGTTTGCATACTGTTTGCCACAAGTGCGCCGGCGCAATCCACCGGAACACTTCCTTCCGCGAAAATGGGCATTCTCGATCTCCGGAACGAGCATTTACGAAACAATGGGGTTGCCCTCAATGGTGAGTGGATTTTTTACTGGAATGAGCTTATCAGCCCCGATTCGCTGCAATTTTATCAAAAAAGTTTTGCCCGGTTGCCGATGTTGTGGAACGATATGCGCAATGCCGACAGCCGGATAAGTTCATCCGGTTATGCCACTTATGCGCTACGGGTGTTGCTGCCCGCCACGCATATACCACTGGCCCTGCAGTTGCCCGATGTATACAGCAGTTACCAGGTTTTTGTAAATGGTAAATTGTTTGCCGAAGATGGCAAGGTTGGCAAGTCTCCAGGTGCCTATACGCCCCATTGGTCGGTAGGTTATAAAGCGTTGCCTACCGGTTCCGATACCCTTGATATTGTATTGCAGGTTGCGAATTTTAGTCATTATAAAGGTGGGGTTTACAAATCCTTGTCCGTGGCTGGTTTGCATTCCTTGTCCACGCAACACACCAGGTCGCAATCCATAGACTTTCTTTTAAGCGGGTGTCTTTTTATGGGCGGCCTTTTTTTTCTTGGCCTTTATTTGTTTGGCCGGCAAGACAAGGCGACCCTGTTTTTTTCTCTTTTCTGCATGTGCTACAGTTACCGGATCATTGGCACTTATCCTTATGTTTTGCATAATCTTTTTGAAACGGTTCCCTGGGCAGTCACCCTTCACTTTGAATACCTGTCGCTGTATCTTTCTGCCATATTTTTTATGAAATATACCCGGCATCTTTACCCGGAAGACACCAATGATGCACTGATAACTTTTCTTATTTGGGCAGGCGTGCTTTTTGTTGGCACCGTGATTGTTTTTCCAACAACAACGTTTACCGGGTTTATGAGTTATTTCCTGATCCTGCTTTTTGTCTACATCAGTTATGCATTGTTCATCTATATAAAAGCTGCGAGCAATAAGCGAACCGGGGCGAAAGCGTCTATGGCCAGTGTGTTTATAATGATCATGGTAATACTCACGCTTAACCTGCATTATTTTAATATTGTCGGCTCTTTTACCTACCTCGTTTTTGCCGGCTATTTTTTCTATTTTTTCCTACAGTCGCTTATCCTGTCGTACAGATTTGCCACCAGGTTGCGATCGGCTAAAGAGCAAGCCGAGCAGGCGCTGAAAGCCAAATCTGAATTCCTGTCGGTGATGTCACACGAAATAAGAACGCCGTTAAATGGCGTTATCGGCATGACGCACCTGCTGATGAAAAAAGACCCTAAAGAAAATTATGATAAGGAACTTGCTGTAATGCTTTTTTCTGCTAAAAACCTCTTGTCGATCGTAAATGATATTCTCGATTTTAACAAGATAGAAGCGGGTAAAATACAGTTTGAACCAATGCCCACCGATGTGCACGGCGTCATAGAAAATATTATTCAAACATTTGAGACAGTCGCAGAAGAGAAAATGGTAAAGCTGGTGTTTGAACCCGACAAGACTTTAGACGTAGCACTGGTACTTGATCCGACAAGGCTTTCACAGGTGTTGAACAATCTTGTTCACAATGCCATAAAATTTACAGAGGAAGGCAGTGTAACAATTGCAACAAAGGTAGAAGCCCGGACAGAAAAAGCAATTGCACTCACGATTAGTGTAAAGGATACCGGTATCGGCATTGCACCTGAAAAACAAAAAGCCATTTTTGAAAGGTTTACGCAAGCGGACAATTCCACCACAAGAAGCTTTGGCGGAACGGGGCTTGGCTTATCCATTTGTAAAAGCCTGCTCGATTTGCAAGGCAGCCAGCTTAAGTTAAGCAGTAGCCCGGGGCATGGCTCCACTTTTTATTTTACCCGTAACTGCGATGTTGCAGGCAAGCTGGAAATAAAGCGCGAGGAGGCTGACATGACATCACTCGTAAACGAAGCGCCACTCAAAGGCATTCATTTGCTCATGGCAGAAGACAACGAGTTTAATGTAATGGTTGCGCTAAACTTTTTGGAAAGCTGGGGTGCGGTTGTTGATGTTGCGGAAAACGGCCAGGCTGCGTTGGATAAGTTTGATGCGTTAAAACATCGCCTCGTGCTGATGGATCTTCATATGCCTGTTATGGATGGCTACGAATCCATCCGGCGGTTAAGGGCAGCTGGTTTCGACCTTCCCGTGATTGCGCTTACAGCAAGCAGCAATGCCAATGAAAACAACCGGCTATCCGACATGAACGTTATGGATATTGTACTTAAGCCTTTCGAGCCGGAGGTACTGCTTGCCGCCATTTTAAAATATATATAAGTGATTATGCTTTTGTGCCACTATCGGCTTCGTTGTGTCACTCCCTTGTACTTTCTTTTGTTAACGCGGCTTTTTGCATGCGCATGACAATCCCCATCCAGTATGCGGCGTGCATCTGCAGGGTGTACGATAACCTTATTTGAAGAAACGGTTAGTCCATTATAAGCAAGCTTACAATAACGATGGCTGCCATTGCGAGAAACAGCATGCCCATGAGCGCCAGGAATTTTGCTACGTTCAGATCTTTTTTGTTGTTCATTTTGTTGGTTAAAACTTTTTGAATAGAAGAGCAGTCAGCTCATAAGATAAGCCTATTTTAGTCCATTGCCGATTAATATTTATACATATACTGAAACAACAATCACGGGTTTTCTCAGTGGTAGCCGAAGCTTCCGGGTTAAGATGATCAGCAGTGTAGCAGCGCCGGCCTTTTATAAGGAATGCAAAGTGTTGCATGAGTGATAGCGGCATTTGCTGTATGCTTATTAAACAGCGATAGCTGAAGTGTGCGACGCAAGGGACGATGCTATGGCATACAGGTGCCGGGGACAAAAAGTATTCCCTCACTTTGCGAACATTGAATTGCGGGTAATATTGATTATGCTACCATTTCTGCATAAAGCTTATCCAGGGTATTATTCATGTCGCTGCACAGGCCAGGGTGCACCGGTGATGTTTGTATAACGGTACTTCTTGCCGCGGTTAGCCAGCGAAAGCGGGAACTTAATGGCAGTTGCGCGATGGGGCCGCCCTCTGCTGCGCCCTTGCATATTTGTTCAAAAGCATGAAGGATCTGCGTGAGTTCGTTGAATTCGATTTCCGGGGAGAGCGCCAGCAGCCTTTCTTTGTTCAAAGCATATTTTATTTGAAGAAAGCTTTTCGATGCACAATAAAGGATTACCCCAACGTTGAGGAATTCGCCTCTTTCAACGCGTGGCACCACCCTTATAATGGCATACTCAAATAATTGCTTTTCTTGCATTGATTGCTTCTTTTACAAAAACTCCGGAAGCGTTAAGCCTTGTGGTTAAAAATTTTTGATAGACCATTCTTTTTTCGTCGGCGCTTTCAGCGGAACCGTCTTCCCTGAGCCATTCTCCGGGAATCAAAGAAACAATTGCCGCAAAGATTTCTTCGTTTAACAGCGCCCGGAATTTTTCATCACTCTTTTCTATTGCTGAAGCCTGAGGCAACAGCACGTGGTCTTTCACCTGTAGAAAAGGTTTTATCGCCTGCTCTTCGAAGTTTTGCCACGCGTGATGAAAATACAACGATGCGCCGTGGTCGATCAGCCACAGATCTCTTTTCCACATTAGCATGTTTGTGTTGCGGGCAGTGCGGTCAACATTGGTAATTAAACAGTCAAGCCACACAATGTCAGACGCCAATTGTTCATCGGGTATTACTGTTACCGGGTCGTAGGTAACAGCACCCTGCAGGTAATGGAGTGCGAGATTCAGGCCTGTGCTCGCTTTCAACAAATCCTGTATTTCTTCATCCGGCTCTGTTCTGCCAAATGCAGCCTCAAGATTGGCGAACACAATTTCAGGAACCCTTAACCCCACCGCTCTTGCCAGTTCACCGCCGATAAGTTCTGCGATCAATGCCTTTGGTCCCTGCCCGGCGCCGCGAAACTTTAACACGTACATGAAGTCGTCATCAGCCCCTGCAATAGCAGGCAAGGAGCCGCCTTCGCGTAGTGGGGTTACATAGCGTGTTACATTTACTGTTCTTATTTCGGGAGTATAAAATGGCATGCGTTAAAGAAACAGGTTCCCGTTAAGAGCCGGGAACCTGCGTAATTTATTTTGCTGTCGCAATGGTAATATTCCTGAATTCGATCGGCCCGTGATCGCCCTGGAAATAGATCGGTCCGGGCTCCCCTTCCTTACTGTCGAGTGCACCGCCGGTAATACCTGGTATTTCCTGGTTATGCACCACTTCTTTTCCGTTTACGGCAATGGTAACGAACCTGCCAACGAGTGTAATATCGTAGCTCTGCCATTCGCCCGGGCCTTTTGGTGCTACCTCGCTGGGAGAAATAAATCCGTATACAGAGCCCAGTGAATCCCTTGTTGTTTCGGGCCCGGTGCAATCAATGATCTGCACTTCATAACGGCCACGCAGGTAAACGCCGCTGTTGCTTTCGGCAGGGTAGCGAAATTCAACATGCAGTTTAAAGTCTGAGAACTTTTGATCGGTGGCAATATTGCTGCCCGACTTCGGGCTCTTCAGCACACCATTGTCTACCACCCATTGGTTAACGGTGCCGAGGGCATGCCAGCCCGTTAAATCTTTCCCGTTGAAAACCGGGACTGGCTTTCCCCACTTTACTTCGCCGGAAGGGCGGAGTGCCGGCGCGCGAACTGCTGTCCATTTCATTATACTGCCATCAGTGTATGTTAAGGAGCCGCTGATGTTTTCTCCCTCCAGCGTGCCTTCAAAAACCAGGTCTTTATCACCCCTGTCCCATTGTGGCGGAACAGCAAAGCTGAGTTTGCCGTCGGTAAAATTTACGCGTGCTACAGGCCTTGCGCTGCCAAAGTTTATCACCACCTGGCCCACGAGCATGTTGGTGCCTGAGTGCCTTACTTCGAGCCAGCCCGGTGCAGGTTTACCGTTCCAGTCAATCGTCATGTCCCAGCGGCCTTCCAGCGGCGATTTGCCTGCTGCCTTAACCCCGGTAACGGTTACAAAAAGTACTGTTGCGAGCATCAGCATGGTGCGCCATGCGTGTTTCCTTCGTGTTGAGCATTCTTTTTTCATGATATGCAATTGGGCTTTTGCCCGGGTTAGAAAAACAATTAATGTATCACGTAAATGTAAGCCCTTGGTATGATTGCACATAAAGAAACCCTGATATAAATTTTTGTTGCCCGGCATTTGTTTTTCATGGCAGCTTTACTTGCGTCGCACACTTGTACATACTATCTGTGAATGGTCAATGATGAATAAAGCGCTTAGCGGCAACGGTTTTGTTGGATAAGGGTCACCAATATTCGAAAGTATAAGAGAGCAATCCCGGATCGTCCCTCCCCGGGACAAGCGCAACGGAAGATGTCCAGGCGGTACAGCCGGGCTCCAAAAAATCTGCGTGGTCAGCAACAGAAATACGTTTAACTTAAGCGCATGAAAAGAAAAATTCAATGGTTGCTTTGGTCATTTCTGCTGCTGTTTAAACTGTTGCCTGCGCAAACATCGCCTGTGCAAAAACTTTTTCCGCAGGGTACGGTCATGCACAGCAATATCAATTATGCAGGAGATGCATCTACAAAACATTTGCTGGATATTTATCTCCCGGCCGGTGATAAGAAAAACCTCCCTTTAGTGGTGTGGATACATGGCGGCGCGTGGATGGTTAATGATAAGTACGCGGACATGAGTTATATGGCCAACACGGTGAAAGGTTTTATTGCAAAAGGCTATGCACTTGCATCGATCGACTACCGTTACAGCACCGAGGCTGTTTTTCCGGCACAGATACAAGACTGTAACCAGGCATTGGAATATTTATACCAGCACGCAAAGGAATACAATATCGATCGCGACCGGATAGCGCTGGTCGGTTTTTCGGCCGGCGGCCATCTTGCATGTTTGACCGGTTTGTCGAACAATAATGATGTGAAAGATTTTTATCCAAAAGGGGCAAAGCCGCATTTTAGAATAAAGGCAGTGCTTGATTTTTATGGTCCTGCAGACCTGTTGATGCTGGCAAATAACCCGGATACTACCGTGAACGGGTTAAGCAGCCCGGTTGCCCGGCTACTTGGCGCAACCCAAATTGCAAGGCCCGATCTTGCAAAGCGTGCGAGCCCGGTTACGTATGTTGATAAGAACGATCCACCGTTTCTTATCGTGCAGGGCGAGAAAGATGAGTCGGTGCCCAACACACAATCCAAAGTGCTCAGTTCGTGGCTTACCCTCAACGATGTAAAGAATCAATTGATTGTTGTTCCCGGTGCGCCGCATTATGGCGAAATGTTTGATGCGGATTATATAAGAACTGCGTTGTTTGCATTCCTGGAAGCGCATCTCTGATTACTTTGTCCGGCCTCGTTAAGTTCGCCTATTTTTGAACGATATATAAAACAAATGCATGAACTGTTTGTTTGTGCAATACTTACCCCTGGTTACTCTAACAAAAGCAAAACTAAATTTTAGATTATGGCAACAGCAACGAAAGCTTATGCGGCGCAGACGAACACATCGCCATTAGCGCCGTGGAATTTTGAAAGACGTGAGCCTAAACCTCACGATGTACAGTTTGATATTTTGTATTGTGGTGTTTGTCACTCAGACCTTCACCAGATCAGGGACGAATGGTTTCCTGGTATTTTTCCAATGGTTCCCGGTCACGAGATCGTTGGCCGTGTTACCCGTGTTGGAGACCATGTAAAAAAATATAAAGTGGGCGACCTTGTTGGTGTTGGGTGTATGGTTGACTCCTGCCGTACCTGCGAAAACTGTAAGGATGGCCTCGAGCAGTATTGTGAAAATGGCAGTTCACAAACTTACAATGGCACCGAGCAAGATAAGGTAACGCCGACTTATGGTGGTTACTCCAATATCATGGTTTGTCATGAAGATTTTGTGCTACGTATTTCTGAAAAGTTAGATCTCGCCGCAGTGGCACCTTTGCTGTGTGCCGGCATAACCACCTACTCTCCGTTGCGTCATTGGAAAATCGGCAAAGGGCATAAAGTAGCTGTGCTTGGCTTAGGCGGGCTTGGTCATATGGCGGTAAAATTTGCAGCTGCATTTGGTGCGGAAGTTACCATGCTCAGCCATTCTCCATCAAAACAAAAAGATGCCGAAAGATTGGGCGCTCACCATTTTGTATTAACAAGCGACAAAGAACAATTGAAAGCGGTTCGCAACAGTTTTCATTTTATCATCGACACGGTTTCGGCGCCGCATGACTACAATACTTATCTCGGTTTATTAAAAACAAATGGCGTTCAAATTTGCGTGGGCGTGCCGCCGACGCCACTGCAAATCCATGGTTTCAGCTTGCTGGGCAACCGCAGAAGTATTGCCGGCTCCGGTATAGGAGGCATTCCCGAAACACAGGAGATGCTTGACTTTTGTGCCGAACACAATATTGTATCTGATATTGAACTGATCGATATCAAGGACATCAATACGGCTTACGAAAGAATGCTGAAAGGAGATGTGCGTTATCGTTTTGTAATTGATATGGCAACTCTGTAGTACAGTCCTGTAAATATTTTAAAGCACAACCGGGAGGTTGTGCTTTTTTGTGTTATGTACCCGGCACCGGCAATACTATGATGCTTTGGTTGTGTCACTCACTTGTACGTTCTTCAAGTCATTCAGCAGGTCGTATTGCAGGTCTTCATGCAAACCGGCGATAGCAGCTTTTATCTTTTTTAGCTGCTGCTGAAAAAGATTATTGATCATCGTACTTTTCTGCAGGTTGATGCCCGAAGCCTTCAATAGTTTGCAATAGTAAATAAGCAATGCAGCTTCGGTTTGTTTATTGCCGCTGTACTTTATGTTTTTGCTTAGCTGCCTCAAAATCCGGCGAAGATTCTTTTTGGCAAAATAGAGATTGGTTGTGTGTATTTCTTTAAATGCTTCCTCCAGCATTTGTTTTACGCCTGCTGTGTAGGCTTCTTCATCCTGTGCTTCAAATAAAAGGTATGTAAGCAACTCCTTGTTTTCTTTTTTAAATCTCGCCAGCTGCAGGCACAACTCCATAATCTCTTTGTCAGACCGGTATTGCAGTTCCTGTTTCAGTTCACTTATGCTTGCTGTCTTCATGAGGATAAAAATAATGGATTTGCCATTCCTGTGGCAGCCAGGTTGATTTTTTGACCAATGTAATCGCGGGTTATACAAGGAATGAACCGGCAGGTGTAATTTTTTAGCTACATTTTACCTTCTTCCGTTCCCTGCATAATTTGTATTTTCCCTGCTTTAAAATAACAGATTTATACATTTAAAGTCTACCATACTCGATAGCCCTATTGAATACCTGAAAGGGGTGGGTCCTCTCCGTGGCGACCTGCTCAAAAAAGAGCTTGGCATATTTACCTTTCGCGACCTGCTTGATCATTTTCCCCTGCGGCATATCGATAAAACGGTTGTCAGCAACATCAGCGATATCAATTACCAAACCGATTTTATCCAGGTGTCGGGCAAACTGGTATATGCTGAAGTGATGGGGGAGCGGTCTGGCAAAAGGCTTGTTGCCGAAATAAGAGACAGCAGCGGCAGGATAGAACTGGTCTGGTTCCAAGGTATACATTGGGTACAAAAGATACTGCAGCCCGGGAGTGATTACCTTGTCTGGGGACGGGTAAGCTTCTTCAATGGCAAGCCGCAAATGAGCCACCCGGAAATAGAAGTTTTTGCCGAAAGCAAATCAGACGGAAAAAATTTCCTGGAACCGGTTTACCCCACCACGGAAAAGTTAAAGGCAAGGTCGCTCAATGGCAGACAACTTGGCAAATTGATGGCCGCTTTACTGCCACAGGTAAGCGAAATAGACGTGCCCGAAAATCTTCCCGCGGAAGTACTCGGTACAATGAAACTCACCGGCAGGTACAGGGCTTATTGCGATCTGCATTTTCCTCCTGATGCCGGGGCTTATGAAGCAGCGGTGAAAAGACTGAAATTCGAAGAACTTTTTATTGCCCAGACGCGTTTACAACTCGTGCGTATTAACCGGCACCGCAGCAGTCAGGGTGTGGTATTTGAAAAAGTCGGCGATTTCTTCAATGATTTTTATAAAAATCATTTACCATTTGAGTTAACCGGTGCACAAAAAAGGGTGATGAGAGAGATAAGGGCCGATACTGCTATGGGCCACCAGATGAACCGGCTGCTGCAGGGAGATGTCGGCAGCGGAAAAACCATTGTGGCATTGTTGTGTATGCTGCTTGCTGCTGACAATGGGTACCAAAGCTGTATGATGGCGCCAACTGAAATCCTCGCCCGCCAGCATTACGAAAGCCTGCATACACTTTTGCATAAAATGCCTGTGAACATTGCCCTGCTTACGGGCAGCACCAAAACCAGGGAACGAAAAAAAATATTGGAGGCGCTTCTCGACGGAACCATACAGCTTGTCGTGGGTACGCATGCAGTCATTGAAGATAAAGTGCAATTCAAAAACCTGGGTTTTGCTATCGTTGACGAACAGCACCGCTTTGGTGTGGCACAGCGTGCAGAATTATGGAAGAAAGCAACTATACCGCCACATGTGCTTGTGATGACGGCAACACCTATCCCGCGTACACTGGCAATGACTGCCTATGGCGATCTCGATTACAGCGTAATGGATGAGCTGCCTCCCGGCAGGCAACCAATATCAACGGTGCACCGGTTTGAGACGAAGAGGGCGCAGGTAATGGATTTTATTAGAGCGGAGATCGGAAAGGGAAGACAGGCCTATATTATTTACCCGTTAATCGAAGAGAGTGAAAAGCTGAGCTATGAAGATCTGATGCAAGGTTACGAGCAGGTGAAAGGCTTTTTCCCTGAATCAAAATACAGCATCAGCATGGTGCATGGGAGAATGCCTGCCGAACAGAAAGACGTAAACATGCAACGTTTTGTTAGAAACGACACACAGATCATGGTGAGTACAACGGTTATAGAAGTGGGCGTGAATGTGCCAAATGCCAGCGTTATGGTAATAGAAAGCGCCGAAAAGTTCGGACTTTCGCAGTTACATCAATTACGCGGAAGAGTGGGGCGCGGCGTGGAAAAGAGTTATTGTATACTTTTAACGGGCAGTAAGGTAAGTAACGAGGCACGTGCACGCATTCAAATCATGTGCGACACAAACGACGGGTTTGTGATCGCGGAAAAAGATCTTGAACTACGGGGACCGGGAGATATAGAAGGAACAAGACAAAGCGGGCTATTAAACTTTAAGCTGGCCAGCATTGTTAACGATAAGGCATTGCTTGAAAAGGCGAAAGCACTCAGCGAAAAAATACTTAATGCCGATGAAAAGCTCGAAACCGCTGCCAACCAGCCACTGAAAGACTATCTTATTTCACAAAAAGGAAAAACTGCCTGGAGTAAAATTTCGTAAACAACATTTAGTGTATCGCTAACGTTATTATCGGATTATTAGTATGTTCTTTGGGAGCCAGGCTTTGGTACGGGTATTAAGCACCGGTTGCGTCGCACTCTTGTACTTAAGCAAATGCATTAGCAATTTTGCCATGAAAATGGAACCCTGAAACGAGCGTGGCAACAGGCGATGCCACAGAGAACAGTCGCCGGTAACAAAAAGATGTTTTTATTCAGGCTGATTTTTGTAATTTTTTAAAAAGTAAACTCTTGAATTCGTTTTACAAATTTTGTGCGGTCACCCTTGCACTCTTTTCTGCCCTGGCATCTGAAGGCCAGACACTGGAATTCGTGGAAAACAAAGGACAATGGGACCCGCAGGTTTCCTATAAAAGCGACTTAGGTGGAAGTGCGTTCTTTCTTCAACAGAAAGGATACATGGTTTTACTCAACAACAAAGATGATCTTCGCGCTATTGCCTATGCTTATTCGGGCCACGACCACGATAAAAAGATATCTGAAACATCACATAACCTCAGCAGCCCGGGTCCGGAGGGGAAATTGACGTTGCATTCACACGCGTACCAGGTAAATTTTGTGGGTGCCTCTGAACATCCAAATATTATTCCCGACAAACCGATCAATACGTATAACAACTATTTCCAGGGGTCGGATAAGTCTCGGTGGGCAGCGAATTGCAAAATATACCGTGCGGTAGTGTATGAAAATATGTATCCAGGCATAGACGTGCGTTATTATACCGACAAGGGTAATTTAAAATATGACCTGATCGTTCACCCCGGCGCTGACCCTGCTAAAATTGCACTTCGATTTGATGGCACACAAGGCATAAGCGTTAAGAACGGCAACCTGGTCGTTAAAACTTCGCTCGGCGATGTTACCGAAATGAAACCTTATTGCTATGAGCTGAATGATAAAGGCAGGGCCGACGTTACAGCAAAGTTTGTTGTGGAAGGCAATACGGTAAAGTTTAAATTAGATGCTTATACAAAAGGAGCCACACTAGTGATAGACCCGGTGTTGGTATTCGCCAGTTTTACCTACAGCCAGTCAGACAACTGGGGTTATACCGCAACCTATGACGGATCCGGTAATTTTTATGCCGGAGGTATTTCATTTGGAACCGGTTTCCCGGTGAGCACCGGTGCATTTCAAACAGCATTTGGTGGCGGTGCCAATGAAGGACAATTGGGCGGGTACGATTGCTCGATTATTAAACTGAGCTCTGATGGCACGCAGCGCCTGTACGGAACATATGTGGGAGGCTCCGGCAACGAACAGCCGCACAGTCTTGTTGTAGATAACCAGGGCAATTTAATTATCGCAGGACGTACAAATTCAGACAATTTTCCTTCCACACTTCCAATGGTGGGCAAAGGAGGAGCATTTGATATTTTTATCACAAAACTTAGTGTCGACGGAACGGCATTGCTTGCTTCGCGTAAAATCGGTGGAACGTCCGACGATGGCGTAAACATTCGTTCAAAAGAGATCCCGGGCCCATTAAGCATTTCGCGCAACTATGGCGACGATGCGAGAAGTGAAGTGATCGTTGATAATAACAACAATATTTACCTTGTCAGTTGCACGCAATCGAGTGATTTTCCTGTCAGCGCAAATGCGTTTCAACCCTCCTTTGGTGGTGCTCAGGATGGCGTTGTGCTTAAAGCAAATGCCAACCTGAGCAATTTTGATTTTATATCGTTTATCGGTGGCAGTAGTAATGATGCCGCTTTTTCATTGTCACTTAACCCGGGCAATAACAATATTTACGTGGGGGGCGCTACTGCCAGTGGTAACCTGCCAGGTACGGGAGTAAATAACGGACCTGTTATTTACAGCAGTTACAGGGGGGGAGAAAGTGATGGATTTATTGCTATCATTGGCAATACTGCGGGAGCGCCGTCGCTGATCAAATCCTGCTATGTAGGAAGCAGTGGCAATGACATGCTCTATGGTGTTCAGTTTGACAAGTATGGTTTCCCATATATAACCGGTACAACAACCATCGCTTTCCCCGTGATCAACGCCCCGTTTAACACAGTGGAGCAGGCAGATGGTAAGCAGTATATAACAAAGCTTCAGCCTGACCTTAGCGGGGTGGTTTATTCTGCAAATTTTGGTAAGGGGTTGGGTGCTCCGGACATTTCTCCAACAGCGTTTCTTGTTGACCGCTGTGAAAATGTTTATGTAGCCGGCTGGGGTGGCGGAATCAATTCCGGTGAGGGGTATCCCAACGCAAATACCTCTGGATTAAAAACCACGGCAGATGCGATAAGGCCAACTTCGGATGGCAGTGATTTCTATTTCTTTATCCTGGAAAAAAACGCTTTAAGCCAGCTATACGGAACTTTTTACGGCAACATCGACAACGTTCCGGACGTTGGAGACCATGTAGATGGCGGTACCAGCCGTTTTGACAAAGAAGGTGTGATATACGAGGCCTTATGCGCCAATTGCGGTGTAATTGGCAATTTTCCCACCACACCGGGCGTCTGGGGTCCCGATAATCCGGCTCAAACAGGTGCGCAATGCAACGAAGCGATGTTAAAAATTGCATTTGAATTTGCGGGGGTCGGAGCTGGATTACAGTCGGCCATTGACGGTGTTCCCCGGGATACCGCCGGTTGTTTGCCACTGACTGTTGATTTCAGGGATACCATTGCCAATGGTAAAAAATTTATCTGGCATTTTGGAGACGGCTCACCAGATGTTAGCACAGATGTGCCGTCGACGCAACATACATTTAACAGCCTTGGCAACTTTAAGGTAAGACTTGTTTCCATTGATTCACTTACCTGTAATATTGCCGATACGGCATACCTTACCATCAGGGTTCGGGATGACAAGGCAGACGTAAGTTTTACTTCATTAAAACTACAACCCTGTGATTCCCTGAAATACCAGTTTACGAATACTTCGGTGGCTCCGGTGACAAGGCCTTTTGGTCCTGCCAGCTTCGAATGGAGTTTTGGCGATGGTACGACGCTCATATCAAATGCGCCTAATGTGATACACAGTTACCCGGCCTCCGGAACCTATAATGTAGCATTGCGGCTTATTGATACCGGTTATTGTAATTCCCCGGATTCTGCAACATTGCAATTGCGCATTGCTGCAAATGTGAAGGCGCAGTTTGAAACGCCTCCTGCCGGTTGTGTTCCATACACTGCAGTCTTCAATAATACTTCTTTGGCCGGTCAGCAATTTTTCTGGGATTTTGGCGATGGCACTACTTCAACCGATGTAAATCCTGTTCACACTTATAATTTTATCGACACGTACACTGTGAGGCTGGTTGTGGTAGATCAGCAAACCTGCAATATTACCGACAGCACTCAGCAAACTATTATTGTGAGCGCAAAACCTACAGCGGGCTTTACTTTTGGGCCAAAGCCACCGCAGGAAAACACGCCTACCGAATTTACCAATTTCTCCTTTGGTGCTACATTGTACAAATGGACTTTTGGCGATGGTGACAGCCTTGTAACCGCTAACAGGGATACTGTTATCAAGCATATCTACAATACGACAGGCACTTTTAATGCATGCCTGGTCGCTTTTAATCAGTTTGGTTGTACTGACACATTATGCCAGCCGGTGCAGTCAATTATTGTACCTTTAATAGACGTGCCAAATGCTTTTACACCCAATGGTGATGGGGTCAATGATAAGGTTACGGTAAAAGGCTATGGCATACAAAAAATGGACTGGAGAATATATAACCGTTGGGGCGCCCTCGTATTTCAATCTGCCAGCCCTTCAATAGGATGGGATGGCATGTACAAAGGTAAATTGCAGGCCCAGGAGGTGTATGTATATGTGCTTGATGTTACGTTCTCAGACGGTACCAACTACAGGAAAAAAGGTGATATAACTCTTTTACGATAGACGACTGAATTTTGATGATATGAAAAATCGTGCGACCATATGTTTGATTATTGCATGTTATGCGGGATTTTATACAAATTCAACAGCACAAGACCTGCATTTTTCTCAATATTTCAATTCGCCGCTTTTGGTTAACCCTGCCAATGCAGGTTTTGCTCCCGATGTTGATTACCGTGTTGGTATCAACTACCGCAACCAGTGGGCAAGCGTAACCCCTAATCCTTATAAAACAATGGATGTATGGGGCGATGTTCAATTATTCAACAACAGGTTCCAGGATGGTTGGGTAGGCCTGGGTGGCTCCATCATAAAAGACCAGGCCGGTAGCGGTGGCCTTAGCTCTACCAAAGGTTTTGCATCTATCGCCTACCACCAGTTGCTTGGATTTAACAGCCTGCTAAGCGGCGGCTTTAATATTGGCTTTGTCAACAAGCGAATTGATGTTTCCAAGCTTACCTTCGATAACCAGTGGAATGGGAAATTTTTCGACGTAACAATACCCAGCGGAGAGCAGTTTGCGTATAATTCCGCTACCTATCTCGATTTGCAGGCTGGGTTAAATTATGCCTTGTTTCCCAGCGACAACGCGTATCTGAACGTGGGTTTTAGTGCCATGCATTTAAACCGGCCCAAAGAAACTTTCTTTTCTGATAATATTGCTGACACGCGTATTGCGCCAAGGCTCACCCTTTTTCTCAACGGTAGTTTCAAACTTAACGATCAGTGGATCGTTAATCCTAATGTGTATATAAGCCAGATGGGCGGTGCATGGGAAACGGTTGCTGGTTTAAACGCTCATTACAATCTCAGCGGCGATGGCAGTTCCCAGGTTATCGGCGGCCTTTATGTGCGCGCTAAAGACGCTTTTATTCCAATGATTGGATATGAATGGAATGACGTTGCGTTAACCATCAACTACGACGCCACGAGTTCTTCGTTGGGTACTTATAACCAAACCCGCGGAGCCTTTGAATTGTCGATTGTAAAGAGTGGTATTTTCGGCTCGGGCGGTAAAGATGTAAAATGCCCTTCAGTTAAATTCTGAACGTAAAATGCCCCGGCTGTTCCGGGGCAGATTGCTGTTGATATTTGAAAAGTTGTCGTGATTTTCAGCGTTGGGTTTTATGATATCAACTTTGTTGTAGCCAGCACCAGTAGTTTTTTCAACATCCGTTGCGTCGCACGCTTGTACTTACATCTCTGTTAACAACGAATACTTTATATCGATTCACCCTCTTTGCCGTCGCTGAAATTGAATTCGTATCCATCTTCCTTATAATATTTGCGGTATTTCTCAGAGATTTCTTTTGATTGTTTTGTGCCGTTAATATAAAGATCTCCGCCGTTTTTCCATTCTATACTAAAACGTTTGTCTTTATCAATCAGCCCGTCTTTTTGCAGTGCATCGGTAAATTCTTTTAGTTCCTGCAATTGCTTCTTCGCTTTCTCCATTTGTATCCTTGCATCTTTCATAGATTCCTCTACCTGTTTTTTCCATTCCCCGCTGTTTAGCTTTTTTTGAAGTTCTTTCATTTGCACCTGCACTTTCTCCATGTCAACTTTTTTGATCTTCTCCTGTGCTTCTTTCATCGATTTATTTACTTCCTCCTGGATCTTTTCTATATCAACACTGTTGATCTCGACCTGTGCTTCTTTCAGTGAACGGCTCACTTCATTTTGAATTTTGTCGAAGTCAACTTTTTTCATCTCCTCTGCAATCTCTTTGTTTATCTGCGCCATGTTAAGCTGGCTCATTGCATCCTTTATATTTTTTGAAACCTCGATATTGATATTTTTCAGCTCAATATTCATTTTTTGCAGTTCTATGTCCAGTTCTTTCATCGCATCTTCTATGTCTTTCACTGTAAATTCATTCTTATCATAATTACGTTGGCCGGGCCGAGTTGTATCTCTGTTCCCGTTGTAGTTCGATGTACTGTCTTGCTTAATTTCATCGTCACGTTGCCAGGCAGCAGTAATAACAAGCAGAACAAGCAAAGCAGCCACCACAGCAGTTTTTGGGCCCTGGAATACATTTTTCATGTGTTTTAAAATTTAATAGTTGAGGTTATTACGAATATGTTCGTAATAAAAGTACGATTGAATTCGTAGAATGTTGTATGCTGGCAGTTCATTTTGAAAAGTTTAACAGATTTCTTTATGGTCTTTTTATTATTTAGGAGGGTTTTATAAAACGGGTTCCGTTGGGAAAATTCCAAATGAATCGGTCGCGGTTGCAGTATTAAAATTGTGTTGCCATTTTTTATAAAAGCGAGAGCGTGCGATGCCGGATAGGCCGGCACTATATTGCAGCGACCAAAGCATGATAGATTGTTGACCGGCTCAAAAAACAAACATCTATTAACGCTGTTATGTTTTTCGTAGCTTTTTTGTGAAGGGGCATGGCGTTGCCACGCTTTTTAATATAAGCTTTGCGCGAGAGCAAAGTTGTTTTAACAATATCTATTAAATTCTATTCGTTATTTGGTTTGTAAATGGCACAGGAATTGGCTTAATTACAAAAACAAAAACCATGAAAAAAATAATTCTTTCCGCAACGGCTTTTATTCTCTTCAGCGCGATTGCAACGGCGCAGGGTTTTCATGTCGGCGCTAAGGTTGGCGCTAACCTGGACAAGATAAACGGTCAGGCATTTAAAGATGGTTACAATCTTGGCTATCATTTAGGTGGTTTTATGGAAATTGATTTCAGCAAAAGTATCGGCATACAGCCCGAACTGTTATTTAGTCAAACAAACACTACTGCCACTGACAACCTTGGCGATGTTTTTAAGCCTGGCGATAATATTAAACTGAATTACCTGAATATTCCGATATTATTGCGCATAAATGCCAGTAAATTACTAACGCTGAATGCAGGCCCCCAGTTCAGCATTTTAATGAACAACCATGAGACCCTGTTGGAGAATGGGCAGGATGCATTCAAAAACGGAGACTTTGCCCTGGTGCTCGGCGCGCAGCTGAATCTCAGCTCTTTAAAGCTTTATGGCAGGTATAATATCGGGTTATCTGACATCAATGATATTGGCAGCCAGGATCAATGGAAAAGCCAGCAATTTCAACTTGGTGTGGGTTTAAGACTGTTCTAAGCACTCAATTTCAATTATCGTCATATTTGGTAAGGCATCTCTAACGGGATGCCTTTTTTGCGACATTTTGTTACCACATTGTTGATTATCTTGCTTTGGCACTCTAATTGAACTTTTTACACTCCGGTCATATTGCGTATAAAATACTTTCAAGATGACAATTTGACTTTAAGCCAGGAGAGAATTATGAACACAAATTATAATAGCTTTTTATTCGGCGCCGATGAAGACAATGATTTTCTTCCCATAATCCCGATCAACGAAGCTGATACAGAGCAAGACAAAAATCTTATTGTGCCCGATATTATTTCGCTGCTGCCTTTAAGAAACACTGTTTTATTTCCAGGTGTAGTATTACCGATAACTGTGGGTCGCGATAAAAGTATAAAAGCGGTTAATGATGCTTACAAGGGAGACAAACTTATTGGTGTACTGGCTCAGAAAGACCCCAACATCGAAGAGCCTGAATTGAAAGACCTCTGCACCATAGGCACAATAGCCAAAATTGTGAAACTGATTAAAATGCCCGACGGAGGCACTACCATCATTATCCAGGGAAAAAAGCGTTTCCAGATGACCGCTTTGCTGGAAGAAGATCCCTATTTTAAAGCACGCATTCAATTACTTCCCGAAGATGTGGAAATTAGCGGTGAAGATTTCAACGCCTACACGTCAACCATTAAAGAGCTGGCAAGCCAGATAATACAGTTATCGCCCAATCTTCCTACAGAAGCTTCCATTATTTTAAAGAACATTGAGCACGCATCGTTCCTTATCAATTTTGTGAGCAGCAACCTCAATAGCGAGCTGAAGGAAAAGCAGTTACTACTGGAGATAGACGATGTAAAACTACGGGCAGAAAAACTGATCGAGCTGTTGCAAAGGGAATTGCAGTTTGCTGAGTTGAAGAATAAGGTAACAACTAAAACCAGAACTGAAATTGACAAGCAACAGCGCGAATATTTCTTGCAGCAACAACTGAAGAGCATTAAAGACGAACTGGGCGGCGACTCCAACGAGCGAGAGATCGCGCAGATGAAGAAGAAAGCCGAACTAAAGAAATGGCCGGAGTCTGCAAAAGCCTTGTTTAAGACTGGGGTCGAAAAATTAGAGCGTATGCATCCCAGCACGCCTGATTATTCTGTTGTTTACAACCACCTGGATTTTATGCTCGACCTTCCCTGGGAAGAGCATACCACAGATGACTACGATCTTAAACGCGCAAAGTCTGTGCTTGACCATGACCACTACGGCATGATGAAGATCAAAGAGCGGATTCTCGAATATCTCGCCGTTCTAAAATTAAAGGGCGACATGAAAAGCCCCATCCTTTGTTTTGTAGGGCCTCCTGGTATCGGCAAAACTTCGCTTGGTAAGAGCATCGCTCACGCTATCGGCAGAAAATATGTACGCGTAAGCCTGGGCGGATTACATGATGAAAGCGAAATACGCGGCCACCGTAAAACATATATAGGTGCAATGCCGGGCAGAATATTGCAAAACATTCGAAAGGTAAAATCTTCGAACCCGGTTATGATACTTGATGAGGTAGATAAGATCGGCAACGATTTTCGCGGCGACCCTTCCTCCGCCCTGTTGGAAGTGCTTGACCCGGAACAAAACAACAGCTTTTACGACAACTATCTCGAACTGGAATACGACCTGAGTAAAGTGCTGTTTATTGCTACTGCAAACAACATACAAAGCATTCAGCCGGCGTTGCGCGACAGGCTCGAAATAATCGACCTCAGTGGTTATGCAATAGAAGAAAAAGTGGAGATAGCCAAACGGCACCTTGTTCCAAAACAAAAAGAGGCGCATGGGCTGGCCAAAATCAATTTCAGGATCAGCGACAAAGTCCTGGAAAAAGTTATTGAACAATATACGAGAGAAAGCGGCGTACGGGAACTCGACCGGCAACTTGCAAGCATTATGCGGTACCAGGCAAAAGAGTACGCCATGAAAAACAAAATAAAACCGGCTGTCTCACTACCCGATGTGGAAAAGATATTAGGCACAGCGCGTTACAGCAACGAACTGTACAAAATCGCCAATATGCCGGGTGTTGCCGTCGGTCTCGCCTGGACCTATGTCGGGGGAGATATATTATTTATCGAAACCATCCTGAGCGAAAGCAAAGGTGAATTAAAACTCACCGGCAATCTCGGCAACGTAATGAAAGAAAGCGCCAGCACGGCCTTTACTTACCTGCATGCGAATGCAAAAAAATACGGGTTAGATCCGGAATTATTCACAAAGAAAAGCCCCCATATTCATGTGCCGGAAGGCGCTGTTCCCAAAGATGGTCCGAGTGCCGGGGTAACCATGCTCACCTCTCTTGCATCGGCCTATACAGGCCGCAGGGTTAAGCCTTACCTTGCGATGACCGGCGAGATCACACTTCGCGGCCAGGTATTGCCTGTTGGAGGTATAAAAGAAAAAGTACTGGCCGCAAAACGGGCCGGCCTTAAAGAGATCATCCTTTGCTGGCAGAACGAAAAAGATGTAAAAGAGATCGACAGCATCTTTATCAGGGGGCTGCAGTTCCACTATGTAAAAACAATGCAGCAGGTTCTCGATATTGCGCTACAATAAATTTTGCAAACAATCTGAACAATAATTTTTTGCGTTTGTTATAATGCAAGTAAATTTTTCATGTTGGTTGTTTTAAGGGTTAATAATCCTCCATTTTCATGGAGGATTTTTTTTGATGCCGGCTTCATAACAGCTGGCAACATTGCTTGCGACGCTCCGTTCATCACTTTGATCAAATCCCGGCTTTTTTGTTTATCACAAATCTCTTTTGCTCACAGGCCATAATCCTTAACTTCATTTTTCCCAAACTAAAATTGCATCAATGAAAAAAGGACTGTTCCATTTTATTACCGCCACGCTTTGTCTCATGTGCGTAACAGGGTTGTTCGCACAAAGCGACTCCGTCACCGTTCTTAAACCTGAAAAGTTTATAACCAAACACAGTATTAAGATTGACAATAAACAGGTCAATTATACTGCAACGGCGGGCACGCTTATTATCAAAAATGAAAAAGATGAAGCCATCGCTTCCATCGGGTACGTTGCTTATACAAAAGATGGGGAAACCGAAGCAATCAAAAGACCAGTAACTTTTGCTTATAACGGCGGTCCTGGTTCTTCGTCGCTTTGGCTGCACATGGGCATTCTTGGGCCAAGGAGAGTGGCCGTTAATGATCCGTCACTAAACGGTCCGGCCCCCTACAAACTTGAAGACAACAATTTTTCCATTCTCGATGTAAGCGATATTGTTATGATCGACCCCGTGGGTACCGGTATCAGCCGCGCCGTAGGCAAATCGAAGAATGCTGATTTCTGGGGTGTTGATCCGGATATAAAATCCCTAAGCCAGTTCATCAAATCATATATCACTGACAATGAAAGATGGAACTCTCCCAAGTACCTGCTGGGGGAGAGCTACGGCACCTTCCGTTCGGCAGGTATTGCAGATTACCTGCAGTCGGCGATGGGTATTTCTGTAAACGGTATTGTGTTGGTTTCGTCTGTACTGGACATCCGCACACTTGCTTTTCAGCCATACGACGATTTATCTTATATGCTTAACCTGCCAACTTATGCTGCCACATCCTGGTACCACAATAAGATCGCCAATAAGCCAGCAGACCTTAATGCCTTTCTAAAAGAAGTTCGAACATTTGCATCAACAGATTATGCTGCCGCTTTATTAAAAGGCGATAACCTGCCGGCTGAACAGCGAACTGCTATCATTAATAAGCTTAGCGCTTACACAGGTTTAGGCAAAGACTATATCGACAAAGCTAATCTTCGTGTTAATCAACCACAATATGCACAGGAGTTGTTACGCAACGAAGGCGAAGCGGTTGGCAGGCTCGATTCGCGATACCGCGGCATAAGCCAGGACTTGTTGAGTGAATACGCTTTCTCAGACCCGCAGGACTACACCATCAGCCCGGCATTCACCGCAGCCTTTATGAATTATTATACAACAGAACTAAAGGTGAGCAAAGAAAAGCAATACAACATCAGCGCCGATGCATTCCCGGATTTTCACTGGGATTGGAAGCATCCGCGTTCTTACGGCTTTTTTGGTGAAGGCTCTTCGCCCAACACCACGCCTGATCTTGTAAATGCGATGTCAACCAACCCCAACCTGAAAGTGATAGTGCTGAATGGTCTGTTCGACCTGGCTACCCCATTTTACGGAACAGAATATACTTTCGACCATTTGAATCTCGACAAGAAGATAAAAGCTAACATCTCTATGAAGTATTACGAGGCGGGTCATATGATGTATATCAATAACGATGTTGCCGCGAACTTTAAAAAAGATGTAGCAGCATTTATCACATCGAACCTTAAATAAGAGGTCATATTAAACGCAAAGCCACATGCCTAACGCGTGTGGCTTTTTTAATTGAAGAGGGATGATCCGGGATCGTGCCCTCGTACTGTTGATGTTCAGCGGCGGGTTGCGAGTAGCCTCCCGAAGCCCCGGATTTGCAACTGACAGTTTATGACTGCTCTTTGGTTTAGATGCTGATGCCCTAAAAAAATAATATGTAAGTCTTAATTATATCTTCTTAGATTTATAGCGATATACTTTTTGATTCACCGCCCTAACTTATCCAAACACTAATTATTTTTTTCAATTTAATCAGACCCGTTTATGAAAACAAACATAGACCCTGTAGTTGTTGCCTCCTGCGCTGTTTTCTTTGGCCAGGAAAAGGAACGGCGATAGAGAACCGGCGCGCAAAGCATTCCTGTACCTGCCTTCACAGGTCTTAATCTGCCGATGAGAACAATTGTTATAATCAAAGATTTTACAACATCCCTCAAATACAATTCATGAAAAAGATCAGCCTTATTTTACTGCTGCATATGGTACTGGGCACATTACATGCACAGCAACCTCCAATAATGTTGAACCCGGTAAAAGACCAAAAAGAAATGAACGGATACAGCATCAGGCTAAAAATGGCGCCCGGCAATACCGTTTTGTTCGATTTACTTAAAGATCAACACCCAGTCTTTAACCATTCCATGAACCCTGTAACGATGTTGCCACAAGGTTTTGCCAGCAAGGCAGACGCTTATAAAGTGGCAGAATGGATGATTGGTAAATATGGGGCGCAGGGCCATTTTCCGCCCATGCTGCCACCAGGTGTGGCAAAGCAACTTAATGTAGCCAACTCGTTTCCCAAACCTTTACCCGTGAATTAAAAAATCAAATTATGAAACGCGTAGCGATACTCTTCGTCCTGCTGCTTTTTGTTTTACCGGGTGTGCTTTTTTCCCAGCCGACCCTTTACGGGTTAACACCGTCAGGCGGCCAGGGCACCGGCACAATTATACAATATGAAAGTGCCACCAATGCGCTTACCTCCACTTTTAACTTTCCTAATAGCCCTTTATCCCCGGTGGGGCTTGTACAGGCAAGCAACGGTAAACTGTATGGAATGACCAGTGCAGGTGGCACCAGTGACTCCGGTGTGATTTATTCATTTGATCCGGCCACAAATACCAGGGTGGACCTGGTTAATTTTAACAGCAGTACCGGGGGCCAACCGGGAGGCTGTATGTTGCTTGCAAGCAATGGCAAACTTTATGGCATGACCAGCACCGGAGGCAGTAACGGTGCAGGTACAATTTTCACCTTCAACCCGTCCACCAACAAAGTTCTTAAACTGTTTGACTTTAATGGCACCAATGGGGCTAATCCCATTGGCAACCTGATCCAGGCAACCAATAAAAAATTATATGGAATGACCACTTATGGCGGCAGCCATAATTTTGGGACAATTTTTTCCTTCGACCTCGTCACCAATACGCAGGTAAAATTATTTGATTTTGACTCTACCAATGGCGCGTACCCGTTTGCCAGCCTTGTACAGGCCAGCAATGGAAAACTTTATGGTACCACTTTAGCAGGTGGTATTTATGGCGATGTCTACTCTGGTGGCTACGGAACAATTTTTTCTTTCGATCCTGTTACCAATACGCACCTGAAGTTGATTGATTTTAACCAGGCAAACGGAGCGAGTCCCGTATGCACACTTATTCAGGCAAATAATGGGAAACTCTATGGCACAACCTATCTGGGTGGTCTCTCTTATTATTTGGGTGATCCGGGCGCCGGAACAATTTTTTCTTTTAGTACTGACAGTAATGTATTTACGACTCTTTTTGATTTTGACCTTAATAATGACAACGGCGCCTTTCCAGGATCAGGCTTTGTTCAAGCCGGTAATGGAAAACTCTATGGGATGACAAGCGGAGGCGGAGCTGCTGGCTACGGCACCATTTTCTCTTTTGACCCGTCCTCAAATTTGCAAACCAGGTTATTATCTTTCAATCTCACCAATGGCGGCACCCCCAATCACAGCCTTATACAGGCGACCAATGGCAAGCTTTATGGCACTGCTTCAGGTGGCACCGATCAAAGGGGCATACTCTTCTCCTTTGATCCTGCAACAAATGCCCAGGTTGATCTGAATGATTTTAAATCTCAAAATGGTTACGGTCCTGCAGGTGGCCTGGTGCAGGCAGCTAATGGAAAATATTACGGGGTTACTTCGCATGGTGGCACCGGGGTGTGGGGAACGATCTTTTCCTACGATGCCTCAGCGAATACGCAGGCAAACCTCTATAATTTTAACGGGGCCAATGGTAGTAGCCCCTTATCCAGTCTCGTAATGGCCGGCAATGGAAAATTTTATGGGACGACTTTTATGGGCGGCAACGGCGATTATGGAACCATCTTTTCTTTTGATCCAACCACCAATGCGCAGGCGAAGCTTTTTGATTTTAATTATGGCGTCAGCGGTGCTTATGCCCATGGCAGCCTGGTTCAGGCCGGCAACGGAAAACTTTATGGGATGGCCCAGGGTGGGGGCAGCGGAGGATTGGGTACAATTTACTCATTCGACCCCAGTACCAATACGTTTGCGAAGCTATTTGATTTTAATGGAACGAATGGTAGTATACCTTATGGCAGCCTCGTTCAGGCTACCAATGGAAAACTTTACGGGATGACTTACCAGGGTGGCGCCAATAATTTCGGAACGCTGTTTTCTTTTGACCCTGCTACCAATACACAAGTTAAATTAATTGATTTTAACACAGCCCAAGGCACTAATCCAACCGGCAGCCTTATCCAGGCCAGTAATGGTAAACTATACGGAATGACTTATGGCGGCGGCAGCGGCAATTATGGCGTTATTTTTTCCTTTGATCCGTCTACCAATACACTGGTAAAACTGTTTGATTTTGATAATACCCGGGGCGCCTATCCTTTTGGCAGCCTGGTCCAGGCCAGTAACGGCAAACTATATGGAATGACCTGGAGCGGCGGCAGCACTGACAGGGGGGTAGTATTTTCGTATGACATCACGGGTTCTTCTTTCCTGAAGTTGCAGAATTTTAATTGGGCCAATGGTGCCAATCCTTCATTTGATGCGCATTTTACAGAAAAAGTCTGTGTAAATGCAAATGTGAATGCGTTAACCACTACCAACATTACAGCGTCTGGCGCCACACTTAACTGGACTGCGCCAATCGACCCTACGCAATGGCAGGTACAATACAAGCCTACCATCGCCGGTACTGCTTATACCAGTGTTTTGCTTTCAGGAGATAAACGCTCTCTCTCTATTTCTTCGCTGCTCCCCAACCAGGCTTATACCTGGAGAATAAGGGCTAAGTGCGGTAAAACCTTTACTGCTTATACAGCAACGGCAAAATTTACTACCCTGGCTACAGGGTTAAACGCAATAGCTTTCAACAGTATCAATGAAGCGGGTGACCAGGCTATCAGGGTTTACCCTAATCCGGCACGAGGCCAGTTTACACTATCCATGCATATCGCAGACAACACAAACGCCATAGCAAAAATTCTGTTGGTTGATATGGTGGGCAAAAAAGTGCTTACAGATAATGCAACGATGAGTAATGGCGCATTGCAAAAAACAATCAGCACGCCTGCGGCCCTTGCGGGTGGATTGTATATCGTAAGTGTAATTGTCAATCAAAAAACTTATATGACGCAAGTGATTATTGAAAAATAAATCAGTGCTGATGCGTAATGATCACTGCAAGCCCGGTTGAACGATCAGCCGGGTTTTTATTTTAATACAATCACCGGACTAACTTCCGGTGAGTGGGGAAAGAAGTTTTTTGTACCCAACTGTATCGCATAGATGATACATTGGTTGCGTCGCACTCTTGTACAGCAGTGCAAAGCGCGGCAAAACCGGGAAGCGTATTTATTTGTTCCGGAAATGTTCAGCAGCATTACTTCTGCACAAGTGTGCGTTCCCGGATCATTCTTCTCGGGACAGGCGCAACAGCAGCTCAATATTTATCCGGGAGCCTGGTACATAAATAAAATGCCTGCACAATTTTGCAGGCATTCAATAAAGATGTAATAAAATTTTATTGCCTCAACACTTCAACCCTGTTGAAAATAGTATTGTCGCCGGAAAGATATTTCAACGAAATATCGCAACCATGCTCAAGCTTTTGCGCAAAGTATGCATCGCTGAGGTAAATGGTTTTGGTGATCCAGTTGCCGCTGTTACCGCAGGTTATTTTGTACGCTTCTTTCTTGCCGGAGGCACCGGTATAATTCAGCGACCATGAACCATTGCCTTTATCAAGGTATATAATTTTTATCGCCACATTTTGTGCGCCGCTGTTGCCACCGAAGAATCTTTTGTCAAGTGCGAAGAACATCTCCGTCTTGTTTTCTTTCGATTCAAAACCACGGGCAAATCTTCCATATGGCTGATCGCCCGGCCCAACGCGCCAGTATCCCCTGCTGGTTGTGTTGGGAGAATACTGGATAAGATAGCGGTAGTAATTATCGGGCAAAATATTTACGCCAATGTCGTTGATGACCATGCTTGCTTCACGGCGTTTTTGATAGGCCGTTGCCTTGTCGCCGCCGCCGCTTTCACCTGCTGCCATTTTTTGTTGCTTTCTTTTGCCTGCATTTTTTCCCTGCCGGTTAGGGTTTTTGTTTTGCTTGCCGGTACTGTAATCTTCGTTTTCGGCTCCCTCCATTTTTCCGTTGGTATCTTCAGTTATGTCGTTAATGTCGCCGCGTTTGGCGCCATAGGCAGCATACTCATCCACAATCTTATTCACCCGGGACGGGTTTAAAAAATCGTTCTTAATATTAGATTCATTAATGCCTTGTTCGCCGGCACCGGCATCGTCATCTTCTTCGTTGTCATTTGCCGAATAGCCTTTGCGCTGCATTTGTTTGTTGTATGCATCCATTTGTGCAGGGTCGAGAACCGGGCCATATTTAGATTCCGGAAAACGTTTAAGATCAGCTGCATCCAGTCCATCGCGCAGCACACAAAAGGCGCCGGGCGATTTAGCAGGATTTTTTTGCCCCGCATAAAAATTAAAGAAATTGAAGGTGGAGGTGTCAACAGGGTTCTGCAAATACTTGGAAGATGTGTTGAAAATATCCAAACCAAAATGCAATGCAGAGCTAAGCAGTGCATACATGTTCCAGGCTTCATTCTGGCTGAACCAGCGGCCCTGCACGGTTATTTCGCCGCGCAGCCTGCTGGAGTATTCGTTTTGAATGGTTTTGTCCTCCAGCTTCTGCAAGCGGTTATAATATTCCAATTCGCCATTGAATTGATAAGTATGCGAGATATTGCCGGCTTTTACCCAAACGTCGGGGAGGTTGGTGGTAAGCCAGTTCAGATACCTGCCATCGTTGGCCTGGTTTACCAGCAGGTTGATCTTTGGTTTTGCATTTGCGCAAAGATTGTACATGTATTTCCAAACGTCCTGTTTAAAGCTGGTCCATTGCTCATCTGTCATGTTATACTTTGAGTCTGTTGGATAGCCTTTGTACGGCGTAATGTCGCCGGTGCTGCCTTCAGCGCTCATCCAGAGAATGATTTTATTTCGAAGGTCCGCAGGGTATTTTTCAATATGGTCAAATACTGCCTGCATCATGCCATAATACCTTTTTTTGTAGGCATCGCTGAAATACCATGGATAATCCGCCAGTTTCTTTTTAGTGTTCGTTGTTACTTTAGGAACACCATTACTGTAAAGCCATTCAGGGCTGTGAGGGCCGACCCATACCATAAAGCCGATACTGAGATTGTGAGAGGCGGCAAACTTCATTTGGTTGTCAAAATAATCCCAATCGAATTTGTCTTTTTCAGGTTCAAGTTGTTTCCACTGGTAAACAATATACCAGCCCTTCAGGTAAGGATATTGCGACATATCTGTTGCCGAATAATTACCGCCACCCCATACGCCCCAGATATTGCCCCGTCCTGCGCCATCATTGGCCGCTGCAGTTGTGTTGTTTTCTGCAGGTTTATTCTCCCCGGTATGCACCGAGCAGAAAGTCATGGAGAGCAGGCAAATAATACTCAAGGTTATTTTACTGTAGATCATAGTTTGCTGTTTTAGACCGGTATTTTATCAATGTTCGGCCATAAGCCCGGATGAAAGAAACGATTATCATGCCGAAATTAAGCACTGCATTTAAATATAACGCGGTAAATAAGACTGTTTTTAGTGAATAAGTTTAACCCCGTGGCAGGGCATTATAAGTTTTGGTTAAGGGCCATTTTCTTTTGATATTTTCAGTATCATTGCTGCATAATTAAAATACCAAAACATTTAACCTGTGGTTTTTAACTCATTAACGTTCGTCGCATTCTTTATAATTGTTACCACCCTTTTCTTTATTCTGCCACATAGATTCAGATGGCTGCTTTTGCTGGCGGCAAGCTGCTATTTCTATATGTATTTTTTACCGGTATACATACTTATTCTCGGATTTACCATTTTCGTGGATTATTTCGCCGGTATTTACATAGCAAGAACTGAAGGGCGTAAACGCAAGCTATGGCTGATCTGTAGCCTGGTCGCAAACATTGGGGTGCTGGCTTTTTTTAAATACTATAATTTTTTAAACTACAATATAACCCAGGTAATGGGTGATTTCGGTTATAAGAATCCCATTCCTCACCTGAGTATATTGTTGCCGGTGGGACTCTCTTTTCACACGTTCCAGGCAATGAGTTATACCATCGAGGTGTATCGCGGACATCAAAAGCCCGAGAAACATTTTGGTATTTATGCACTGTATGTAATGTTTTACCCGCAACTGGTTGCCGGCCCGATTGAAAGGCCGCAAAACATTCTTCACCAGTTTCATGAGAAGAAATACTTTGACTATGACCGCGTGGTAGACGGCCTGCGCATCATGCTTTGGGGTTTTGTAAAAAAACTGATCGTCGCCGACAGGCTTGCTACCTACGTTGACGCAGTTTATAATAACGCAGAACACCACAGCGGCGTTACCATGATTGTTGCCACCTGTTTTTTTGCGTTCCAGATATATTGCGATTTTTCGGGTTATTCCGACATCGCCATTGGTGCGGCCAAAGTAATGGGCTACGATCTTATGACCAATTTCAGGCGGCCGATCCTTGTTTCAAAAAGTGTACAGGAAGTGTGGCAGCGATGGCATATCTCATTGACAACCTGGTTCAGGGATTACCTGTATTTCCCACTCGGCGGCAACAGGCGCGGGCAATGGATCACCATGCGTAACATGCTGATCGTATTTGCTATCAGCGGCCTTTGGCATGGCGCCAACTGGACCTTTGTGATATGGGGTTTACTTAATGGTTCCTTTATCGTTATCGAAAATATTTTTAAACCGGTTTTTCGGAAAATACACAAGCTGCTGGGGCCAACCTCCAATTTTTTCAGGGCGGTGGCGACCTTTTTGGTATGTACGTCCAGCGCTACATTCTTTCGTGCAAACACCGTCGGCGATGGTTGGTATATCTGGAAGTCGATGTTCACACTCAAGCCGGGTAATTTTTATATGGGCGAACCCCCAACATCGTTCGGGTACTATATTTTCGCGGTGGCCCTCCTGGTTATTACCGAACATGTAACGGAATTTTATCCCAATATAAAACTGGTAAGAAACGACAATGTTGTAATAAGGTATACAGGCTATGTGCTGATCCTCACCATCATGCTGATGGTAGGCGTTTTCAATGGTGGTCAGTTTATCTATTTCCAGTTCTAAACTCATTATAATGAATAAAGGTTACGGCAAATTCTTTAAAAAATTATTCATCCTGCTGGTGGTAATGTTTGTGGTTGACAGGGTAGTGGGTTCCATCATCGAGCACTATTTCGAAGATGAGCCGATGGGTGATTCTGCAGCCTTTGCACATGCCATCAACGATCCCGAAGAAGACGTGCTTATTTACGGCAGCTCCAGGGCAGTACATACCTACGACCCAAGAATATTCACCGATTCATTAGGGCTCTCCTGTTTCAACTGCGGACGCAATGCCTCCAATGTAATCTATCACTCCGCAATATTGCCTGCAGCGATTAATGGTACGCACAAACCCAAGGCCATTATTTTAGATCTCACGCCAAAGGAAATTGCCTGGCGCTCAGGTCCCTTTGGTGCAGATGCTTTAGCCGGAATGATTCTTCCGTATGTGCTAACCAACGAACACTTTGCAAAACTTGCACTCGACCTGTTCCCTAAAGAGTACTATAAGGCGCAGGTATCAAAACTGTATGCCTATAATTCCCTTATCCTTTCTATTGTAAGAAATCACAGCCGCACAAAAAACGACAATGTCAATGGCTACCAGCCCTTGCATGGGAGCAAGGTGGCACCAACACCCGATAATGTTACTTCGCTTACGAGAGATTCAGTCGACCAGTATTCAAAGGAACAACTGGAGTTTTTTGTAAAGTCTGTAACCGAAAAAAACATCCCGTTGTTTGTGATCATTTCGCCAATGTATGCGCAGCCGTTTGCAGATAACGAAGCCCTCATCCAAAGCAAGGCCATACTCGCCAAATACGGCGTAAAGTTGTGGGATTATGGCACTGATCCGCGCTATGTGCAAAAGCCGCTCTTTTACGATTTTAACCACATGAATGTTAAAGGTGCGGAAATGTTCTCCCGGGAAATTGCCTCCCGCATTAAGGCCAGCGGCGTGGGTAAATAAATTGCCGTATTAATATTTTTTTGTAGCCGGCATCTGTGCCAATGGCATCGCCTCTTGCGTCGCACACTTGTGCTTTCGTTATTGTGGCAACAAACCCATATTGTCTTTTAGTTGCACGCCCGATAACTTCAAGCGCAGCGATTCCTTAACAAGGTAGAATATTTTTTCAGCTGCGTGCGCTACTGTCATGCCTTCGGGCCTGATGTTCGAAATACAGTTTCTTCTTTCATCGGTTGTGCCAACAGAAGGTTCATAAGTGAGATATGCGCCCAGGCTGTCGTGTGAGCTAAGGCCCGGCCTTTCGCCAATGAGTATCAGCGACAGGGTAGCTTTTAACAACGAACCTGTTTCATCTGCCACTGCAACCCGCCCCTGTTCGACCAGGCAAAGTGGTGCAATGCGCAGGTTGGCCTGCTGTAATACCGGGATCAACAGTTTAATCAACGGAATGGCATTGTCATTAACAGCAGCGGCGGAAAGTCCGTCGGCAATCGTGATGGCAATATCATAGCCCCCACTTTCAAACAAGACTAACTGCTTATGCGAATCGGCATGCAGCTGTCTGCCAAAATCTGGTCTCTGTAAATATTTATGCCTTGTATTTGCACGGCTTTGTAAATAAAAATATGGTATGCGCAAAGCTTCGAGCGCCTGGATGAACAAAACGCTGTTTATTTGGGAATAGACAGCATCCCTGGCATGTGCATGCGCAAGCCTGAATTCAAGCAATGCCTTTAGCGGCAGCGCAGCGCCTGTTTTACCCAAAGCAATACGGGCAGTAGTATATGCTTTTAATGAAGACCACGGGTCTTGTTGAACGGTAATTTTTTTTAATTCTGACATTTTGTTGCCGGTAAAAATTGATGACAGGACATCTCCTCTGATCGTGCGATCCCGAATCCTTCGTCCATTACAGGCACAGCATAAGCATCATCCTTACTGCAGTGCCGGGCTCAAAAATTATTGTATAATTCCTTTTATCAGTTCGCCCCGGATACTGTTGAAAGCTGTGCCTTCAGTTATGATACCTTGCTTATGCAACCAATCTTCAAACTCAGGTGCAGGCCTTAGCCCCAACAGTTTTCTTAAAAATAAGGCATCGTGAAAAGAAGTGCTCTGGTAGTTTAGCAGAATATCGTCGGCACCCGGCACACCCATGATGTAGTTACAGCCTGCGACGGCGAGCAGCACGAGCAAATTATCCATATCATCCTGGTCGGCCTCGGCATGATTGGTATAGCAAACATCCATCCCCATCGGCAGGCCGAGCAGCTTTGCGCAGCAATGATCCTCGAGCGCAGCACGTATAATCTGTTTGCCGTCGAACAGGTATTCAGGCCCGATAAAGCCAACCACCGAATTCACCAGGTGTGGCTTAAAATGCCGGGCCACCGCGTAAGCCCTGGCTTCGCATGTCTGCTGGTCGATCCCGTCATGTGCATTGGCCGACAATGAACTACCCTGCCCGGTTTCGAAATACATCACGTTACTACCGACGGTGCCCCTTTGCAGCGATTGCGCTGCATCATGCGCCTCCTGCAAAAGATTGATGTCAATACCGAAACTGCTGTTTGTTTTTTCTGTTCCGCCGATTGACTGGAATACGAGATCCACTGGCGCATTTTGATTGATAAGATCAATCGTTGATGTTACATGGCACAACACGCAGCTTTGTGTTGGTATGGCATATTTCTGGCGTACCTCGTCGAGCATATGCAACAAAGTGGCTACCGCTGCCGGACTGTCTGTTGCCGGGTTAATGCCGATCATCGCGTCGCCGCTGCCATAGAGTAAGCCATCTGCAATACTTGCCGCAATACCTCTCGGGTCATCGGTGGGGTGATTGGGTTGTAGCCGCACAGACAGCCTCCCCTTTAACCCGATCGTATTCCGGAACCGGGTGATGACCTCACATTTTTGTGCAACACTTACCAGGTCCTGGTTACGCATTAGTTTACAAACCGCGGCAACCATCTCCGGTGTGAGGCCTGCTGCGAGTTGCTGAAGCGTTGCGGTGTCGGCATCGTCACTCAGCAGCCAGTCCCTGAATTGCCCGACGGTAAAATGGCTCACCGGGGCGAAAGAAACGGCGTCGTGTGTATCGATGATCAGCCTTGTTACTTCGTCCGATTCATAAGGGATCAGTACTTCCTGCAGGAATTTTTTCAGTGGAACGTCGGCCAGCGCAAATTGCGCGGCAACCCTTTCTTCATAACTGGCAGCGGTAAGTCCGGCCAACGCATCCCCACTCCTGAAAGGCGTTGCTTTTGCCAGCAATGTTTTCAGATTACTGAATGTATAATTACGGTTGCGTATGCTGCAATGGTAAGCCATATATCAACGAAGACAAATGTAAGAATCAATCCGCCAGGTGCTAAATTTCGGTTGCAGCCTGCATCACCAGGTCTTCCCGCAATGTCTTGTGTTTTTTTAGCGCAACAAAAATCCAAAGCACAACTACAAGGCCTGCAAAGAATATAATACTGAGTATAAGGTTATAGATAATAATAGCAATGAGGCACACCAGTGAAAGCAACAAAGCGATCCATGGAAAATAAGGATAGAAAGGCGTTTTGAATGTTGCCGTTTCCAGCTTTGCTTTACTGCGCATTACAAGTAGCGCCACCATGCTGATGCAATACATGAGCACCGCGCCCAGCGCCGATATGATAATCACTTTATCTGTCGTACCGGTAAAAATAGAGATCAGTCCAACGACCCCGCCTGCGATCAGTGCATTATTTGGCGTGCGGAACCGGTTGTTCAGCCGGGAAAGAAAGGATGGAAGAAAACCGGCTCTTGCCATCGCAAATATTTGCCTTGAATAGCCAATGATAAGGCCGTGAAAGGAAGCGATTAGCCCAAACAGGCCAATGCCTGCAAATACTTTTGTCCAGTTGTTCGTTTTGCCCAGCACCATGCTTATCGACTCAGGCAGCGGGTAATCAATATTGGCGAGTTTTTGCCAATCGCCGATACCTCCACTCAGTATCATTACACCAAGTGTTAGCAATACCAACGTAACAATACCCAGGATATAACCACGGGGAATATTGCGGTGTGGCTCGTGCACTTCCTCTGCCACCATGGCCACGCCTTCAATGCCGAGATAAAACCAGACTGCAAACGGCAACGCCGCGAAAATGCCCTGCACACCATAAGGCATGTTGTTATGCATAAAATTATCCACTTTAAACGAGGGTGCCACAATGCCCATAAATAACAGCAGTTCTATCACAGCGAGAATGGTTACCAGCAGTGTAAAAACGGCTGACTCTTTTATGCCAAGCATGTTGATCGCGGTAAATAGCACATAGCAGGTGACGGCAGTGGAAAGCACACCTGTTCCGGGATAAAGAAAATGTACATAGCTACCGAGTGCAAACGCGATGGCAGGCGGGGCAAAAACAAATTCAATAAGGGTGGCATAACCTGCCAACAGCGCGCCTATGGGTCCAAAAGCGCGGTATGCATAGGCAAAAGGCCCACCGGCATTGGGTATCCCGGTCGTTAATTCTGTAAAACTGAAAATAAAGCATACATACAAAACGGTAACGAGTAAGGTGGCGATTAAAAAGCCCATAGTGCCGGCAACGCCCCAGCCATAATTCCAGCCAAAATATTCGCCCGATATAACGAGACCAACGGCAATGCCCCATAAATGAACAGGTCGCAAAACTTTTTTTAGTGATACATCGTTGCTGTTGCTCATGCTTGTGAAACTACGTTATTCCTGATAAGGCAGAAAAGAAAGCGCTTGTTTTTTTCTTTTGAACCGGGTTAAAGACCTGGCATGAAGCTGGCGTAGCGCCCGGCAGGAGCGAATCGGATCTGCCGTAGGAATAAGCATCGCGGTTGCCTGCATCGGCTATAAGCAGCGATTTGCAGCATGTGTATAATTAATCAAACGGTTGCATTGGTTTTACCGGAAACTATTATTTAATTTATACTGGTTTTTGGATAGGTGCACTGCAGCCGAAGTGTGCGACGCAACAATGTTGAGCAGCATTACAGGCGCCGGCTACACCAATAAAAAACCTTAACCAGCGATTGCATGAAACCAAAAACGGGACGAAGGTCATTCCTCAAAAATATTGGCGCAGGCAGCGTTACCGCCGCGCTCATTCCTACGGGAGTCTTGGAAGCGGCTCCGCAAAAAGATGCTTCCGGGCAAGCCCGCGACTCGGCGGCGCCCCTGGCATCGGGCCATCGTTATAACAGTGCTTATACAGGCGATAACCTGAACAGGATTGCATTTCCCATGGGCGGTATGGGTGCGGGGATGTTTTGCCTGGAAGGTACCGGGGCTATTTCGCATATGTCTGTAAGAAATAAGCCTGAAGTCTTTAATACGCCATCTGCGTTCGCCGCCATTGCGGTGAAGGGAGTGAAGAATGGTGCCAAATTATTAGAGGGGCCGGTGCCTGACTGGAAAAAATTCGGCACACGCAATGCCGGTAACGGATCAGAGGGGGCCACGATTGGCCTGCCTCATTTTCATCGCGCTTCTTTTGAAACAAAATTTCCTTTCGCGTATATCGATCTTGCAGATGATGACATTCCCCTGAAAGTTCAACTCACGGGCTGGAGCCCGTTCATCCCTACCGACGAACACAATTCCAGTTTGCCCTTTGCGGCAATCGAATACAGCTTTGTAAATAAAGGCAGCACGCCGGTCGACGCGGTGTTTTCTTTTAATACAAAAAACTTTCTCCGTGTTGATGATGGTTCAAACGCCATCAGGCAAATGGATAAAGGTTTTATTTTATCAGAACAAGGCTTGAAAGATAAGCCGGGGCTTAAAACCGACTTTGCCGTGTTCACCAATGATGCCGCAACAACTGTTGATCATTGCTGGTTTCGCGGCGGTTGGTGGGACCCGTTGACGATGGCATGGAATGCCGTAAAAAATGCCGAAGTAAAATCTGTGCCCCCGGTACAAAAGGATGCACCGGGCGCTTCCTTGTATGTGCCGTTTACGCTGGGGGCAGGGAAGGAGAAAAAACTGCGTTTGATGTTTGCCTGGTATTCGCCGGAAACAGACCTGAACGCCGGTGTCAGCGACTATAAAAAAGAACATTGTGATCCGGCGGCGGGTTGCTGCAGCTCTCCCGATGTGCTCGGGCTTGACCCTTACGATAAAAACTATTCCGGTAAATTTCACAAGCCGTATTACAGCAGCGTGTTTGATGGTATAGCATCGGCCAGCGCTTACTGGCAAGGCCACTATGACGATCTCTATAAACGCTCCCTGCTTTTTAGCGACGCATTTTATGCAAGCACCCTGCCACCTGAAGTGATGGAGGCTATTGCTTCCAATCTAACGATTTTAAAATCACCAACCGTTTTAAGGCAATACGATGGCCGGCTGTGGAACTGGGAAGGTTGTGGTGACGATTGGGGTTGCTGTCATGGCTCCTGTACCCATGTATGGAACTATGCACAGGCCGTGGCGCATTTGTTTCCCACGCTAGAAAGAAGCCTGCGTGCCACAGAATTCTGTGAAGACCAGGATGTAAATGGTCACCAGACATTCAGGGCGCCGTTACCCATACAGGCTGCCGATCATTCTTTTCATTCCGCCGCAGACGGGCAGTTGGGCGGTATTATGAAAGTCTACCGCGAATGGCGTATCAGCGGCGACAACGATTGGCTGAAGAAAATGTATCCCATGGTTAAAAAAAGCATGGATTATTGTATCAGCACATGGGATCCCCGGCATCACGGTGCGATTGAAGAGCCCCATCACAATACTTACGATATTGAATTCTGGGGACCGGATGGAATGCACACCAGTTTCTATGTAGGTGCGCTGACCGCCATTACTGCCATGGGAAAATTCACTGGCGACGACACAAGCGCTTACCAGCAACTTGCAGCGCGTGGCAGGCAGTTGCTTGAAACGGAATTGTACGACGGCGAGTTTTTTATCCAGAAGATACAGGTCGACGGCCTCAATGCTTCCAATCCGGCCAACGCAAAGTCTTTCGGTGGCGAGTATTCCGAAGAAGCAAAAGCATTGCTGATTAAGGAAGGGCCGAAATATCAGTATGGTAAGGGTTGTTTATCAGATGGCATCCTCGGTGCATGGATCGCACGGATGTGTGCCCTGCCCGATGTGGTTGATCCGGCAAAAACAAAAAGCCATTTACTGGCTGTTCACAAGTACAACCTGAAAGAGAACCTTAGTGAGCACGCCAATCCGCAACGCCCGGCATATGCATTGGGCGAGGAGGCTGGCTTACTTTTGTGTTCCTGGCCAAAAGGAGGGAAGCTATCTTTGCCTTTTGTTTACAGCGATGAGGTGTGGACGGGTATTGAGCACCAGGTGGCGGCGCACCTGATGTTGATGGGGCAGGTTAAAGAAGGGCTCGACATAGTGCGCGCCAGCCGTAATCGTTACGATGGTAAAATAAGAAACCCCTTCAACGAATATGAATGCGGCCATTGGTATGCAAGGGCGCTTTCCAGTTATGGTTATTTGCAGGCCCTCACCGGCCTGCGGTACGATGCGGTTGACAAGACACTGTTTGTTGATTCGCGTATCGGCGATTTTACTTCCTTTATCTCAACGGCGACGGGCTTTGGTACCGCCACATTAAAAGCCGGAAAGGTATCTGTAAAAACCGCCTACGGAAAAATTGATATAAATAAAGTTATGCTTGCTGATAAAGAGATTGCATTAAGCTAAACCGGTTTTAAAAGCTTATGCATATACCCAGGTAAAAAAGAGGCTCCGCAGTAAAATGCGGGGCCTCGTCTTTTGAAAAGCGGGTATGTTTCTGCCGGCTCTTGCCTATATCTCTTCGCCTTCTTTCACATGTTTTTTTCCATTGCCTACATTGGTCACTTTGCCCAGGAATGACTGCTGCACAGTGAGGTCTTTCTGCACGTTCACACTTGCATGGCCAACACCCGAATTGTCAATATCCATCGTTTGCACCAGCAGGTCTTCGCCATCCAGTTCTCCCACGCCGGAATTCTTTATAACAGCATTGGTAGCATCGCCGGCCAGTATTATTTTCCCTACACCTTCATTGCGTACGGTTAGTTTTGCCGTGGATATTTTCAGGTCTATATTGCCGATTGCTTTATTTTTTATTTCAAAAGCATCGCTCTTCAGGGCGTTCTCTCCGCGGATGTTGCCTATCACCGAAAGCTCGAGGCGTTTCAGGGATTTATAACTTACATACACTTTCCAGCGCAGTTTTTTGTCGTGGTCACCCTGCCCGTCGATATTTATTTCCTGGTCATCCAGCTTTGGCATCGAGATCACCAGCGTACTGCCTTCATTGGTTACACTAAAAAGCTCCTGCATATTATCATCTGCCTCTATGCGCACAGCCTCTTTGTCGCCCTGTGTAAGTACCAGTTCATAAATACCGGCTGCTTCTATCGCGTTAAACGCTTGCACGGCGATATTCTTTGTAACAATATTGCCACTTGGTGCCAGCTTTTTTTTCTGTGCCGTTGCCGCAATGGTAAAACTTAGTGCTACCAGCGACAGTAAGGTTATTTTTTTCATGATGCTGTTTTTATTATTAACGAAAAACTTCGTACATGCAAATAAAGTGCTATTTCCCCGCAGCATTTTTGGTTTCTTGATGAGTGGTAAACAAACAGCAATAACAATGGTAAAAATGAAGTGAAGAATGATGGTCCCGGCTTCAGCAATGCTATGATGCTTTACTTGCGTCGCACTCTTGTACAGCATAACAACAATGGGCAATGATCCTTCGCGTTATAACTATTTTCGACGGTTCATATTAACCTGGTGGTTGGAGAAACATCAATTGATGAACGCACGAAAAGTCAGTGCCCCCGGTTTCCTGCGCAACGCCGGCTTGTCAAAGCTATTAAGCACAAGATTGTAGGCCATGTAGAGAGCATACCACACAAAATGCAAAGTGCTGAATTGTTCATTTTTCGTTGCTCCGGTATGCGTAACATAAAGGATAGAATATCTACCAGGTACGTGTTCCTTGCTTATTTGCTTTCCAACATTTGTTTACTGTCAACCAGTTTACCATCCACGAAAAGCGCATACTGGATCAGGCCTGCGCCCAAATCTGCCGCGCGAACGGTAATAGACCCCTTTCCGTGGCTGGCGAGTCTTTGCGATTTAACAATAATGCCATTTACAGCATAAAAATTGATATAGGCGCTACTATATTTCGCCGGCAGGCTGTATTGGATAGTGGTTGTGCTGGTATAAGGGTTAGGCACATTTTGAGCAAGTTGTGCTGCATCAACTATTGCCGGCAATTGCGTTGTTTGGGAGTTGGTACCCTGTTGCAACACATATTTTTTCAGATCGTTCAGCTGTTCCTGCAGGCTATTGATTTGTTTTTGTTGTTTCTCCATCTTTTCATCTTTATCGTCGTTCATTTTGCTCAGTTCCTGGACAGCCTTCACAAGAGGAACAACAAAATCTGCGTAACGCAATCCATAAAAATCCTTATCGTTTTTTGGTGCGTCTACCCCGCTGAAATCATATTGTAATTCTTTGGCAGCTTTTTCCACCTCTTGCGCTACAAAGCCGCTATAGCGCATGTTTTCCTTGGCTTGTTTTGCCAGCATATCTTGCTGCATTGTATTGCCATCAGCTTCCTTCTGCTCATTTTCTTTAAGGCTGGCGCTGAGTGATTGCAGGTCGAGATTGTAGGTAACAGGTCTTAATTTGTTGATGAAAGCAAGCCCTGCCACATCGGTCTTTATATTTTTTTTAAATCTGCCATCAGAAATATTGGTCCAGTTTACAAAGCCGCCGATACTGGTTACACTGATGTTGCCAATTCTTACCTGGTTGCTGGCTGTAATTCTGGATGTATTCCCCAACGCGGTACTATTGGTAAGGGCGGTGGCAGAGGCATCCGCATCATATCCCAGGAAAGTATTGTAGTTGCCGTTGGTAAACAGTGTCCCTGTACTGTAGCCTAAAGCCGTGTTGCCGCTGGCTACAGCATTCGCTTGAAGACTAAAGCCTCCTACACCAACATTGTACCCGCCGCTGGTGCCGTTGAGGCCGGAATTGTACCCCATGTAAATGTTGTAAACACCCGAATTAACATTCATTCCGCTTCGCCTGCCTACAAATGTGTTTGCTGAAGCAGTTAATGAGTACCCGGCAGAATCTCCGACTAAAGTATTAAAGCTGCCTGTTGTGTTGCTGTAACCTGCGCTATTGCCGATATACGTGTTTGAGTTGGCTGTTAGTGCTGAAGTGCCGGCATGCGAACCCATGGCCGTATTATAGCTGCCTGTTGTGTTACCGGCCAGCGACAGGAAACCCAATGCTGCATTTGCATTTCCGCTGCTGTTATTCTGCATTGCTGACCTGCCGAATGCAGCATTTTGCGAGCCATTGCTGTTGAAAAACATCGCATTGTTGCCAAATGAGCAATTTCCAATTCCGGTCAGGTTATTGTGAAGTGAATAATATCCCGATGCCGTATTCTGGTTGCCTGTAGTGTTAAATTGCATGATGCCATTGCCAAATGCAACATTCTCCAGGCCACTGCTCGTATTGCTCAAAAGATTGTCGAACCCCACCGATAAAGTATTTGACGTACCTATAAGCAATAACTGTTTTGTTCCCCAGAACAGGCCACCCTTCAGATAAATGTCCTTGTATTGCTTCGTGGCGGAGCCAAGGTTGATCGTGTCTGCACCTGGTATGAGTGAACGGTTTACCGCTGTGGTGGCAAGATTGGACAATGCGGTGTTGGCGCCTCCGCCTCCGCCACTGCTCACCGTTTGCCAGTTCACCACACCTGCCCCATCAGTCTGCAATACCTGCCCGTTCGTACCGTCTGTTGCGGGAAGAGTATAAGCCCCGATCTTCAAAGTGCCATTGAATACACCATTGCCATTGTTGGCATTTATTTGGAAAACCGGGGAGGCGCTCCCATTGCGAAACTCGTATTGAGTGCCGCCAGAGTTAAAAAACAATCCAAAATTGCTGTTCCCGGCGGCCTGGAACGCATATTTATTGTTGCCAACGAGATAACCCCCGCTACCTCCAAACGTGAGTTTGCCGGCTGAGTCTATAGTGGCGGAATTACCTGCGCTGCCAAAAGACCAGGCTCCATTCGTGGCCTGAAGCCTTGCCCGTTCGGTATTGTTCACTTTCAAAATAAGGTCATGCGCGTCTGTGGTGCCAAGAAAGTTGGCGTTACTTAGGCCGCTGTTTCCCGTGGTAAGCCAGTTTTGTGCCTGTAGGTAAGAACCTGTAATAACACAACTGATACAAAGAACGATAGCTTGTTTCATGTGGTGAATTAAGCTATTAAGCTAAATATTTTGAGGAACAGGAACAAAAGTTTTTACGCTGTAATTGTTGCCCCCAGGACCCTCTACTGCTACTGTTGGCTGGTCCGCAAATCAATCGCCCGGTTGCCTTTTTCGTTAGCGGGACAGTAAACGATATTAGCGGGATAAGTCTAACCTTAAGTCTCCGGCTCAAACCGGCTGCTCAAAGCGATTTTGTACGAGTGTGCGACGCAACGGTAGCTTAATACTTGTTCATTAGCCCGGTTCAAAAAATAGCTGCTACTCCTTCTTTGTAATAAAAGCCAGCAGGCTCGCCATCTGCTCTTTCGACAGCGACGACTCGAGCCCAACGGGCATTGCGGAGGTTTCCGAGGTTTCCATGCTGCTGATCTCGGCTCTTGCAATCGTGATGAATTGCCCGCTCTGTGTTTTCAAATTGATAGCGGCCGATGAAGAAGAATTCATAATGCCGCTTAGCTTTTCGCCATTGGTTTTTGTCACCGTCCACAGGTCGTATTGCGTAGCAATGGAGCGGTTGGGGTTAAGGATATCTGCCATGATAGAAGCCTTGTCGCGGTTGCTGAGGGTGCTCAGATCGGGACCGAAACTGTTGCCATCTTTACTTGCGTATTGGTGACAGGTTCCGCACACGGTTTGAAAAACAATATGCCCCTTTGCGGTATCACCTTTCATAGTCAATACCGGCTGGTATTGTTTAAACACCGCCTCACGGCTTTCGATTTCCGGCGCCAGCAGTTGTCTTGCCCTTTCACGGATATTCCTGTCATCGTAGTTCATGAGCTCCACTTTTCTCGGCCAACTGATAGCGGTTGTTTGTATCCCGCCTGTTTTTACGGCATCAAGCAATACATTCATGCCCGCAGCAGAGGATAGCAGCGCATCCAAAGCTGCATCGCGGGCATCATGCGAAAGTGTTGGCCAGTTCTTTACAATACAGCCTGCAGCTGCCGTTGGGGACTGCTGATTGTAAATGCGGATGGCAGTTTGCTGCAAAATGACCGGTTGCTTACCACCGATGATCTTTTCAAACATGCCGCTGTAATCGGTTTGCTTATTAAGCGCGAGAATTTTCAGGGCGTCGTTCCTGAATGCGGGGTATTGTAAGGTATCGGGAGCAATGATCTCTGCCGATGCCAGTGTCTCGAACCACTTTTTCATGGGTGTAACGCCCATTAAAGAATAGAGGTCAATAGCTGAACTGCGTACCAGTGCCGGCGTCATCATCGTAAACTCGTTCAACAGGGCAAAACGCGACGAGTCCATATCACCGGCAGGCAGCCCCTTTATGCGCAAGGCATTGCTTAAGCCATCCAGTAACGCTGACTGCCACCAGTCTGAAGCTGCTGCATTCTGATGCGTTGCGAGGCTGATTATTTTTTTTATGTCGCCGGTTCGTTGCGACAGCCCTGTCACCTGGGCACAGTTCCTGAAGAACAAAGCTTTGCCTTCGCTTTGTTTATTGGTCAATGCCGGAAGTGTTTTTTGCAGCAGGTTCCATTCATTGCCTTTAGCCGAAGCAAGTGCGGCGATCTGCACCCACTTATCTTCCATGTCGGTTTCCAGTATCTTTTGCTGTGCTGCGGCACTGGCCTCACTGTGAATATCGCCAAGTGTGCATAGCAACTGAAAGCGCACTTTAGGCGATGGGTCATCTTGCAATGCCAGCAATTCATTGGTTAGCTGCGGCATTTGACCAATATGCAATTCCGCGATCTTAATAGCATTTTCCCGCACACCATAGGTTGGGTTATGCAACGCTTTTATAAGCGTTGTGGCATCGGTTGCATGAAGCCCTTCAAGTGTCCACAATGCATGCACGATGGCGGTGGCAGATGTTGTGGTATCGGCAAATTGCTTTAGCATTCCGGCGGCAGCGTTGTCTTTTTGGTCTACCAGCAAGCGCTGCGCATTCCTTCGCCACCAGGTATTGTTGCTCGTTAATGCATTCACAAGTTCTGTTGTCGTTGCCTTGCCAAGATTGATGTTATTCAGCCAGTTCATTTTTGTAGCACTCGTTGGCGTAATCCGGTAAATACGGCCTTTGTCAGAACCGTTGTACAATGCGCCGGATTTGATCACCTCTTCACTCAGCCATTCGGGGTGTTCAATAATCTGCCGGTAGTAGTCGATAACGTATAAGGCGCCGTCAGGTCCTATATACATCTGCACCGGTCTGAACCAACCATCTGTTGATGCGAGAAATTCTTTTTGCTTATACATTGCCGAAGCGGTGAATGTTGCGCCCCGTTCAGTGATTTGGTCAGCGTGAATAATATTGCTCACCGGTTCTGCCACCAGTGTTACATTGTTGAAATTGTCGGGCAATAAACCGCCATTGTAATACGTGATGCCGCATGCGGAAGTGATCACTCCCCTGTCTGTCAGCAACTGGTTCTCGGGATTATGGGTAATGGGATATACTTCACATGCATCACCATGATCGGAGATATAATCCGATGCGTCCGCCACCAGCAGGTCAGGATTGCGGCCAAGGTATTTTGCAGCGATTACTTCATGAAAAATATGGTCGGCATTTTCCACGCAGAAATGATGGCCCCAATTGTCAAAGCTTTGCCCGTATTGCGACTCGCCTGAAAGCATTTCCAGGTCACGACTGTCTGGCTTAAAGCGGATATTCCTTCCGTCTGCATTGCGTGGCAATGTTTTGGCTTTTGGGTCATCAACATAACGCACAAGGTTACCGCTGTCGATGAACATCATCGAAACCTTTGGCGTAACAACGCCCATATGTGCAAGGTAGATCCAGTTATCCAGGCCAAAGATGGGCGTGTTGGCAATATGCTGCGGGTTGGTGAGTGCAATGCCGGTGAGCATCGTTTTTTTGATATCGGCCTTGCCGTCGTTATCCGAGTCTTCGAGGTATAATACTTCGGGCACATCAACAACGATCAACCCTTTTTTCCAGCGCATGAGACCTGTTGGCAGCCGCAGGTGATCGGCGAAGAGAGTGCTTTTGTCGGGAATGCCATCGCCATTGGTATCGCTCAGCAGTTTTATTTTGCCGGTACCGGAAGTGTCCAGGGGGTAGCCATGCAGCTCCAGCACATACATATTGCCATGCTCATCCACTTCCATGGCAACAGGGTCGGAGATCATCGGCTCACTCGCCACGAGTTCGATCTTTAATCCTTCCGGTAATTGAAAGCTGTTCAACGCCTGCTGTGGCGACAAGCCGGCATAGGATGTTTCCGGCACTTGTTCTTGCTGATCGTTCTTGCACGCATAAAAGCAACAGAGTAGTAAAAGCGCAAATGATAATCGTCTCATGGCTTGCAGTTATGCGTCTAATTTAAATGAAAATAAGGAAGCAGAAATTTTTTGTACCGGCATCGGTTCATTATGGCAGCGCCGCTTGCGCATAGTGCCGGCATATCCGGAAACAGGCACTTGTACCGTTGGTGCTTTACGGGATAATCTACAAACCGGAACGGGGAGATGGGTTTGTCTTGTGCAGGATTATACGAAGCGGATTCGCCGTTTTGTTTGTATATAATGATTTACATAAGCAAGCGTTAGTAGTCAACAGGCGAATAGCAACAATAAATAGTTCGAAAAGTTGAAAAAAATCAACGGATTTAGCTATATTGGATAGGCAAAAAATTTGAGTTTATTGCTGACCGGCTGTACATAATACAATGAGACGGCTTTAATGAAAAGGCACCCAGGCAAATTCTCTCTCCGGTTTTATGTATTGCAAGCACTTTTATCACCAACAAAACCATTAAGTCAACGGTAGCGTAAACGCAATGCTGCAGCTGATGCTGATGATGCGACTGCTATAACAACAGGCTTTTTCAAAAACTCAGGATAGTGCAGTAAGGTAAATAAACATGCTGCAAAAAGCGCCTGATTTCCAAATGGTCACTGTAGACACAATTCCGATCCTGGTTGGTTTTGCGACATACCTGAATAGTTATTGGAAGGCAAAAGACATGCTTTTGGTCACCAGTGACCTGGCTTAAACCATGAAACATTTAAAACAAGCACAATGCGTACACAACTTTTCTGTTTGTTAGCCCTCACATGCTTATTGTCCTGCGGACAAAATACGAACAGTAAGACTGCAAATGCAGACAACAGCAGTGACACCGCAATTATTCAAAATGCAAGGGACGCTTATGCCTTTGCATTTCCATTAGTAGTCATGGATATCACTCGTCGGAAAATGACCGATGCCAACAACAAAGAGGCGTCCGCGCCAAATGTATTTGCAAACAAATCAGCCTTTCCGGATGCGAACTTCAGGGATGTGGTAAGACCTAATGCCGATACATACTATTCTACTGCTTCACTCGACCTCAGTGCTGAACCGGTTATCTTGTCTGTGCCGGATACAAAAGGCCGCTATTATATGATGCCCATCCTGGATGCCTATAGCAATGTATTTGTCTCGCCCGGCAGTAGAACAACCGGTACCAAAGCGCATAAATTCCTGATCTCCGGCCCTGGTTGGAATGGTACGGTGCCTGCGGGTATGGAACAAATAAAGGCCCCGACGAATATGTGTTGGATAATCGGGAGAACGCAGGTAAACAGCAAGGAAGACGGAGATAAAGTAGTTGTGCCCCTGCAGAAGCAATACAAATTGATACCACTGAGCGCTTTTGGGAGCGACTATAAAGCGCCACGGCCAACGCCGGATAATGACTTACCAAAAGAAGATCCTAATACAATCGTGCGGAATATGCCAACGGACAGCTTCTTTAACTATTTCAACAGCCTGATGATAAAAAACCCGCCAGCCGCTGCTGATGCAAAAGCAATGGAAAAATTTGCTTTGCTGGGTATAGCACCGGGGGGAAGATTTACGTTGGACAGGTTTAGTATGGCTACACAGGAAGCGTTGAAAAAAATACCGGGAGATTTCTTCGCAGCAGCAAAAAGTTTTTTCGAAAAACCCAAACAGCTTCAAGATGGATGGAACCCGTTGGGTCATACTATTGGCACCTATGGAACAGACTACCAGAGCCGCGCCTTTGTGGCTTATGGCGGCCTTGGAGCAAACCTGCGGGAAGATGCCATGTATCCATCGGCGGCCTTTGATGCGAATGGCAATCCGCTGACCGGAGCCAGCAAATATGTTATACATTTTGACAAAGGGAAAACACCACCGGCAAAGGCTTTCTGGTCACTAACGATGTACGATCCCGATGGTTATATGGTAGCGAATCCGATAAACAGGAATGCAATTGGAGACCGGAGTAACCTGCAACATAATGCCGATGGTTCTACAGATATTTATATTCAACATGATTCACCGGGAAAAGACAAGGAAAATAACTGGCTGCCAGCACCGGCCGGTAACTTCAACATTTTATTACGCGTTTACTGGCCGAAAGAAGAAATGTTGAACAACAGCTGGCAGGCACCCCCGTTAAAAAAGATCGGATAGATTTAGTTTTTACTTTTCAATGCCTCAATCCTGTTCCCTTGCTGCAGGTCTTCCGGCCAGGCTGCTAACTATCATTGTTGGCGATATAAAATGCGGCACCCGGCATACAAGGCAAAATGTTAGTTATGGCGTTGGATGGTATGGCTGACGCCTGCTGATTATTTCCTCAGCACAAGGATCGAATGCATGCCATCAAACAAAGCGGGCTCGCTAACGGAAAACCCCGTTTCCCGTAACAGTGTCGTGAGTTTGCCTTTTTCCATGGGAAAGTCATAGGCGCGGATATGGTCTTCGATCAGTTTGAATTCAAGCTGGTCCAGGGCGATCCATTTGGCGGCCATATTATTGACGTATGCCTCGAGGTATTCGCTTCTCGGCTGGCCGTCGGCCCGCAATACATCCACATAAACAAAAACGCCGCCGGGTGCCAGCAGGCGGTCGTAGGCTTCCCGGAAAAAACGGATTTTCTGTTCCTCCTGCAGGTGGTGTATGGCAAAACTGCTGTAGACAAGATCGAATGGCTCCTGCTCAATTGTTGTTGCATTTTGCAGGTAATCATTAACGAGGCGGGTATCGGCCTTTAACCCCTGCAGCGACGCAGCCGCATACCGCAGCACCTCCGCGGATGTATCGTACCCTACATATAACGCAATGGGCCTCCGTTCCAGCACCTTACTGAACAAAGCGGCATCACCGCAGCCGAGGTCAAGCACGGTGAGCGGTTGTGAAACGGGCATAGTATCGATAACGCGGTTGATCTCGTTAATAAACTCGCGGTGGAACATGTAATTGTGTGCGATCATTTTATTATACACGTTCCAGTTTTTTGTAAAAACCGCGTCGGCATCGTTGTTTATTGGTTTGGTCACAGCAGCATGCTTTTTTATGAGTGATGTTGGTTTAGATTAATGGGTTCAAATGTAATGAAACAGATTGCATTGGTGTTGTTGCGCAGGTTGGTTGGGTAAAAACAGCCTTTAGCTGTTCGAAAAACAGATCAATCAATTTGTCGTGGTAATCGCTTTGCTCTTTCTTATCTACCATCTTCAGGGTATATAGCAATTGATGGCGATGATTATTTTTATTGCCGAAACCATTTGCGATGAAAGACATTTTATTCAGTCTTTGTTTTATTTGCTCAGCATTATTGTCAGCGGCACAGGACTATGCCGCATTAACCATCAGCACTACGGGTAACGGCAACCTTAGGGTTATTGTGAATGATAAAAAATATGCGCTGCAGGACAGGTCGGTCACCATTCAAAACCTGCGGCCCGGCAATTATGATATCAGCATTTTTCAGTTGCAGCATGTAGGGCGCGCCGATGAAACCTATGAACAGGTTTTCAACGCTACGGTGCAACTGAATCTGGGTCGCCACAAGGAAATTGCCGTGCTTCGTTTTGGCAAGACCGTCACAGATGAGAGCAGCCTTGTCGAAGATGAATGGTCGGGTGGTTCATATATCAATCCGCCTGCATCGGGTAATGGCTATTCCGCGAATGGCCCTGTTTCCAATGCGGATTTTGCAAAGCTGAAAGCTACTGTTTCAGCAAACTATTTTGATGATGATAAACTCGCCAACGCAAAGATCGTATTGAAAAATAACCTGCTTACCACCGACCAGGTTGCCCAGTTGTGCAAACTGCTTATATACGACGACTCGAGGATCGCGCTTGCCAAATATGCGTATGACTACTGTTACGATAAAGGCAATTTTATTTTGATAAAATCTGTATTTACCTATTCTTCAACGCAGGACGATTTTATGGAATTCCTGAGAAACAAGTAAGTAACTTAAACATGCTCAGCCAATGAAGGAACGGTGGAGTGTGCGACGCAGGATAAGCCGGCACTTTCGCGCAGTAAAGCCCGGTGCCCTTACTAAAGCCGGGCTCAAAAAAAACAGCTTACAAAGGCACAATAAAAAACCGCTGCATCGCTGCAACGGCTTTAATATTTTGTCTGTGGGTTTAACAATACTGCACCAACAACAAGAACTCAATACTCATCTTCGTTAAACATAAAATCTTCCTGGCTCGGGTAATCGGGCCAAATATCTTCTATGCTTTCATACACTTCGCCTTCATCTTCCAGTTCCTGTAGATTTTCGACCACTTCTATTGGTGCGCCACTGCGTATTGCATAGTCGATCAGTTCATCCTTGGTTGCAGGCCAGGGAGCTTCTTCAAGGTAGCTTGCTAATTCCAGTGTCCAGAACATAGTCTCTAAATTTTTGCGCAAATGTAACTCTTGTGACGAAATAACCAAATCTGCCTTTGGCTTAGGGTTTAAAATAATTTTAAAACTTAAGCGGAAGAAAAAAACTTTATTTGCAAACGGCTTTAAGGCCGTCTTTATTTACCAGCAAAAACGCTTTATGCTTACCGCTTCGGGAATACAAAAACATTACGGCCAGGTTCATGTACTAAAGGGCGTGGATATTACGGTGAACAAGGGCGAGATTGTTTCCATCGTTGGCTCTTCCGGCGCCGGCAAAAGCACATTACTGCATATTTTGGGCACACTCGATCTGCCCGACAGCGGTACGATGATGCTCAACAATATTCCCGTGCACAATCTTAAGGGCCGCAGGCTCGCTGACTTTCGCAATAAGCAGATTGGTTTTGTTTTCCAGTTTCATCATTTACTGCCCGAGTTTAGTGCGCAGGAAAATGTTTGCATACCTGGCTGGATAGCCGGCCGGCGTAAAAAGGAAGTAGAGGACGATGCCAAACGTTTGCTTAAGTTGCTCGGCCTCAGCGATCGGCTTGATAATAAGCCCAATGAACTCAGCGGTGGTGAGCAACAGCGGGTTGCCGTGGCAAGAGCGCTGATCAATAAACCTTCTATAGTGTTTGCAGATGAACCTACCGGCAACCTCGATAGCAGCAATGCCAAAGACCTCCACGATCTCTTCCTGCAATTACGTGCAGCATTGCAACAAACCTTTCTTATTGTTACACACAACGAAGAACTGGCCCGTATGAGCGATCGCACCCTGCACATGAAAGACGGGTTAATGGTGCCAGCTTAATAGCTCCGGTGCCGGTCGCCGGTTGCCTGTCTTACGTTTCACGCCTCCCGTCCGCCGTTTGCCGCCCCTGTGGACAATTTGCGATCCTGCCCAAATACCATTCTCTCCACCAATCCCGTTATATTTGTGACCAGTAGAAATAATTATGGCCAACAGGATTAAAAAGAAAACGCCGCCGCCTCCGGATCCCGATAAACTAAAGCCCGAGAAAGAAGCAGAGGTCACGGTTAAAGAGGTGGTGAAAGATGAACGGACTACAAAGATTGCCGGTGCGGTTTGCCTGCTTGTTGCTGCCTTTCTTTTTACTGCTTTTGCCTCTTATATATTCACCTGGCAGGAAGACCAGGATAAAGTATTTCAATTCGGTGTAAAAATATTCGCGACAGATGATGTAAAGGTCCAGAACATGATGGGCGTGCTCGGCGCCTATACCAGCCATAATCTTATCTATAACGGTTTTGGCCTCGCTTCTTTTTTATTCTGCACTTTCTTTTTTGTGCTTGGTATTAACCTGCTTGCCGGTAAAAAGGTATTTAGCCTTGCCCGCAACCTGCGCTACCTGGTTATCGGCCTCCCGGTGCTGAGCGTGGCCCTGTCATTTTTTGCAGGCGATACAACATTCTCTTACGGCGGCGCTGTAGGGGAGCTTATAAAGGCCTGGCTGGTGAAATGGATCGGCAATACCGGCACCGCGGCATTGATCGGTTTGTCGGTGTTGAGTTATGTTATCTGGCGTTTCAACCCGGTGTTTGCATTGCCAAAGCGCAAACCAAAACCTGTTACAGCAGAAGAGGCATTGCCCGACGAAATGCAGGAAGATGTAGACGAGGAAGACGTGGGTGTTTCTCCCATTCCATTCTTTGTTAAAGGAGAAGCCCAGCCCGCTGCCGATCCGCTTACCAATAACAACAAGCTTAAAAACGACGGCAACGTGATGGTCATCATGCCAAAAGAGGAAGTAGTGCCGGTAAACCCCATGCACGATTTTGCAGTTACGGAAAAAGACTTGCTCACCGATACAGCCACCACCCCTGTCGAAGAACCTGCATATACGGAGCAACTCGCGCCGGAAACTTCAGCAGAAATCATTCCTGCAGCATTGCCCGTCAGGAAGGCTTCCGCAGCAAAAAAGCAAATGGCAGAACCGGTGGAACTGGAAATAAAGCCACCCGAAAACGAAGATGATATTGCGGATGACAAACATTACAACAGCAATTTCCAGGTGCCGACTTCTGATTATGAGCCATCGCTCGACCTGAGGGATTATAAGTTCCCCTCACTCGATCTGCTCGAAGGACATGGCAGCGAAAAGATCGTTCATGATCCTGCCGAACTGGAAGCACACAAGAACCAGATCATAGCTACACTAAAAAATTACGATATCGCGATCCAGCGTATCGCAGCGACCATCGGGCCAACAGTAACATTGTATGAGATTGTTCCTGCCCCCGGTGTTCGTATCAGCCGTATCAAAAACCTGGAAGACGACATTGCGTTGAGTTTGGCTGCGCTTGGCATCCGCATCATCGCGCCAATACCCGGAAGGGGCACGATCGGTATTGAAGTGCCCAACGTACGCAAGACCGTGGTGAGCATGAAGACACTGCTTTCCTCCGATAAATTCCAGAACAACAATTTTGCCTTACCAATCGCGATCGGTAAAAGAATCGATAACGAAAATTTCATCGTTGACCTTGCAAGCATGCCGCACCTGCTTATGGCCGGCGCTACAGGCCAGGGTAAATCTGTCGGCGTGAATGCATTGCTTGTTTCATTGCTCTATAAAAAACACCCATCGCAACTAAAGCTGGTGCTGGTCGATCCAAAGAAAGTGGAGTTGAGCTTATACCGAGCCATAGAGAAACATTTTCTCGCTAAGCTCCCCGGTGAAGAAGAGCCAATCATCACCGATACAAAGAAAGTGGTGTACACGCTCAATGCACTTTGTATCGAGATGGACAACCGCTACGACCTTTTAAAAGAAGCTGGTTGCAGGAACATCAAAGAGTACAACGAAAAGTTTATCAAGCGCAAACTCAATCCGCAGAAAGGGCACCAGTTCCTTCCATTCATTGTGCTGGTGATCGATGAGTTCGCCGATCTGATCATGACAGCCGGTAAAGAGATTGAAATGCCTATCGCAAGGCTGGCGCAGCTTGCAAGGGCTGTAGGTATTCACCTGATCATTGCAACACAGCGGCCTTCTGTAAATATCATCACAGGAACCATCAAGGCGAACTTCCCGGCCCGTATGGCATTTAAGGTTTCGTCAAAGATCGACAGCCGCACCATTCTCGATGCCGGTGGCGCCGAGCAACTGATTGGTAAAGGCGATATGCTCGTAAGTTATAATGGCGAAATCACAAGGCTGCAATGCGCCTTTGTCGATACACCCGAAGTGGAACATATCTGCGACTTTATCGGCGAGCAACGCGGCTATCCCGATGCGTTCATGCTGCCGGAATACATCGACGAAAAAGAGACCGAAGGCAAAGACTTTGACGCAGCCAACCGCGATCCTTTGTTTGAAGATGCTGCGAGACTGATCGTGCAAAACCAGATGGGCAGCACTTCCCTCATTCAGCGCCGCATGAAACTTGGTTATAACCGTGCCGGCCGCCTTATGGACCAGCTCGAAGCAGCAGGTATTGTCGGCCCCAACCTTGGCAGCAAGGCAAGAGAAGTGCTGGTGCATACCGATGCCGAACTGCAGGAAATGCTCGACCTGATGGGGTAAAAATTTGTGTAGCCGGTGGTAGTGCATATGGCATCGCCGGTTGTGCTTTAGCTCCGGGAGGCACGATCCGGGGTCACTCACTTGTGCAGATGTTTTTCAAATCAGCATGTATTATTGTTAGCGTAGCTGCATTTTGGCAGCAACAAAATCACGACCTGCTATTAATGCCGGGCGTATCGCATCTTGTATTTCTCATCCCTGCTTTGTAATTTTATTCAATGAACACTGAAGTAAGAGAACCTGCTATAGCTTACGGCAAGCAAAAATTCTCTGTTGAAGAATATTTGGCAATGGAAAATGATGCGGTGGAAAAGTATGAATATTACCAGGGAGAAATTTTTGCAGTGTCCGGTGCAAAGCTGCCGCATAATACAATCAGCACTAATTTATTGGTTTCGCTTGGCCACAAGCTAAAAGGAAAAAAATGTAAACCTTACGGTAGTGATCAGCGCATACATATCGAATCAAACACTTTATTTACCTACCCGGATATTTCTATCATTTGCGGAGAAGTAATTACACTAAATAACGATGATTACAATGTTTTAAATCCCGCTGCAATTATCGAAATACTTTCACCATCCACCAGCAACTATGATCGTGGTGAAAAGTTTAAATTTTACCGCGACATACCAACTTTAAAAGAATATATTCTTGTTGATTCCGAAACAATGCACATTGAAGTATTTCGACTGAATGAGCGCAACCATTGGGAATTGGAAGAATATAATAAAGCCGATGACCTTCTCGAAATAAAAGCTATTGAAGAAACACTCGCCTTGTCAGACATCTACGACGGCGTAAAAATAGATTTGCCTCAATAGTAAGTTTCACCTTGAATCTTTAGTGCAATCCAACATACAACCAAAGGGGCACACAGGCCGATTAACGATAGATGCTTCCTTCGTCAGCATGACAAGCTTAGGAATAACGATAAGCTGAGCATGTAGTATGAGCTTTATTAAAGAGCCATGACTTGTCATGCCGGGGCACGAGGCATCTCATTTTGGCGCAGGTCTCCAAACCTGTGCCTTAAAGTTACTTGACTATTAGCCTGAACGACTAAGAGTTTTATTGGGACTTTGTATCATAACTAAATTAAGGAAACCTTATGCAGTTTGGGAACTAGTGAGGGGACCTGCGCCAGTGTGAGCCTTTCTACCTCTCCATTAAATATTTTCAGGTTTAAGAGATTTCTTCTTGACACAGAAAACAATAGCAAACAAAAGAACATTTACTATTTGCAATAACACGACATAACCATAATCTAAATGGCGATATTGCTGATAATGGCGAGGATATGTTATAATAAACGCTATTAAAAAAATACTGTGTTGTGACAACTTATAAGTTGTGGAGTGCCTCATTAAATCTAAGAGCTTGCCTTTCTCATAAATTAACAACCCAAAAAGAAGTAGTATTGAAGAACCAAACCAGATATAATAACTGGTTCTCTCCGAAAGAAGTACAGCAAAATTTGCAATGACCAATACATACATCATTACAAAAAAACGATATGCTTTATATTCTTTGCTCATCTTAAATCTCGTGTTTATAATCAAGCTCATTAGTAAACTGTTCCACAGTAACCTTTGGTAATACTTTATCTGCCACAACGCCTCCAGTTTAGCCCAGGTCTACTGACCTTTTCCAATATGAGGGATTGACAAATTTATACTTACTGCTCATGGCAATTAAGATACGAATTTCTGCTTTGAACTTTCTGTTTTTAGCTGCCTTGTTTTGATATCGTGCAATGAATTGAGGCCTTTGTATATTTGAACCAAGTGACGTTTCGGCACGGGTCGGGAGACCTGCGCCAGAATAGGGCCCTCAAAACGAGGGCTTGCTATTATTGATTATTTCTTGATTTAACTTTCCTGCTTTAATTGCTTTTATTAAATGAAGTATTAAAAGGTCTTTCTTTTTTATTGATTTTTTCCCTGTAAAAAGCCTTGCTCCTGCACCTATTATATCGAAACCCTCTGCACTAAAATACTCGGTTGCCATAAATTTTGATACATCTACATTAAATTTTTTTCCAAAAGCTATTATGTACTCCATTGCATCATCCCCATATATGCCTAAATGTTTTTCTAAACAGGAGCTCTCTTTTACATCTTTCGGATATCTTCCTGCTTGCTCCTGTGTAAATTCTTTTATAGCATTTAAAAGTTCGTCATCACTCATTGCGATTCTTTTATGATTATTTAATATAAACAATTTTCAAAATCAAATACTCATAGAATTTAACAATGTTTCTCCAGGCTTGGGTACAGGTCAGGGTATATGCGGCAGTATGGCATGCTACAGGGTTATTCATTCAGCTAAATCAAGTTTTGTTGAAGAAAGAACAGGGTTGCGAAGATTTTCTAAATAAAGATTAACCCCGTCTTTAGAAAAGTAAATTTTCAGATAATTTGGAATCTTAGTAGCTATTTTCCTTCCATCTTTAAAAGTGAATTCTAAAAACTTATTTATAAGTGTGGGGTAAAATAATGGAAGTGGTTTTACATCTTTTAATGATTTAACAGAATAAGTGCCTTTTTCCCACAGATTATTAAAGCTAATAACCCCATTGCCGATTTTTATGTCATAGAATTTTTTGTAATAAAGATTAATAAAAATAAAAATTATAAACGCTATTATCGTTAGAAACAACATGTAGGTTGTGAATTTTAAAATCAAAAAAATAAGAAATATTATAAAAAAATACCCGAGAAGCCCAATAAAGCTATCTGTCCATCTTTATTCCCAGTTGATTCAAAAACGTAATTACTTTTCATGAATCAGTCTTTTTTTTATCTTTTATAGTTGCCTCAGTTTGGCGCAGGTCTACTGACCTTTTCCGGTAAGAGGGATTCACGAATTTATTTTTACTGCACATGGCAATTAAGATACGAATTTTTGCTTTGCACTTTCCGTTTTTGTTGCGTGGTATTGATGCCGTACAATAAATTGAGGCCGTTGTATATTTGAACCAGGTAACAAATTGAGAGAGGTCGGAGACTTGCACCATGATGGGGTACACTTTTCGTTGACCACGTAGACAACCAAAATGACGAACATGCAAAAGAAAATAAATCTAATTGTAGGATCAATAATGATCCTGTTTTGCGTGTTCTGGATTGCAAAAGGTTTCTATACTGATTCAGAATTTAACCACAATTTTAAAATTACTTCTGGCCAAGTAAATCGAGTTACTAATGTTTTACGACAAAGCGACAATAGAAATATTGAATTTGAATATTATGTAAATGGGGAAAAAATAGTAAGGAATAATATTATTCATCTTTGCAGCAATTTAACAGACGAAAAATTGCGGCAATTGCTTATAAACAAATCCTTCCCTGTTGCTTACGACTTAAAAGATGCTGACGTAAGTTCGATTATATTAACAAGCGAAGATGCTCATAATTTCGATTATAAAATATCAGACTCTTTACTGATTTGTGATTCAATATTGACCTGCAAATAATCCTATTTGGCATTAGTCAGGAAAACTTCACCAGTATGGAAAAGACCTGTATATACAAGTTATGCTATGTCTCTTTGCCAGGTAGCATTCCTGACGATGAAGTGTGCGACGCAACGAAAGCCCCATGCATGTTTAACAGCCGGGCCCATAAATTTTCTGCATCCTAAAATCACCAAATTCCTAAATCCCGCAATCTCAAAATCACCATATCTTCCGATTCGCTAATTTCGCAACCTTATAAAACACGATCTATGGCTAAAGTAAAAATAGGGCTTGTTCAAATGAGTTGCACCGGGCATAAGCCCGCCAACTTTGAAAAGGCAGTGAATAAAATAAGAGAAGCCGCAGCAAAAGGCGCGCAGATCGTTTGCCTGCAGGAGCTTTTTACTTCGCTTTATTTCTGCGATGTGGAAGACTACGAAAATTTCAAACTGGCAGAAGTGATACCTGGTCCGTCAACGGAAGTGTTGGGCAAACTTGCTGCAGAACTGGGTGTGGTGATCATCGCATCCTTGTTTGAAAAACGCACGCAGGGCATTTATCACAATACCACCGCAGTGCTCGATGCCGATGGAATCTATCTTGGCAAGTACCGCAAAATGCATATACCCGACGACCCTTCTTACTATGAGAAGTTTTATTTTACCCCGGGCGATCTCGGTTATAAAATATTCAAAACAAAATATGCCAGTATCGGCGTGCTTATCTGCTGGGATCAGTGGTACCCCGAAGCTGCACGCATTACGGCTTTGATGGGCGCGGAGATCTTATTTTATCCGACCGCGATTGGCTGGCATATTTCACAGGACGAAGCGACAAATACAGAACAATACAATGCATGGCAAACCATTCAGCGCAGCCATGCTGTCGCCAATGGCGTACACGTAGTGAGCGTTAACCGTTGCGGTCATGAGCAGAATGGCGCCATGAAATTCTGGGGAGGTTCCTTCATCGCCAACCCTTTTGGAAGCGTTATTTACAAGGCGTCGCATGATGACGAAGAAGTGCATGTGGAGGAACTTGATCTCAATAAAACAGACAGCTACCGCACACACTGGCCATTTTTACGCGACAGGAGAATCGACTCTTACCAGCCGATAACGAAGCGGTTTATTGATGAGGAGTGATTTGTAAGCAAACATAATAACGCTATTCTGCTTCGTAGTGTCACTCACTTGTACGATTTGTTCATCACTGATCATAAACTTTTTTTGAATGACTTTTGATAATACAACTTCCCCTAAATCTCTCGGCTATTATTTCCCTGCAGAGTTTGCACCACATGTGGCAACATGGCTGAGCTGGCCGCATAAAGAAGCAAGCTGGCCGGGTAAAATTCATACCATATTTCCCTATTATAGCCAGTTTATTAAAGAGCTTACAAGGAGTGAAATCGTTCGTATTAACGTGCGTGATGAAGCGATGAAAAGGTTTGCGCTTGATCATTTACAAAAAGTGGACGCTGATTTCTCTAAGATTGAATTTTATATGCATCCAACCAATGATGCCTGGTGCAGGGATCATGGCCCGGCTTTTCTTATCAATCCCAATGCAGATCAGAAAAAAGTGGTGGTCGACTGGGGATATAATGCATGGGGTGGAAAATATCCCCCGTTCGATCTCGACGATAATATCCCAACACTGATTGCGAAGGAATTTGGCTTGCCTGTTTTTTACCCGGGCATTGTGATGGAAGGCGGGTCTGTTGACTTTAATGGAAAGGGAACAGTAATTACATCAACAGCTTGTTTGTTGAATCCAAATCGTAACCCACATTTAAGCCAGGAACAGGTAGAAAATTATCTGCAACATTTCTACGGGGTGGAGCAGGTGCTTTGGGTTGACGATGGTATTGTAGGTGATGATACCGATGGGCATATTGATGATACGGTTCGTTTTATAAATGAAGACACCGTGATAGCGGTGGTGGAAGAAAATGTAAATGATGAGAATCATGCTTTGCTCAGGCAAAACCTGCAACAATTAAAGCAAATGCGTTTGCTGAACGGAAAGCAATTGAATATTGTTGAGTTGCCCATGCCGGATGAATTGTATTACGAAGACCAGCGGCTACCTTGTTCTTACGCCAATTTTTATATTGCCAACCACGCGGTGATCGTTCCTACTTTCAGAAGTAAGAATGATGATAAGGCATTGCAGGTTATTCAGCAGTGTTTTCCCGGCAGGGAAGTGGTGGGTATCGATTCAACAGAAATCATCTGGGGGCTTGGCAGCTTTCATTGCCTTAGCCAGCAGGAGCCGGCGGTGTAGATTGATTTGCTGCATATCCCACCCTTCTGCTGAGCGGTGTTGTGAACGGTGAAAGGATTGCGACGCAACGAAGATGCCACGGAGAACCAAAGCCGGTATTAAAAATATTGCATAAAAAAGGGGACCACGGAAAACCGCGATCCCTTCTTTAATGCACAAACGAGAAAATTTTTGTATGCTTACCAGTTGCTGAATCTTAACCCGATTGTGTAGGGGTATTGTTTAACGCCATACTTGTGCAGCGGGTTGATGCTGTAACTGCCGTACAGTCTTACCGGTCCGAGGCCAACCTCTCCAACATAGGCAAAGCGCCAGGGATCGAGATCGAAGCTGCCATGCAGCTTTTGTTTGCCGCGCTCATCGCTTATTTGCTTGTTGCGGCTGTTATACAAATAGCCTGCGCTCATACCAACGCTGAAGCTTAACCCCTGTCTTTTATTCCTGAACGGGCTTATGTTGATCATAACAGGGATGGTCACATAATCGGCCGCCAGTTTATTTTTGGAGAACACCACCGAGTCGCGGAAAATATAAGATGGGTTTTTGTGATAACTGATATTGGTCTCATAACGGTAGTTATACATTTCAAGTCCAAGGCCATACTTAAGATTAACTACCTCGTTGATCACATTCAGCTTTTGCATAAACAGCCAGATGTTTACGTTCGACGATTTGCCATTGTTGAGGTTAAGATCGCTGCTCGTGAAATCGGGGCCGCCCTGTGCGTTAAGATAACTGTTGGCTTCGGGAGAACCATACACCGTTTTATCGCGCCAGTTTGCAAAACCAAGGTCGAAGATGAGCCAGTTGGTGCTAACAGCCGAATGATGCCGGTAACTGCCGTAACTGCTGCTGCGTGATTCATTGCCTATGGTAATGTCGACTGAGTAATGTGTAGTGTCTGCTTCGTATGTTTTTTTGGGTTTATCTTTTTTAATGATAATAAAGCCACCCACCTTTACCGTATCTGTTTCATTTGGTTTGGTTGTATCTGACTGGGCAAAAACGCTGCCTCCCAGCAACACAACTGCTGTTGTAAAAATGATCCGTTTCATATGTTTCTTTGATTGTAAAATGATTGCTAATTGGTATTTAACTCGAAGTTGGCAACCTGCAGTTTGCCATTTTCTCCCTCAGCGGCGTTTTTTGTTTTTCCTGAAAAAATGCCGCCAACTTTTTTCATGATACCACGTACTTTGTTTTTGTTCAGCCCTATGGAGCCAATATACAGGGTGTTACTGTTTGCGTCTTCATTTGGGTTTATCTCTTTGTAAACAGCGGGTTTTGCATAGCTGTCATTGGCTGAAGAAAAATCTGAATGGGTATTCTGGTAAGCGTAAATATCTTTTTGTTGTTGTTCGTTCGTATTTGCGTTGTTGTCAGTTGAGCCGCTGTTGTGATCGGTATTTGCGGCAACAGTGCCGATGCTGATATCAATAGCCGTATTCTTATTTTGCACATCATGATTGTCAATGGCCGCAACGGTTGATTGGTCATTGGGTTGTGTTTGCTGAACAGCTACCGGCAATGGTTTATTTTGTTGCTTTACAACGGGTGCTATATCCTGTACTTTTTGTTTTTCTTTCTCACCGGTTAACGCTATGGTTGATTGCTGAGCATTGTTGTTATCGGGCACCTGGTGGTTAACAGAACTGTCGATCTGTTGAACAGGATTGGTAGGCTTCTTTTCCGGCTGTGCCTGCACAATCTGACCCTGCTCATGGGTTTTGGGCAACATCATCCATACCGCAATGCCTATCCCGGTGAATATAGCTGCAATAGCAAACCTTTTAAGCATTAACGGTATTACCCTCGGTTCTTCTTTCCTGTAGAGTGATTGTTTGTCTTCAAAAACAAGCACTTCGGGTTCAAGTTTTGCTTGCTTAAGCAGTGTGAATGCTTCCTGGAACTGCGGATGCTGTAACACAAATTTTTCCACTTCCTGGCGCCCGGTCGCATCAAGCTCTTCATCTATATAGTTCAGGAAATATTCTTCATGGTTCTCCGCGCCAATACTGCCAGGGCCTTTTAATAAAGCTTCTTTGTTGCCGAAGAATATGTCATCATCAGGTAACAACTTTGCCTGTTGCAGCATATCCATTTCACTTTGGAGATCGGGGTTCTGCTGCATAAAAGATTCCACTGCGGCACGTTGCTGGGCTGTAAGCTCATTGTCAACATACATCAGTAAAAATTCTTCGTAGTTATGCCTGTTAATCATTTTACTCTTTTTGATAATCTTTTCAGATCCGGTTAAGTTAATTTGTTCTTTCTTACATCACGTTTTCTGGACTAACCAAATAATTCCGCAGTGCCAGTCTCGCACGGTGCAGGTAAACCTTCACCTGTGCTTCATTCAATCCTGTTATTCTTCCAATCTCCTCATAACTGTAGCCCTCATAATCTTTCAGCATTACCAGGCTTCGTTGTACTTCGTTAAGCCTGTTTAACGCCTCCTGCAAAGCCTTTTTCATATTATTTACCGGCTGCTGGTAAACTTTGGCGGTAGCCGAAAATTCGTCCTGCAGGGTAACACGTTTGCTTTTTCTCAGGTGGTCGATCATCTGGTTATAGGCAACAGTGAACAAATACGACTTGCTTTTGCCGTTTTCCACAGCATCGCGGTGAAGCCATAATTTTTCAAAAGCCGACTGAACAATATCTTTCGCGTCTTCTTCGTGTCGTAAATTCTTCACGATAAAACGGAATACATTATCAGCGTACTGGTTTACACATTCATTATATTCCCGTTCGGTCATAAACAGCGTTTCTTGTTGCGTGCATTAAAATTACCTCTGTTATACGTATCGGCCGGTTTAATGTTACATCCCGGCCCCTTTTTTTAATCAAAAAAGCCAAAAACCTTGCCGTATGGGCAAAAAAAAGAGGCTCCTGTTGAGCCTCTCACAAGAATCTATAGCTGACTACCAACGGTTATTGGAGTAAGAAGGCTTTCTTCCACCGCCATTCCTGTCACCACCACGATCTTCTTTTGGTCTTGCTTCATTCACACGGATTGCACGGCCGTCAACAGTAGCGCCATCAAGCTCTTTTATAGCTTTCTGTGCAGCAGCGTTGTCAGACATTTCAACGAAACCGAAACCACGGCTGCGATTGGTAAATTTGTCCATGATTACTTTAGCAGAAGAAACTTCACCATATTCGGCAAAAAAGCTTCTCAGGTCTTCGTCCTGAACGGCGAAGCTCAAATTTGAAACATAAATGTTCATGCTGAAAAATTGATAGATTAAAAATACTTGAGAAAAAAAGCAGACGTAAAGAAGACTAAACTAACTATTGCGAAAAAATGCTTAGCAGAAAAATATCATTCACTTAACAAATGCTGTAAGAACTCAAATTGACGCTGCAAAATTAAGGGATGCGGGGCATAGTTGTTTTTTTATTTTGCCTTTACGGCCTGTTTGCTTGTGTACCCGGCAGCATATCATTGATCATCATCCGTTGCGTCGCACCCTTGTACGTTCGGCTCTTAACGCCACAGCCGGCAGCATCCCATACACAGAAGCTGGTGGCATAATCTTTTCGCGCGATGCACGGTTTTCGGAAAAGAGAACTAATAAAGAAGCTTGTTAAACAAGGTAGGTAACCCCTTCCTGGGCAAGCTGCGTGTTGGGGAACGCGGCCGAAGTTTCTGACAGAAAATCATCAAGCAGCTCGTACTTGCTGCTGAAATGCCCGATCAGTAAGCTCCCCGCATTGGCAAGCCTGGCAATAGCGGCGGCCTGCTCCGTAGTGCTGTGGTGCCTGCTGAAGGCCCGCTCTTCTGCCTCTTTTAAATAAGTGGTTTCGTGGTAAAGCAGCGAAACGCGATGCACTTTTTCTGCAATGGATTCTTTGAAAAGCGTATCTGCACAAAAGGCATAACTCTTAGGGGGCGTTGAGGCAATAGTCACCTGCCCGTTGCCAATAACACGGCCATCCGGAGTAACGAAATCGAGGCCATTTTTAAGTTGCTCAAAAAAGCTGGCGGGTATTTCCCACTGGTTTGCTTTTTCAATAACGATCTTCCTGGGTTTTTTCTTCTCCCTTATAATAAACCCCCAGCAATCAATGCGGTGAAAAACCCTGAAGCACTCAACAGCAAATCTTTCTGTTTCTGCAATGATACCCTCATCTCCAAGAGGGTGAAAATGGATCGTGTAGGGAAGCCTGGTATCACCGGCAGAAAATTGGAGTTCCAGGATTTGTTTAAGTGGCGCCGGTGCATGAATGTGAAGATCCTGCTCCCTGTTCATTAAGCCAAAACTGGTGAGTAAACCGGGAAGGCCGAAATAATGGTCTCCATGCAGGTGCGAAATAAATATATGGTTGATTTTGCTTCTTCTTATACGGTAACGGCTTAATTGCATTTGAGTGCCTTCGCCGCAATCGATCAGGAATAGCTGGTCGTTTAATGTGACCAGTTGGGAAGTGGGGTGCCTGTCATGTGCCGGTAGTGCCGAATTATTGCCGAGGATGGTTACTCCAAACATGTTTTTCCGTTATTGATGATAAAGACCATGAATCGCCTGAATTTGATGCAGCATATACTAAATATCATGCCGCCGTGAATTTTGATGGCTGCGATTTGAGCATATTGTTGCCAAATGCTTGCTCAGAATATTCACTTGCTTATTTTTGGGCAAATAATTTCTTTTTGGCCAAACCACTTGTTGCAGTTGTGATCCTCAATTTTAACGGGAGAAAATACCTGGAATCATTCCTGCCTTTTGTGCTTGACTCAACTTACGAAAATTTTACGGTAATTGTTGCAGACAATGCTTCAACAGATGATTCGGTGCCTTACCTGCAGCAAAATTTTCCTGCCATTCAAATAATCGCGCTCGATAAAAACTATGGGTTCGCAGAGGGCTATAACCAGGCATTGAAACAGGTGGAAGCAGGTTATTATGTGTTGCTGAATTCTGATGTGGAAGTGGAAAAGGGATGGATAGAACCTGTCATAGACTTAATGAACAGCGACGTAAAGATCGCAGCCTGCCAGCCGAAAATACGCTCCTATCACAATCGGGGGTATTTTGAATATGCCGGTGCCGCCGGGGGGTGGATCGATTGTCTTGGTTACCCTTTTTCGCGTGGGCGCGTCTTCGATATATGTGAAAAAGACGATGGGCAGTACGACAACATTGCCGAAGTATTTTGGGCTACCGGTGCAGCCATGTTTGTAAAAGCTGCTGTCTTTCACGAAATGGGTGGGCTCGACGGTTACTTTTTTGCGCATATGGAAGAAATTGATCTTTGCTGGCGCATGAAACGGGCAGGCTATAAAATCATGTGCTGTCCGGCATCGGTCGTTTATCATATCGGTGGTGGTACACTGCCAAAAGACAACAGCAGGAAGGTATACCTGAACTTCAGGAACAATCTTATCATGCTTAGCAAAAACCTTCCACTGTCACAAAAAATATGGAAGATGCCCCTGCGCATCTTTCTTGATGCCTTATTTGCATGGAAAAGCCTGCTTTCGGGGTATAGCTCTGCATTCACGGCGGTTTTAAAGGCACAGTTCGATCTGTGCAGGTGGGCATTTAAACACAAGAGGTCGGCGGTGCTGCCAGGAAAATCGCTGGAACAGTTATCGGGTGTTTGTAATAAATCTTTGATATGGGAATACTTTATAAAAAAGAAAGAACGTTTTTCCGAAATTGTTAATAAGAACTTATGATTATTTAGTGCTGCCCCTTATTTTTGCACAGCAATATTCTCACTATGGTAAACGAAATTCAGAAACATAAGGATAAAGAATTTGGTTATAACTGGGTAACATCATCCAGGTTTCTTTTTTACATGCAGGTGCTTATTGTTATTGCTTTTCTTTTTGGCGGCTGTTTCCAGTTATATGCACATCGGTATAAAGGCAAGCCTGATGTAGAAGTTCCGGGCAATACTTTATATACGCCGCAGTATAAATAAAAAAAACTACTAAATATTTTTGTGGGAATAGTGAGAACCCTATTTTTGCACTCCCAAAAAATAGTTCTTGAACAAGCGGAAGTAGCTCATTTGGTAGAGCACGACCTTGCCAAGGTCGGGGTGGCCGGTTCGAGCCCGGTCTTCCGCTCAGAAATTACCCCGTTCGGCAAAAGCAGGACGGGATTTTTTTTCACCATACGGCGCCCTGGTGGTGGAATTGGTAGACACGCAGGACTTAAA
>DLKC01000040.1 GCA_002478885.1 Chitinophagaceae bacterium UBA7600
CTTCGGCAATAAAATCATCTACGCCTGCCTTGCTGGCAATATATTTCGCAGTAAGCGGGTTATCACCGGTCACCATCACCGTTTTTACACCCATTTTTCTCAAACGCTCAAAGCGCTCCTGGATGCCGGGTTTAATAATGTCCTGCAACTCAATCACTCCCTTTATCACAGCATTTTGTGCTACTACCAGCGGGGTACCCCCGTTTTGGGCAACCTGCTTTACCCTTTCGGTTATTTCACCAGGAACGGTATTGCCATTATCCTCTGCCATCGCTTTGATGGCATCAAAAGCTCCCTTCCTGATCTTTCTGCCATCGGGCAGGTCCACGCCACTGCTTCTTGTTTCGGCCGTAAACCCAATAAATTGCATCCCCGGTTCCTTTTTCCGTACCATGCCTTTGGAGGCTGCTAATTCAACAATGGACTTTCCCTCCGGTGTTTCATCAGCCAAAGAACCCAATACTGCTAACTCAATAAAATCACTCTCCCTTACACCGCTGCCCGGCCAAAAATGGGTAGCCTTCCGGTTGCCTATGGTAATGGTGCCCGTTTTATCGAGCAGTAATGTATCAATATCGCCGGCGGTTTCCACTGCCTTACCACTTTTGGCAATCACCTTTGCCCGCAATGCCCTGTCCATGCCCGCAATGCCAATCGCACTTAACAGGCCACCGATAGTGGTTGGTACCAGGCAAACAAACAACGAAATGAAGGCTGCAATGGTAATGGGGGTATTGGCATAGTCAGCAAAAGGCTTGAGTGTAACAGTAACAATGATAAAGACAAGGGTAAAGCCGGCAAGCAAAATCGTCAGTGCAATTTCGTTGGGAGTCTTTTGCCTCGAAGCGCCTTCTACCAATGCAATCATCCTGTCTAAAAAACTCTCCCCGGGCCTGGTGGTTACTTTTACAACGATTAAATCAGAAAGGACTTTCGTTCCGCCTGTTACAGATGATTTATCGCCACCTGCTTCGCGTATAACGGGAGCACTTTCACCCGTGATGGCGCTTTCATCGATAGTGGCAATGCCTTCAACGATTTCACCATCCATCGGTATAACGTCACCGGCTTCGCAAACAAACAGGTCGTTTAGCCTTAGCTGTGAAGAAGTTACCACTTCCACTTCGTTGGTATCAATCCCTGTTGACGAAAGCAGCTTCTTTGCAGGTGTCGCTTCCCGTGTTTTCCGCAGGCTGTTGGCCTGTGCTTTTCCCCTTGCTTCTGCCAGTGCTTCAGCGAAGTTGGCAAACAGCACGGTAATAAGAAGAACAAGAAACACAACCAGGTTGTAAACAAAACTGCCCTGTGACGCATCGCCCCCGGCCAATGCCCAAATGGTTACAAACAGCATCACCGCTGTTCCCAGCTCTACCGTAAACATTACCGGGTTGCGGAACATGATTGCCGGGTTAAGCTTTATAAAAGATTGTTTAACCGCTTCCTTTACCAGGGCGGTTTCAAACAATTTTGCTGCTCTTTTATGTTTCGACATATTCATTTGTTTATAAGCTTTATCGCTTTACCGGGCTTTTGTTGTGTCACTCCCTTCAACGTTCTGTCCGCTGCTGAGCAGCGAATAAGGCGTACAAGAGTGCGACGCAACAATGCTGAATGGAAATACTATCGCCGGGTTCATTAATGCGTTTTACTTCAGGAAAAAATATTCAGCCAACGGGCCCAATGCCAAAGCCGGAAAAAAGCTTAAAGCAGCTACCAGCAGAATCACGGCGAATGTCATTAACCCGAATGTGGCTGTATCAGTTTTTAAAGTGCCCGCACTTTCAGGGATGTATTTCTTCTTTGCCATGATGCCTGCAATAGCAACAGGGCCAATAATGGGCAGGTAGCGCGAAAGCATCAGCACCATGCCGGTACTGATATTCCACCACGGCGTATTATCGCCCAGCCCTTCAAAGCCGCTGCCATTGTTCGCCGCCGACGATGTGTATTCGTAAAGCATTTCGCTGAAGCCATGATAACCCGGATTATTCAGCCAGCCTGCATACGCCGAAGGATTGTGCGCAAACAGGTAAGAAGCTAACGCAGTACCTGCCAATATGAGCAATGGGTGCAGCAGGGCAATAAGCATGGCAATCTTCATTTCTTTTGCCTCCACTTTCCTGCCCATGAATTCCGGTGTTCTGCCAACCATAAGCCCGCTGATAAATACGGCGATGATGATAAAAATGTAATAGTTGAGAAAGCCTACACCTACACCGCCGAAAAAGGAGTTGATCATCATACCCAGCATCGCCAGCATGCCGCCCAAAGGGGTTAAACTATCGTGCATGGCATTGACAGATCCGTTGGACGTAACCGTAGAAGATATAGCCCATGTGGCAGAAGCAGCAGCGCCAAATCGTATTTCTTTCCCCTCCATGCTGCCCCTGTGTTGATTGATTCCCATAGCTGCAATGGCAGGGTTACCGGCCATTTCCTGTTGAATGGCGGGTATAAGCAATAGCAGGAAACCAACCATCATTACAGCAAAAATGATCCACGCCATTTTCTTCCGCTTGAGGTAATAGCCCAGTGCAAACAGCATTGCCATTGGTATAAGCAGTACCAGGATATTCTCTGTCATGTTGGTGAAATAGGTTGGGTTTTCCAAAGGATGCGATGAATTGGCGCCAAAGAAACCACCGCCGTTTGTTCCGGTTTGCTTAATGGCAATCATGGCCGCTGCAGGGCCTCTTGCCACGCTAACGGTATCGCCTTGCAACGACGTGTAACGGGCCGCCCCATCAAAGGTCATGGGCGTGCCGCTGAATACAAGAATGATGGCAGTTACAATGCTGATGGGGAGTAAGATCCTGGTGCAGCTTTTTATAAAGTAATGATAGAAGTTGCCTGCCCTGTCGGTGGTTTTTTCCCGCATGGCATTGAACACAACGGCTGCGGCGGCCATGCCCGTGCCCGCGGTTACAAACTGCAGGAACATGATGCAGCTTATTTGGGAAAAGTAACTTAAGCCTGTTTCCCCGCTGTAATGTTGCAGGTTGCAGTTCACTAAAAATGAAACAGCAGTGTTGAATGCCAGATCGGGCGACATGGATGGAATGTTATCGGGATTCAGCGGCAACCAATGCTGGTTCATCAAAATAAACAGGGCAATAAAGAACCAAAAGAGGTTAATGGTAAGCAAAGCTTTCAGGTTCTGCTGCCAGGTCATTTCTTTACCAGGGTCAATACCACTTCCCTTAAAAATGAGTCGTTCAATTGGATTGAAAACAACATCCGGCCAGGTGCGTTCGCCGAGATAAACTTTACCAATATATCTGCCCAACGGAATGGCTAAAACCACCATTGCCACAATCATAGCTACAGCACCTGAAATCTCTGTGTTCATAAGCAGGTTTCTTTAAAATTTTTCCGGTTTCAGCAATACGTAACAGATGTAGATAAACACCCCGATTGCCAGAATGAATAGTGCAGTCATATTTCAGATCTTTTCAAAAAAGTCAATGGATTTGTAGAATAGCCAGAAGCAAAGCACTCCGGCAATAATGAGTATGATGGTCATATAATTTGCTTTAATGAAACCAATGCAACGTATTATTGGCCAGCCAGGACAAAGCCATCAGTGCCAGCAAAACGGCGAACAGCATAATGAAGTCTTTCCATCGGGGTACTTCATCACCATATTCATTTGTTTTATTGCGTTTGCTGTTTGCCACGGCAGGCATAATACTTTGATGAGCCAATATGCCAAAACGTATGCCCTGTCGGATAACGGCGTCGCTTGCGTTTAGCTGAAATGCTTACCGGGTAATGGTTATAGCTGTTTTTGTAAAGGCTTTGCTGGTTCTGCCCAAAACAAAAAACCCTTTCAAAATGAAAGGGTGCATTTTCAAAATGAAAGGGATACCTATTTAGGGATGCCGTATTCTTCCATTTTCCGGTACAATGTTGTTAAACCAATATTGAGCAAACGTGCAGCTTCTGTTTTATTACCTTTTGCAAACGCCAGCACTTTTTGAATATGTTCCTTTTCCATAACAGATAAATCAAACAGGTTCCGGGAACTATCGCTGTTGGTTTGCAGATCAAGTGGCAAAACTTCGATCGAAAGTGCATCGCCATCTTCCAGGATCACCGCTCTTTCGATCACATTCTTTAATTCCCTGGTGTTGCCTTTCCAGCGGTGGTTTTGTAACGCTTTTAGCGCTTCTTTGCTAATGCCTGTAATTTTTCGATTCGTTTTTGCAGCAAACAGCCGGGTGTAATATTCCGCCAGCATTTGCATGTCTTCTTTTCTTTCTCTTAGCGGCGGCAGCTCTATCGCAAAAACGTTCAACCGGTAGAAAAGATCTTCGCGGAAGTGCCCCTCTTTTACCGCTTCCTGTAAGTTTCTGTTGGTGGCAGCAATGATGCGAACGTTCACCTTGCTTGTTTTTGTATCGCCTGTTTTTATGAACTCGCCGGTCTCCAGCACGCGCAACAATTTGCTTTGCAGGTCAACCGGCATTTCTCCTATTTCGTCCAGGAACAGTGTTCCGCCGTTTGCTTCTTCAATCAATCCTTTTTTGTCTTTTACCGCACCTGTAAAAGCGCCCGCCTTGTGACCAAACAACTCACTCTCCAAAAGGTCTTTGGTAAAAGCACCGCAATTCAATGCAACAAATGCTTTGTTGTTTCTGCCACTTGCATTGTAAATGGCCTGAGCAAACACTTCCTTGCCTGTACCTGTTTCGCCAAGCAATAGTACCGTGGCATCTGTTGGTGCTACTTTTTTTGCCAGGGACACAGCATTCCCCATTGATGCTGCTTTTCCTATAATGCTGTCAAAACTGTATTTCTTTCCAACGAGGCTTTCCAGCTGCTGCACTCTCTTTTGCAACTGTACTTTTTCCAATGCTTTATGAAGGAGCGGTATTACCTTGTTGTTGTCGTCACCTTTGGTGATATAATCAAAAGCGCCGTTTTTCATGGCCTGGATACCATCGGGAATATTCCCATAAGCCGTTAGCAATATAATTTCTGTTGGCAGGTGTTTCTGTTTTACCTGGGCGATAAAGTCTACACCGTTGCCATCCGGCAGTTTAACGTCACATAAAATAACATCAGGTTCATCTGTTTCAATAACTTTCCATGCTGCTTTCAGCGTAGGCGCTTCTGAAATGGTAAAGCCTTCCAGCCGCAGCAACCTGGCTAATAAGCTGCGGAGCTTTTCTTCATCATCTATGAGCAGAATTTTTGTAGACATGACTTTACTTAAAACCTTAAGTACCGGCAAATTTGAACAATTACAGCAACAGTTGAACTTTTACTTTGCACACGCCTTGCAAAACAAGCTTACAAAAAAGCCAGCTTTACCGGCAGAACTATGAAAATCTTTATGGTACCAGCTTCCGCAACTCCGGTTGAGCTTCGTTGCGTCGCAATCCGTTCATCGTTCCTGCCATACATGTAGCCGCGTTTGTCGCCCCATGATATACTGATGAAGTGCTTGCGACGCAAGGGACGTTGCCATAAAAAACAGGAGCTGGTATAGATAAAAATGCTTTTTACCAGGGCGAGCTGCACTCAAGCGTTTGCGTAAAAGATAAGTCCGGTTGCTAATCATTCAGTATTTACCTTAGCAAAGTTTCGAAAATTTACAACAAACCAACGTGATCAGACTTTCGTTTCTTGCCTTTTTCCTGGTGTGTTTATTAAGCGCGGTTGCTCAGAAAAAAAATGCTGCATTTCAATTGCACATTAAAAAAGCCAACTCGCCTGTGGCAGTCGATGGGGTAATGAACGAATCGGCCTGGCACGATGCGGATGTAGCCTCCAGCTTTTATATGGTGCTGCCTATGGATACCAGCCATGCAAAGGTGCCGACCGATGTGCGCATGACCTACGACAGCGACAATATTTACATATTTGTAAACTGCTATCTTACCAAACCCGGCCCGTATATGGTGGAATCGCTGCGCCGCGATTTCGTATTTGGCAAGAACGATAACTTCATTTTCTTCATCGACCCGTTTGACGACCGCACCAATGGTTTCACTTTTGGCGCGAATGCGGCAGGGGCCCAGTGGGATGGCATGCTGTACGATGGCGGTAAAGCCGACCTGAGCTGGGATAACAAGTGGATCTCTGAAGTGAAGAATTATGGCGACCGCTGGACCTTTGAAGCGGCTATTCCTTTTAAAACGATCCGCTATAAAAAAGGCATCAAAACATGGGGTATCAATTTTAGCCGCCTTGACATAAAAGTTGCGGAAAAATCTGCATGGGCGCCGGTGCCAAGGCAATTCCCAACGGCCTCCCTTGCCTATACCGGCGACCTGATCTGGGATGAATCGCCACCCGATGCGGGTTTCAACTTTTCTGTAATACCGTATGCACTCGGTGGCGTTACCAAAGACTATGAAAATAAAAAGCCGGCTGACTATAAGGGCGAAGTGGGTGCTGATGCAAAAATTGCCGTTACCTCTTCCCTGAACCTTGATCTTACGTACAATCCCGACTTTTCGCAGGTGGAGGTTGACAGGCAGGTAACCAACCTCGACCGTTATGAATTATTCTTTCCCGAACGCAGGCAGTTCTTTATTGAGAACAGCGACCTGTTTGGCAATTTTGGGTATACCAATATACGCCCCTTCTTTTCCCGGAGAATAGGGCTGGGTGTGCCTATTAGCTTTGGAGCAAGGCTTAGCGGTAGCCTTGATAAGAACTGGAGGATTGGCGCAATGGATATCCAGACAAAGTCGGTTGATGAAACAGGGCTTCCCGTTCAGAATTTTGCGGTGCTTGCCCTGCAAAGAAAGCTGTTCGCCCGGTCCAACATCAGGTTCCTGTTTGTGAATAAACAATCGTTGAATTATGAGCCTGGCAAGGACACGGCCAAACCTGCATATTCATTATACAACAGGAATATTGGCGTTGAGTATAACCTCGCTTCGGCCAACAATGCCTGGACAGGCAAGGCCATGCTGGTGAAGGCCTTTAGTCCGGGAGCAAGTGACAAAGATTGGACACATGCCGCTAATCTTCAATACGCTAACCGCAAATGGATTATCTCCTGGCAGCATGAGATCGTCGGCAGCAATTTCACTTCCGAAGTGGGTTATGTGCCCCGCAAAGACTATGTGAAAATAAACCCCCAGGCCAGCTATTTGTTCTTTCCAAAAAAAGGCAGCATCCTTAGCCACGGGCCAAAGCTGAGTACAACTTATTTCTATACGCAGTCTATGCGCCACACGGATGATGAAACTTATCTCGCTTACAATCTTAATTTCCGTGACCAGAGCTTTGGCGATGTTTGGGTGGCACATGACTATGTAGAATTGCTGCAACCATTCGATCCGACAAATTCCGGTAAAGACACGCTGGCCACCGGCAGCAAACACACCTGGAAAGCTTTTGGGGCAGACTTTGTTTCAAAGCCGCAACACCTGTTCACCTATGCATTTACGACCAGGTATGGCGGCTATTATGCCGGTGGTACAAGGTTCAGTTTTACAACAGACCTCGGCTACCGCTTTCAACCTTTCCTGAGCATTACACTCAGTACGAGCTATAACCACATAGATCTACCGCAGCCGTGGGGCATTAATAATTTCTGGCTAATAGGGCCAAGGGCTGATTTTACATTCACCAACAAATTATTCTTCACCACTTTTCTGCAATACAACGACCAGCAGAAGAATATAAACCTTAATACCCGGTTACAATGGCGTTACCGCCCGGCTTCTGACCTCTTTATTGTTTATACCGACAATTATTATCCTGCGCCGCTTTCGGTGCGCAACCGTGCAGTGGTTATTAAGTTTACTTATTGGTGGAACATCTAGAACATGTCAAAATGCAAGGTTTATGAACCGGGCATTGGAGCCGGTGGTGTCGGCTGTTGCCTCGCAGGCCTATACCGGCTGCAATAAAATGGCTATGCCGGGTTTTCAAAAAAGCGGCTTACAGCATTTTCAAGAATGGTATAACTGAAGGCACGCATATAATAATCGATAACTGCATCCTTCTCCGTGTCGCTAATGCCAAGTTTATGGAAATAGTCGTTGAAACTTGCCATACTAAACGATTTCGTTGCATGCCTGAAATCGGTGAGCACATGTTCTGCCAAATAAGCTCCATTGAGGTTTATTTCGTCAAGTTTGTCGATAATATCGAAAAGCTCATATCTTATTTCCATGCTGAATATTTCATGAAAGTCGGGCTTTTCTTCAATCACTTTATGATCAAGCATTGCGAGGCTTATAAGTCGTAAGATCAGTTCCTCCGGGCTGCCAAACTTTTCGTTGATGGCACTTTGCAATTCAGGTGAAAGATTTCTGAGGTATTGTATCGCGGGCATATTGTGTATCTTTTTTGGATTAGCATAATACTAAGGCGGCCATCCGGTATACCAGTCTTGTATATTTGTAAACGAAACCACACTGGCTGTGCAGGTTTTGCCAACAACACAAAGCGCTGACTGAATTTGCCAACAAAGCTTACGAGGCCGTAAAAATGAAATGGTTTTCTTTTAACTTCAATGATAAGTTTCACAAATGGCCCTGATATTCGTCATGTTTTTCCAGTTGCCGGCTAAATACTTTCGCACTGGAAACGAGCATCCAGACAAGCAATCAACTCTTATCGAATAATAATTTTAAATCTATGAGCAAGAATTCCTTTCCACTAAGCAATAAAACTTTTAATAAATCAGACCTTGAATTGTGGGTAGACCATATTGCCGCACATACTGAACCCGAAAAAATATACTGGTGTAATGGTTCTAAAGAAGAATACGATTCTTTGTGTAGCTACCTTGTTGAAAAGGGTACGTTTATTAAGTTAAGTGAAGAGAAGCGACCAAACAGCTATGCATGCTTCAGCGACCCCAGCGATGTTGCCCGCGTGGAAGACAAGACTTTTATCTGCAGCCGCAGAAAAGAAGATGCAGGACCAACCAATAACTGGATGGAACCCGCAAAGATGAAAGAGATACTGAATGATCTCATGAAAGGTTGCATGCACGGCCGCACCCTGTATGTTATTCCCTTCTGCATGGGCCCGGTTGGGTCACCTTATTCAAGATATGGTGTGCAGTTGACCGATTCTGAATATGTGGTGGTAAACATGCATATTATGACGCGTATGGGCGATCCCATCCTGCCTTACGTAAAAGATGGCGAATATGTAAAATGCATCCACGCACTTGGCGCTCCGCTCGAAGCCGGTGCCAAAGATGTAATATGGCCCTGCAACCCCGATACAAAATACATTTCCCACTTCCCGGAAGAGCGCATGGTTATTTCTTATGGAAGTGGTTATGGCGGTAATGCCTTAATGGGTAAAAAATGTTTCGCCCTGCGCATTGCCTCTGTCATTGGCCGTGAAGAAAACTGGCTTGCAGAACACATGCTGATCATGGGTGTGGAATCTCCGAAGCAGGAAAAGACCTATATCGCAGCAGCGTTTCCAAGCGCCTGTGGTAAAACTAATTTTGCCATGATGATTCCGCCAAAAGAAATGGATGGCTGGAAAATTACAACCGTAGGTGACGATATTGCCTGGATACACAAAGGAAAAGACGGACAATTGCGTGCGATCAATCCCGAGTCAGGATATTTTGGTGTGGCACCGGGCACAAATTACAAGACCAACCCCAATGCAATGGAATCAATCAGGGCGAATACCATCTTTACCAATGTGGCATTAACCCCTGATGGCGATGTGTGGTGGGAGGGTTTAACACCCGAAGCGCCTGCCGGGTTAACTGACTGGCATGGCAAACCATGGGATCCCGCCAGCGGAAAACCCGCAGCGCATGCCAACTCAAGGTTCACCGCACCTGCGTACCAAAACCCTGCTGTGGACAGCGACTGGGATAACCCCGCCGGTGTTCATATTGAAGCATTTGTTTTTGGTGGCAGAAGAAGCACCGTCGTTCCCCTGGTTTATCAGTCCTTCAATTGGAACTTTGGTGTGTACATGGCAGCAACCATGGGCAGCGAAATGACGGCCGCAGCCTTCGGTGAGATCGGTAAAGTGAGAAGAGACCCATTCGCCATGTTGCCATTCATGGGTTATAACATCGGGGATTATATAAACCATTGGCTGCAGTTTGGAAGAGACCTTCCAAATGCACCAAGAATATTTGGCGTTAACTGGTTCAGGAAAGATGAGAATGGCAAATTCAGCTGGCCCGGGTTCGGACAAAATATGCGTGTGCTTAAATGGATCGTGGGTCGTGTTAAAGGACAAGCATCAGCGGTTGAAAGCCCTATCGGCTGGGTGCCTCGTTATGATGATATGAACTGGGTAGGCCTCGAAGATTTTAAAGAAGAAGACTTCTCAAAGATTATGACCATCGACCGCGAACCATGGAAACAGGAACTCTTGTCACACGAAGAACTGTTCTCCCGTTTTTACGATAAACTTCCAAAAGAATTTTTCTTTATGCGCGAACTGTTGCTCTCTGCATTGTGGCGCTCACCCGAGCATTGGGGGCAACAACCTGAAACAGCATAGCACTTTTGCTTAACATGTAGAAACAGCAAAAAGCCGTTGCAAAACCGGCCTTTTGCTGTATTCTGTATGCTGCCATTGAAAGAACAAAGTATAAATTTGTGCAGCAGTTTTTTTGAAAGCTGGCAACAGCCGAATACATTTTTTGTAACCGGCAGCGGTACCATCTTTCAACACCTGTTGCGTCGCACACTTTTACTGCATATCATATTGCAGCAATAATTTCAATAACAGCAAACATTAACTATGAGCTGGTTTTCCGCATTCTTCCAGGATCACTCCTCCGCAGCCTACATCATATTTATTTATGCCATTGTTATAGCACTGGGTGTTGCATTGGGTAAACTCTCTTTCAAAGGCGTAAGTTTTGGTATTGCATTCGTTTTGTTCACAGGCATCATTGTAAGCCATTTCGGGTTCACGATCGACGAAAAGATTCTCGAATATATCAAAGAGTTCGGGCTTATTCTTTTCGTTTACACCATGGGTTTACAGGTAGGCCCGGGTTTCTTTGCATCGCTCCGCAACAGGGGCATCATCTTTAACATGCTTGCAATAATTTGTGTGCTTTCCTGCGTAGCATTGGTGGTTGTTATGTTTTATTTGTCAGGCACCGCCATGCCTTCGCTTGTTGGCCTCATGTCCGGCGCGGTAACCAACACACCCGGGCTTGGAGCTGCACAGCAAACAGTAAAAGACCTTTCGGTTGCCAATACCGCACTTACAAATCTTCCACCATTGGGTGGCTTTTATGCCATTGCCTACCCGGGTGGCGTCGTAGGAATTATTCTGGTAATGATCTTTCTGAAATGGATTTTCAAGGTAGACTTACAAAAAGAGCAGGAAAATTACCTGGCACAAAACAAGGCGGCCGCACCTAAACCGGCCACGCTAACATTACGCATCGAAAACCCGTTGCTGATCGGCAAGCAGGTAGCCACCCTTTTTGACACGCTCAAAGCGAATTTTGTTGTCTCTCGGATAAAGCAGGCTGGTGAAGTAACCACTGCATCTAAAGAAACCATACTCCAGGAAGGCGACACCGTGCTTATAGTTGCCAACCCTTCAGATTTCGACAGGCTCAAAACCCTTATAGGCTCTGAAAGTGACGAAGACCTTTCACAGCATGAAGGATCGCTGAGTGCACAAAAAGTACGCATAACCCGCAAGGAAGTTTGCACTCATCCGCTCGCCGAGCTTGATGTAATTCATAAATATGGAGTAACCATTACCAGAGTATTAAGGTCGGGTGTTGAGTTTATTCCCACCGGCCATACCCGGTTGCAATTCGGCGACCTGGTCACCGTTATAGGCAGTGATGATGATATTAAAAATCTTGCCACTGAATTTGGTAACTCAGAAAAAGAGTTGCGGGAACCAAATATCGCAGGCCTTTTCCTGGGCATAGGGATTGGTGTTTTATTTGGCAGCATCCCAATTGTTTTTCCCGGCGTGCCCGTTCCCGTTAAACTTGGATTGGCAGGCGGCCCATTGATCATTGCGATTTTTATCAGCCGCTATGGCAGCGTTATTCCCGTTATTTCATACGTAACCCAGAGCGCTAACTATATGGTACGGGAAATTGGTATAGTATTGTTCTTATCCAGCGTTGGTCTTGGTGCCGGTGCAACGTTCCTTTCTATGCTGTTTTCTGCACAGGGTGTTGAACTGTTATTGATGGCCGCTTTAATAACCACGGTTCCTTTGCTGATAACCAGCCTTATTGCCCGCTTCGTATATAAACTAAACCTGCTGGAAATATTCGGCCTGCTTGCCGGTGCCTCAACTGATCCGCCGGCGTTGTCGTTTGCAATAAAAATGGTGGGTAACGATTCGCCTGCGGTAGTATATGCCGGTGTTTACCCGCTTACCATGTTCCTGCGAATACTGGTGGCACAGTTGCTCATACTGCTCTTCGTATAGCATAAGGTCAAAGATTAATCAGCGCATATCATCCTCAACAGGTATGGGCAGGTAAAGACCAAGGGAAGCGAAATAATTTTGCTGTACTGTTTTATAAAACCAGATAACGTCGCCTATATTGGCATGGCCGTGTATATCGGCAAGTTTGAAAATGAGTAGGTACATAAGTCCTGCACCATCCGATGTATTTATTTTGTCGTTAAGGGTTTTCCATGTTTCAAACCCTGGAGAGTATCCTGTACTGAGAAATTGCTTGTACAGTCCATAAGAAATATCATGCTGCTCAATGGCCCAGTATATCCTGCTTTTTTCATCACTGCTAAGCGCTTTATCCGTTCCAAGAATTTCTATGGCGGCGCGAACACTTACAACAGTGTGTCTCTTCAATACAAGCTCATGATCAAGCGGGTGAATGGTGTAAAGCATTTTATCATCTTCCACTTTTCCAATGTCGTGCAGCAGCGAAACAAGTTTAAGTTCTTTTTGTACAATGTCGCGATCAACATTCATTGAGTTAAGTGCAGTAAGCATTTCTGCATGAAAGCCAAAAAAAGGGCGGTTAAAAAATGCATCGATATTCTCTGTCACCGCCAGCAGGTGATCGACCAGCATAATATTGCTGTTGTTGCTGTAATGGCTGTCAGGACAACCCGATGCCCGCAACCACCAGTTGGACTGCAATATTTTATCTTCATGATAAGGAATAAGGACGGCCACAGGAATTAAGTTAAGATGCCAGGATAATTTTAAAGCCTGACGCGAAAGTAAAGAATTAAAGCTGCTTAATGCGGTGTTGTATAAGTGAGTGACACAACGGACGTTGCCATGAAAGTTGAACGCCTGCCAACTAACTTCAACCACTGATCATTGAGCACCTGTTCATTTTATGGAGAACCCTTTACCTTTGGTGCCGAATATGAATGGCAGCCCCAAAAAAAAGATTTTTGATTTTTCGTTACTCCGCAGAATTTTTCATTTTGTAAAACCATACCGCCTGCAATTTGTACTAAGTGTTGTGCTGGCAATTGTGTTGGCGTTTATTACACCCGTGCGGCCCTTCTTTATTCAACTTACGATTGACAAGGCAACCGGTAAACATGTTACAACACCCGGTTTTTTGCAGTGGTTATTTTCCGGCCACGATCTGAACGATGCGACGAAATTTATCATTGCTGTTACCATTTTCCAAGTTGGGTTTATATTTTTAGAAACGGCTCTTCGGTTTCTTTTTTCTTTCCTGACGGCATGGCTAGGCCAGCGTGTGGTGAAGGATATGCGTATCAGTGTTTTCAAGAAGATTCTTGGCCTCAACCTTAAACAATTCGATACAACGCCCATAGGTACGCTGACAACAAGGACCATTAACGATATAGAAAATATAAACGATATTTTTTCTGAAGGCTTGATTCCGATATTGGCCGACCTGCTTTCTATCATCGTTGTATTGGTCACCATGTTTGTCACGGATTGGCGGCTTACGCTCATCGCATTGGTCCCATTCCCGATTATGATCATTGCGACCTACTATTTTAAAGAAAGCGTGAAGAAGAGCTTTATAAAAGTGCGCAATGCGGTCGCCGCGCTCAACGCCTTTGTTCAGGAACATATTACGGGCATGCAGGTGGTGCAGGCTTTTGCAGCCGAAGAAAGGGAGTTCAAAAAGTTTGACACTATTAATCAGAAACACCGTAATGCCAATATCAAATCTATTTTCGCTTACTCTGTTTTTTTTCCGCTGGTTGAAATAGTCCTCGCAGTTTCAACCGGTTTGCTTGTTTGGTGGCTGGCGGGGCTTGCCGCAGACAATCCTGTTTCCAAAGAAGACCTTGCCGGCGAGCTGGTTGCATTTATTCTATACCTCAACCAATTGTTTCGCCCATTGCGCGTGATCGCTGACAAATTCAACACCTTGCAAATGGGGATGATCGCCGCAGAACGGATTTTTAAAGTGGAAGACAATCCCGATTTTCTGCCCGGGTCAACTGCTGATGCATATAACCCAACTTTGGTAAAAGGGGAAATCGAATTCAAAGACGTTTGGTTTGCTTATAATGAACCCAACTATGTTCTTAAGCACATTAATCTTAGTGTAAAGAAAGGTGAAACCATAGCGCTTGTTGGTCATACCGGAAGCGGTAAAACCTCGATTATTAGTGTACTTAACCGGCTTTACCAGGTTCAAAAAGGTGAAATCCTACTCGACGGCGTAAATATTGAACAATACAATACAGACCGGTTGCGCACAAGTATTGGTGTTGTGCTCCAGGATGTTTTCCTGTTCTCAGGTTCGGTTATGGATAATATTACGCTGCATAACCCCGACATAGCCAAAGAACGTGTGGTAGAAGCGGCCAAACTAATCGGTGTACACGACTTTATTATGCAGTTACCCGGTGGCTACAGCTATAATGTAATGGAGCGTGGCAACACACTAAGCCTGGGTCAAAGACAGCTCATCTCTTTTATAAGGGCCATTTTGTACAATCCCTCGGTTCTTATCCTGGATGAAGCCACGTCATCAATCGATACTGAAAGCGAGCTTTTAATCCAGAAGGCGATTGATACGCTTATTACCGGGCGAACGTCCATCGTAATTGCTCACCGCTTGTCTACCATTCGCAAGGCAAACAAAATAATTGTCCTCGACAAAGGCGAGATAAAAGAAACCGGCTCCCACGAAGAACTGTTATCCTTGCAAGGTTATTATTTCAAACTGCACAATATGCAATTTGGAAAAGCCGGCGCGCCGGTCCGCACTACATAAATATCGGCACTGTTATAAAGAATTTTTGGTGCCGTGCAACAGCATTTCATGGCATCCGCTCTTGCGTCGCACACTTGATCCTTCAGGGCAATCTTCGGCAAATGAATCCTTCATAAAAGATTTAAAACCAGCGAATAAAAAGCAACCTGACCGGCGATCCTCTAATTTTTTCAGGCCAAACACATTTTATAGCCCCCAACTATTATCTTTGCGCAAAATTTCAGGACCGGTATGACGTTCAGAAGCATCAAACTATTGCAGGCAGCCGTTCTCAGCATCCTTTTATTCAGCTTTCCGGTGTTGCTATCAGCGCAGGAAAATGCAGGAAACGAAGCAGCAGAAGGCGCAAAACCCGAGGCTATCAATCCTTCCAAAATAATTCTTGAACACGTTGGTGATTCCCATGAATTTCATTTTTTCACTTTGGGAGAAACTGAATGTGCTATTCCATTACCTGTGGTTCTGTATGCCCCCGGTAAAGGACTATCGGTTTTCATGTCATCAGCTTTCGAAGAAGGTGAAGGTGTTTATGACGGGTATGTACTGGCCACTGACGCTTACCTTGAAAAAAACCACCTCGCTGAAGCTAAAGACGAAAAAGGAAAACCACTTTACGCAGCAGGGAAAGTATACGCAGCCGACGCTTCCGGGCATCCTGATGTAAATGCAACGGTATACGACTTCTCTCTTACAAAGAATGTGGTTCAAATGCTTATTTCGGCTATCCTGCTCATTATTATCATGAGCAACCTCGCCAAAAAATATGCAAAAGGCCAGGGCGTAAAAACAGCGCCCAAAGGTTTCCAGAATGCTGTGGAACCTGTTATTACCTTTATAAGGGATGAGGTGGCAAAACCTAACCTGGGTAAGCAGTACGAGAGTTTTATGCCGTTGTTGCTTACAATATTTTTCTTCATTCTTATCAACAATCTTATCGGGTTGGTCCCAGGTACTGCCAACGTAACGGGCAATATAGCTTTTACCGCGATGCTTGGTATCATTTCGTTCCTGGTTATTCTTTTTAATACCAATAAGCACTTCTGGAGTCATACGCTTAATCCGCCTGTTCCAGGTGGCGTTAAGCCGATCATGATTCCTGTGGAAGTACTCGGTATTTTCACCAAGCCGTTCGCTTTAATTATTCGTTTGTTCGCCAATATGATTTCGGGTCATATTATTATAATGAGTTTCATCATCCTGATTTTCATATTCGGAGCCATGAATACTGCACTTGGGTGGGGCACATCACCTTTCTTCATTTTGCTTGCTGTTTTCATTTACCTGATCGAGGTGCTTGTGGCATTCATACAGGCATATATTTTTGCGAACCTTACCGCTGTATTCATAGGAATGGCGAAAGAAGAAGGTCATGGTCACGATGAAGCGCATAGCCATTAATAACAACTAAAAATTTTGTTCATAAAAAAACAAGTATCATGATTAATCCAGTTTTATTAGCAGATGTAGTTCAGCCCGGTCTGGGTGCTATTGGTGCAGGTCTTGCAGCAATGGGTGCCGGTATCGGTATTGGCCAGGTAGGTAAAGGCGCCGTTGAAGGTATTGCCCGCCAGCCTGAAGCTGCAAATGACATTCGTGCAAACATGATCCTCGCTGCTGCCCTTGTTGAAGGTGTTGCCCTTCTGGGTGCGGTTGCGGGCTTGCTCGCTGTTTTCAGCTAGTACTGGTATTGCACGTAAAAAGATTACTGCACCTGGCGCACAGGGCAAAGGGTGCAGTAATTAATTTAAAATGGTCTCACTTGTTTAGAACCAACTATTCATTTTCAAATTAAGAGTATATGGAATTGTTAACTCCCGCCTTAGGCTTGTTTGTATGGAACCTGGTCGCTTTTCTTATTCTTTTTTTCATCCTGAAAAAATTTGCATGGAAGCCTATCCTAAACAGCCTCAAAGAACGTGAAACCGGCATCTCTGATGCTTTGGAAACAGCCGACAAAGTGAAAGCGGAAATGGCGCACATGAAAAGCGAAAATGAGGCTTTGCTCGCTAAAGCAAGGGAAGAACGCGCAGCTATATTGAGAGAATCAAAGGAAACTGCTGATAAAATGATCGCAGAGGCGAGGGATAAGGCAAAATTTGAATATGACAGAATTGTTGCCGATGCTCAAAGTGCAATCGAACAACAAAAAAACGCGGCTCTAACTGACGTTAAGAACAGCATTGGTAAAATGGTGATTGAAGTGACGGAAAAAGTGATCAGAAAAGAGTTAACCGACAAAGCAGACCAGGAAAAGTACATCGTTAAACTTGCAAATGATCTTGCAGTTACCAGCAACTAATTATTTAATAACGAGGTAAAAACATATGCGAAATCAGATTATTGCACATCGTTACGCAAAAGCGCTTATAGATATTGCAGTTGAGCAAAATCAGCTGGATACTGTGGTGAAGGATATTGAGTTTATAAAGGCATCAAATACCAAAGAGTTCAATGCAATTATGCTTTCGCCCGTTTACAGCGATGCTCAAAAAACCAAACTTTTCAAAGCCGTTTTCGGAGGTAAAATTTCGGAAATCACACTGGCCTTTTTTACGCTCGTTTTTTCTAAAAGCCGTGAATTGATCTTTGGTGAAATCGCCGTTGAGTTTATCGAGCAATACCGCAAAATAAAAGGTATCGAAATCCTGGAGATTACTACTGCTGTTGAGATCTCTGATGAGCTGAAAGAAGGAATGAGAAAGCGCTTTTCCGGCTTAAAAAGATTTGAAAACAAACAGCTTCAGATTGTGAGCAAGGTAAAGCCGGATATTATTGGTGGTTTTGTTGCCAAAACGAAAGACCTTATGTTCGACGCAAGTATAAAACACGATCTGCAGGTAATAGGCAAGCAGTTCATTGAAAATATGTACGTTCACAAGATCAGGTAATAACTTTTTTCATAATTAACTATAAAATAGTAAAACAATGGTAGGTATTAAGCCAGATGAAATATCATCCATTCTTCGTCAACAGTTGAGCAATTTCAACACTTCTGCTGAACTCGAAGAAATAGGAACCGTACTCCAGGTTGGTGACGGTATTGCCCGTGTATACGGCCTAACAGGCGTAGGTTCTGGTGAGCTGGTTGAATTTGAAAATGGTGTAAGAGCCATCGCCCTTAACCTTGAAGAAGACAATGTGGGTGTGGTGTTAATGGGAGAGAGTTCAGGAATTAAAGAAGGAGATACTGTGCGTCGTACAGGTAAGATCGCTTCCATTAAAGTAGGTGATGGACTTGTTGGACGTGTCATCAATACTCTTGGCGAACCAATTGATGGAAAGGGTCCCATCAGTGGCGAGTTGTTTGATATGCCTATTGAGCGTAAAGCTCCGGGAGTTATCTATCGCGAACCGGTAAAAGAACCATTGCAAACGGGTATAAAAGCCATTGATGCAATGATTCCGATCGGCCGTGGCCAGCGTGAGCTGGTTATCGGCGACCGTCAGACCGGTAAAACAGCTATTTGTATCGATACGATTATCAATCAGAAGGAATTCTACGAGGCAGGTAAGCCTGTTTATTGTATCTATGTAGCGATTGGCCAAAAAGCTTCTACTATTGCCGGTGTTATGAAAACACTGGAAGATAGTGGTGCCCTTGCCTATACAACCATCGTTGCCGCCTCTGCCAGTGACCCCGCTCCGCTGCAGTTCTATGCTCCTTTTGCAGGTGCTGCGATCGGTGAATTTTTCCGCGACAGCGGCCGCCCTGCCCTGATCATTTTCGATGACCTTTCAAAGCAAGCTGTTGCGTATCGCGAGGTTTGTCTTTTATTGCGTCGTCCTCCCGGCCGCGAAGCTTATCCCGGTGACGTATTCTATCTTCATAGCCGTTTGTTGGAGCGTGCCGCTAAAATTATTTCCAATGATGAAGTGGCTAAGAATATGAATGATCTTCCGGATAACATCAAACATCTTGTAAAAGGTGGTGGCAGTTTAACAGCTTTGCCGATCATTGAAACACAGGCCGGCGACGTTTCTGCTTATATTCCTACAAACGTTATTTCTATCACCGACGGACAAATATTCCTCGAGGGTAATCTTTTCAATGCCGGTATACGTCCTGCGATAAACGTAGGTATCTCTGTAAGCCGTGTAGGTGGTAATGCCCAGATTAAATCAATGAAGAAAGTTGCCGGTACGCTTAAACTGGATCAGGCTCTCTACCGCGAAATGGAAGCATTCTCTAAATTTGGTGGCGACCTTGATGCGGCTACTAAACTGGTTATTGATAAAGGCGCTCGTAACGTTGAAATCTTAAAACAGGCACAGTACACGCCGTTTAAGGTAGAAAAGCAGGTTGCGATTATCTACCTTGGTACGCAGGGTTTATTACGCGATGTGGCTGTAAAAAAAGTAAAAGCATTTGAAGAACACTTCCTGATGGAAATGGAAAACAAGCTGCCTGATGTATTAGCCGAATTTAAAAAGGGCAACCTTCCTGACGATGGCGTTAAGAAAATGGTTGAACTCGCTAACACGCTGATTCCGGCTTATAAATAATAAGCTAGTTATTGTATAAAAAAAACACAGGCGACCCCTGCGTTTTTTTTATACAATAATGGCTATTTAAATCATTCGTTTTTTGCCACGTCCGTTTTCCCGGTATCCATTACACACCTGAACCCGGTGTGGTTTGTAGAGGTCATATATTCACCTTTACCCCTTGTTCCCAACATATATCTTGTACAGTATTGATCGGTACACAGAAATGATCCGCCCCGCTGCACGCGCTTTTGCAGTCCGGGTTCTGCCGGATCGTAAGAGTCTTCGGGGCCCTTCGGATTTTTTGCCACAGCCTCTTTCGACAATGTTTCGTAATAATCGGGGCGGTACCAGTCGCTGCACCATTCCCAAACATTGCCGGCAATATCATATAACCCATACCGAGATGCAGGATACTGTTTTACCGGTGCTATTCCTTTATATCCATCTTCTCCATTGTCATCGCCCGGAAAATGCCCCTCAAAAATGTTAGCCATCAATTTGCCTCCAGGTTTAAGTTCATTGCCCCATGCATATAGTTCACCACCAACCCCGCCACGCGCTGCAAACTCCCATTCGGCTTCGGTTGGTAACCTTTTGCCTGCCCATTTTGCATAAGCCTCCGCATCTTCGTAACAGACCTGCACTACCGGGTAATTTTCCCTGCCTTTGATGCTGCTCCCTTGACCGGTTGGGTGTTTCCAATCTGCTCCTTTCCTATAGCTCCACCATTGAAAATAATCGTTCAATGAAACCGGTTTCGACGGAGGGGTGAAAACAACAGAACCCGCGATAAGGTTCTCTTCAGGCACATTCGGAAATTCTTCTTTTGTAGGTTTACGTTCTGCTATTGTTATATATCCTGTTGCTGCAACGAATTTTGCAAATTGCTCATTGGTTACTTCTGTTGCATCCATATAAAAGCCATCGACCGCAACACGGTGCACAGGCCTTGCGTCGTTCATGGTTTCGTGCCCGCCGGAAGTAAGGCCCACAGGATTTATGCCACCCATGCTAAATTCGCCGCCAGGGATCCATACCATGCCTTCGGGAGCCTTAGCCGTGGGCACAAAAGCGTTGGGAACAGTTTCTTTAAAATCTTTTCCGCCTCCGTTTATATACAACAAGCTGTCGGCAGCAGAAAAGCCGGTGATCTTACAGGATATAGCACCAGATATTTTTTCCTTCTCTATCGCTGTTGGCGCGGCGGCTTCAGTCACTTTGTCCATGGGCTTTTTTGCTGTTTCGGCGCAGGAGGTTATTACAATGGCGGCACACAGCAGGTAGCTTGTTCTTTTCATACAAACACGTTGTTGGTAAGGATAAAATTAGTTGAATAAAGTGGTGGAAGTACAAGAGTGCGACGCAACGAAAGTTTAATTTATGTTAATGCAGCCGGTGGCAAAAACTGCTTTTCAATACATCGTATGAATAGTTTTTGGGCCCGGCCATAACACTCCTGGCATCGCCGGTTGCGTCGCACTCTTCAGCGTTCCGGATTTTTTACTGGGCAAGTTAATCGAGTAAAGGCCTTAACCAGCGGCTTGCTTCTTCTTTGTTCCAGCCTTTTCGTTTTGCGTAATCATCAAGCTGGTCTTCGCCGATTTTACCAACACCAAAATACTGGCTTTGTGCATGACTGAAATACCAGCCGCAAACGCTGGCTGCCGGGTACATAGCCAGTGATTCGGTAAGTTGTATGCCTGTGTTTTCCGTTGCATTCAGCAGGCTGAATAACTTGTATTTTTCACTGTGGTCGGGACATGCGGGGTAACCCGGCGCAGGGCGAATACCGGCATATTGCTCTTTAATAAGCTCTTCATTAGAAAGCTCTTCGCCTTTTGCATAACCCCAGTATTCTTTGCGCACCCGCTGATGCAGGCATTCTGCAAATGCTTCGGCTAAACGATCTGCGAGTGCCTGCAGCATTATCTTGTTGTAGTCGTCGTGCTGTTGACCGAAACGTTTTATGTGCGGCTCTATTCCGTCTATTGTCACGGCAAAAGCGCCGATAAAATCTTTGATTCCTTTTTTTGCCGGCGCAATAAAATCTGCCAGCGACAAATTTGGCTGGCTGCTTGCTTTTTTTACCTGTTGACGAAGAAATTCCAGCCTTATGCGGCTTGTTTTGGTTAATACCTCAACACTATCTGCCGCTACTCTTGCTGCTTCCCAAAAGCCGATAACTCCTTTGGCAGTAAGCCATTTTTCTGCAACAAGCTGGTCGAGTAAGGCATTGGCGTCGTTGTATAATTTAGTGGCTTCTTTGCCAATTATTTGGTCGCTAAGTATTTCGGGAAAATTGCCATGCATTTCCCAGGCGATAAAGAACGGTTTCCAATCGATATAACTACGCAATTCAGCCAACGGGAAATCTTCAAAAACTTTTGTTTCTGTAAAGGTTGGCGCTAAGGTGTTGCTGTTTTGCCATTCGATGTTTAAAGCATTTGCTGCTGCATCGGCATAAGAAATGTATTGTTTCGCAGTCTTTTTGTTATCGAATTGTTCTTTCAATTTTATGTATTCACCTGCGACGCCGTTAAGAAAGTTTTGCCTTTGATCCTTGCTCAGCAGCGATCCGGCAACGGTAACACTGCGTGAGGCGTCGAGTACATGCACAACACCATTATTATATTGGGGTGCTATTTTTACCGCCGTATGCATACGAGAAGTTGTTGCGCCACCTATGAGCAAAGGCTGGCTCATATTGCGACGCTTCATTTCATGGGCAATGTGCACCATTTCATCGAGTGAAGGGGTAATGAGTCCGCTCAGGCCGATAATGTCAACATGCTCTTTTTGTGCCGTGTCTAGAATTTTGTCAGCGCTCACCATTACGCCAAGATCAATTATATCGTACCCATTGCAGCCAAGCACCACACCCACAATATTTTTGCCTATGTCGTGCACATCGCCCTTTACGGTTGCGAGCAGTATTTTCGCGGCGCCGCCCTGCAATGCCAATGGGTTCAGGCGTTTCTCTTCTTCAATAAATGGTGTTAAATATGCCACGCTTTTTTTCATTACCCTGGCACTCTTAACAACCTGCGGCAAGAACATTTTGCCCGCACCGAAAAGATCACCCACAACGTTCATACCCGCCATCAGTGGACCTTCGATTACCTCAAGGGGCTTGAAATACTTTGAGCGGGCTTCTTCGGTATCAGCGTCTATGTAATCTGTAATGCCATTAATAAGGGCATGCTTTAAACGCTCTTCAACCGAATTGTTACGCCATGCTTTATCTTTTACTTCCACTTTACCTTTTGCTTTTACCGTTTCCGCAAAAGCGATCAGGCTTTCTGTAGCTTCATTGTTATCGTTGTTCCTGTTAAGAATTACGTTTTCGCATAGTTCGCGTAATTGCAGTTCTATCTCGTCATACACAACAAGCTGTCCTGCGTTAACGATACCCATGTCCATACCAGCCTTTATCGCGTGCAAAAGAAATACGCTATGAATGGCTTCCCTTACATGATCGTTGCCCCTGAAAGAAAAGGATACATTGCTAACGCCCCCGCTCACTTTCGCAAGTGGCATTCGTTGCTTTATTTCACGTGTGGCTTCAATAAAATCAACTGCATAATTATTATGTTCTTCAATACCTGTGGCTATGGCAAATATGTTGGGATCGAAAATGATATCCTGCGGATCAAAGCCAACTTGTTCAGTCAGTATATTATAAGCCCGCTGGCATATTTCAATCTTTCTTGTTTTGGTATCAGCCTGGCCATGTTCATCGAACGCCATTACAATAACGGCGGCGCCGTAAGCCTGGCAGGTTAATGCATGTTGTATAAATTTCTCTTCCCCTTCTTTCAACGAGATAGAATTAACAATACACTTTCCCTGTACACATTTCAGACCTGCTTCTATGATCTCAAATTTTGATGAATCGATCATCACAGGAATTTTTGCAATATCCGGTTCGCTCTGCAGAAGGTTAAGAAAAGTCGTCATTGCTTTTACGCCATCTAACAGCGCATCGTCCATGTTCACATCGAGTATTTGTGCACCGTTCTCTACCTGCTGCCTTGCAACGCTAAGCGCTTCTTCGTACTTATTTTCACGAATTAACCTCGCAAACTTCTTTGAGCCTGTTACATTGGTGCGCTCACCAACATTGATGAAGTTTGTATCAGGCCGAACTACCAAAGGCTCAAGCCCGGCATAGCGGCTATAATTTTTTATCACAAGAGTTTCACTCATAGCTGATCTTCTAAAACGGTTTCCAATAAAGGCATTTTACGCGGTTTGATGTTTTGCACATTTACCGCAATGTGCCTGATATGGTCTGGCGTTGTTCCGCAACAACCACCAACGATATTTACAAATCCCTCATTCGCCCAATCTTCGAGAAAGTGCGCGGTTTCATGAGGCTGCTCATCATATTCACCCATTGCATTTGGCAGGCCGGCATTTGGATATGCCGAAACATAACAGCTTGCCAGCTGTGAAAGTTCTTCTATATGTCCGCGCATTTCTTTTGCGCCGAGAGCACAATTCAATCCAATGCTCAAAGGTTTTGCATGCATAACAGAAGTATAAAATGCTTCGAGTGTTTGCCCGCTTAGTGTTCTTCCGCTGGCGTCCGTGATAGTTCCGCTGATCATTATTTCTTTTTTCTGGTCGTTATGCAACGCAAAATATTTCTTGATCGCGTAAATGGCAGCCTTTGCGTTCAACGTATCAAAAATGGTTTCTATCAATAAAACATCCACACCGCCATCAACAAGGGCAGTTACCTGCTCGTAATATGCATCTGCAACCTCGTCGAAACTGATCGCCCTGTAGCCTGGGTTATTTACATCAGGAGAGAGAGACAGCGTTTTATTCATTGGCCCAATGGCTCCGGCAACAAAACGCGGTTTCCATGGATTTTCTGCTGTAAACGCGTCTGCCGCCTTGCGCGCAATACGGGCAGCAGCCAGGTTTATTTCATAAGCCAATGCCTCCATATGGTAATCGGCTAATGAAACACGTTGTGCGTTGAAAGTATTTGTTTCAATAATATCTGCACCCGCAGCGAGGTATTCTTTGTGAATGGCCTCAATTACTGCTGGTTTGGTAAGGCACAGCAGGTCATTATTCCCTTTTACATCGCTTTGCCAGTTTGCAAAACGTTCTCCACGATAGTCTGCTTCACTAAGTTTATAGCGCTGTATCATGGTGCCCATTGCCCCATCGATTACGAGAATGCGTTTTTCCAATGCTGCTCTTATATTCATGCTGCTGCTTTTTTGAATATTTTTTATGGTCCTGGCTTTATAGCATTGTTCAGCTTAAGTTGCGTCGCACACTTGTGCCACAGTGCAACGCCGGGCTTTCAACAGCCAATTGTAACCTTGGGGCGCGATCAACAATTTTATAAGACACACAGTAAAATGTGCTGATCGAAGCCAAAGAGTACAAGTGAGTGACACAACAGGCGATGCCATATACACAAAAGCCCGCCAACAAAAAATTACTGAACAATAAAAACGTTGAGGAAACTAAAGTGGAGTTTCTGTGGCGTTTATTAGTTCAGATTTTTTTACAGGCTGAACAATAAACAAATCCGCCTGCGGGCTGCAAATTACTACAGATATTGGTTACAGACAAATACTATTCGCCGGCCAGCCACGATTTGAAGCTTGCTGAGCGCTCTGTGCTTACGATAGTTTCGATCTTTGAAGGCGGATTTAATTTGATGAAGACACGCGATTTGGAATAGCTCACCATTTCTGCAATGGACCCATAACTGATGATGAATTGCCGGTTGATGCGGAAAAACTGTTTAGGATTAACCATGCTTTCAAGTTCGTCGAGGTTATGATCGATAGGGTAACGCTTGGCATCTTTCATTACGGCGAAATTGGCCTTGTTTTCTGTATAAAACCAGGCAATGTCTCGTGTTTCAATGGTTTTAATATGCTCCCCAAATCGTATGATAAACCGTTCTTTATAGCTCGCCTCGGGTTGTTTTATCATGCTTAACACTTTCTCAAAATCGATTCCGGGTTTTTGTGGAGTCGCATAAATTTTTTCAAATCGCTCGATGGCTTTTTTCAGGTCGTCTTTTTTTATTGGCTTAAGCAAATAGTGAATACTATTGGTTTGGAATGCCTGCAACGCATACTGGTCATAGGCTGTGATAAATATAATCGGGCATTCAACTTTTACCAGCTTGAATATTTCAAAACTGGAGCCATCGGCCAGGTGAATATCGGCGAACATAAGATCGGGCTGGCCATTTTGTTGCAGCCATTGAACTGCAGAAGCAATACTTGCAATTGTTCCCGCAACAGTAGCCTGTGGCATAAGCTCGGCAATGAGTTTATTTAACCTTCTTGATGCGGCTTCTTCATCTTCGATTATTAATACTTTTATCATAGAGACTGTTTAAGCAAGGGAATTTTAACCGTGAAATACTTTTCATCGTGCTGCACCACTACTGTTCTTGAGCTCAGCAGTTCGTAACGCCGCTGGATATTTTCAAGCCCCATGCGGCTTCCTTTTTCCTGAACCATTTTTTTGGCGATATTATTGCGGACAACCAGGTTTTCTTCTTCATCAATAAATAATTCGATGAGCAGCGGCCTTTCGATGGATACGACATTATGTTTAACTGCATTTTCTATCAGCAACTGAAGCGCCAGCGGTGTTATATAATACCCGCCAGCCTGTTCAGCGGTGATATTGATTTGAATGCGAAAAGCATCGCCAAAACGTTTGTGCTGTATGAAGGAATAATTGCCGAGCAGTAACAGTTCTTCCTCGAGTATGATCACATCTTTTTCGCGGTAAGAAACAATGCTTCTGTAAAAGTCGGATAGCTTTTCAACATAAGTGACAGCGCTGGAAGGATTGTCTTCGATCTCGGAAATAAGTGTATTAAAGCTGTTGAAGAGAAAGTGTGGGTTTATCTGGCTTTTGAGCGTTTCGAGTTGTGATCTTATTTTTTCTTTCTCAAGGCTGCCAAGCTTTGTAAAGTGTTTTTCTCTTTCCTTGATTAAAAAATAAATGGCCGATGTTAACAACACAATACTGAGTATAATAAACCATGCCGTTTGCCAAAATGGTTTTAAAATGGTAAATGTGAAAGAAGCCTCTGGTGCAGACGTAAAAATATTATTGATTGATGCCCTCACCCTGAATGTATAGGTACCAGGTGGTAACTGCGGAAAATTCTGCACTTTGTCCTTTGTAACACTCCAATCGTTACTGTAACCATCCAGTTTATACTCATAAATGATCTTTGCAGGCGCCGAATAGTAAAGGCCGGTGTAAAAAAAGCTGAGATTGTTTTCATCGTAACGGAACTGGTGATTATTTGAAACCTCTATATCGTTCAAAAAAAGCTTTACACCATCGATCATGATCTTCGGTAGTTGAGAAACATTGTACGATGCGTGATACCTGCATAACAAAGTATCGGCGATAAAATAAAGATTGCCTTCGCCATCGGTGGAATAGGCGTTTAGGTCGGTGTTTATGTTATAGAGGCCTTGCTCTTCGTCCAGGTAAGACACAGCATTGTTCCTGGTATTAATTATATCGATCCGGTTTTTGTGGAATGCCGCAAGATCGTCTTTAGATACAGCGAGACCTGTTAAATTAAGATCACTCAATCCTTGCTGAATGGAAAAGGAATAAAACTGCTTTCCATCGAACTTCATCAAACCGTGATTAAATGTAGAATACCAGATATTGCCATATGGATCTTCCACAATTCTGTACACAACGTTCCCGGTTTTTTGAAGCACGCTGTCGAAAACCCTGAATTGTCCATCATGTAACATGGCTATTCCATTGCCGTCGGTTGCAAACCAGGTGCGGCCTTTACTGTCGTCAAGAATATCGTAGATATACTTGTTTCCAATCTCGGGCTGGCTAGCATAATTCACTACATGTGTATTGCTGCTGTCGCTGGAAAAAGAGAAAGTGCCTTCGAGGCTGGCGACCCATATCCTTTTGTTTTTGCCAGACATTGATATAATGTTGCCCTTCTTTAATAAACTGTCGCCTTTAAAAATTTCCTGCTTTCCTGTTTCGGGATCAAGTAAAATAATACCCTTGCCCATGGTTCCTATCCAAATAGTGTTATCGTCGTTTTCATACAGTGCGCTCACATCAGTATTGGCAATGCCCGGTATTAAATATTCCCTGCTGCTCCAACCGTTGTGTGTACGTTCCATCCTGATTACTCCACGCCTGGAATTAAACCAGATGCTTTTATCTTTTGTGCTGATAAGGCAATGTATTTTTTCAGCGGTATTTCTCTCCATAGAATACAGGAACTCGATGTTGGAGCCTGCCGTAAGCATAAGTTTGTTATCGCCGGCTGCCCACACATTTCCTTCCCTGTCACGGAGCAGGCAACTGATTTTTTTGATACCCGTATTGGTGCCCTCAGTTGCGACTATCCTGTTGTTATAGTCTTTTTCATAGATATAAAGTCCCTCATCTTCCGTTGCCACAAACACCTGGGTAGTAGTTGTTACGATATCGTTTACCTGGCCGCCTTTCCAATCAGCCGTATGGTCGTACATTTCAAAACCTGTACTGGCCGATGCTATGCCCGCGTCCTGCATTCCAAACCAAAGACTTGTTTCAGTTGCATTAAAAAGGCAACGCACAATGTTATCGGGCAATCCATCCTTAGAAGTAAATTTCTTTATCAGTTTCTTACCTTTCTGAAGATCCACGACATTAAGCCCGCGATCGGTTGCTGCAATAATGCCAGCGTAGGCGCTGTAAACAATATCGTAAACATAGTTATCGCTCAGGCCATCATCGGTATTTACGTTATAAAGCTTTTTATTTTGATAATAATAAATGCCTTCTCCCGCTGTGGCTATCCAGATTATGCCCTTATCATCTGCAATGATTTTTTTTATCGCAACCTTGGGAAAGCCTTCTTCCAGGTTAAGGATTTTTATTTGGTTATGCATTAAAGAACCTACCATGCCATTTTCATAACCTATCCATGTTTCTTCTTTGCCGATTTCACATATCGCTGTTATGCCTGCCGTTGCCTGGGCGGGTTGTTTGTACCTTGTAAAATCAATTCCATCGAAACGGTACAACCCATCGGAGGCACCGAGCAGAATATAACCTTGTGTATTTTGGTAAATGGAGTAGATTTTTGGTTCATGGCCTTCATAACCGGGTAGTGAATAAATTTTATTTTCCACCGGTTGAGCGGAAGAGGCAAAACACTGTAATGCGGTAAAAAGAGTGAAAATATTGTTAAGCAGTTTGTTCATTTAGCGTGGCTCAAATGTTATTTTGGCTTCCACTTTTATTTCGTTTGCCAGTTTCTTATAAACCACAATCGGGATGGGAATATTATGATCGCTCAGCAGCACCGTGAAATTACTCTTTACCTCAATAATATTATTCTTCACAGTAACGAAGCTCTTTATTATTCTTTCCTGTTTTATTCCATGAATAACCAGTTCGCCTTTTGCTCTTACCTCGTAGGTGCCATCTTTGGAGAGATCTACATCTTCAATAACCTTTCCTTTAAAAGAAGCATCTGGAAATTTATCTGACTCTACATAATTCTCGTTAAAGTGTTCTTTCTGCAGCGGGCTGTTGAAACCCTGAAACGAACGCATTGAAATCTTAAATGAAAATGTTTTTTTATTATTATCTAAAAATCCAATCAGTTGGTTCGACGAGGCCCTTATTAGTTCCAGCGGAGCTTCAGAACGAAAAGAAATAACACCGTTTTCCTCACTGTAAATGCCGGTTTGTGCAAGACAATTAAAGCGAAAAAGAAAAACGACCAGGAAAAGAATCGCGGGTTTATATGCCTGGGTAAATAGCATGTTGCAATTTACATGCATTTTCAAGTTTATACACCCGGCCGCACTTACAGTTTTTATAAAACTGTAAAATACGTGCAAGCAATCCGTTAGTTTTTAATGCTTCTTTTCGATTTTTCAATTTTTATGGCTCCGGCTTTTGCCTGTAGCTCATCTTCGTTGCGTCGCACTCGTGTACTGCCTGCCAATAACTGGCCAATGTTCTGTACCCTCAGGTGAGTGACACAACAGGCGATGCCCATAGTATCAACAGCCGGTGCCCAAATAAATTTGCTTGTGTTTGTGTTAGAGGTTGCTTAAGTTCTTTGGTTTTCTAACCGTGAATACTCGCGAAATATTGAAACCCACATGCACGCCACCATCATCCCACTGGCTGTATGTGTTGGTAATATAAGTGCGCTCGGTCATGCCCGTTGAATTGGTAACATGTACCTGGAACACGTGACCGCCTGTTTCAATTTCGTAGCCGATAGAAAAGGAGTTATATGTGTCGGGCAATTTTCTGCCCGGTAACTGGTAATAATATTCGAATGTAAGGCTCGACATTTTTGTGACCTTCAGTTTTAAACCTGCGCCAACAGAGTAAAGGTCGTTAGGTATATCCGACGTAGGCACGATATTGTAGTGCACCATTGTTGGCATTAACTGCATGGAAATACTGTTGTTAAACTTGCGGGCCAGTATTGCCTGGAAAGCGAAAGTGTACCTGTCTGACGACTGCTTCTGAATCGTATCGGCCGCCGTTTTTACATTCTTAAGCGTTTGAAGCATGATGGAAGAATACAGGCTTAATGAAACTGGCATTTTTCTTTCGCCGGTTTGCTGGCGCAGCAACTTATACTTAAGGTAGCCGTCGTATTCTTTTTCGTAACTACTTCTGCCGCCCCCAATGGTGAGCCTGTTGGTTAAGCCATAGTCCATACCCAAACGCACCGAGGCATTGTCCAAACCAAAAAATTCATATAATCCGGTGTTTATTGCACCAAAGCGGTGTGAAATATTTACGTTAAGCACGCCACCTGGTAGCGTTTCAACAGTGTGTCCGTTTATAAGCCGGATGCTTCTGAAAGTACCGATGGTAAGCTTTCGCTTTATGGAATCAGTTGCTGCACTGGCTGTTTCTGGTTTTGCCCATTCAGGGCTAACTGCTTCGCCCGGCAGTGCCTTTGGTTTTTGTACCGTGAATACCCTGGATATGTTAAACCCAAAATGTATATCGCCTTTCTTCCACTGCCCTGTTGTTTCATTGATAAAGGTGCGTTCCGTCATACCGGTTGAATTGGTAAGATTTAGCTGGAATACGTGTCCGCCTGTTTCAATCTCGTAGCCGAGCGAAAAGGAGTTATAGGTACCTGGAAGTTTATTGCCTGGTAACTGGTAATAGTATTCGGCTGTAAGACTGGTGCGCTTGCTCAGTTTTATTCTTCCGGCAACCCCGATGGAGATAAGATTATTCGGCAGATCGGACGTTGGTACAAGATTATAATGCACGAGCGTAGGCATTACCTGGAGGGAAAAATTAGTGCTGAATTTTCTCGCAATTAAAGCCTGGTATGCAAAATAAAACCTATCCTTTGTTTCCAGTTGTTTGTGCTCGATAGAATCTTTCAATGTTTTTACCATCATCGAAGAAAGCAGTGTTACCGAAACAGGGATGTTTGTTTTCCCTGTCGACTGCCACAAAAGCCTGTACTTGAGAAAACCATCGTATTGTTTTTCGAAAGTGCTTCTTCCGGCACCAACGGTCAGCCTGTTAGTTATACCATAGTCAAGCCCGATGCGCATAGAAGCCTGGTCGAGGCCCCATATCTCATAAAAGCCCTCGTTAAGTGTTCCAAAACGGTGAGCAAGTTTAAAATCTAGCACCCCTTTTTGCGTGGTTTCTACGGTATGGCCATTGATAAGCCGGCTTGTTTTAAAAGTTGCTTCGGTAAGCTGTGTTTCACTTTTTACCTTTTTATTCATTTCCACATCGAGTAACGAATCAAGATTAACATCCTGAGCAGATACTCTAACAAAAATTGCTACCAGAACGGAAAGGATTATTATTTTCTTACTGAACATTCGGTTTAATTTAAAGCCGGTTAGAATCATTTTTTGTCGTAAACACAATTAACATTAACCTGGATGTCTTCTGAGATCTTTGATTGCGTGAAAGCTTCGCCGATAATATTGTATTCTTTTCTTTTTACAGAAAACGTGGCCTTTGCTGTAACCTTTCCGCCACCCACTGTAATAGTACCTTTTGTTGATACAGGCTTCGTTACATTCTTAATGGTGAGATTGCCTTCAACGGTTACGTTATAGTTGCCGTCTTTAGCAAAATTTACGTCGGCCAGGTTGGTGATTTTTCCGGAAAAGCTGGCCTTGGGAAACTTTTCACTATCCATATAATCCGGGTTATTAAAATGATCCTCCATGGATTGCTTTGGGAAATGAAAACTTTTTATTGCTATTCTGAAGTCAAATGTGCCGGTGCTGCTGTTGAGCAGGCTTACCACTTCATTATTGCTGGCTTTAATGTCTTCCATTGAGGTATGTGAATAGAAGCCTATGTTGCCATTTCGTGTAATATAATCCTGGCTGTTGGCAGCAAAGGCCGCTAGTAAAAATGTAATAAGAATAGGTAATTTCATTGAGTAAAGATTTAAAGGTTAATTATCCAATGCGCCTGAGTCTATCCAGATTCTGAATTTCGCAATATCACAATCAGAAAGTTTTGGGGCATCTTTTGGCATGTTCTGTGCGCCACCGTCATGTGTGATGGCAGACATTAATATGCCATTGTCGGCATAGGCTTTTAGTACATCATATTGATCCAGCGGAATACCACCGCCATTATCGGCGGTTCCACCATGGCAGGAGTAACAATTTGCCGAGAGAATATTATTTATGTCGCCACTAAGTGTTATCGCATGACTTGTGTCGCAGACAGGTGCAGGATATATAATATCTGCTTTGTCATAATAGCAACCGGTTGCAATAAGCATGGTTAAACAAAGGCCTACTACCAAAAAAGAAATTCTATTCATCATTCATCAGTTTTTATTTCTATAAAACCATAAACCCAAAAACGACCTGGATCATTTTTGAGTTTAAAAATGCTGTTAATTGTTTAATGCTCCGGATTCGATCCACTTCTGGATTTGCCGTATATTACAATCACTGAGTTTGTTGCCGCCTTGTGGCATTGCCGGATAACCCGCCGCATGAGTAATGGTTCCCAACAAAGTTCCATTTGAGGCCGCCTGTTGAACACCAGTAAAGGTTGAAAGATCTACACCTCCACTCTTCGATACCGATGAATGACAACCCGTACAATTCGTTGTCATTATCTTACTTATTGCACCATTGTAAGTGTAAACAGACGTGTCGCAAGCCATGCATCCCGTTGTGTTTTTCGCACCCTCATCTATCCACTGCTTTATTAACGCCACCTGGTCTGAGGTAAGTTTTGTATTGCCTTTTGGCGGCATTTCGCCCCCGGCAATAACTTTATATAACTCACTTTTCGAAGCATTTCCCGGCGCAATACCTCTTTTTACAATATTGCTATAACTATCAAGCACATAACCTTCTTTGTGAGATGCCGCATCATGACAGCCACTTTTGCCGCAACTGGTCACAAAAATTGGCAAAACTTCTCCCTCAAAACATACCGCAGAACTATTTGTATTCCCGGTTGTATCGGTGTTACCGTTTGAATTTCCATCATTGGTTCCGGGATATACAACCTGGTGTTTACAGGAAAGCACGAATACAACAAAGGCAATAGTAGCCGGAAGCAAAACTTTTTTCATAAGATATTTTCACACTTTTATTTCTTCACAATAATTCCCTGGTTGATGATCACATCGCTCAGGTAGCCGGTACAAATACCTTTGAACGTAATATTGCTTCCCGGAACTATTGAATCCGGGTTTTCTTTGAACGTGCAATTAACCCCGAAAATAGGGTCTGATGTTTTAAGGTAGACAACGGCATTACCCTCCTGATTTTTCTTTATGTCGGCTACGATACCTGAAACCTCAATTGCTTTGTTCAGGTATACCTGGTTTGCCCTGTTCTCATTTACTGTGAACGAATCAAATATTGCTTCGGCGGTAATTCTTATGCCTTCTTCCTGTTTCACGTCTCTCGTTGGTTTATAGTATTCAAACAGCCCATACACCACAAGTGACAGAAAAATGATCCCCGTTATCAGCAATATTTTTTTTCTTGAGCTTTTCATAAAGTCACAATCACACAACAAAGTAATTACTGTTGTTCCATAAGAAAAACTCACTTATTCCTTACGGGAAAAATTCAACGCTGAACAGGCAAAAGCAAGGGTTATCCGGGTCAGGTTTTTACATACTGGTTTACAGGAAGCCTGTTGGCAAGGCTTCGGGCAAGCGTCATTTCATCTGCGTATTCCAATTCACCGCCAAAAGCTATGCCCCTTGCGATGGTGGTAACCGTGCAGGGCAGATGGGCAATTTTCTTTTGAATATAGTAGATCGTTGTATCGCCTTGTATATTGGGGCTAAGTGCAAAAATAAGCTCTTCCGTTGCCTCCGTTTCAATACGATGAATCAACGATGCAATGTTGAGTTGTTCCGGGCCGGTACCGTCTAACGGCGATATTACGCCGCCCAGTACATGATATACGCCATTGTATTGCTGGGTGCTTTCAATGGCAATCACATCTCTTATTGTTTCTACCACGCAAATGGTTTGTTGTTTGCGCATAACATTGGCGCAAATATTACAGGTGTCGTTGTCGCTAACGTTAAAGCAACGCGAACAGAATTTTATTTGCCTGCGCATACTTGCAATGCTCTCACTGAAATGCTCCACGTCTGCCACATCCTGTTTCAGCAGGTGAAGCACCATACGCAAAGCAGTTTTCTTACCAATACCCGGAAGTTTGGCAAATTCATTTACCGCATTTTCTAGTAATCCCGATGGTAATTGCATACCGCAAATATAAAAGAGAAGAATAATCCCCGGAGTATGATTGTTTTGATTTGCTGAGTAAGGTTGCGAACGCACAAGTGAGTGACACAACCAAAGCCGGGCAAAGCTTTGCTGCCGGCAAACAAAAATTATTTTATTTCCTCAAAGCCCCCGGTTTGCCTGTTCTTGCGCACGTTGTCCCAATCGAAATAACGACCGTTCATGGCAACATAAACGCCGTGCGGAAGGCTTTGTACAAAGGCCATGGCACTGCCCATGTTAAAGAGGCCGTCGGAACTGCCGAACATGTAGGGTATCATGGCGCCGGTTAAAACAATGGTTTTGTTTTTCACTTTTGACGCCAGCACTTTTGCCGTATCGGCCATTGTATCGGTTCCATGTGTAATAATTATTTTGTCTTCTTTCGCCTGCATGCAATGGCTGGCAATAAGTTCGCGGTCGGTTTCTGTCATTTCAAGACTGTCGATCATCATAAGGGTGCGAATCTCAACAGGCATGCGGCACCGGCCGAGTTTCAGCAGGTCTGATATGTGCGTGTCTTTAAAAAAAAGCTGACCGGTTATTTCGTTATATTCTTTGTCGAAAGTGCCGCCGGTTATGAATATGCGAATGGCCATAGAAAAAATTTAATGGCGTGAAATTAAGCAAACCATGCCAGCCTTTGTAAAACACAAATATCAGGAGCCCGGCATTGAATAAGTATTAAGCTTTTCTTGCGTCGCACTCTTTAGCGCTTTGTCATCAACCGGGCAAAATATTACCTGAGTTTTTCATTATCAGTATGTCTTTTAGCGTCGCGGATATTTTTCTTCTCAAAATTTTTTATCAATGCCTCACCAAGGTTAACACCTGTTTGATTGGCCAGGCAGAGAAGCACCCACAACACATCGGCCATTTCATCGGAAATATTTTTGCCTTTATCACTTTCTTTGAATGACTGTTCACCGTATGTACGCACCATTAACCTGGATAGTTCGCCCACTTCTTCCATTAAAATACCAAGATTGGTGAGCTCGGAAAAATAGCGCACCCCCACCGTTTTTATCCAGTCATCAACCTGTTGCTGCGCATCGCTGATGGTTATATCCATAAAAGCAAATTATTTAGTTAAATGGTTTACTCTTTGTTTTTTGTGTCGATGAAAATGGTTACCGGCCCGTCGTTTAGTAACCGCACTTTCATGTCGGCGCCGAAAATACCAGTATATATTTTTTTGCCAAGATCGTTTTCAAGTTGGTTGATCATTTTCTCGTACAGCGGAATGGCAATATCGGGTTTGCTTGCCTTAATGTAAGACGGTCGGTTGCCTTTTTTTGTTGCGGCATGTAAGGTGAACTGGCTTATAAGCAAAATATCTCCGCCGCTGTCTTTAATGCTTACGTTCATAACGCCATGCTCGTCGTTAAAAACGCGCAGGTTAACGATCTTTGAACTTAACCATTGAATGTCTTCACTATTGTCTGCATCTTCAATACCAACCAGGATCATTAAGCCGTTGCCGATCGCCCCGGTTATATTATTGTCAACTGTAACCGATGCTTCCGAAACTCTTTGAATAACCGCTCTCATAAAAAATATTTCTGCGGAGTGAAGTTAAGCTGTAAATCTTTTCTGCAAGTTTTCTGCTGAGCAGTGGGCAAAGCGACGCAGTGAGTGACACAACGAAGTTTAATGTATGCATTGAAGCCGGTAAAAAAAATAATATTCAAAATAACCCTAAATGCTATTTTGCAGTATGGATGTTTCAGCAGAGATTGTTTTTCAAACAGCCCGAAGCGGCGGCAAGGGCGGACAAAATGTAAACAAGGTAGAGACCATGGTGGAAGCTCGTTGGAAAATTGCTGACTCGAAACTTGTTACCGGCGACCAAATGCAATTACTGTTTAAAAAACTGAAAACAAGAATAACCGCTGAAGGTCTATTGCTGGTAAAATCGCAAAGCCACCGCACGCAACTTGGTAATAAGGAGCAGGTAATCAAAAAAATGAATGCCCTTGTTGAAGCTGCATTAAAGCAACCGAAAAAAAGAAAACCTTCGAAAATTCCTAAGGCAGTAATAGAAAAAAGAATTGAAGGGAAGAAACAAAAATCGGGTATAAAAGAAGGCCGCAAAAAGATGCGGCCGGGTGATTTTTAGTTAAAATTGCTTGTTGTTAATTCTTTTTCGATTTTAAGTCGAGCAGCTGGATCTGCAATGTTGATATCAGCGCAGAATCCTTGCTGATGCCGGTTTCCAGGTCGAGTTTCTGTTTATTTATGTCGGCTAGCTTTTTGTTTTTCTTATCCATTTCCTTTTGAACATCTGTAAGTTTATTGGAAATGCTGTACTGCTGAAAATAATTCTGTTGCAGGTAAGCTGCATATTCTTTTATACGCCCCCATTCCTGCTTATCACTTTCAGGCGAAAAGAAAACGCCGTTTTTGCTAACCGCAACGTAAACGCCGGCAGCGTCACCGGTTTTTATTTTTCTTCCGTTCACTACAAAATAGCAATCGATATTGTCATTTATATAATCAACTTTTGCTCTTTTGAAAAGCATATAACCCATTGATTTTTTTATAATAAAACCTTTGCCTTTTTCCTTTTCAATGTTCAGGCTGTCGAAATAACGCTCAATTGCAGATTTGGTGTCACTTTCGCTCATGTCGGTCTCAAAATAAATGGCAGAGCGGTAGTTCGTGTCGATCATAACACGACTGTCGCTTACCTGCGAAAATGACCGGTGAGCAAAGAACGAGACAGCGAGTAAGAGGTAGATTTTTTTCATGGAAAAATGTTTGTTCGCAAAAGATAGAATAATCGGCCATTGCAGAAAAATTTCAACTGCTTATGTTTTCCACAGCAAGGCCTGTCTGGCATGATTATTTTTTTGTTGCCGGCTTTTGTACCCGTGGCGGCGCCTGTTGCGTCGCACTCTTCAGCGTTCGCACCCTGTATCAGCAATGTTTTTTTGCTAAAGCTTAACAGGAAATTCAAAAGCATTGTGAACCGCTTCATTCTTCCCGTTATTTTTGCCGAAACATTTTTCTATTGAGCAGCAGCATCAAAAAACTGGCGGGGCAAACAGTGTGGTATGGCGTAAGTTCGATTGCGGCGCGGTTCATAAATTACCTGCTCACACCGTTACTAACCTATAACCTTGCCCACAAAGAAGACTATGGCAAGATTGGTTTGGTATATTCAGCCATTCCAATTCTAAATGTAATTTTCACCTATGGATTTGAAACAGCTTATTTTCGATTTGCATCGAGGGAAGAATACAAAAAAGATATTTACAGCACTGCATCGTTATCGTTGCTGTTTTCAACCATAATTTTTACCTCGCTTCTTTGGATATACCAGTCTGCATTCGGCAGCGCAATCGGCCTGTCTGATTTTCCAGGGATCATACAAATAAGCATTTTCATTATTGCAATAGATGCCCTTACCATTATCCCTTTTGCCAGGCTTCGCCAGGAAGGTCGGCCAAGGAAATATGCATTCATCAAAATTGCGGGCATATTGTTCAACATAGTGGTTACGTGGTTTTATGTTGCGTGGTGCCCAAATCATGTGAAAGAAAACAGCAACAGTTTCTTAGTATTGATTTACAGTAAAGAAACGAACCCGGTGGTTTATGTTATGCTCGCCAACCTTATCCAGAATATTTTCACGTTGTTGCTGTTATCAAAGGAAATGAAAGGCATAAAGATGAACTTTAATGTGGGGCTTTGGAAAGAAATGATGATCTATTCTCTGCCGCTTGTCATTGCGGGAATGGGGGGTATGATCAACGAAACATTCGACAGGTTAATGCTGCGCTGGTGGCTGCCCGGAACCGTAAGTCATAAAGAAGCGGAGGTTGGCGTTTATAACGCCTGTTATAAATTGTCTATACTCATCACCTTATTTATCCAGGCGTTCAGGCTTGGTGCCGAACCATTTTTCTTTAAGCAGGCCGAAGGAGAAAATGCGCCCCGCACCTATGCAAGGGTGATGAAATTTTTTGTGAT
>DLKC01000069.1 GCA_002478885.1 Chitinophagaceae bacterium UBA7600
GCCTGTTGCCACGCTCGTTTCAAAGTTCCCTTTTTATGGCATCAATAAATGCAGGAGAACAATAAAGATTCACGCCGATTGGGTATTTAGCAGAGTAATGGCGATTGCTATTTAAGCACAGATATTTCTTTTGCGGATAATAAGCGTAAAAAAACTGCCCGGGCTTACGTTGCATTTCTATTCTTTAATAAAACTTGCCCCGTAATGAAAGCTGGTATCATTAACCACTCGCAAAGTATATTTCCCGTTTTCAAGATAAAGACCGGCAACAACATCGATAATATATAGATGTTGTTGATTAATAGTTAAGTCATTCGCGAATGGATAGCGTATTACCTGTTGAAAAGTTTTATAACCAGTGCTTCCACCCGAATTGATGCTGCCAAAATCTGTCCCCATAAAAGTGAAGTTGCTGAAATCTTCATCTGTTGCGTTTTCGACACGAACTAAAACTTCCTTATTTTTTTGGGAAGTGGTTTTACTGCATGCGACAAACAAACCTGCAACAGCAACTAACACAAGCAGAAAATTATTTCTCATAATGTTTTTTTGGTACTGACAATTCTTTACATAAAAACGTTGTAATGTATCCTTTTTTTGTTGAAAGTATAGCCCGGTACGATGAATGGTCACAAAGAATTGCTTCGGGCAAGCTCAGTTTAAAACTTACCGCTGAAGTGTGCGACGCAACAGGTGTTGAAAACAATTACTGATGCAGGGCCCATATTTTTTCTCTGCAAACATAAACAGTTGTAATTTGACAAGCTAAAATTCAAGCTATGCATCGCATCATTCTATTGCTTTTGTTACTACCTGTTTTTTCGTTTGCACAAAAGGCAAATTCCATTGAAGATAAGACAAGGAATATGCAGGCTTATCATGGGTACTTCGATTTTTACTGGGATGATAGCGCGGGGAAAATCTGGTTACAGATCAATAGGCTTGATTCGGAATTTCTATACCAAACATCGTTGCCTTCAGGCCTTGGATCGAACGATGTTGGCCTCGATCGAGGCATAATGGGGCATTCTTATATTGTAAGGTTTGTTCGTATTGGCAATAAGGTGCTGCTTGTTGAATCAAATTATGGATATCGCGCTTTAACCGACAATGCGGCAGAAAGGAGAGCAGTGGAAGAGTCGTTTGCAAAGTCTGCCATTTGGGGTTTTACAGTTACGGCCGAAAGCAATGGAAATATTCTGGTAGATGCCACTTCTTTCCTGTTCAGGGATGCATTGCAGGTCACCAAAAAGCTTCGCCAGACAAAACAGGGCGAGTACGCACTTGATGAATCAAGAAGCGCGGTCTATTTACCGCGAACAAAAGATTTTCCATTAAATGCTGAAATTGAAACAACGGTAACTTTTGTAAATAAGGATGGTAACCCGGGTGATTACGTTAGTTCTGTTGCGCCGGTGGCAGACGCGATTACACTAAGAGTACATCACTCCTTTGTGCAGCTGCCTGATGATAGTTATAAGCCTCGGTTATACGATGCAAGAAGTGGATCGATAAATATGTCATTCTTTGATTATGCTTCGCCGGTTTCGGAACCGATTGAAAAATATTATATCATCAGGCACAGGCTGGAGAAGAAGGATCCATCTGCGGCAAAAAGTGAAGCTGTAAAGCCAATTATTTATTATCTCGATAATGGCACGCCAGAGCCAATAAAAAGCGCCTTGCTTGAAGGTGCCGGTTGGTGGAATCAGGCTTTTGAATCTGCCGGTTATATAAATGCTTTCCAGGTAAGAGTGTTGCCCGATTCTGCCGACCCCATGGATTTGCGTTATAACATGATCAACTGGGTGCACCGCTCAACAAGGGGCTGGTCATTCGGCGATGCTGTTATTGATCCACGTACGGGTGAAATTATCAAAGGCAATGTAACGCTTGGCTCATTGCGGGTGAGGCAGGATTATCTTATTGCACAGGGTTTGCTCTCTCCATTTGAAGATGGCCAGCCAAAAGATGATAAAATGCTGCAGATGGCTTTGCAAAGGTTAAAGCAACTCGCCGCGCATGAGGTGGGACATACACTTGGGTTTATGCATAATTATATTGCCAGTAGTCAGAACAGGTCAAGTGTAATGGATTACCCGCACCCGCTAGTTTCGGTGGGGAGGAAAGGCGATCTCAGCTTTGATAACGCTTACACAAATGAAATTGGCGAATGGGATAAAGTAAGTGTGCAATTTGCTTATGATGATTTTTCTTCGAGTACAAATGAAGCGGCGGCGCTTGATAAAATTTTAACCGATGCTTCAAAAAAAGGGCTCACATTTATTTCAGACCGCGATGCGAGAGACCCCGGTGGATTGCATCCCAACGCCCATTTGTGGGATAATGGAAAAGATCCTGTGAGTGGTTTAAGGGATGTGATGAAGGTAAGGGAAAAAGCATTGGACGATTTTGGTCAGAATAGTATTCGCAAATCGACTCCGATGGCTATGCTAGAAGACGTGCTTGTGCCTGTTTATTTATTCCATCGATATCAACTGGAGGCGACCACAAAAGTGGTAGGAGGAATGTATTATTCTTATGCCATCAAAGGCGACGGACAAGTGGTCACAAAAACGGTTTCGAAAGAAGAGCAGCAAAATGCACTCAACGCAATTGTTGATTGTATGGATCCAAAATTCCTGGTACTGCCTGAAAATATAGTGAAACTAATTCCGCCGCGGCCTGCAGGTTATGATTACACAAGAGAATTGTTTAAGCATAGAACCGGGCTTGCTTTCGATCCCCTCGCTGCGGCAGAAACAGCAGCTGATATGCCTTTGTCGTTCCTGTTTAATACAGCACGTTTAAACCGCATGTCAGAATATGAAGCTGCTTATAACGGACTGGGTGTCGATGAAATGATTAACACGCTTGTAAGCAAAACATGGAAGGCTGTACGGCTCAAAGGAACAGAAGGCTTAATACAGGAACAGAACGAACAATTGCTGCTTACTTACCTGCTTGCTGTTTCCATCAGCGACAATGCGTCGTTTGCAACAAAGGCACAGGTGCTTAAAGCAATTGATGACATAAAATCCTATGCTGCCGATCAGTTGAAGAATGCCGATGATAGTTATAAAGGTTATCTATTGCTCACACTCGATCGAATTCAGTCACCTGAAAAGGCAAAGCCAACGCAGCATGTGGAAATACCCCCCGGATCACCAATAGGTTGCGATATGGACGAAGAATAAATTGTAAATACAGTTGAGTTGTTTTTATAGCTACTTCTGTAATTTTAAATAATGTTCAGTAGTAAATCTTACGATGCAGTGTGCGACGCAACGATGCTGATGCCTGCACCAGGCTGGTAACAAAAAATTTATTATTTTAAAACCCGGTTTCCCCCACCGATAACGGGCAAAAATTGTTATATGAAACGCAGACATTTCCTGCAACAAACCTCAACTTATGTAGCCGGTTCATTGCTGGCTCCATACATGCTTCGTGCTTCAAAAAAAATAGCGCCGTCAGATAAAATCCGCATTGCCGCAATTGGCATCAATGGCATGGGCTGGGCTGATCTTTCTGCCATGATAAAAAACCCGGAGGCAGATTGCGTGGCACTCTGCGATGTAGATAAAAACGTATTGGATAAACGTGTGGCGGAACTCGCCAAAAACAACATTAAAGTTGCGGCATACGGAGACTACCGTAAAATACTTGACGATAAAAATATCGATGCTGTGATCATTGGCACGCCCGATCACTGGCATTGTAAAATAATGGTTGATGCATGCGCAGCAGGCAAAGATGTTTATGTAGAGAAACCCGCAGGTAATTCCATTACCGAAGTAAATGTGATGAAGGCTGCCCAACAAAAATACAGTCGCGTGGTACAGGTAGGCCAATGGCAAAGAAGCCAGCAGCATTTTGCTGACGCCGTTGCTTTTGTTCATTCAGGTAAACTGGGGCAGGTGCGTTTGGTGAAAGCATGGGCATACCAGGGTTGGATGAAATCAATCCCCGTAAAGCCAGACGGACCGCCGCCGGCAGGTGTTGATTATAAAACATGGCTTGGCCCTGCAAGAACAAGGCCGTTCAACGAAAACCGCTTTCATTTCAATTTCCGTTGGTTCTGGGATTATGCCGGCGGCTTGATGACTGACTGGGGAGTGCATCTCATCGACTACGCATTGCTGGGTTCACAAGCCACAGTGCCCGTAAGCATTATGGCAAGCGGGGGAAAATTTGCTTATCCCGATGACGCGGAAGAAACGCCCGACACCTTAACAACCGTATACGATTTTGGAAAGTTCAATGTGCTCTGGGAGCATGCAACCGGCATTAATGGTGGTCCTTACGGGCGTGATCACGGTATTGCCTTTATAGGTAACAACGGAACATTGGTAGTTGACCGGGGCGGGTGGGAAGTGATGCCCGAAACGCAGGACGGCAAGCAAAAAATGGATGCAGTGTCGTTACAGAAAAGATCCGACAACGGTCTCGATCTGCATACCAAAAATTTTCTCGGGGTGGTTAAGTCGCGTAAAATGGAAGATCTTAAATGCAGCATTCACGAAGGCGCGCATGTTGCCACGGTTTGTCAAATGGGTAATATCGCCTACAAAACAGGAAAGAAAATCTATTGGGATGCTGCAAAAGAAAAATTTACTGATGCCGACGCCAATAAATTTCTCACAGCCGAATATCATAATGGCTATACCTTGCCGAGGGTTTAGTTTCTTATGGGCCCGGCAGCAACAAAAGTTTCAGCTTTCGTTGCGTCGCACTCTTCAGCGTTCGGATTAATTTGCAGCGTTGATAATCTGGAAATCTGTTACGCTGTCTCCAGCATATTAATAAAAAAGATAAAAACTAAAACATGAAAAAGGGATTGTTCTTGCTATTCTCCGGCCTTGCTGCGATCAGTACACAGGCACAGGATACGACTAAATTTATTATCGGCGAGCCGGCTGCCAACAAAACAATGAAGCATGAAGAAACAGAGTTTTATACACCTGTTCCCACAGTGGTAACACCGGGTAAGAATGCCGGCGACGCCCCAAGCGATGCGATCATTTTGTTTGATGGCAAAAATCTTGACAGCTGGTGCGGACAGGATGACCCAACAAAGCCGGCATTATGGACCGTGAGTGATGGTATGATCACTGTCAAGAAAGGAACGGGAAGCATTCGCACAAAACAATCTTTCACCGACTATCAGTTGCATATTGAATTTCGTATTCCCGAAGGCATTCATGGGGAAGGGCAGGCAAGAGGCAACAGCGGCATCTTTCTCGCGAATACCGGTAAAGGCGATGCTGGTTATGAGTTGCAGGTGCTGGACAATTATAACAACTCCACTTATGTAAACGGACAGGTGGGAAGCATTTACAAACAATCAATTCCACTGGCAAACCCAAGCAGAAAGCCCGGAGAATGGCAGGTGTATGATGTTGCATGGACAGCTCCCCGTTTCAATAACGATGGAAGTTTAAAATCACCCGCAAAAGTTACAGTGTTCCTGAACGGGGTATTGGTGCAGAATAACTATATTTTAAAAGGTGTAACCGCATGGATTGGCTATCCTTATTATTCAGCACATGGAGCATGCCCGATCAAATTACAAGATCATGGCGATCCCAGCGAACCGATCAGTTTTCGTAATATTTGGGTAAGGCCGCTCTAAATTTTATAATGCATATTCATAAAAAAGGCGCGTCGCGAAGCGGCGCGCCTTTTTGTTTTAAGATATGCGTAACCTATAGATATCCCATCATTTCATCATGGTATTCTTTCGCAATCTTCTCAGCGGTTGCTGCAAATTGTTCATCGGCAGAAGCATAAATAACGGCGCGGCTGGCATTCACCAACAAGCCGCAATCATTGTTTAATCCGTATTTACTTACATCTTCCAAACTGCCGCCTTGTGCGCCTACTCCAGGCACGAGTAAAAAATGATCCGGGATCATCTTTCTTATAACCACAAAGTCTGAAGCTTTGGTAGCGCCAACAACAAACATCAGGTTATTTGCTGTTCCCCATTCACAAACTCTTTCTATTACTCGCTGGTAAAGTAGTTCATATTGCGAAGGGGCCAGGCCATGGCCTGCAATAAACTGTTGCTGAAAATCTGCACTGCCTTTATTACTGGTCAATCCAAGCACGATAGTAAACTTATTATCGTATTCAAGGAACGGGCGTATACTGTCTTCCCCCATATATGGCGCTACTGTAATCGCGTCAAAGTTCATCGTTTCAAAAAATGCCTTTGCATATTGTGAAGAAGTATTGCCTATATCACCTCGTTTTGCATCCGCGATCTTGAAATGGGTCGATGGAATGTAGTTGACGGTTTCTTCCATGGCCTGCCAGCCCTTTAAACCAAGCGCTTCATAAAATGCGGTGTTGATCTTATAAGAAACACAGTGATCTTTTGTGGCATCGATGATTGCTTTATTAAATTCAACAATGGCATTGGGATACGCTTGCAGGTAGGCCGGAATCTTTGTGATATCGGTATCAAGACCAACACACAGGTAGGTCTTTTTCTCTTTTATACTGCTTACAAGTTGCTGGCGGTTCATGGCGACGAAGGTAATAAGTTGTTGCTTATATGAGGGAGCGGCTGTTTTAAAAAGAGGCATAAGGGACTGAACATACAAGTGAGTGACACAAGGAACGATGCCACAAGTGCCCAAGCCGGCTCAACATAAATGTTTATTTTGAAAGCACAGCTTCAACGATCTGGCCAAACTCCCAGATATCCATAAACCTGTTGTACAAAGGAACAGGCGCAACGCGGATAACATTCGGTTCGCGCCAATCGGCAACAACGCCGTGCTTGGTGAGTGCATCGAATGTTTCCCTCCCCCTCTGGTGCATAAGGATGGAAACCTGGCAACCGCGTTCATTTTCATTTGCAGGTGTTATTACTTCCGTCACCTCGCTGCCTTTATCGGCAATAATCTTATCGAGAATGAAACGAATATAAGCGGCAAGCATTTTTCTTTTTGCGTGAAGGCGATCCATGCCGGCCGCTTCGAATATGTCGAGCGATGCTTTATGTGCGGCAAGAATTAAGATAGGAGAGTTGCTCAATTGCCATGATTCGGCAGTTGGAATGGCATCAAAGCCTCTCGCCATTTTAAAACGGGTGGTTTTGTTGTAACCCCACCACCCAGCGAACCTGGGCAGTTTTTTAAGCGATGTTTCTTTTACATATTTTTCATTGATGTAAATGCCGGAAATGCCGCCCGGGCTGCTGTTGAGGTATTTATAACTGCACCAGCATGCAAAATCTGCTTTCCAATCGTGCAGTCTTAACTCAACGTTGCCAATGGCATGTGCAAGGTCAAAGCCGGCGATAATACCTTCTTCATGCGCGGCTTTGGTAATAGCTTCCATATCGTAAAGCTGGCCCGTGTAATAGTTAATGCCGCCGAATAAAACCAGTGCTGTTTCACCACTGTGTTTTTTTATTGCATCTACGATGTCTGATGTATGCAGGTAATGTTCGCCTCTCTTTGGCTTTACTTCAATAATGGCATCATCAGGGTCAAGGCCGTGAAAGCGAACCTGCGATTCAAAGGCGTATTGATCTGAAGGAAATGCTTTCGCTTCGCAAATGATCTTGTAGCGTTTTTTCGTAGGTCTGTAAAAACTCACCATTAAAAGATGAAGGTTTACCGTAAGCGAATTCATGGCAACCACTTCATGTGGCAAAGCGCCAACGATGTTACACAATTGGCGGGTTAATATTTCATGATAAGTGACCCATGGATTTATTGCGTCGAAGTGGCCATCAACACCGAGCCTTGCCCAATCATCCAACTCCTGTTGCAAATATTGAAGCGTAGACTTTGGCTGCAATCCCAGTGAATTTCCGTTGAAATAAATACTTTCTTTTCCCTGGTGTTTTGGAATATAAAACTGCTCACGAAAATCTTTTAAGTCATCGGCGGCATCAAGCTTTTGTGCATAGCTGAAATTGTTCTCAAAATTTGTAATCATAAGATTGCTTTTATCGTTAGCGTTAATCTTTTTGAAACGTAAAGTTTGTTTTTTCCAGCTGTTTCACAACAAAATTAAATTGTTTGTAACAGTGAGCATGTTGTTTTTAGGAGCCAGACTTTTAAATAAAAATGAAGCTTCCGTTGCGTCGCACTCTTGTACTGTAATGCAGGTGTCGTCAAAACAGGTTGGGGTAGTCGCTGATAATGCCATCCACGCCAATCTTTTGCAACCGTTGAATTGTTGCTTTATCGTTCACCGTCCACGGAATGATTTTTATTCCCGCATCATGACATTGTTGTACGAGCAGCGGTGTTACTAAACTATAGTCCGGACTATAAACATTTGGAATAAAACCAAGGTCTTTTAATTGTTGCGCAAAAGGCTTTTTATCTTCCAGCAGAAGCGCGGTTTTTATGCCGGGATAGGTTTTGTGTAAATATTGCAGTGTTCTTATGTCGAATGACTGAATAATTACCCATTGCTCCAGCCTTTTTTCTTTGATAACGTTTATCAGGAGGTCTACAAATACTGCTGGTTTTGGATGTTCATTGTCATCCCCGGTAACAGTTGATTTTGTCTCTATATTATAATAGACATTGCTGCGTTTTGTTGATAAAAGATGAGCGGTAACACTATCGATCACGTCAGCCAGCAATGGTTTGTAAACAGGCATTTTTTGTTGCGAGGGGAAACGGGAATGAGGTTTCAATCCTACATCATATTTCCTGATATCATCATAATTCATGTTGTAGAGCATCAGGCTCCTTTCATCAGACTCGGTCACTGTGTCTCCACCGGGCTTTGTAGTTATTTCGTGGTTGAAATAAGTGTCATGTGATACAACTACTTTTCGGTCTTTAGAGATCACCACATCCATTTCAAGCGTTGTTACGCCAAGATCAACAGCTTTAACAAAAGCTGGTATGGTATTCTCCGGCATCAGGCCCCGACAACCGCGGTGACCTTCCTTATCGAATGAGCTCTCGCCATCTATAGGAGAATATGCCGGATTTATATGCGGGCTGCATTGCATAAAAAGCATAAGTGCTGTTACGAATATTGGTGTTTTCATCCCGGGAATACCTTGTGTTTTCTTTCTTTCATAAGCGCCGCGATAGTTTGTGCGTCGCCGGTTATGTCGCTTAATTGTTCAGAAATGCTGTCGTAGGTTTTTTCGTCCTTGTTCTGGCTAAGTTTGAAAACATGCTCAACAGCAGTGATTTCTATTTCAAAAGCAACAATTGCTTTCATCATTTGTTTTACATAAGCTTCATCCATTTTTTGCAGCAATGAAGGCGATTGGGGGTTATTTTCAAACTTCTCCGTTAGCCTTGTTAGCACTTCGAGCAACCCTGATTCATCAGTAAAACGCAGTTTCCCTTTCGCATGTACGGCCTGGTAATTCCAGGTGCTGGCCGATTGCTTATTGCCGTACCAGCTTGCGCTTATGTAATTATGTGCCCCGTAGAAGATAGCAAGTACATCTTCATTGGTTTCAAATGCTTTTGTGTGCTCCTGCTTTCGCATAGCATGGGCTAAAAGAAAAAGCCGGCCATCTCTTTCTTCGATGAGTACGGGGATATGTGTGGCAACAGGCTTTCTTTCTGCGTCGGTACCGCACAAGATAATAAATGGATGCGCGTGCATAAATGCGGTGATCTCTTGGTTGTCGGCAGTCTTAAAATGCGGAACATTATACATGTGCCGAAGTTAAGCAATCGCTCTATGCGGGCAACCTGTGTTCACTGTTGGGCGGCCGGCAAAGCTGCACAATGGAACAGCAGCACAAGAGTGCGACGCAAGAGACGACGCCATAAATACCTTAAGCCGGGTACATAAATCTTTTACCGCCTGGGTTATTTTTGTAATAATTTAATCACGAAAACATACATTCGCTAAATCTCACTTCAATAACAGCACATTATGAAAAAATTGTTGCGCTATACCCTGCTTTTCGCGGCCATACTGCTTTTCGCTACTTCCTGTAAGAAATCTGTTCCTGACCAGGTAAAATATATTCCGAAAGACGCGATGTTTATTCTTGACCTTGACTGGAAAAGCCTGTCTGATAAGGCCGCCAAGGGAAATATTAACTGGGATTCTCTTTTTAAATCTGCCAATGTTACCAGCGATACAGAATTTGCCTTTGTAAAAGGTAAGATTGATGAGTTCATGAAATCCGGCATTGATGAATCGGCCAACGTTTTTTTATTTATTAAAACCGGTGGGTCTATCATGACTGGTCAATCGACTTCCGCGGGTGCGGTGGTTGCAATGAAAGATGCCGGCATGTTTGAGTCGTATATTAAAAAGCAACCAGGCATTGGTGAAGTAAAGAAAGGCAGTGATTACAGTTACGTAGCGCTGCAGGGTGATTTATTTGTCGGCTGGAATAAAGATGTGGCTATTCTTACCAGTGCCGATATGAATACCGGCCAGGATGGTTCTGAAGCACCCGATCCAAAGAAATCTTTAGATGCTTTGTTTGGCTTGAAGGAAGAAACGTCTGTTGCTTCCATTCCTGAATTTGTTGACTTACTTGCCGAAAAAGGCGACATGCTTTTCTTCAGCAACTCAACCGGCGCACTTAATACATTGCCTTTACTGGGTATGACAAAATTTGCCGACCTTCTGAAAGATTCATATGGTGCCGGTGTCATCAATTTCGAAGATGGAAAAGTAAATGCAAACTTTAAATCATACAGCGGTAAGGACCTGGCTGATATCTGGAAAAAATATGCCGGCCCTACCGTAGATATGGGCATGGTAAGTCAATATCCGTTACCGGTTGAAGGTTATGCGGCCTTTTCATTCAACCCACAGATCATCACAGAAATGATTAAGTATGGCGGATTTGAAAGCACTGTAAATGATTTTGTGAGCAAAGAAGGATTTACCACTGACGATATCGTAAAAGCATTTAAGGGCGATTTTGCGATCATATTCTCCGATATTGCCGTTACTGAAAAAGAAACCGAATACGAAGGCATTAAATTTAAGAGCAAGCAGCCGACGGCCAAACTTCTTTTCAATGCAAAAATTGGCGATAAAGTTGCCTTCGATAAAATAATGAAGAAGCTTGTTGAAGAAGGTTTGCTTACCGAAAAAAATGGGCAATACGTTCCTGCCGGTGATAGTTTTGGTTATTCCCTAAACATCGATAGTAAAAACCTCGTGATTGCTAACGACAGCACATTGCTGCAACAATATCTCGCCGGCAAGGGAAATGCGGCAATACCTGCGGCTGTTGCCGATAAATCGAAAGGAAAGTCTTTTGCTTTTTATGTCGACATTAATAAAATTTTGCAGGCAATGCCTGAAGATTCATCAGCCCGGGCTGCGGTTGATGCGGCGAAAGCAGCATTCAAAGATGCAACAGCTACAGCCGAGAATTTCAATGGAAAATTTGTAGGCAGCAGTATGGAATTGGCTACCATGCAGCCTTCAGAGAACAGCTTTGTTACGCTGGTGAAATTCTTTTCTTCTGTAGCCCGGCAAATACAACGTGAGGAAGAGCGTTTGCAAAACAGGGGCATGGTTGATATGGACCAGGAAATGGATTCAGACCGTGTTGAGCCTGCACCACCTGCAGAAGAATCCGCTAAATAATTACAGGCTGCGCAAGCAGCCTTTTTTATATAGTCATTGAGGCCCGGCTTTTGATTAAAACTTTAACTCCCGTTGCGTCGCACTCTTGTGCGGTTTGTTCTATATTCAGCTATCAAAAAAAGCATTGATCATTCTGCATGCAGATCGATTTGAAAAATATTGTTCCCATTCCGTTGAAAGATAAATTTTCTAAACGTGGTTCAGATATCTGGAACCGTGAGCTGTCTTTTTCAAGCGGGGAGTGGGTGAAAGTAAAAGCGCCAAGCGGCACCGGTAAAACTACTTTCATTCATATACTGTATAAGCTGCGTGGCGATTATGAAGGAAGTGTTTGCTGGCAGCGAAAAGAATTAAGGCAAATTAGCGGAGATGAGCTTGCATCATTGCGCCAGCATAAACTAAGTGTGGTCTTCCAGGACCTTCGGCTGTTTCCCAACCTTACGGCAAGAGAGAATATTGAACTAAAAAGAGTAATGCAAGCGCCCGTTTGCGAAAGTGTGATGATTGATGAAATGGCAGAGCGATTAGGCATCACACATATCCTTCAGCAGCGTGCCGGTTTATGCAGTTACGGCGAACAGCAACGTGTTGCAATCGTTCGTTCCCTTATGCAACCTTTTGATTGGTTGCTGATGGACGAACCTTTTAGTCATCTCGACCAGGATAATATCAGCAGAGCTGCAGCCTTAATCGAAGAAGAATGCAGCAAAAGAAAGGCGGGCTTCCTGTTAACAGACCTTGACGAAGATGCGCATTTTAAATACAGCAGGTTCTTAAATTTATAATCATTCACCATTCACGATTGACCATTCACCATGCTGAACCAGTTGCTCAAAAAGCTCATACGCACAGGCAGCGGCCGCACAAGATTTATCCTGGCAATTGTGGGGCTGTCGGTTGCGCTGTTATTGATTCTCTCCGCCGTGCAACTGCAATCAAATTATAATGACCTTTTGCACAGCAAGACCAACCAGGATAGCATCGCAAATTTTCTGGTGATCAATAAAGCGGTTACTGATAAAACGGTTGGTGCAACCAGTTTAACCGATGCAGAAATCACTGATCTAAAACGGCAACCTTTTGTTGATGAAATGGGCGTGTTAACACCCAGTCGTTTTAAAGTAGCAGCACAAAGCATCAGCGATAAAATCCCCTTTTATTCTGATATATTTTTTGAAAGCGTACCCGATGAATTTATCGACGTAAAGTCCGACGACTGGAAATGGGATGAGCATTCGAATTTTATCCCGATGATCGTTCCGAACCAGTTTCTCGATATGTACAATTTCGGTTTTGCCACTTCACAAGACCTGCCTCAGCTTACACAGGAACTTGTAAAAAGCCTGCCCATTGAAATAAGAATAAAAGATGTGATTGGTCGCGTTACCTATTACGGTAAAGTCGTAGGCTTCAGTGATAGAATTTCTTCGGTGCTGGTGCCGCAACCTTTTATGGATTGGGCGAATAAAGAATATGGTACCACTGTTAGCAGCAAAGCATCCAGGGTTGTCATAAGAACAAAAGATCCCGGCAACCCCGAACTTGTGGGATATTTAAAAGATCATGGCCTTACTACCGATGCAGATAAAACAAGGTTTAGCAAATACCGGCAGGTGGTTGATACGGTCGTAACCATTTCGTGGTTTACCGGTGCAGTAATGTTGTTGTTCGCGCTGCTCATCTTTACCTTATTCATCCAACTTACCGTTGCTTCCTGCAAAGAAGAAATCAATTTGCTGATCACACTTGGCACTGCGCCAAAACAGTTGCAACGGTTTCTGATGAATCAATTCTTCCCCCCTAATATTCTTATTGTGGCGCTTACCCTGATTGTGCTTGCTGTGTTGCAATTATTATTGAAATATTTTTTGGAAGCTCAGCATATTTATATCAGCTCTTTTATTGCTGCCAGTACATTTGTTGCCGCTGTATTCATCCTCGCAGTTTTGTGGCTGGTAAATGCTATGACCATAAAGAAATATATCGCTGCAACAGCTTAAACGCTAAGCAGAACATTCATTTTAAAAATGTAGCTTAGGTGCAAACTTTGCACCCGTATGAATAAGCGTAAATTTATAAAATTATCATCAGCATTAATGGCAACCCCGTTCATAGCACCCTTAAGATCCTTTGCACAGAATGCAAGGCTTACCAACTGGGCCGGCAACCTAACTTACAGTACCAGCAACGTATTTTATCCAAAGACGATTGAAGAAGTTCAATCACTCATAAAACAGCATGAAAAAATAAAAGTACTTGGAACAAGGCATTGTTTTAATACTATCGCAGACAGTACAGACAACCTTCTCTCCACTAAAGAAATGAACAAAGTTGTTTCACTCGATGCAAACGCCAGAACGGTAACAATTGAGGGTGGAATGAACTATGGCCAGCTATGTCCAATCTTAAACGACAAAGGATTTGCATTGCATAACCTGGCTTCGCTTCCACATATTTCTGTGGCCGGGGCCTGCACTACCGCAACGCACGGTTCAGGAGTAAAAAATGGCAACCTTGCCACCGCCGTAATTGGTTTGCAGATCGTAACCGCCAGCGGCGATATTGTAAACCTGTCCAAAAAAGAAGATGCGGAACAGTTTAACGCAGCTGTTATTTCGCTTGGTGCTTTGGGCGTAATTGCAAAAATTACACTTGCATTACAGCCGGCTTTCAAAATGAAGCAATATGTTTTTGAGCGTTTGCCTTTGCAGGAACTTAAAAGAAATTTTGATAAGATTGTCTCCGCCGGATATAGTGTAAGTCTTTTTACCGACTGGCAGAACGATTTCATCAATGAAGTTTGGGTCAAAGCGCAGGAAGATGACAATTCTGCCGCCGACCCGGAATTTTATGGTGCAAAAGCCGCAACACAAAACATGCACCCGATTGCAGCTTTATCGGCTGAGAATTGCACAGAACAAATGGGCGTTCCCGGCGCATGGTACGAGCGCATGCCGCATTTTAAAATGGGCTTTACGCCAAGTAGTGGCAAGGAGCTTCAAGCCGAATACTTCGTGCCGCATAAACACGCAGTAGACGCAATACTTGCTATTCAACGTATGGGAAAAGCCATTGGACCTCACCTTTTTATTTCAGAAATACGCACTATAAGAAAGGATAACCTGTGGATGAGCCCACACCGCAGCGAAGACTGTGTTGCTATTCATTTTACCTGGAAGCAGGAATGGGATGCAGTGACCACCCTCTTGCCGGTCATAGAGAAAGAGCTGGTTCCTTATAGCGCAAGGCCGCATTGGGGAAAAATATTTACCATGCCTGCCAAACAACTCGCCTCACACTATGAAAAACTTGATGACTTTAAAAAGCTGGCCAAACAATACGATCCTAAGGGCAAATTCCGTAATGCATTTTTAGACAAAAATATTTTTGCGTGATTTTTATGTGCCCAGCTTAGGAATAACAATTGGGCTTTGCTTGCGTCGCACTCTTCAACTGCTGTAATACTGCTGGGCATGTATTTTTTAAACGCCATATCGAATTTTTTAAAGGCCTGATATTTCAAAATAATTAAAACTTATGGCAGAAGAGAGCAACGACCTTTTCGGTAAAATGTTGAAAGGCGGAACAATTGATAACAGCGATCCTCAAATGTACCGGCTTTGGGAAGCAGTGGCGAAAACAATTGAGCTTTCTGCAGCACTCAACACATCTGTTAACATCGATGAGATAAGAGAGCGACTAAGCGAGCTTACGGGTAAGCAGATAGACTTGAGCACCATTGTTTTTATTCCCTTCTATACCAACTTTGGAAAGCACATAACCATTGGTAAAAGTGTTTTTATCAATCATGCGTGCAGCTTTCTCGATCTCGGAGGAATAACGATCGAAGACAATGTTTTAATAGGGCCCAAAGTCAATTTAATTACCGAAAACCATCCGGTAAATCCCGCACAAAGGAAATCGCTTGTACTCGGCTCAATACGCATTAAAAAAAATGCCTGGCTTGGCGCAGGAGTAACAGTATTGCCCGGTGTTACAATAGGAGAAAATGCAATTGTTGCGGCAGGCGCAGTAGTAACTAAAGATGTTGCTGACAATTCTGTAGTCGGAGGTGTTCCGGCCAAGTTAATTAAGTCAATAGAGGAAGCTGAATGAGCGTCGATCCGACATTTTGAATCAATAAAATCATTTTTTGTTATTTGTTTGCACGGGCAAAATAATATTGCTGGTTTGTGCAGGCAGTAGTTGCAGGCCGAATGGAAACCAACAATGGAAACAAGTCGCCATAAAACGGGAACGCACAAGAGTGCGACGCAAGTAAAGATGCCATGAAGCGGAAAGCTGGATACAAAAAATTATCGGCCATTCATGTTAAGGCACGGATATCTTATTGTTGATCCTGTTTACATCAGCCATTTTTTTTGATGGGTCGAGCTCTATTTCCTTAATGTCGGCCACATTGCCATCGATATATAAGCTGTAATCGGGGTTTACCCACTTCCATTCGTCGTGGAGTATGTAAGGCTGCTTTTCATCCGCTGGTTTGGTGCCATACATAAGGTTCATGGGTATGTAATGCATTTCTTTGTTGCCGTTCTTATAAGTAATGAGCAGGTCGATGGGCATTGGCATAAGGCCATTGCGTTTGAGTATAATTTTTGTCTTTCCGTTTTCTGTAGATACGTCGCCGATGCTGTAGTCAATCGTTTTTGTTGTGTAGACCATATACTCTTTGTACCACTGCAATTCTATGCCGCTTACCTTTTCTGCAACACGGATAAAATCATTTGGGTTGGGATGTTTAAACCGCCATTGGTTGTAATATTCGAGGAGTATTTTATCAAGCACTTTGTCGCCGACGATATAACCAAGCTGTGCCATAAACACAGCGCCTTTTGAATACGCCGCGGAAGAGTAGGCATAGTTGGTGTTGTAATGATCGGAGTGGGTTGCCATTGGTTCTTCCATTTTACCTTTTGCCAGGCGGAAATAAGAATCGTAAGCATTTGTAAAAGGAAAAGCTGTCGTATCCCGACGCAACCATGCACTGGTGCGCAGTTCCGCATAGGTGGTAAAGCCTTCGTCCATCCACGGGTAAAGACTTTCGTTGGTACCCATCATTCCCTGGAACCAGCTATGCATCCATTCGTGAATAGCAGTACCTATACTGAAATTTTTGATGAGCGTTGCCATGGGATATTCCATGCCGCCATCACCGCCCTGTATGAATGAATAATTCTTGTAAGGATAGGCACCGAATGTTTTGGCAATAAAAGGATAAGCAACAACTGTGGTATCGGCAAGCGCTTTCCATTTAGCTTCCACCGAATCGACTTTTTTATAAACTACGTAGATCAACGGGCCGTTTGGCGCTTGTCTTTTTTGCATGGTAAACTCAGGATCAGCTGCCCACACAAAATCGTGCACGTTCTGCGCGCTAAACTTCCAGATGAGCTTTTGGCCTGCCGGTTGTTTCACTTTAGTGCCTTCGACCTGGTATCCAAAGCCTACTTCGTTTGCGTTTTGAAGCGTGCCAGTGCCGGCAAGCATGTATGTTTTATCGATGCTGATATTTACATCGTAGTCGCCCCAAACGCCATAAAATTCTCTTGCGATATACGGATTTGCATTCCAGCCCTGGTAATCATATTCCGTAACTTTTGGATACCATTGGCTCATACTGTAACGAATATTCTCAGCATTGTCTCTTCCGCTGCGCCTGACCTGTATAGGCACCTGCGATTTGAAAGCTATATCCATACTTGTTTTGCTGTGTGGTAAAATAGCTTTGCTTAATTGTACTTCGAGTATGGTTTCGTGGTAGACGAGTTTTTGCGCAATGCCTGCTATCTTTAAAGTAAGCACACTATCGTAGCCAATTTCATTGGGCTGCAGTTTGCTGATGCGGTCTTTTACACGGCTATCCCAGTCGAGAATGGTGTTGCCTTTGCGGTCGGTGCCAAGTTCTGTTTTGCCAAGTTCGCGGCTGCGCACATCCATCATACTGCCGGGCTGAAAAGCATTCCAGTAAAGATGTACAAAGATGCGGTTAAGTGTATCGGGCGAATTGTTCCAGTAATCTATTTTCTCTGTTCCGGTGAATTGATTGGTCGCCACGTTCATGTCAACATCGATTACATACTTAATCTTTTGTTGCCACCTGTCGGGCTGCGCGATACCTAGATTTATTGCCAGCGCAAATACCAAAACGAGCTGTACTTTTTTCATAATGCCAAATAGATTTACAATCCGGCGAATATAAAAAATGTGCCGGGTTATATGCGTGTATATTTTACAGCAGAACGGAGATCTGATTATAAGGAAATGCTTTCTTTTTGCAGTTTACCCTTTGCATCGAAATACAGATATTTTTTCGATACGGCGCTCTTCTTTACAAATATTCGGTAAACGAGCGACTGGCTGTTTTCGTCGATTTCTACAATGCTGCCTTTTTCCCAATCGCTGTATTTGCTTTTGGCAAAGCCATCGACTACTTCGCCGGGAAGGTTCTCAAACTTCAAATTCTTTTCTGTTTTTTCCCATTCGCCTTTGCTGCTGAAGTCGGCTGACATTTCCACGCCATTCAAAATAAACTCGGCTCCAAACGAACTGATTTTATCTTTCCACGAAACCTTTTCTGCATGTGGGTATCGCGTTTTAAACGCGTCGGTAACTTCGGCAGGTATTTTACGAAGTTGTGCCTGCGTAGCAACTGTACTCAATAACAATAACCAAAAGAACATTTGTTTTTTCATATTGCTTTTTTTTGAACCGTTGCAAACTTCGTATAAAAATTTCAACGGAAATATCAATATTATTCAAGTTAACGCTGTTCTAACAAGCAACATTTTCTAAATAGCTGGAGGTTTTGTTAGCCGGCTTTCGTGCTCATTGCATCGATTGTTGCCACGCTCGGTTCCTGGTTCCATTTTCATGGCAGCAATTGGAGGCCCGGGGAAGCGGCATCGCCAGTCCACTAACGTGCGAAAGTACAAGTGAGTGACACAAGGGACGACGCAATGAAAAAATTCAGCCGGCCGCCATGAAAAAATATTACTTAATATCCGTACTTATCCTTCCATAAAGATTTTAAAAATTTTCTTAATTCTTCTTCTCTTGCATTTCTGCCGGGGTCGTAAAATTTTGTACCCCTCATTTTTTCAGGCAGGTATTCCTGCTCGGAAAAGTTGCCTTCAAATGCGTGGCTGTATTTATAGCCTTTCCCATAGTTCATGTCTTTCATGAGTTTGGTTGGGGCATTGCGGATGTGCAGGGGCACTGGCAGATCGCCTTGCTCACGAACCACGCTCATCGCTTTACCGATTGCCTCTGTGGCAGAATTACTTTTGGCACTCGAGGCGAGATAAATAGCGCATTGCGAAAGAATGAGCATCGACTCAGGATAACCGATTTTGTTTACCGCATCGAATGTAGCATTAGCCAGTAACAGCGCATTAGGGTTAGCGTTTCCGATGTCTTCGCTTGCCAATATCAACATGCGCCGCGCAATAAATTTTACATCTTCCCCGCCTTCGATCATTCTTGCAAGCCAATATACGGCAGCATTGGGATCGCTCCCCCTGATGCTTTTGATAAACGCGCTGATGATGTCGTAATGCTGTTCACCCTGCTTGTCGTAAATGGCAATGCGTTTTTGCGCAACCTGCATTACCAGGGAGTCGGTGATAACCAGTGTGGCATTGTTCTTTTCATTCGATTGATAGGTGGCAACCAGCTCAAGCAGGTTTAATAATTTTCTTGCATCGCCGCCTGAGATATTGATCAGTGCTGCTGTCTCTTTTATTTCAACACGATGTTGTTTAAAAAAATCGTCGGTTGCAACAGCCCGTTGCAGCAATTGAACCAGGTGCTTTTCTTCAAGTGGTTTTAATACATACACCTGGCACCTGCTTAGCAATGCACTGTTTACTTCGAAAGAAGGGTTTTCTGTCGTGGCGCCGATTAACGTAATAATTCCTTTCTCTGCTGCGCCAAGCAAGGCATCCTGCTGGCTCTTATTGAAGCGATGTATTTCATCTATAAACAAGACCGCTTTTGCCTGTTGCTTTGCGGCTTCAATAACTTCACGCACGTCTTTAACACCACTGCTTATGGCGCTTAATTGATAAAACGGAATCTGCAAAGTATTCGCTATAATATTGGCAATGGTTGTTTTGCCTGTACCCGGCGGCCCCCAGAAAATCATGGAAGGAATTTTGGCATTGTCGATCGATGCGCGCAAAATACTGCCTTTACCAGTAAGGTGCTCCTGCCCGATAAGGTGGTCGATTTTAGTGGGGCGCATACGTTCTGCCAGTGGTGCCTGCATAATTAAAGTTGAACACTAAAGTACAAAGCGTTTTACAGATTCCTGCGGCTGTATTACCAGGTGGCGATAAATTCACGGGCTACCAGTGACTCTGCTGCTTATTGTGGTCCTGCTTCAATAAAACCGATAAATCTGTTACCTTTCCACCGGCGGTTGAAGGAAAGGCGAATTAGTCTATTTATTTGTGTAGGATTATTTTTAAACAAGCATATGGCTATATATCGGAGATTATTGTCAATATTAACCTTACGGTTTGGTGGTCGATTTATTGCTACTGTTGTTTTGCTGGTTGCGCTGCAATCAGCAACCCCTGCGCAAACAGCTGCAGATTCTTTGCCGCTGTGCCCTGTAAAATCTGTGGGCGATCTTTTCAAGAAAAAGGATAGCCTGCTGGTTGTTAAGCCTGTGAAGAATAACTTCCTTATCGTAATACCTGTTATCGGCTCGCAGCCTGCTACCGGCTTTATTTTTGGCGTAACCAGCCAGTATACCTTCAAAGACAAGGCACCAAATTCAAAATTTTCTACCGTTGCAGTAAGCGCTAACTATACCACCAAAAAACAGGTACTGCTTAATCTCAAGAATAATATGTTGCTCAATCACAACCGCATTTTTCTTAGCGGTGACTGGCGTTATTATATTTTTACGCAGCCCAATTACGGGTTGGGGACAGACATTATTCCACCAAAAAGTGAGCGGCCCGACGATTTTAACCTTGACTCACTTGCCCAGCCGATGGATTATAACTATTTTAAACTGCATCAAACAGTTTCCTGGAAGGTCAATGGTAATTTCTATGTTGGTGCAGGCCTGCATTTAGACAGTTACAGCAAAATAGTAGATAAAACACTTGATACCGCCAACAGCCTATTTACCCACCACTATAATTACAGCACCAAATATGGATTCAACAGCACCGACTACACGGTAAACGGGGTAAGCTTAAATCTTTTATACGATTCAAGAGATAACCAGGTAAACGCCAACCATGGCTGGTATGGCAATATCAACTTCAGGGTTAACCCGGCGTTGAGTAAACACCAGCGGCCGAGTACCGTATTGTATGCAGAGTATCGCAAGTTTTGGCCGTTAAGCAAAACAAATGAACAACATGTGTTTGCCATATGGGCGTATGGCCAGTTTGCAACAAGCGGAAAATTGCCATACCTAAACCTGCCTGCGCTTGGTTGGGATCAACGAAGCAGGGCCGGAAAAGGCTACCAGCAGGGCCTGTTCCGCGGTAACAACCTTATGTATTTTGAAGCCGAATACCGGTTCCCCATCACTTGCAATCAACTAATCAGCGGAACGGTTTTTGGCGACCTTACAACTGCCAGCGATAAAGATCGCGACATTTACCTGCTCAAATTTATTCAGCCTGCAATTGGCGTATCGCTTCGTATACTCATCGATAAAGCAACCCGCACCAATCTTATATTCAACCAGGCATGGGGTAGAAAATCAAAAGGTTTTTATTTAAACGCTGCAGAATCATTTTAATTTTTTTGGACGCCGGCTATGGCAACTCATGGCATCGTTCCTTGCGTCGCACTCTGGTGCAGTTGATCTTTTTGCAGCAAAACCTGTTACGAATATTGTTTAAGCAATTGCCGGCAACTGCCTCGTCAATCTCTTATTTTATAAAACAACAAGTGATAAAAATTGCTCCGTAAAGAAACCGGAAGCACAAGTGTGCGACGCAAGAAATGTAGCTGTTTGCACTGCAGTTTGTAACAAAATAATCCTTCGCATTTGGTTCAAATGCGATAGGTTTGCCGCCGTAAAAAAACAAGTTCCATGAGTTTAGTAATCGTTGGTACTATGGCTTTCGATGCGATCGAAACGCCTTTTGGCAAAACAGATAAAATCATTGGCGGTTCGGGTGTGTATGCTGCTTACACTGCTGCGCATCATACCATGGATATTCAGCAGGTATCGATCGTTGGATACGATTTTCCGAAAGAGGAAATGGAACAATTGTCGTCGCGTGGTGTAAATGTGGATGGCGTTGAAATTGTAGCCGACAAAAAATCGTTTTTCTGGAGTGGTAAATATCATATGGACATGAACACACGGGATACGCTGGTTACCGATTTGAATGTGCTTGCTGATTTTAATCCTGTACTACCAGAAACGTATCGCAATGCTGAGTTCGTGATGCTTGGTAACCTCGCTCCAAAAACCCAGCAAAGTGTTATCGAACAAATGCATGAACGTCCCAGGCTAATCATCATGGATACCATGAATTTTTGGATGAACACGGCAATGAACGATTTAAAAGTAGTGCTTGGAATGGTGGATGCTTTGTTGATCAACGATAGTGAGGCGAGGGAGCTTTCAGGTGAATTTTCCATTGTTAAAGCCGCGAAAAAGATTATGACGATGGGGCCAAAATATGTGATAATAAAGAAAGGGGAACATGGTGCATTATTGTTTCATGACGATGGTGTTTTTTATGCACCTGCACTGCCTTTGGAAGACGTGTTCGACCCGACCGGCGCCGGCGACACTTTTGCCGGCGGGTTTATCGGCCACATCGCAAGAACAAAAGATGTTTCTTTTGAGAATATGAAAACAGCAATTATTGTGGGGAGTGCCATGGCAAGTTTTTGTGTGGAGAAGTTTGGTCCGCAGCGTTTAAAAGAAATAACAAGAGATGATATTTCGAAACGCATTGCCGAATTCGTAGACCTGGTAAGTTTTGATATTGCACTGGTGTAAAATCTTTTCGATTTTACCGTAAAAACTCGGGCATGCCTGCCGGAGTTTTTTTATTTTGTGCAACCTAAATTTCATTTATGCAAAAGAGATTGCCTGTTATCCTGTTGCTGTCGGCTGTTGCCGGTTTTAGCAACTGTTCTGAAAATACTTCTAAAGAAGCCGCGAAGCAAACATTTATAACAACCGGGTTTATGGATTCTGCGGTTAAGCCCGGCGATGATTTTTATAAGTTCATCAATGGAAAATGGCTTGATACTGCTCAGATCGCCGCCACGGAATCCAGCGCCGGCGCAGGGCTTGAGCTTAGGAACAGAACCCGCGACAACCTGAAAGCATTGCTTAAAGATGCAATGACTTCAAACGCGGCAGCGGGAACAATCGAACAAAAGGTGGGCGACTTTTATGCCTCTGGCCTTGATACCGTAACGATCAATAAACTTGGCTATGATCCTGTAAAGGCCGACCTGCAAAAGATCAACGAGATAAAAGATACTAAACAATTGCTGCAGTTTGTTGCGGAACAACAGAAAACGCTGAACCAGGTTTTGTTTGGCAATTATATAAGCTCAGATGCAAGGAACAGTTCGATGAATATCCTGATTCTTGTGCAGGGCGGACTTGGTTTGCCCGACAGGGATTATTATTTTAAAACCGACCCCGGTACACTCGATGTAGTGAACGCCTACAGAAACTATGCGCAAAAATTATTTTCTTTAACCGGAGATGATTCCGCCACCGCGGCAAAGAATGCCAACATATTACTCTTTGTAGAAAAGCAAATGGCATCTGCGCACAGGACTAATGTGGAGTTGCGCGACCCCGAAAGCAACTATCACAAGGTGGCACTTGCTGATCTTGACAAACAAAACCCAACGCTGGCAATGAAGACCTTGCTGGAAAATATGGGAATACAAACAGATTCATTAAACGTTAGTCAGCCTGCTTTTTTCAGCAAGCTGAACGAGTTGCTTAAGACCACATCGATAGACTCATGGAAAGCTTACCTGCGTTTTCATGTATTGGACAATGCAGCCGATGCACTAAGCAGTGATTTCGAAAATGCGAGTTTTGAATATCATGGAAAAGCGCTTAGCGGCCAGCAACAATTAAAACCACGTGAAGAAAGAATTACGGAGGTTACCGATGGCAATCTTGGTGAAGCCTTGGGTCAATTATATGTAAAAAAATATTTCCCCGAAGAAGCAAAAAAACGCATGCTCGAACTAGTTAACAACCTTCAGAAAGCATTTGAAGCAAGAATCGGTAATCTCGACTGGATGAGTGATACCACAAAAATGCGCGCTAAAGAAAAGTTGGCCGCTTTCACAAAAAAGATCGGTTATCCTGATAAATGGCGCGACTACAGCAAGGTAAATATCGACAAAGCAAAATATTACAGTAACCTGCAATCATGCGCTGCGAATGAATTTGCTTACCAGGTTTCAAAAATTGGAAAGCCTGTCGACAAAACTGAATGGCTGATGACACCGCCAACCATCAACGCATACTATAATCCAACAATGAACGAGATCGTTTTTCCGGCCGGCATACTGCAGTTTCCATTCTTTGATATGAATGCCGACGATGCGATCAACTACGGCGCCATAGGCATGGTAATCGGTCATGAAATGACGCATGGTTTTGATGATGAGGGCGCCCAATACGATAAAGACGGTAACCTTAAATTGTGGTGGAGCAAAGAAGACTATGCAAAGTTCCAGGAGAAAAGCAACAAGGTCATTAATATGTATAACGGCTTTACGGTGCTTGACAGTATGCATATCAACGGAGCCCTCACCAATGGCGAAAATCTCGCCGACATAGGCGGCATTGCAATCGCTTATGATGCTTTCAAAATGACCCCGCAGGGCAAAGATACCACAAAGATCGATGGGTTTACACCCGATCAACGCTTCTTTATTGCTGTGGCCCAATCCTGGCGCAGAAAAATGAAAGATGCAGCCTTAATGCAAATGATCAAAACCAACCCGCACTCGCCTGCAGTGTGGCGTGTAATGGGCCCGCTCATGAATATCGATGCGTTCTATGCAGCGTTCAATGTGCAGCCCGGCGATAAAATGTACAAGGCGCCTGCCGACAGAATAAAGATCTGGTAACAAATTTCAACGTAATAGTATAAAGGCATCAGCAATGGTGCCTTTATTTTTTGAGCTCCGGCTGCAGTTTATCACCGGGCTTTACTTGCGTCGCACACTTGTACGTTTTGTTCACCCAACGGCTGTTGCGGCTAATGAATGTAAGTTTATTCAGCGATAAAATTTTTGGTGCAATAACAATTGCTTATTAGTTTCGCACCCGCAATGAAAAATATAATGAAACATACAAAGGGTACAAAGAAACATTTCTCGTAGAGGAAGGTTGCTTCACACTTGTATGTTACAAAATAAGCTGAAAGCCTTCCTCGAAATGGGAAGGCTTTTTTGATTTGGCAAAGCGATCAATTACGTTTGTAAAAACTGGCAGTTGACTTTTTTCACATGTGGGGCAAACTTATTCTGGATAGGGGACAAACGATGTTGAAGAAAAGACTAAGCGCACAGGAGTGCGACGCAACGGGACCTGAAAAGCGCAATGCAGCCCGGTACAAAAAAATTTAAAACATAAATCAATAATTAAATCCCCAAACAATGAAAGTAGCAGTAGTAGGCGCAACAGGCCTCGTTGGAACAAAAATGTTACAGGTTTTAGCCGAACGTAATTTTCCGGTTACAGAACTCATTCCGGTCGCATCTGAAAGATCAGTCGGCAAGGAAGTAGAGTTCAGGGGAAATAAGTACAAGGTGGTAAGCATGGCCGACGGTATTGCTGCGAAGCCTGCTGTTGCTATATTCTCTGCAGGTGGTGGCACATCGCTGGAATGGGCACCAAGGTTTGCTGAGGCAGGCATTACGGTGATCGATAACAGCAGCGCCTGGCGTATGGACCCCACTAAAAAATTAGTGGTTCCTGAAATAAATGCAGATGCATTAATAAGTGAAGATAAGATTATTGCGAACCCTAACTGCTCAACCATTCAAATGGTGGTTGCACTAAATCCTTTGCATTTGAAATATAAAGTGAAACGTATTGTCGTAAGCACTTACCAAAGCGTTACCGGTACCGGTAAGAAAGCAGTTGACCAGTTGTTTGGCGAAAGGGCAAAGGCCGAGAAAGGTATAGATGCGGAATTCCCGATGGCTTACAAATATCCGATCGACCTTAACGTAATTCCGCAGATCGATGTCTTTTTGGATAACGGCTATACCAAAGAAGAAATGAAAATGGTGAACGAAACAAAAAAAATCATGCGCGATGATGCCATTCGGGTAACTGCCACAACTGTGCGTATACCTGTTATTGGCGGCCACAGCGAAAGTGTAAATATTGAATTTGAAAATGAATTCGACCTGGAAGAAGTAAAGGAATTGTTGCGTGGCGCACCCGGTGTGGTGTTGCAGGATGATACGGCTGCGCAGGTATACCCGATGCCAATGTGGGCACATGACAGGGACGAAGTTTTTGTTGGTCGCTTGCGTCGCGATGAAACACAGCCAAAGACGCTGAACTTGTGGGTAGTAAGTGATAACCTTCGTAAGGGGGCTGCAACAAATGCAGTTCAGATAGCGGAATATCTTGCGGCTAACGGGCTCTTATAAAACAACCGGATTCTATAATTGAATGCCCTTTTTTACCAAAGGGCATTCTTATTTTATGCATAAGCGCTGATACGATTTCTTCATTTTGCACAACACAATTTTCAATAGACCTTAAAAAAATTTAATATGTTTAGATTGGTTTGATTATTATCATTGCATTATAAAACCCAATATGCCTATGTCGTTTAGTATTACTGCTATATGTCATTCCTGCGTTTACAATACTGCTGGGCCAAGCGATTCAAAAAGCCGTTGTATTGAAACTAAATAGCCTGATTTATACTGTTGTAATTTTAAATAAATGCGAGTTGTCAATCCTTTTTCCCATTGAAACTGATTAAAACCATTATCCAAATTTTGTAGCCATAATCCTTTTATCTTTTTAAAAAACAAAAACCAAAAAATCCAATGAGAAAATCAATCAGCATCATTGCTGCAGTTCTTGCAATTACTGCAATCTCGTCAAAAACCTACGCCCAGGAAACAGCTTCAGCAACGGCAACTGCCACTATCGTTACTCCCATCAGCATTACCAAGACAGTTGATATGAACTTTGGTAACATAGCTGTTCAATCGTCAAATGGTGGCACTGTTGTATTAGGCGTAAATGGTAGCAGGTCCGCTACAGGTGGTGTAACATTGCCCGCAGTAACAGGAACTGTTACGGCTGCATCTTTCACTATTAACGGGGAAGGGTCTTATTCTTACACCATCACAATTCCATCCGCAAACCATACCATTTCAGATGGAACACACACAATGACTGTTAATGCTTTTGTTAGCAATCCCTCAGGAACAGGAACCTTAACATCGGGTACACAAACACTGAATGTAGGCGCAACGCTTAATATCGCTGCCTCACAAGCTGCAGGAACTTACGTTTCTTCAGTGCCTTTTGATGTTACTGTCAATTACAACTAAAAATGATTTCCGGGAGCATGCAATTTATATGCATGATCCCGGATTTTATACTACTCCCTTTTTCAAAGAGAAATTCGATCTGGTAAGGTTATAACATGCCGGTTTTAACCATCTTAACCGCTCTGTTGCCGGCAGGTAAATGAATACGTTTACGTTTTCTATGGCTTCAACCCTGACTAACCCTCAATAATAAATCTATTGAGTATGTTTAGATCAGCATTTTTCAGAATCCCTTTTTTAAATAATGTATGCAGGCAAATGGTCCGCTATATGCCTGTATTATTTTTTCCTCTTATCAGTTCCCTTACTGTAATAGCCCAGGGCAATCTGATGATTACTCCCCGCCGTGTTGTTTTTGAAGGGGCCGATAAAACCCAGGAACTAAATCTTGCTAATACAGGCTCTGACACCGCGAGATACCTTATTTCTTTAATTGAGATAAGAATGAAGGAGGACGGCACTTTTGAGAAAATAGATGTGCCGGATTCCGGTCAGCATTTTGCCAGTTCCTTTGTGCGCTTTTTCCCAAAATCAGTTGTGCTTGCTCCCGGTGAGGCGCAGGCTGTGAAGGTACAGGTAGTTAAGACAGGCGAATTAAACCCCGGTGAATACAGGTCTCATATTTATTTCAGGGCTGTGCCCACAGAAACACCTTTGGGTAATGATGCCGAAAAGCCCGCATCTGCGATCTCGGTTCGATTAACGCCCGTTTTTGGCATTAGCATCCCTGTGATCATACGGGTGGGTGAACCACAAACGGAGGTCAGTATTTCCAATCTATACCTTGAAAATATCAGTGATACCGTAAAAGCCGTGCATATGGTTTTTAACCGTAACGGTAATATTTCTACTTATGGGAATGTGCGAATTGACTACATACCCGACCAGGGAAAGAAAACCCAGGTTTGTGAAGTAAAGGGTATAGCTGTCTACACACCTACTGCAAAGCGAATGCTTAGAGTGAACCTGGTAAATACAGGTAGCGTCGATTTGCACAAAGGAAAATTACATGTGAGTTATTATACGGAATCAGGTAATAAATCATCGGTAATGGCAGAGGCAGATCTGTTGCTGCTTTGATATAAGGGTTTTATTCAAAAATTTCACTGAATGACAAGGTTAAAAAAACTCTTTTTTTTCATATCGCTTGTTCTTAGTTCTGGCGCCTTTTCCCAGACTGTTGTAGTCTCCGATAATATCAATGATACAACTGGTAACATATCGTCTGTACTCGATGTTAAGTCTACCTCCAAGGGCATGCTGGTGCCTAGAATGACACAAGCTCAACGCAATGCCATCGCAACTCCCGCTGACGGTTTGCTGATCTATCAGATCGATGGCACAAAAGGATTTTACTACTATACCGGTTCAGTATGGACACTTCTGGCGACGGGGTCGGGCAGTCAATGGACGAATAATGGAAGCAATATTTACTACAACACCGGCAAAGTCGGCATCGGCAGTACCGCACCCGCTGAAGCATTGGATATTACGGGTAATCTAAAATTATCGGGCGCACTAATGCCAAATAACACTGCAGGATCTTCAGGGAATGTGTTGGTTTCGAGTGGTACCGGCGTTGCTCCTGCCTGGACAAATTCAGACACTACCTTAATTCCAAATTTCTATTTAAAAGTACGCAGCCTTTTTTCAGGAACCGCACCGGTAACTTATAGCAATGGTACAATAGGCATAACACAAGCCGGCGCATCATCTAACGGGTATTTAAGCAGCGCCGATTGGAATGCTTTCAACAATAAAATTTCCGGAAACCAATCCATTACTCTTTCCGGCGATATCAGTGGCACCGGTACAACAGCTATTACAACATCTATCGGTGCGGGCAGGGTCAGTAACAGCATGCTGGCTCAGGTACCCACTCAAACCTTCAAGGGAAGAACCAGCGCAGGCAGTGGTATAGTTGAAGATTTAACCACCTCCCAGGCGAAAACGTTGCTCGACCTTTCAGGGACGAATACGGGTGATCAAACAATAACATTAACCGGCGATGTAACCGGCTCCGGAAGCGGAAGCTTTGCTGCAACAATTGCAGCTCGTGCGGTCACTTATAGCAAGATACAGAACGTGTCGGCCTCCAATAAAATATTAGGCAGAATCACAAGTGGAGCGGGGTCAATAGAAGAAATATCAACAACAGGATCCGGGAACGTTGTTATGTCGAATGGAGCAACTATAACAGCTCCCGTAGGATTGGTTAAAGCTGATGTAGGTTTGGGCAATGTCGACAATACCGCTGATGCAAATAAGCCGGTATCAACAGCCACCCAAACCGCACTGAATTTAAAGATAAATGCTTCTGAAAAAGCTACAAACAATGGCGTGGCCACACTGGATGCTAACGGCAAAATTCCAACTTCTCAGCTACCCACAGGAGCACTTGTGTATAAGGGCACATGGGATGCATCTTCGAATACTCCCGTAATCGCTGATGCTACAGGCCAAAATGGTTGGCTCTATAAAGTAAGTACAGCAGGCGTTCAGAATCTTGGCTCGGGTTCTATAAGCTTTGATATTGGCGATGAAGTAATTCACAATGGTTCTGTTTACCAGCTTGCACCTTCATCTGTTTCGGATGTAATCTCTGTCAACGCCCTAACCGGTGCAGTCGTGCTCAATACATCAAATATTTCTGAGGTAACCAATTTATACTATACCGATGCCAGGGCACGCGCTGCAATTTCTGCGCTCTCTCCGCTAAGCTACAGTAGTGCCACCGGGCAAATTTCTTTGCCCCAGTCATCTGCTTCTGCAAGTGGTTACCTGAGTGCTTCGGATTGGATAAGTTTTAACAGCAAACAATCTTCAGGAAATTATATAACGGCACTTGCGGGCGATATAGCCGCTAATGGCCCCGGAAGTGCAACCGCAACGATCAATCCCAACGCGGTTACTTACTCCAAAATACAGAACGTATCTGCAACCAACAAAGTATTGGGAAGAACCACTGCCGGTGCAGGCATAGTCGAAGAAATTTCTACTACTGGTACAGGCAATGTTGTGAGGTCTGGTTCACCTACAATCACCACGCCGATAGGTATAGTAAAAGGAGATGTTGGCTTGGGCAATGTCGACAATACTTCAGATATTAATAAACCTGTTTCAACTGCAGTGCAGACAGCCCTCAACCTGAAAATTAATTTATCAGACAAAGGTGCAAACAACGGTGTCGCCTCGCTTGATGCAGGCGGCAAAGTTCCCACAACCCAGTTGCCTACCGGAGCTCTTATTTATAAAGGCCTTTGGAACGCCTCCACCAATACGCCTGTTATCTCAGATGCCACAGGCCAGAATGGCTGGATGTACAACATTAATGTTGCAGGTACACAAAATCTTGGATCAGGCAATATCACGTTTGCGATAGGCGACCAGGTTATACACAACGGAACAGTATGGCAACTTGCTCCCAACGGTACATCTGTTACATCCGTTAATAGCCAAACAGGTTCAGTTGTCCTTACTACATCAAATATTGCCGAGGCAGCCAACCTGTATTATACCGATACCCGTGCAAGGGCGGCCCATTCTGCAACTGCTCCATTGGTTTATAATTCCGCAACCGGTGGTATTTCTATTCCCCAGGCAAACACATCTGCCAGTGGATATATCACAGCCGCAGATTGGAACACTTTTAATGGAAAGCAGGCAGCTGGCAACTATATAACCGCACTAACCGGCGATATTACAGCCACAGGCCCCGGAAGTATACCTGCAACCATTTCGGCAAACGCTGTAACTACCGCTAAAATTCTTGATGCCAATATAACAACTGCAAAAATTGCCGACCTGAATGTAACAACTACAAAAATCAATGATCTTGCTGTTACCGCAGCCAAGATCGCCGACCTGAATGTAACCACTACCAAGATCAACGACCTTGCTGTTACCGCTGCAAAAATTGCCGACAACGCTATAACCAACGCTAAGCTTGCACAAATGCCGGCCAACACTTTTAAAGGGAATAACACGGCAGCAACAGCCAATGCCATTGACTTGACCGCAACACAGGCCACAGCAATGCTTAACACGTTTACGTCTTCCACGCAGGGGCTTGTTCCGGCAAGTGGTGGCGGAACTACCACTTTCTTAAGAGCTGACGGAACTTTTGCCGCACCAACAGGCGCTGTTTACCGTAACCTTGTAACGCTTGCTGCTGATGTGGTAAATAGCAACGCAACGGCAAACACACTTGCTGATGTTACTGGCTTAAGTTTCTCCGTTACCGCCGGCGTAACCTATCGTTTTGAAGCAATGGTCGCCTACACTTCAGCATCCACTAATACGGGTTCGCGGTGGACGATAAACGGCCCTGCTTCACCAACATTACTGAGCTATACATCAAGATATACGATTACTGCCACTACGCAAACAACAAATTTCGCATCAGCTTATAGTATTCCCACAACGTCGAATGCAAGCTCCCTTGCCGCAGGAAATATTGCCATTATACAAGGCATTATCAAGCCGTCGGCGAGTGGAACAGTGGTTATACGCTTTGCGTCAGAAGTTTCGGGTTCAGCCATAACCGCTAAAGCAGGCAGCACTTTGGAATGGTGGTAAAATTTAATAGCAGGGCGAAATGCAATGATGGAGCCGTGCTGCAGAATAACTATTGTGCTTTTGTTGCGTCGCACTCTTGTACTGGTGAGTCTACACTGAGCCATTGTTGGATGATGAACGGGGTATCAATAGCTGGCATCAGTTGCTCGGTATAGAACTGAATGTACAAGTGAGTGACACAACAGGTGATGACACAAGAAACAAAAGCTGGTAACAAAACAAGAAATTAACAAGTAACAATTGAAACTACGGGCTTACATATTATCACTGCTCTTTACGCAAGCCGTTTGTGTATCGGTATTTGCGCAAGGGCTGATTATTCCGTCCGGCGGCTATGTTGGTTTGAATAATGGGTATCTCGTGCTTGGTAAAAACTTTGAGAACAATGGCAAATTTGTGCAGAAGGCCGGGACCGTGATTTTTGCCGGAGGCACCCAAACTATAGGCGGCCAAACACAAACGGAGTTCGACAATGTAAGCATTGCAACAGGCAGCAACACGACCATTGCAACCGGTCCGCAATTTTTAAAAAGTATTTTGCTTTGCAATGGAACATTTAACGCAAATAACAAGCTTACACTGCTGTCAACGCAACAGCAAACTGCCTTAATCGATGGCTCGGGTACGGGGCAGGTGCTTGGTAAACTCACCATGCAGCGTTATCTTTCTTCAGGCTTTGGTTATACTTATTTTGGTACTGCTTTCCAGGATGCAACTGTAAATGAATTTGCTGAAGAGGTTAATCTTAATGCGTCATTCCCGGCTTTTTACCGTTACGATGAAAACCAGGTTTCGACTGGCTGGCTTACTTACACTGCTGCAGGTAATACGCTGGTAGCAGGGCAGGGTTATGCGGCAAACCTTGGAACATCGAATGCACCAGTAACGGTAAATGTAACAGGCACGGTAAACAACGGAACCGTTGTTTCAAGCCTTTACAATCATAACAGGACTTATACAAAAGGATTTAATCTTGTTGGTAACCCTTATCCTTCACCGATCGATTGGAATGCCACAAGTGGCTGGGTGCGCAATAATGTTGACAACGCCTTGTATTACTTTAATGCAAGCACTACCGATCAGTACGGAGGCACTTACAGCAGCTATATCAATGGGGTTTCAAGCGACGGTATTGCGGGCAATCTTATACCATCAATGCAAGGTTTTTTCGTGCACGTAACGGATGGCACTTATCCCGTGGCTGCCAGCTTTTCTATAAGCAACGACGCAAGAACAGATGATCTGAATCCGGGTCCGCTTATGAACCCTAATATTCCCCCGATCATCAGGCTTAGTGCCGGCTATGCGGATGACTGGTTGCAGGGCGATCGTGCGGTATTTTACCTCGACGCAGGTGCATCAAAAAAATTTGATAAAAAGCGGGATGCGCTTAAACTGATGAACACGAACAAAGATGTTCCCAACTTGTATGCGGTGGCAGATGATACCTCCAAACTCTCGATACATGCATTTGTATATCCGCAGGATACAGCCACTTCTTATCCGCTTGGATTGAAAACAGAAAAAGATGGCTGGATAACTTTCAATGCACCGCAGGTTCAGCAGATACCGGCAGGTCTTTATATATACCTCTACGATCAAAAGTTAAAGGAATACCATGATCTGAAAACCGGTCCTGCTTATCGTTTATACCTTTCTGCAGGTCAGTATGAACAACGGTTTTCTTTAGTGTTCAGCAAGAAGCAGCTTTTGACGGATAATAATGACAATGTTTTCTTCAAAGCGTACTATGCCGGCGGTAATCTTTTTATAAACACAAATATACCAGCTGACGATAAGAGTGTTTTGCTGTTGTTGAATTTGAATGGGCAGCATATATGGCAACGCCCGTTTAAGGGCACAGCAAGCTACCCACTTAACGCATCCATTGCAAAAGGTATTTACGTAGTAAAGCTTGTGTCGGCGATACAAATAAAATCTGAAAAAATAGTGATCAACGATTAATGGCAAGTAATTATATACGAACAGGGATGCAAAAGAAGGGCAGCATTTATGTTTTCGGCATGGTGCTGGGGCTTTTATTTTTTTCAACTCGTTTAAGGGCGCAGGAACACCCCCCGCGCCCCATCTCTGTTTATGTGAACCCGGCGCAGGGCCTCATCTTTGGTGCTTTTTTCCAGGGTATAACAGGGGGGTCTGTTATTCTTTACCCGGATGGATCACGCTCATCAACAGGTGACCTTGTACTTGCAAACCTGGGTATGCCTTTTTCACCTGCTATATTTGAGGTGGATGCAAACCCCGGCGCTCTCATATCTATTCTTAATGGTCCCGATGTAACACTTACCGGAAGCAATGGAGGAACGCTGAGGCTTCACATAGGAACATCAAGTACAGGCACGCCATTTATTGCAACGGCAGTGCCACCAAACAGAACTGAAGTGAGGATTGGTGGAATTCTCAGCGCGGGGAATGCGCTGGCAAACCCGTCAGGCGTGTACAGCGGCTATTTTGCAGTAACGTTTATCCAGGAATAGAGGCCATAGTTATAACAGGAACAACAAAACCAATATCCAAATTCCAACATTCATGACTCACCTTCAAACGCTATATAAAAGCAGTATGCATTGCCGGCATACATCTTTTATAAAGTTTGCTGTGTGTATCCTATTCCTGATTCTGTCCGCGCTCAGAACATTTGCAGGAAACGAACCCGACTACGACGAGGTTTCCCTGATGCTGAGTGTTCAGGGTGTAGGTAATACGGAAGTGCGGGGTATTGTACGGAATGATGTGGCCTACCTTTCTGTAACCGATGTGTTTGACTTTTTAAGGATCAGGAATGCGCCGTCTGCAGGTTTCGATTCTGTTTCAGGTTATTTTGTTGACCCGCAAAACCAGTTTGTTATCGACAAGATAAATGAACGCATCTCTTACAAGGGTACCGTTTTCCCTATGGCAACCAATGACCTGATAAGAACCGAAACAGGCCTTTATCTCTGTACTGACCTGTATGGAAAAATATTCGGACTTGAATGTATATTTTACTTTCGAAGCCTTTCGGTACTGCTTAAAACAAACATTGAGCTGCCTGTGATACGTGAAATGAAGCAGGAAATAATGCGCAACAACATGTTTCGGTTAAAAGGGCAGTCGAAAGCAGATACTGTGATCGGGAGAAAATATCCCATGTTTCGCTTTGGCACAGCCGATTGGTTTGTTGTTGCAAGCCAGTTTGCGATTGGCTACAATGATACCCGGCTTTACTTTGGTCTTGGCTCCGTTGTTGCAGGGGGTGAAATGAACGTCGCGCTTAATTACAGCAACAATATTCCTTTCAGGGAAAAAGAACAATTTTACCAATGGCGTTTCGTCGATAACAACAACAAGGCACTTCGGCAGTCGGTGGCCGGTAAAATTTATGCCCAGTCAACCTCTTCCATATTTTCCCCGGTAGTAGGTGTGCAGTTCACCAATACCCCAACCACCTACCGCAGGTCATTCGGCACTTACACCATAAGTGATTATACAGAACCTCACTGGACGGTTGAACTTTACGTAAACAACGTACTCATCAATTACGTCGAAGCAGATGGTGCAGGTTTTTTTAGCTTCCAGGTGCCATTGGTTTATGGCAACTCTGCAGTTAAGTTGCGATTTTATGGGCCTTATGGCGAACAAAGATTTCGTGAACAGAATATCAACATTCCATTCAATTTTGTTCCGCTGCACCAGCTTGAGTATACAGCAAGTGCAGGCATGGTGGAAGACAGCCTGCATAGCCGCTATTCCCGTGGCAATCTTAACTATGGCTTATCAAAACGGATTACAATCGGCGGCGGAGCTGAATACCTGAGCTCAGTTTCATCAGGCCGGTTCATGCCCTTTGCGAACGCTTCAGTAAGAATTGGGTCAAACCTGTTATTTGCCACAGAGTATACTTATGGTGTGCGTTCTAAAACAATATTGAACTACCGGTTGCCCTCTGACCTGCAATTCGAACTTGATTTTACGCGTTATGCAAAAGATCAGAAGGCGATTAATACCACGTTCAGGGAAGAACGCAAGGCGATTGTTTCGTACCCGTTCAGGTCCAGCAGGTTCACGGCTTATACGAGGCTTACGTTTTATAATATTGTGCTGCCTACTTCAAAATACAGCAATGCCGAAGCGTTGGTGTCGGGTTCTTTGTTTGGCGTAAACACCAATTTCACTACGTACGCTTTATTTACGAAATCGTCAAGGCCTTATGTGTATAGTAACCTTTCCCTCGTGTTCCGCATGAAGGCCCGGATAACTTTTACGCCGCAGGTGCAGTACGAATACAACCAGCACAAGCTGATTGGATTGAAAGGCGAGTTGGGCAAATACCTAAAGAACAATGGCTACTGTAATATTTATTACGAGAAGAACTATAAAAGCCAGTTTCAAAGTGTCGGTATCGGATTCAGGTACAATTTTTCCTTTGCTCAAATTGGTTTTACCGCTAGGCAAAGCAACTTCACATCATCTCTTGTGGAAACAGCCAGTGGAAGTTTTATGTATGACGACGAGTCCGGCTACGCCGTGGCAGACAACAGGTATATGCTCGGCAAATCAGGCATAATGATACTGCCTTACCTCGATTTGAATGCCAATGGCAAAAGAGATAAAGGCGAACCAAGGGTACAGGGCCTTAAAGTGCAAACAAGCTATGGCCGGCTAAAATACAACCAGGCCGATACGGCAATTTATATTTCAGGACTGGAAGCCTACAACGAGTGTATCGTAAGATTAATTCCGGCGTTTGAAAATGTGAGCTGGCAAATAAAGAACCGCACCCTTAGCGTGGTCACCGACCCTAACCAGTTTAAATTAATCGAAGTTCCCGTAACGGTAGCGCACGAAGTTTCCGGCACCGTATATTTTAATGATAACGGCTACAGAAAAGGTATTGGCCGCATTACTGTGTTGTTTTACAAAAATGGCTTAACCATTGTCGGCAAAACGCTTACGGAAGCAGACGGCTCTTTTAGTTTCAGCGGCTTTTCTCCCGGCGAATACAGCGCAACAGTCGATCCTGTTCAAATGCAAAAACTTGGCTTATCTGCAACGCCGATGTGGAAGAATTTTAAGATCACCTATAATCCCGATGGTGATTTTATCGAAGATTTAAATTTCGACCTGGAACAGTATTTCGACAACAGGGAAACGGCCAATAATTCAAAAAAATAAATCTTTGTTCGCCCGCAGCATTACCTGTGGCGGCAACTGTTGCGTCGCACACTTGTGCACAATAACAGGTATGAGCAAAACGCAATAAATTTCTTTGGTAACGATATTGGTTGGTTCCGCAGCCGCAGGCCTGCTGCTCAAGGCGCGTCATGTACAAGTGTGCGACGCAAGGAACGGTGGTCAACGCACTGAAGCCCGGCTCATAAACACTTCTTATCCATTCAACCGATGCGCAATCTTATTTTCTCAAAACATTGTCGCTAATTTTAGCATACCTAATTCGGATGCCATGAATATTGAATCGCTTCGTGATTATTGCCTGTCGAAACCTGCTGCAACAGAAGGTTTTCCTTTCGGGGAAGATACGCTGGTGTTTAAGGTAATGGAGAAGATATTTTTGCTCGTATCGTTAAGTTCAAATCCCCTGCAGTTTAATGCGAAGGCAGATCCTGAAAAAGCGATCGAACTGAGAGAGCAATTTGCTGCAATAATACCAGGATATCACATGAATAAGAAGCATTGGAATACGGTGATCGCCGATGGTAGTTTATCAAACGTACTGTTAAAAGAGATCATTAGTGATTCTTATAATCTTGTTGTTAAGTCGCTGCCCAAAAAAGACCGCGATGCACTGGCGCATCAATAACACTTATCCGGTGCGGCTCCAGATATTTTTATTGATCATCACCAGCCCTGTGAACATAATGAGCGCACAAATAAGCAGCGCTTCGTTGATATATGGAACAGGCACGTAAGTCAGCCCCGTTATGCCCTGTAGCATTAGCATGAGCTCGTTTAAGATAATTCCGCTTACAAAAATGATCAATCCTTTTATAAGCATTCCTGAATAGTTGATCCTGCAAACCGAAAGAAAATAACCCGTAAGAAAGATGCTGAGCATGCCAAGCAAAACCAAATGAAGATAACCAATTACAATTGGCCTGAAACCGTAAGTAATCATGTTTAATGAAGGAATGGCCGAACACATTTGTAACAGCACTTTAATGCAAAAGGCGATCAAAGCCATGGTCCACAACCATCTTACTGGTTTGTCAAGCGAAGCCAGAATTTCACCGCTGTTCTTACGAAGCGCTTTAAGCAGGAGAATAAAACCGGTAAACTCAACAAATGACGCAACAACAATAATCGGGTAAAGGCTTTTGGCAACCGGCAGCCACAAGGCAGAAAGAAAATAAACAGGTAACAATGAAAGGCTGAAAAGCCAGAAGATCAGTTTTTGCGTAGGCAATGCAATCGCGATATTGTTTTTTGTGAGGTGCAGCATGAGTAAACCTACTCCTGCAAAAAAGAACCAGCCGTTGTATTGAAAGTGCAGGAAGAAATAAACCGCGGCGAGGTACAGATCCTGGTTAATGGTTTTGGTGGCCATCATAAAAGCCAGTGAAAATGCCCCAAGTGAAGAAATGGCGCTGAAGAGCAACGCGGCTTTAAACCATAGGTGGCTGCTGTCTTTCGAAACGATCTTGTTCAGCCCCTTCCATGCAACGACTGCAAAGCCGTAGGCGTTAAAGATGGAGGCAGTGGAAAAGAAAATGGATACTGCCCCATACCCTTCAAAGGGAAATGAAAATAACATACCATACGCTGAAATAAGATTTCCCCACAGTAGTATATTGAATTTTTTTGGTGAAGCATTTTCATCATGGCTAAGTATATAATTTGCAATGAAAGCCATTAGTATTTGTGTAAGCCAGCCCGAAAATGCAAAATGCGAATGGGCATGCAACAAAAATTTTTGGTCAACAAATGGAAGTGAAAAGGCGATTTTATAGCGGAGAATTACACCAAGAAGCGCAACGATCAATAGATTTAAAAACGATATCCTCAGCCACCGGTCATTCAGTTCTTTCTTCATTGTATGCTGGTTAATCTTTATAACTAAGCCGGTATGCCGGCAGCATTTTAGGGCATGTATGATCAGGAATTAAATAAATACCTTGCCCTTTTCAATTAATATATCACCTCTTTCAAACAGTTTGCGCATCACCCGAATCACTGTTTCTGTTCTCAAGCCTGTCATGTCTGCAATCTGTTGCCTCGACAATTCGATCTTATATTTTTCATTACCTCTGCAGTTGCTCTCCTTCTTCAATAGTTTAAGAACGGTAGTTATCCTGTGTTCCGGGTTTTCACCTGCGATCTCTTTCGATACGATCGATTTATTGTAAATTCTTGTTGCCAGGATTTTTGTAATGGTCAGGTGTACATCCGGGTATTCCTTTAGTATGTAAAGAAAATTTTCTCTCGACACTCTTATAACAACACAAGGCTCATTCGCGATGGCCGTGGCTGGGTAAGGCATGTCAATAAACAACACAGGTTCACCAAAACTTTCTCCCTGTTTAAAGATGCCTTGTATAAATTCTTTGCCATCATCATTCATGTTTGCCATACGCACAGATCCCTCCACCACCTGGTAGTAAAACATCGGTTTGTCGCCTTCAAAAAACACTGGCTGGTTCTTGTCGAATTTTCTGAAAGTACCACCCCAGGCGAGTAAAAGGTCTTGCTGGATCACTTTTTAAATATGTTGTATTAATAATGTATTAATGCAAAAATTACTCAATTATGCTTTAAAAAACATGATAAGAATCATATTAATTTCTAGTGGTAGATATGATTGTAATCATATCCTTCTCTTTAAATCGGTGCTAATCTTGCATAGAATTTCAAAACAAAAAAGTGAGCAGTATGAAAAATCTAAGCTTGATCATTTTCGCAGCTATTTTGCTGGGTTCCTGCGGTGGCGGAAGCACAAGTGCTAGTGACCAGAATAAAGAAACCCCGGCAACTGTTGCCAGTGATGGTACCAATCCTTCTTATGACCCGCATCGTGGAGAAGGAAAATTTACAAAGGTTGATATCGGTGCAACGTTAGATGCATCCATGGCCGATGCCGGAAAAAAAATATTCGATGTAAAATGTTCTGCCTGTCATAAGCTAACCAACGAAAAGCTGGTTGGCCCGGGATGGCTCGGTGTAACCAGTCGCCACCAACCTGAATGGATCATGAATTTTATTACCAATACCGACGAAATGATAAACAAAGACCCGGCTGCCCAGGCACAGTTGGAGATATGTCTTGTTCGTATGCCTAACCAAAACCTCTCCGACGACGATGCAAGGCATCTCTTCGAATTCATGCGCAGGAACGACGGCGTTAAATAAAACATTATGGGCCCGGCACCCGGGCACCCATCAGCGTTCCTTGCGTCGCACACTTGTACAACAGCAACCAGAACCGGCAAAATGTAATGGTCTTCACCACTGGTGAATAGTGAACAGAACCCTGAAGTGAGTAATGCCGGATACGCCGGCACCGTAGCACAACAGGCGATGCGCAAAGAACAAAAGCCCACCCCAAAGAGTAAAAATGTTTAAAACAATCAATATGAAATCGTACAGAAATGGTTTAGCAATTCTTGTTGCGATAGCAGCAATAACAGGCTTCAATGCCTGCAAACCAAAAAATGCAAGCTCTGCAGTTAGCGGCGATGCAGCGGCCAAAGCTTATGTAGCTCCCGGAAAATATGACGAGTTTTACAACTTCGTATCCGGTGGTTTTAGCGGCCAGCTTGCCGTATATGGCATCCCGTCGGGCCGTTTATTCCGCACTATTCCCATCTATTCCGCCGACCCCGAATCTGGCTGGGGTTATAGCGAAGAAACAAAGCCGATGCTCAACACTTCGCATGGTTATATTCCATGGGATGATTCGCACCACTCAGAACTTTCGCAAACCAACGGGGAAATCGATGGCAGGTGGATCTTTGTAAACGGTAACAACACACCGCGTGTTGCGCGTGTCGACCTCTCTACCTTCCGCACAAGCGAGATCATTGAAATACCTAACAGTGCAGGCAACCACAGCAGCCCTTTTATCACATCAAACACCGAATATGTAGTTGCAGGCACAAGATTTAGCGTGCCTCCCGATAATGTGAACGGCGATGTGCCCATTAATACGTACAAAAAGAATTTTAAAGGCACAGTAAGCTTTATCAGCGTTGATAAAGCAACAGGCAACATGAAAGTGGCTTTCCAGATTTTATTGCCCGGTGTTGACTTCGACCTTGCACACGCGGGTAAAGGGCCTTCTGAAGGTTGGTTCTTCTTCAGCTGCTACAACAGCGAACAGGCAAACACATTGCTGGAAGTGAACGCTTCACAAAAAGACAAAGACTTTATTCTTGCTGTTAACTGGAAAAAAGCAGAGGAATACCTGGCACAGGGCAAAGCACAAAAAGTTACCACAAAATATGCGCACAATGTGTACGACGAAAAATCACACAGCGCTACTTCAACAATAGAAACAGAAGTGAATGTACTCGATGCAAAAGCATTGGCCGATATGTGCTATTTTATTCCATGCCCCAAATCACCACACGGTTGCGATGTTGATCCGAACGGAGAATACATTGTAGGTTCTGGTAAACTCGCCGCATTAATACCCGTATTCAGTTTTGCAAAATTACAAACAGCTATTGCTGCGAAAGATTTTGAAGGCAATTACGACGGCATACCTGTTGTAAAATATGAATCAGCTTTATATGGCGAGGTAAAGAAGCCAGGCTTAGGGCCTTTGCATACAGAGTTCGACGGCAAAGGAAACGCATACACTTCTTTCTTCGTTTCTTCTGAAGTGGTTAAGTGGAATGTGAAAGACTTGAAAGTGCTCGACCGCGCTCCAACTTATTACTCTATCGGCCACCTTTGTGTTCCCGGTGGCGACAGCAAAAAACCGTCTGCCAAATATGTGATCGCTTATAATAAAATCACCAAAGACCGTTACCTGCCCACAGGCCCTGAGCTTACACAAAGTGCACAGCTATTCGACATTAGCGGCGATAAAATGCAACTGATCCTCGATTTTCCAACCGTTGGAGAACCGCACTACGCACAGGCTTGCCCTGCAGATCTTATCAAGAGCAAGAGCGTTAAGTTTTTCAAGATAGAAGAGAATACCAACCCTTATGTATCAAAAGGCGAAGGTGAAACAAAAGTGGTGCGCAAAGGTAACCGGGTCGATGTGTGGATGACCGTGATCCGCTCACATATTACACCCGATAATATCGAAGGCATAAAAGTGGGCGACGAAGTTTATTTCCATGTTACCAACCTTGAACAGGATTGGGATATACCGCACGGCTTTGCCATTAAAGGCAATAACAATTCAGAATTGCTGGTGATGCCGGGCGAAACACAAACAATAAAATGGATGCCCGATAAAGTGGGTATAATGCCAATGTACTGCACCGATTTCTGCAGTGCATTACACCAGGAAATGCAGGGTTACGTTAGAATTTCGCCTGCGGGCAGCAACACAGCGCTGCTGTTTAGTACAGGAAAAAATGTACCTGCTGCTGATTCAACTGCTAAATAGGTTTGTATAAAAAACAGGAGCAGGTGAATTAAAACCTGCTCCATTTTAAATGTTCTTTTAATGTTATGGGCAGTTGATCACGATGGCATCGTTCGTTGTGTCACTCACTTCAACGTTCTGAACATTGGTCAGCAGTCGGCTGTCGATGCCTTGCCCGCAGTACAGGAGTGCGACGCAAGAGCCGATGCCACAAGGCAGCAGGAGCTGGGTCAAAAAAAGAGTACTTGCGATACAGGCTGTTTTAAAATAATATGTATGAAAAAGAATAAACTAAAAGGATGGATGCGCCTGCTGATTGCACTTAGTGCAGTGGCTGTGATGTGTGTGTTGTTTATTCCATTCTGGCGCATCGAACTCGATGCACCCCAATATCCCGAAGGATTGGTGCTGCAGATATTCACCGGCAAACTTGGTGGCGATGTCGACATCATTAATGGGTTGAACCATTACATCGGTATGAAAACACTGCATGCAAATGAGTTTTTTGAATTCACGGTATTGCCTTATCTGACCGCAACTTTCGGCTTGCTGTTTTTGATCACCGCAATAACCGGAAGTAAAAAAATGCTGCGCGTTTCTTTTATATCGTTCGTCATTTTCGGTGTGGTCGCTATGACTGATTTTTGGAGATGGGAATACGATTACGGCCACAACTTAAATCCTGAAGCTGCAATAAAAGTACCGGGCATGGCGTATCAGCCGCCACTAATTGGTTACAAGCAGCTACTCAATTTTGGTGCATACTCTGTGCCCGATATTGGTGGGTGGATCTTTATCGCCGCAGGCGTGGTCGTGGCTGCTTTGGTGTTCATCGATTTTAAACAAAGCAAAAAAATGAAGATTGCCGCACCGCTTAAAACGGCTGCTGCAGCAATGTGCCTCGTACTGTTCATTAGTTCCTGCAATACAAAACCAGAGCCGCTTGTTGCAGGAAAAGACAACTGCGCTTTTTGTAAAATGACGGTTACCGATCTGCGTTTTGGCGGCGAGTTCATCACGCAAAAAGGGAAGATCTATAAGTTTGATGATGCGCATTGCCTGCTGTCATACATAAAATCAGGAATGATCGATAAAGCTGAAATAAAAGATATTTACCTCGTCGATTTTGCAGAACCGCATACCATGATTTCCACCAGCGAAGCCTTGCTCATCAGCAGCGAAGCGCTCCACAGTCCCATGAGTGGCAACGTGGCTGCGTTCCGCGACAAGCCTGGCATGGAAGAAGTAAAAGCCTGGCTGAATGCTCAACCAATAACCTGGGATAAACTCTTCGATTAATGAAGAACATCAGCTTCATATTATTTTTCTTTTTGGTTTTTGCAACCCGTTTCACCGCCTCTGCGATGACGAACGAAGTGGGAGCAAATAGCCGCTATAAAACTATTCGCGCCGCCATAGAAGCTGCGCAGCCGGGCGATACAATACTTGTGTACAAAGGAATTTATGCGGAGAAGGAGTTGATCATTAACAAAAGCATTGTAATAAAAGGAATAGATAACCCCGTGCTTGATGGCGAAAACAAATATGAGATCATAACAGTTAGAGCAGATCATGTTACGGTGGAGGGATTGAGTTTTCGCAATGCCGGTTTTTCAAGTCTCACGGAGATCGCTGCCGTTAAACTTGATAATTGTAAATACGCTTTCATCCATGCAAATGACATGGAAGTGTCTTGTTTTGGCGTGTATGTGCAGGCGAGTGCCGGCTGCATTATAAAAGACAATGTGCTGCACTCAACAGGCAAAGGCGAGCTCACCAGCGGCGATGGCATTCATTGCTGGAAGAGCGATAGCCTGCAGATCATTCACAACAGCATTAGCAGTTTCAGAGACGGCATATATCTCGAGTTTGTAAAAAATTCCGTTATATGGCGAAATACAAGCGAACACAACATCCGTTATGGCTTGCATTTTATGACCGCGCATGACAATGCCTATATCTGTAATGTATTTCGTGCAAATGGCGCAGGCGTTGCAGTCATGTACACGCATGGTGTTAAAATGTACAATAACCTGTTTACTGAAAATACCGGTGATGCTGCATTCGGTCTGCTGCTGAAAGAGATATCCGACAGTGAAATATCCGGTAACCAGTTTGTCAATAATACAAGCGGGGCCTACATGGAAGCAAGCACGCGTGTGCTGGTAGAGCATAATGTTTTTAAAGGCAATGGGTGGGCACTAAAAGTTCAGGCCAATTGCGACGCGGTGAATGTGGTACACAACAACTTCTCTGGAAACAGTTTTGATATAAGCACAAGCGGCACATTGGTGATGAACACTTTTAACAGCAACTACTGGGATAAATACCAGGGCTACGACCTTAACAAAGACAAGATTGGCGATGTGCCTTACCGCCCGGTAAGCATGTACTCTATGTTGGTGGAGAAAAACCCCACGGTAATGATGCTCTTCAGAAGTTTTATTGTAACGCTGATGGACAAAACAGAAAAAGTATTGCCAGGCATTATCCCTGAGAACCTGGTTGATAATTCACCATTAATGAAACCTCTTCCGTTATGATAATCGCAAACAATGTAAATAAATCGTTTGGCAAACTGCAGGTACTGAAAGATGTGTCTACACATTGCGATGAAGGGCAGTGTATCGCATTAATTGGTCCCAATGGCAGCGGTAAAACAACTTTTATTAAATGTCTGCTGGGTATGGTAGTGCCTGATAGTGGCTTTATCACCTATCGAAGCCGCAACATCGTGCACGATTGGGAATATCGCTCACATATCGGCTATATGCCGCAGATCGGAAGGTATCCCGATAACATGACCATTGCACAGGTGCTCGACATGATGAAAGACATCAGGAAGCAAAAAGACCATATCGATGAATCATTAATCGATTCGCTGGGGCTTCGTTCCATTATGCACAAAAGAATGCGGACACTTTCCGGTGGTACCAGGCAAAAAGTAAGTGCTTCACTGGCCTTCCTTTTCAACCCTGAAGTGCTGATACTCGATGAACCAACCGCTGGTCTTGATCCGGTCTCATCACAAGTATTGAAAGACAAGATCAGCTACGAAAAGGAAAGAGGCAAGCTCGTGCTTATTACCTCGCACATCTTAAGTGAACTAGACGACCTCATAACACATGTAATGTATTTGCAGGAGGGCCAGTTGCGTTTTAATAAATCAATCGAGACACTAAGAGAAGATACCGGCGAAGAAAAGCTGGCGAAGGCAATTGCGCGGGTAATGCAGTCATGAAATAACAAAAAACAGGTTTGAATATTTAAATATCAATATTCTATAACTGGTATCCAACACCACAACATCCCTGTAACAATGAAAAAGATCATCAAATATGTAATGCTCGATATACTGCGCAGTAAAGTGGTGATAGGCTATACCTTGTTCCTGCTCACCGTTTCGCTGAGCGTGTTCAGCCTGGAAGACAGCGCTGATAAAGGCTTGCTTAGCCTTCTGAATATTGTGTTGTTTATTGTGCCATTGGTGGCGATTATTTTTTCAACGATCTACGTTTACAACAGTGCGGAGTTTATTGAGTTACTTGTTAGCCAGCCGATAAAAAGAACGACGCTGTGGTTAAGTGTTTTTACAGGTTTAACTTCAGCCTTATCACTTGCCTGGTTCATTGGTGCGGGGATTCCAATATTGTTATACCAGCCCGATTCAACCGGCATCACTATGATTATCGTAGGATTGTTGCTCACGGTTATTTTTGTTTCCATCGCTTTGCTTGCATCGGTTAAAACACGCGATAAAGCAAAAGGCATTGGCCTGTCTGTTTTATTGTGGTTTTATTTTTCCATCATCTTCGACGGGCTTGTGTTATTTGTATTATTCCAGTTGCAGGATTACCCGATGGAAAAACCCATGCTCGTTTTTACAACGCTTAACCCGGTCGATCTTGGCCGTATTATGATCTTATTGCAAATGGACATGTCGGCACTCATGGGTTATACCGGCGCTATCTTCCGCGAATTTTTTGATACAGGTACAGGCACCACACTCGCAACAATTATTTTATTTATCTGGATACTTTTTCCACTATGGTTATCGGTGAGAAGTTTTGCAAAAAAAGATCTTTAACTAATTAGCCGGCGGTTGTTTTTCATAGCATCGTTCGTTGTGTCACTCACTTGTACATCCGGCTCTTCGCCGGGCAATGAGATTAGATATTGTCAGTTAATCATTCACTCGTGTAAGACCTGGCCTGGCAAGGTACTGTACCCGAAGAGTGCGACGCAACAAATGCTGATTAGTGTACTGCAGCCCGGCTCCAAAAAAATTAAAAAATTATGCTCACAGGAAACATCAATGATCTGATCGTGTACGACAGGATAAAGAAACAGCAGTTATATAAAGAAGACCGCTTTCATGTTATGCTATTGAGCATGCAGCAGGGCGAGTTTCTAAAACCGCATCAATCAAATAGTGATGCGTTTCTCACAGTGCTGGAAGGGGAAATCATTTTTACCAAAGATGAAATTGATCACAAACTGTTAAAAGGCGATATGTTCACGTTCAAAGCGTCGGAAAAGCACTCAGTGAAAGCTTTGCAGAACGCATCTTTGTTAATTGTAAAGTAATATCAATGAAAAAGGATATTGAGAATATTGAAGACATAAAGCTATTGGTCAATAGCTTTTATGACAAAGTGAAAGCGGATAAGGCAATTGGATTTATATTCAACGACGTGGCCAAGGTGAACTGGGAAAAGCATTTGCCGGTGATGTATAATTTCTGGGAAAATGTTTTGTTCTTTACCGGGGCCTACAGTGGTAATCCTATGATCGCGCATGAAAAGGTACACCAGCAGGTGAATTTCACCGCGGCTCATTTTGAAGAATGGCTGAAACTTTTTCTACATACAGTCGATGAACTATTTGAAGGCGATAAGGCAGAGCTTGCCAAACAGCGTGCGATAAGTATTGCCACCGTTATGCAGATAAAGATTGTGCATACACATTCGCCCATGTAGCGGATGGCGGGCATTTATGTATGATTTTCCTGGTAAGGTCGTCGCTAAGTTTTTGTAACTTTAGCCATAAATCTTTTTTATGCGTAAACCCTTTACCGCCGCCTTTTGCAGCCTGTTGCTAATGGCCGCAAGCTGTACCAAAACAGCGGGTGATCTGCCTGTTGCTACAACAGGCGAACATTCATCATCGAATGATTTATTTACCGGGCTTGCAGTTACACCCACCACCTATACCATTCTTAAAGGCCAGCAATATTGCAACCCTAACCCGCTTGTATTTACTTCAAAAAGTAAACTGAGTTTTGCGGCGTTATTCGATAGTTCCTGTATTTATAAAACGGTTGACCCGCTTAACCAGGACGACATTAATAAGCTTTATGGTTTTTCAGATTGCAATTCGCAGCATCTTGAAAACAGCGCCCGTATCGGGTGGCGGTGGAGCAACGATTCGCTCCGCATTTTCGGCTTTGTGCACAATGGCGGCACTATGCTCTTCGGCGAAATAACTACAGCAAAAATTGGGAAGGTAATCAAGTGCAAGATCGTTTGTCTTGATACGCAATATGTTTTCACCGTTGACGGCAAAACGTTATCAATTCCAAGGCATTGTTCGGGAAATTATACGCGGTATAAGCTCTATCCTTATTTTGGCGGCGATGAAGTGGCGCCACATGATATTACCATTCAAATGGCCGATCTTAAATAAGATCAATGTTCCAAAGCCCGGTGCATGAATTTAACCATCGGCATCAACGCTTCAAATGCATCGGTGATCTTTTTTACTAATTCTTTACCGGTAAGTTCGGCATCGGAAACGGTGGTCATGGCAACAAAGCTTTTAAGCTTAAGATATTCAATAGCTGGATTATCCTGCTCATAGCCCTTAGGAGGTCGGCTTAACGAATACTCGTTGCTTCGGTTTAGATCGCCATAAATAGCTTTGAATTTTTTGCTGCCGATAACTTCCTTGAACTCGTCGAAACTGTAATCAATTTCCTGCCGCACTTTCTTTAAGTCTTCGGGCATTGGTGCATATAAGCCACCGCCAACAAATGAATTGCCAGGCTCGAAGTGAAAATAATATCCTGCAGTCATCGTTTTTTTTCCGCCTTTATTAATACTGGCGCCCATATTGGTCTTATAAGGTGATTTGTCTTTACTGAAACGAACATCACGGTTGATGCGGAATGTGCAGTCTTTTGCTTTCAGTTGGGCAATTTCTTCGTCTTTATTTGCAAAACGGTCTATCAACGTTTGAACAAGCTGCGCGAAATCTTCTTTTGCTGCTTCGTATTGTTTACGGTTTTTCTCGAACCATTCTTTGTTGTTGTTCTTCCTGAGGTCTTTTAAAAAACGAATGCTGGCAGGCTGTAACATAAATGCGGTTTTGTCCGCAAATTTATAGCTTATGAAACATTTTGATGGTTTACCAAAAACACAATACCCCGTGAACCACTATCTGGCTTACAGGGTATTATTATTTTAAGGAAACTAACGCTATTTCGGCTGTGTAAGTACACCATCGATAATGTAAACAATGCCGTTTGAAGCAGGAACCGATGCGATTACACTAGCGGTACCGTTAACCGTTATCTTCCCGTCTTTCTTGCCAATGGTAATACTGCCGCCATTCACCTGACCTAGTTTTTGACCATCTTGCAGCATGTCTTCTTTATACACTCCAACGGAAACATGGTATTGAAGTATATCGGCGAGCTGATCTTTGTTTTCTGGTTTCAATAAATTATCAACGGTGCCTGCGGGTAATTTGCTGAAGGCATCATTGGTTGGCGCGAAAACCGTAAATCGTCCCGCATTGCTCAATGCATCTACTAGGTCTGCTGCTTTTACCGCTGCAACCAGCGTACTGTGGTCTTTGCTGCCAACGGCGATCTGCACAATATTCTTGGCTGATTCATTATCCTGGACGCCCGATTGCCCTGACGGTGTGGGAGCAGCTGCGGCTGATGTATTGTCGGTAGTTGCGGTTGCTGCGCTGTCTGAACTGCAACCATAAAACGCAAACAGGAATAAACCTGCAAGAACTGCGATATCCGTATTGAACTTTTTCATGTTGTTTGTTTTTAACGGGCATGAAATTAGGATCGAATTAAAACAGGGCATGTGATTGTAATCATAAACGAAAATCTTTTTTGTAGCCGGATGCTGTAACTGCCATTGGTGTGGCCGCTCAGTGGCTGTTGTGCTATGGCTGAAGCGGCATCACTGCTATCGTTTCGGGCATTGCTGATTGGACCGGAAATGTAAATTTGGAGTTGAAGTGATCATCAGCTAACATTTTGCATTTGATGAATACTTGTCCAGCCGCACAAGTGTGCGACGCAACAACTGATGAAGAAGGTTGCAAATGCCCGGAACAAAAAAATATTAGTGGGTAAGGCTGCGGAAAATCTGTTCAAGATTATTACCCGCTTCACTGCTCAAAGAAACAATATTGATATTTTCCCTTAAAGCTGTTTCCATGAGTTGGCGTTTCAACTGTTCGGTATTCGTTGTGCTGAATTGCCAGGTTAATTCGTCGATTTGCCGACTGTTTGGAATATGTGCGAATACAGAGGCTTCGGCTTTTTTTGCAACAACAAGTTTTACTTCGTTGGTTTGTTTTGTATGCAAAAGATGTTGCAGCGAATCGTCGGCAACGAGTTCGCCTTTATTAATGATGATCACGCGATCGCAGATGGCTTGCACCTCCTGCAATATGTGGGAAGAAAATAAAACGGTTTTATTCTTTCCCTGTTCCTTTATCACGTTTCTTATTTCAACGATCTGGTTTGGATCAAGCCCACTGGTAGGCTCATCGAGGATCAGAACTTCGGGGTCGTGGATCAAAGCAGCGGCGAGGCCCACGCGTTGTTTATAGCCTTTGGAAAGCTGCCCGATTTTTTTATGCTTTTCAGGTGTTAAGCCAACAAGCCCGATCATTTCATTAACGGCGGCCGCACTGTTTTTGATATGATATACACCGGCAACGAATAGCAGGTATTCTTTTACAAACATATCGTGGTATAAGGGGTTGGCCTCGGGCAGGTAGCCTGTTTTTCGTTTTATGTCAACCGGGTTTGCACCCGCATCAAGACCGCAGACTGCTACTGAACCGCCATCCTGTGTGAGGTAGCCCGTGATGATCTTCATAGTGGTGCTTTTACCCGCGCCATTCGGACCCAGGAAACCAACGATCTCGCCCTTCTCAATGGAAAAGGAAATATTGTTCACCGCCTTTTGTGTTCCGTAAACTTTAAGCAGGTTTTTTACAACGATTGACATGGCCCAAATATAACAAGCATAAAAGTTAGAAAATTCAGAAATGTGTTTGTGTTATAGGCTGCCTGTTTACCGGTTATTTTTTGCCACGCTATGTTGGCCTGTTAAACGCTGCAGCTCACTCGCAGCCCGGTGCCAGTGCTGTTAAATAAAAATCTCCTGCACTTTAAGGTAGTACGTGTTGGTTTTTTGTAATGGCAATCCTGTTTATACATGCACGGGATCCCGATTAAAAACGACTTTCAAAATCTCTATCAGCATTAATATTTTCTTAAACGTGCTACCACTTATCAAAATTTTGTGCCATGCCCTTCTTATCCTTTTACTTTGCGGCAGTTTTATGAAAATTCTCCTGAGCATCATTTTATTAGCTGGCATTTTGGGGTCAGTAGTTGCACAATCTGTGAACACCGGGTCTCCGGACCGCAACAAACAATTGCATATAGCACATTCAAGAGTGCCGGTAAAAGTGGACGGCATACTAGACGACTTCATCTGGCAATATGCCGAGGTAGCAAAAGATTTCTTTTTAAAGTTTCCCAACGACAAAGACACACCTAAACTGCATACCGAGGCAAGAATTGCTTACGACCAGGATTTTATTTATGTGGCCTTTACCAGTTACGACTCGGGCAAAAACATTATTCAAAGCCTGAAGCGTGATATTGGCCACATTGAAAATGATGGTGTGGGTATTGTTATCGACCCCCAGAACCTGCATACCAATGGTTTCTTCTTTGTTGTAAACGCGCTGAATGCACAGTCGGAAGACCAGGTGAACCTTAACCAGGAAGCTGAGCCTACATGGAGCTGGGACAGCAAATGGTTCTCAGCAACCAAAAGAAACGGCAATAACTGGACCGCCGAAATGGCTATTCCTTTTAAAACCCTGCGTTTTCCGCCGGGCAGCACGGAGTGGGGAGTAAATTTTATTAGAGTGGATATGGGCGACAACCAGTACTCTGTATGGTCGCATGTGCCGGTTAATTTCAGAATGTTCAATATTGGTTATACCGGGAAAATGGTATGGGACTCTGCCCCGCCTGCACCCGGAAAAAATATTGTGCTTATTCCATACCTGTCGGGTGGCCTGAACAGCGATAAGGAAAACAACCAGCCGATCAAAGGCACTGCCAGTGCTGGCCTTGATGCCAAGATTGCCGTTTCTTCTTCCATGAACCTCGACTTAACAGTGAATCCTGATTTCTCACAGGTGGAAGTTGATCAGCAGGTAACCAATCTCACCCGTTATAACATCTTCCTCCCGGAAAAACGCTCTTTTTTCCTGGAGAATTCAGACATATTCGGCGGCTACGGAATACCGGAATTTATTACACCGTTTTATTCGAGAACCATTGGCCTTGATAAGAATGGTAACCGTATTCCCATCATCGGCGGCGCAAGGTTGTCGGGTAACCTCGACACTAAAACACGTATTGGTGTAATGAACATGCAAACCGCCGAAAAAGGAGATTTTGCCGCGCAGAATTATTCCGCCGTGTCGGTCAACAGGAATGTTTTATCACGTTCGGTGGTAAAAGCCTATTTCCTGAACAGGCAGGGTTTTCTTACCGATGACCAGAAAAAGCATGATCCATTGGATGCATGGGGCAGAAATGCGGGAGCAAGTTTCGACTACCTTAATCACAATGCAAAATGGGGTGCATGGGCAGCGTACCATACTTCAATGAAACCCGGTATTTCAAAAGATAATTTATTCGCAGAAACAGGAGTAACGTATAACGGAATCGCTTTCAGCAATACACTCGACCTTGCCACCGTGGGCACTAATTATTACACTGATATGGGCTACGTGCAACGGCTTGAAAATTATGACGCGGAAAAAGACACCGTAATACGCATGGGCTTCTGGCATATTTTCGATAATGCAACAATGAAATTCTTTCCCAGGAAAGGAGCATTTAACAGGCACACGATTTCCTTCGAAAACTATTTGGTATTTAACCCCGACAATACATTTAATGAAGGCGACCATACCCTCGAATACCGGGGTGAATTAAAAAGCAATACGGGCTTTGGCCTGACAGTAGAAAATGACCAGATCAATTTGCTGTACCCGATTTCATTTACAGATGGTAAACCTCTCCCGGCCGATCATTACGACCACACACAGTTCACGCTTGAATATTACTCCGACACGCGCAAACTTTTCAGCTACATGCTCAATGCTACTGCCGGAAGTTTTTACAATGGAACCATCCAGACCTATGGGGGCACCATCACATTCAGGCACCGGCCACACCTAAATGTTGCATTGCAGGCCGAATACAACAAACTGCAATTCCCGGATGAGTATGGCTCAACCGAGATCCTCTCTATTTCGCCCAGGGTAGAGATCAATTTCAATACAAAAATTTCCTGGACAACCTACTTGCAGTACAATACGCAGCAAAACAATTTCAACATCAACAGCCGCTTCCAGTACCGCTTTAAGCCCATGAGCGATATGTATCTCGTTTACACAGATAACTACTACACTTCACCACTGCTCAGGAATAAGAACAGGGCTTTGGTATTTAAGCTCACGTACTGGTTCAATGTATAAGCCGGCAAATAATTTTGCATAACTAAAATCAAACAGGAACACAGGCCGTGTTTTGGGAAATACAAAAGATAAATTGCAGTAGCTCGGCTAATGTATTTCATGGCATCTCATGGCATCGCCGCTTGCGTCGCACACTTATGCAATATCACTTTGCGCAGCAACAAAACGAAACTGCTGCAGTATACAAATTCACCGGTTGGAGAGATGGAACGCCTGGAAGAGTGTCCTGAACAAGAAATATTTTGGTGATTTGCCTAGCTGATTTTTGAACAACCGGCACAAGGGTGCGACGCAACGGAAGATGCCACATGAACTAAAAGCCCGGCTCAAAAAAATACCATCTTTAAAATCGGCAAATAAAAAAATCACCTGTCGTACTCTCCTTTTAGTGCATATAGGCCAAAGATGACCATGCCAATCGCAATAGGCGTAAAAATGGTGATGATGATGATCCATGGCAGGTAAACATCCTGCGTTGGTTGTGCCATTATTTTGCCGTAAGCTTCGTAAATGAGAAAAATAACTGCAGCGGGCCCGAGTATTACCCATGCAAGTCCGAGTGTGCGTCTTAAAGCGTTCATAACAATATTTTTAATCGGTGATGGCTTGTTTTTGTTGTTTGTTGCTGAGGTATAAAGCACCTATGATAAAACAAACTGCAGCAATCGCGATGGGATAGGATAACCCAGCCAATACATCGCCTGGAGGATTTGCAGGCGTTTTGGAATACTCATACAGCAACGTGCCGATAAAGGGTACCAGCCCGCCAAATACGCCATTGCCGATATGGTATGGCAGGCTCATACTGGTGTACCGTATTTGCGTGGGGAATAATTCAACCAGGAAAGCAGCGATGGGTCCGTAAACCATTGTTACAAAAATTACCAGGATAAAAACAAAGCCAATCACTTTCCATTGGTAACTGTCGCTCAGCGTTACTGTTTTTTTGATGGAAGGCTTTGGAGCCGTTGTTGACTTATCTGCCAAAATGGTCTCTTTCTTTACTTCCAGGTAAGAGCTGCCATCGGTAAAACTTTTATTGGTAGTTGTGGTAATCACGGAGTCCTGGGGCTTTGCTTTGTCAGCAGCCCTCGTAACATTCACCGTTGTCTTGTCAACGATCTCCGTTTTCTGCTTTATATCGGCATAATTATAGAACTGCGTAAAAATATAACGGTAGGAAAGCAGCGCGATAAGCATGCCGGCAAGCATGATAAATTTTCTGCCGATCTTGTCACTCAACGAACCAAATATTACAAAGAAAGGTGTGCCTATCAGCAAACCTATACCCATCCACGTGTTGGCTTGTGTGGCATCAATATTACAGGTTTTTAGCAAAAACGTTTGGGCATAGAACTGGCTGGTATACCACACAACGCCCTGGCCCATCGTGGCGCCGAATAATGCAAGCAGTACCATTTTTAAATTGGTCTTGTGGCCGAAGCTTTCTTTTAAAGGGTTCACTGAAGTTTTGCCTTCTTTTTTCAATTTGCTGAATAGCGGCGATTCTGACATTTTTAAGCGTACAACAATAGAAAATGCCACAAGCACAACACTCAACAAAAATGGAAGACGCCATCCCCAGTCATTATATGCTTCTTTGCTTAAAGTCTGCTGGCAGGTGATGATTACAATAAGGGAGACGAATAAACCCAGCGTGGCGGTTGTCTGAATCCAGCTGGTAAAATAACCGCGGCGGTTTGCCGGTGCATGCTCGGCAACATAAGTTGCAGCGCCACCATATTCGCCACCCAGTGCAAGCCCTTGAAGCAAACGCAATAGAAGTATAACTGCAGGCGCAAGTGAAAAGCTTTCGTATGAGGGCACAAGCCCAATGAGGAAAGTGGAGCCGCCCATAATGATCAGGGTAAGCAGGAACGTGTGTTTGCGACCGATAAGATCGCCAAGCCTGCCAAAAAACAAAGCGCCGAATGGCCGCACAATAAAGCCCGCTGCAAACGTTGCCAATGTGGCAAGAAACGCAGCCGTTGGATTACCCGGCGGAAAAAATTTCTCCGAAATAATAGTGGCCAGACTACCGAAAATATAGAAGTCGTACCATTCAATCAAAGTGCCCAGCGATGATGCGCCGATTACCGTGTAAAGTTTGCGGTTGCTGATAATATCCATATGCTTGCGGGTCGTTTTGTTGGTTGTGCTGATCGATGTTCCGAAGATAAAGAAATATAGAAGTGCCGGAGGTGGATATTTTTTTTGAATCAAACGTTTGTGCTGCTATGAAGCTGAGGTTGTGTCACTCACTTCAACTTGCAGAATGTCGCCCGGCAGTCGATTGTTGACATTTGATACAACGCACAAGTGTGCGACGCAACAGAAGTTTAATAGGATGTACAGCCTGGGGAATTAATCAAAAATCTTTATTGATCACTTGCATTTTAATTTTTTCAAAAGTATCATTGTCAATAACTGAAATAACGATGAATAAATTTCTAATCCTGCTTGCCTTGACATGTTTGGCATCTGCCCTTTCCTTTGGCCAGCGAAACTTTCAACCCGGTTACATCGTATTAAATAACAATGATACAGTTGCCGGCTTTATCGACTACCGTGAATGGCATAAGAATCCCGAAAGCCTTTCTTTCGCTAAATCAAAAGAGGGGGCGGTACAAAAATTTACAGTAAAAGATGCCGGAAGTTTTGAAGTAACCGGCAAGGAACTTTACCGCAGATTTTTTGTGAACATAAGCATGAACGATGAATTCGTAAATGAAATGACCTCAAAAGATACAAGCTTACGAAAGGATACTGTTTTTCTGAAGGTGTTGTTTGAAGGCCGGCACACAAAGCTCTTTTCTTATGCAGACGAAATAAAATCAAGACTGTTTATTGCCTCTGAATCGGAAACGATTCCCGTCGAGCTGAAAAATTCAGAATACATGGAAAACGGGAAGATTGTAAGTGAAAAGGAATACAAAGCGCTGCTTGCAAAACTTGCAGGGCAATATGCACCCGGCAATACGGATATCGTTGCTAAAATAGCAGGAACTTCCAATTATAAAGACGATATTCTTGAAGTACTTTATCTGATTGATGGGAAGCCTTCAGGCAAACCTTTGTTGGACGAAAAGAAAGGCAAAAAATCAGCTTTCAGGTTTTGGGCAGGCGCAGGTGTTGGAAAAAATCCAATTAATATCGAAGGTGAAAATCGATATGCTGGCATCACCGAAGCAGGCGGTATTTCACCGGTTATCTCCGCCGGATTTGACATTCGGTTTAACCCCTATATTGGCAAGCTTTTCTGGCGCACCGAACTTGCTTTTACAACTGCTAAAACGAACGCATATGTTTCAAAACAATACTTTGCGTCTAAAGAAAACTATTATCTCGACCTTAAGTTCAATAGTATTTCTTTAAATGAGACTATTAACTATAATTTTTACAACAGCGCTGATCTTAAAATTTTCCTTGGAGCAGGAGTGGGTTTTAATTTTTCATCCTTACCACTGAACAGGGAAACTTTTGTAAGGGAAGCGAGTACAGATACTTCTACCAGTGTGAATAATAATTATCTTGCTTACCTGAATAATTTTTTTCTGAACGGAATTGTTAGAACGGGGGTGACAATAAAAAATATAGAAGCATCGATCGCCTATACCACAAAGGGAACTTTCTCTGACTACGCTTCCTTTTCTGCAAACGTTTCTTCTCTCAGGTTGCAGGTCAATTATTTATTCGGAAAATAGCTTTCAATTCCAGTTGTATAAAAACACCTTCAAGATCGGGCAACCTGGTTATATAGGCCAGGCGTACTTCTGATATTTGTCAACCGCCCTTTGCTTTACTTCGATAGAATCTTTTTGCCATAACCGCAACCGGTAATCCAATGCAGAAGAACAGGATGGTAATGGCCATAGCAGCTTTTGCCAAGTCGAACGGAGCAGGCTGAATCTTACTCAGTGGGACAATGATCCGGGTGGTTACCGTCCATGCGGCAAGGGCAGCAAGCAAAGAGCTTAGCCAGACATTATTGCGTAATAATTTGATCCTGTGGTAAGCAAGGAAATAAGTTAGGCTGCAGGCAAATGCGATAAAAAAATGAATCAACAATCCTGCCAGCATATAACCAAAGCCACCTGCAAAAGCATCTTTTCCAAACAAGCCGCTGGCAATATATTTCAGGATAATATCCGGCGTGCTGCCTTTAACAAGATAGGCCTGTATGAAAGCAGCGCAGATGTCAAGGCTTCCTGCAACGGCAGTAGCTTTAAAAACCTGTTTCCACATAGCGCAAAAGATATTTGATTGTTTACTGAAATTTAATTGCCGGCACTTTGAACCTAATGTACCTAAAATTTTCAGCTTCCCGGTTTATCAATTTCGATCCATAGTCTTTCTTTGCGCTTTGTATAACCGCATTTTTTTTGCTCAACTTATTTATAACAACGTAAATTAACAAGCAATTGCGCCGGACACCGCCATATGATTAGCATGAAAAAAGTTTTGGTATATATACTTCTCAATTTTGCATTGCTGCAGCTCAATGCCCAGGCAAATTCTGCCAATAAAACGACACTCAGCGATTCATTAAACGGGCATAAAGTATTACTGGATGCAGAAGGGAAAATCATTTCCTGGATGTTGCCACAGTCAAAGGCCTATAGCCAGCTTCTTTACCAGCGCTGGAATTTTATCAAAACAAATGTTCCAAACAGCCCGGGGCCGGAGCCGCGGTCTGACTATCCGCAATATTTTTTTTATTGTGCTTATCGCCCTGAAAACGGAAGCCTGCAACCGGATATGTGGATGAACGATGTTGGAGAACGCATACCAAACTGGTTTGAATCCGCGAGATTATACTATGCCTATTCTGGCGATACAACTGTAATGCTGATTGTAAAAAAACTGGTTGACTACGTCATCGCTCATGGCACAAGCCCATCAACATTTCAATGGCCCGGCTTTCCTTACACAACCACCAATGCCGGCGATACCATTTTTTATGGGTTCACTTCTGCAGGAAGATTTGTGTTGCATGAAACACAGGTCGACCACGCAGGCGATATGGGGCTTACTTATTACCGGCTTTACCAGTATACAGGCGATCAAAAATATAAAACTGCCGCAATCAATATCGCCAACACGCTCTCAGGTAAAGCGAGAGACGGTTCAGCAAAACAATCCGTGTGGCCCTATCGCGTGGTAATGAATACAGGTGAAGTGAAGGCAGAGTATGGCGCGAATTGGTTTCCCTGTTATGCCTTGCTTGATAATCTGGTGAAAGACAAAATTGGTAATGTGAGTGCTTATATAAATGCTATGGTAAAGCTGCGGAAATTTATTCTTGACTTTCCTATGAAAACCGGTTACTGGACCGATGGACACACTGACACCGATATTGACAGCTACACTTATAAAAGCAATATGAGTGCAAGCAACGCAACACTGTATATGTTAGATCACCATGAGTTTGATCCTGAATGGAAGACCGACGTGCCAAAGCTGATAAAGTGGACGGAAGATAATTTTGTGCTGCGCTGCGCGCCCGGCGATCCTGCTAACCAGTGGGGTGCCAACCTTGTAGGCGAGCAAGACTCTTTCCTGTACAAAATGGATTATCAAACCGCCCGGTACGCTGCCGGATGCGCCCGCTGGTATGCGGTTTCAGGTGATGCCGCTTACAAGGAGAAAGCTTACCGTTCATTAAACTGGGTAACATACTGCAACGATGCAAATGGCCTGGTATTTGAAAGCCCGGTTAGCAAAGGAATTTCGAGCTGGTGGTCTGATTGTTACGGCGAAGGGCCCCGTATGTTTTATCCTGCAATGGCTGCCATTCCCGAGTGGGCGCCGCCGGGTGAAAACCATATTTTATATTCAGAAGGGGTGCTTAAAAATGTTGTTTACAGCAATAAGGAAATTAACTATACCGCAACGGCTAAAGAAGGGGTGGAGTACCTGAGGCTCGCATTCAGACCGGCAAAAGTTACGTTGAACGGCAAGCCGGTTGTAATGTATAAAGATCTCAAACAGCAAGGGTACATCTTAACAAACCTTGGCAATGGTGATTATGCACTTACAATAAAAAGAAACATTGCAGGGAATATTATCATTACCGGGTTTTGAAAAACTCACCTGGCAGACAGGTTTTATAGGATGCTGCACATTTGTTCAGGAGTGAGTTAGAGTAAAAGAGTGCGGCGCAACAATGTTTAATATTGATATTGCAGTCCGGTCCAAAAAAGCAAAAGTGCTGCATCGTTGTTTTTCCAGGTATTTATAACAACGGTCCGCATTGATTTTTTGATACCGGCTATAGTTTTTCATGGCGTCGTCCCTTGCGTCGCAAGCCTTTCAGCTGTGCAAAAAATGGCATCGGTCATGTTAGCATATCATCAAAAAATTATTCACCAATAGCGTTTACCTGTAATGAAAATAAATAGTGTGCTGCTGGCTATATTGCTGCTGTATTTTTTCCCGTCCGGGTTAATAGCGCAAAATAATGCCCCGGTCAAATTGGTCATTGATGGCGCAAAAAAATTAAACCAGTTGGATGGCATCGGCGTTAACGCAAACACGCGTAGCTGGGACGGCGAAGAGCTTAAGCCTGCGCTTGACCTATTACTGGATTCAATGCATGCAGGTATTTGGAGAGTTATTGTAGAAACTGTGGAAAAATGGGAAGATGTAAATGACAACGACGATCCTTTTAATTTCAACTGGGATTATTACAATAAACTTTACGAGACACCGAAATTTCAAAAGGCTTTCGACATGATCGCCTATCTGAATGCGCATGGCATTACCAACAACCTCATGTTAAATTTTATGGGCCCGGTTCCGGGATGGATAGGCAAAAAAACGATCAGCCCCGGAAAAGAAGACGAATACGTGGAAATGCTCGTTTCCTTTTTATACTATGCAAAAAATACGAAGCATCTTCAGTTTGGGCTTGTGTCGCCAACGAATGAATCTGATTGGCATAATGAAGGGCCTGAATTAAACGAACAACAATATGCAAGTGTCCTTCGAAAATTAATTCGAAGAATGGGTGCGTTGGGCATGGCCAATGTGCGTTACGTAGGCCCTGATCCGGCGGGTATGGAAAACGGAATCAAAAGATATATTCCCGAACTGGTGAAAGATACAGTGATTATGTCGAAAATGGCGCATTTCGGGTTGCACAGTTACGGGGGTTATTATGCAAACGCTGATAGTGCTATAAAAAAATCGCCATATCCAAAGACCGGTTTTTGGATAACAGAATGGAATGCTTGGCGTGATGGCTTGGATGATGGAAAAATTGGCGTGTACGATTACCGTTTCGCAAGCGATTGTGTAGGCTACCTGCTCGACCTTTTAAAAAATGGGGCAGGCGCCGCTATTGAGTGGGAAGCTTATGACAGCTACTATGAACACCACGCTCCCAGCCTGTTCAGTTATTGGGGTATTCTTGGATATGACCCCGCAACAAAAACTTATTTGCCAAGAAAACATTTCTATGCCATTCAGCAGGTTTCAAAATTTGTTAGCCCGGGTTCATTCCAGTTAGCTGTTTCCGGGGAAAAAGACAGCCTTACAGTGTTGGCTTTCCAGGACGGCATGACAAAAGATGTCAGTATCGTTGGTATTAATACAAGCGGTAAAGCAGTGGAAATGGATGCAGCTTTTAAAAACCTGCCGGCCATTAGCCGTTTTGAAATGTATTATACAAACAGTACGGAAAATCTTCACAAAAACACGGACGTAAAAGTAAACGCTTCGGCTTTCAGTGTAACGATACCTGCCAATTGCATATTTACATTAAGGTCCGCGCCGGAAGAAAATAAACCCGGAACAATGATAAGGCCCGAGCCCGGCGATTGGTACGCAGGCGATATTCATGTACACCGCAATTGTGGCGATGCAACCGACGTGTTGCCTTATGAAAAGCTCACTGCAATGATGCAACCGAATAACCTCGCAGTGATCTCTGTGCTTGCAGACATGGGTAATGGCGAAGTAAAAGACAGTAAAGCTGATCTGCCAAGGGTTTCAGGTAAAAACGACACTCAATCAAATGATGGGCGCATCATTCACTGGGATTGCGAATGGCATTGGGATGCAACTTATTCCAATTTCAGCAACCAGGCGCTTGGTGGGCACCTTGTGTTATTGGGGTTAAAGCAGGCAAATCAGATATGGGATGAATCTCCCTATAAAATATTGGAATGGGCAAAAGGGCAACAGGCCATAAAAGGGTTCGCCCACATGGAATACCTCGATGATAAGATCCAGGATGAGTTGAATTGTTGTATACCGGTTGACTATCCGGTAGAAGCCGCATTGGGAACAATTGATTTTGTATCGGAAGACGTATATGCTGTTAATTCTCCCAACAATGGTAATTACAACAGTGAAGCGGCTATCAATGCCTACTATAAACTCTTGAACTGCGGTTTCAGGATTGGCCTTGCTGCCGGCACCGATTTTCCCTGTAACGACCTCGAGCCCCTGGGCAAACTATTGACCTATGTAAAAGTGAATGAACAGTTGACCTACGACAAATGGATCCGTGGAATCAAAGACGGGAAAACAGTAGTGTCGAGAGACGGCCACAATGAATTTATCGACATGAAAATAAATGGGAAATATGGCCCCGGGGATGAAATAAAATTTAAAGACAAAGGAATTCTCAACATTGAAGTTAAGTGGACTACAACAAAAGAAACGACCGGCAGAATAGAATTGGTTGAAAATGGAAAAGTGATAGCGGTTAAAGAGGGAACTTCAAAGCCGGGTGCCCCGCTGGTATTAAGTGTGCAACGCCCTGTTGATAAAAGCAGCTGGATCTGTGCGAGACGGATGACGGGTGCAGAGCATGCTTCACATGCTGCAGCCGTATATGTTACCGTGAATAATAAGCCGGTGCGTGCCAGCGCGGAGGACGCACGGTTTTTTGTTTCATGGATCGATAATGTTTTAAAAAACATAACAACTTCAGGAAAATGGAGCCGGTACTTTACACACGACCTCGATGTGGTAAAAGCCCGTTATACAAAGGCACGGGATATCTACAGCAATATTGCAGCGGAAGCCTCCAAACAATGATAACATCAATGAAGCAACGGCATAAAATTTTTCTTCTGTTAACAGGCATCGCAACAATATGCTTTTCCGGTTCAATTCAAGCTGCTGGTAAAGCCGATGCGCCGATACTTATACTGGGAACACAGGATCATTTTGCCGGCTACACCGGCGAAATCCTGAAAGCGGAAGGCTTTAATGAATTCAGGCTTCAGCCTGTGACTGCAGTCGATTTTTCGCTGGAATATTTAAAGCGTTTTGACATTATTATTCTTACAGCAATTTCGTTAACAGGCCAGCAGGAAAACAGTTTGCTTGCTTATGTAAAGGCTGGCGGCAACCTCATTGCATTCAGGCCAGGCAATAGGCTTACGTCGGTTTTTGGTATCACAGGTGCAACCGGCACGGCTAATACAGGGTATATCGCCATTGACACATCCACGCTTATTGGCAAAGGCCTTTTGCCTCAAACACTGCAAATACATACTGTTTCAGATCTCTGCCAGGTAAACGGTTGCAAAACGATTGCTTCCTTTTACAATGACGAAAAAACGTTAGCCAATTTCCCTGCAGTCGTGATGAATTATTATGGCGCAGGCCATGCTGTAGCATTCATGTACAATCTTCCGCAGAGCATTGCTTTCACAAGACAAGGGAATCCATTGCTGGCAGGCCAGGAAAAAGACGGTATAAAAGGTCTCAGGGCAATGGATATGTTTACCAATGGATGGGTAGATACTTCAAAAAACAGGTTGAACCACGCCGATGAACAGATGCGCCTGTTGTCACATTGCATTGAATTGTTATCCAGCTATCGCAAACCGCTTCCGCGACTCTGGTATTTTCCCGATACATTGAATTGCCTTGTTACGCTCACCAATGATGGTGAGTTCAGGAACGAAAAAGATTTTGAACCTCAATTCAGCGATATCGAAACGAAAGGGGCTAATATGGCGCTGTACATTTTAAAAACCGACCAGGTGTCAAAATCATCAACCGATGCCTGGATAAAAAGGGGCAACGAAATTTCCGGGCATCCTGATGATACCAAAGAAGCTGAGCATCCCGCATGGAGCGACATGACCAATGCTATCGAAACAAAAGCCCGGGAATTAAACAACAGGTTTGGCATTACACAAATGCGCACCATAGTAAACCACTGGTTCGTATGGTGTGGCGTAAACGCTGAAAATAAAATGGACTTTACCGCCCAGGCAAAAATAGAAGCTGCTAATAAGATAGAAATGGATATTAACTACGCGCACTATGATAACAATTCAAACCAACAGCACTTTCTTGGAGCCATGGGATTGGAGCAAGGTAATTTTAACGGAACAGGCCTCCCAATGAAATTTGTCGACGAGGATGGGCGCCTGGTAAATATCTACCAGCTTTTAAACAATGTATATGACCAGCAATACATGGAGCATAAAGATTCAGTTGGGTTTTATGAATGTTTTAAAGGTTTGATGGACAGAAGTATCAACAAGGAAGTGTATTCTTACATCACCATTAAAGCACACAACGATGAATACTTTTTTTCAAAAAAACCATTATCACAGATGTTGGAATACGCAAAAGCAAAAAGCATCCCTGTCTGGACGCCGGTCAGGCTGCTTGATTTTATTACAGCAAAAAATGATGCGGGTTTCAGTGCCCTTAGATGGTCGGATAATAAATTGTCATTCCAATTAAAATCTGAACTGGCCTGTAACGACAAACTTTCAATCATGCTCCCATCATTATACAATGGAAAGAAATTAAAAGCGGTTACGGTTGATGGAGTAAACTGTAAATTTTTCATTAAGCAGGTCAAAGGATTTGACTATGCTTTCTTAACAGTTACGCCGGGCAATACTTATTCAATGGTCGCGAATTATACAAATTGAATAGATATCTGCAGGAACCAAATGTTTTCAAATCATAAGCAATCCAGGCCATCATTAAAAACCCAACTGCTTAATACTGTTTCATGAAAACAACTCTTAAGACATGGCATAAAATAGCGCTTACAGTAGCGGCCTTTGTCGCCGCTGTTATATGTTTTATGATCAGGCTCCCATCCACATTCAGTCATATGGATAAAGAAATGCACAGCCTTTTTTATTTTCTTGCTGCTGCATTCCTGAACATATTATTTGCCAAAAGAAACCTTGTTATACATGCGGTCATATTCGCGGCGCTCTATGTTTTTGGCGTCGCTATCGAATACGCACAGCAGTATTCAAATACTTTATTGCACAAAAAAATCCATGGCAATGCCGACCCCGAAGACATGCAGGCCAACCTCCAGGGTCTTGTTATTTTTTCTGTATTGTGGCTCGCTTATGTAATAGTAGCCGCCGTTTTCAGGCTACTGAAACCCAAATCAGCAAACGACTTACCTGCACATGGAGAAACCGGTAAAGGGCAGCCATAGGCTGCCTGGGAATTTTATGAGCCGGGCTTTTGTTTTTTATAGCGCCGCCTGTTGCGTCGCACACTTCAGCTATAGATCAGTATGGAACAAAAAGAGCAGTCAGTAAGTTGATTCAGGTATAGCATCACGGTATGCATATGTCAGGATAATTTTCTTCTCACCGGATTGCTGTTCGTTCCTGAGCTGCGACAAATAAAAAACCCCGAAAGATTCCGGGGTAATAAGATGTGGGGGGTGTGATAGTTTTTTATCGGGTTTCCAGGGCTGTCATTTATTTAAACTTCCAATCTGACATTAGGGTTTGGCGATTAAGGGTTACGGTCTAAAACGGGCTGTTATTTTCTGGGGTACGGATTATTAACGGACTTGCCACTTTATTTCCAAGTCTGTGCCAAACAAAAAACCATTGATTTTCAATGTGAAAATTGAATAATCGAAAACATTCGTCCCAATGAGGGAATAACAAATCCGTAAAACGGAAAGAATTAACCGGCCGTCTGTTCCGGTAATGCATACGTGAAGCGGGGGACGCGATACCATAAAGTGTTTTTACTTTCCGGTATTTGCTGCACAGAAACTTTTGTGTGGTGCGCGCAATCTGGCTATGGTATTCCTTCAAACGCAGTTTACACTTCAAAAATCTGCAATCGCCATGGCGCCGCAGCACAAGGGTGCGACGCAACAACCGCCACCATGAAATACTGCTGCCCGCTACATAAATGTCAAACCATGAAAGAAAAAGCAGGCCACTGATATTACGGTTAAAATTGTAATAGTACTTTTAAACAATCACGTGATGTGCATGTTTATGTAGCTTTGAATAAAGAAGCGATCATATGTCAATGCTGTTATAATTTACTACGCGGCAGTTGAAAAATAAATGATTGTTATGTGATGCTACGGCAATGCGGCAGGATAGAATTGTGTTAATTTCGGCGGTCTGAAAAATCAATAACTATAGTATATGGACAGTAAAACATCTCAGGGCGTTGCGGTAGCCACAAACGGTGAAAGCAAATGCCCATTTACCAGTGGAGCACTGAAAAAAAGCGCAGGCGGCGGAACGGGAAACCGTGATTGGTGGCCAAATCAGTTAAAGTTAAACATTCTTCGCCAGCATGCCCCATCGTCAAACCCGATGGATAAAGACTTTAACTACGCAAAGGAGTTCAACAGCCTTAACCTGGCTGAAGTAAAGAAAGATATCGTTGCTGCACTCACTACTTCGCAAAGTTGGTGGCCTGCAGATTATGGCCACTATGGCCCTTTTATCATACGAATGGCCTGGCATAGTGCAGGCACATACCGCATACATGATGGCCGCGGCGGCGGGGGAAGAGGTATGCAGCGTTTTGCCCCGTTGAACAGCTGGCCCGATAATGCCAACCTCGACAAGGCCCGCCTCCTGTTATGGCCGGTTAAACAGAAATACGGAAAGAAACTTTCCTGGGCCGACCTGATGATTCTTGCGGGTAACTGTGCGCTTGAATCAATGGGCTTTAAGACCTTTGGTTTTGCCGGCGGAAGGGAAGATGTTTGGGAACCCGATGAAGATGTGTATTGGGGATCAGAAAAAGAATGGTTGGGCGATAACCGGTATACAGGCGACCGCCAACTCGAAAATCCGCTTGCAGCGGTTCAGATGGGTCTTATATATGTAAACCCTGAAGGTCCTAATGGCAACCCCGATCCTGCCCTCGCGGCACGCGATATAAGGGAAACGTTTGGCCGCATGGCAATGGATGATTACGAAACGGTGGCATTGATAGCCGGTGGCCATACCTTTGGCAAAACACACGGTGCAGCCGACCCCGGCCAATATGTAGGCGCTCAACCCGCAGGAGCTGGCATTGAAGAACAAAGTCTTGGCTGGAAAAATAGCTTTGGCACCGGTAACGCAGGGGATACGATCACCAGCGGATTGGAAGGCGCTTGGACTACCACACCCACAAAATGGAGCAATGGCTTTTTTGAACATTTGTTTGGTTATGAGTGGGAGCTGACCAAAAGCCCGGCCGGTGCACAGCAATGGAAACCTAAAGGGGATATTGGAGCAGGAACCGTACCCGATGCACATGATCCTTCAAAAAGACATGCACCGTTTATGCTTACCACCGACCTGGCGCTAAAAGCAGACCCTGCATACGAGAAAATTTCAAGACACTTCCACGAAAACCCCGCTGAATTCGCGGATGCCTTTGCCCGTGCATGGTTTAAGCTTACCCATCGCGATATGGGCCCCCGTGCACGCTACCTCGGTACCGAAGTGCCCGCCGAAGAACTGATTTGGCAAGATCCAATACCAGCGATTATGCATGAACTGGTCGACGAAAAAGATATCACTGCTTTGAAAGAGCATATACTGGCTACAGGTTTGTCAGTGCCCCAGCTCGTAACAACTGCGTGGGCTGCTGCATCAACATTTCGCGGTTCAGATAAACGTGGGGGTGCAAACGGTGCCCGCATCCGTCTTGCTCCCCAGAAGGACTGGGAAGTAAATAATCCTGCACAACTGGCAACGGTATTAGAGAAGCTGGAAAACGTTCAGAAGGATTTCAACAGCCAATCTGCAGGCAAACAGGTTTCTCTTGCTGATATGATCGTTCTGGCTGGTGTAGCAGGCGTTGAGCAAGCCGCAAGAAACGCCGGCTATGCAATAAAACTGCCTTTCACTCCCGGGCGTGCCGATGCTTCCGCAGAACAAACAGATGTGGAGTCATTTGCCGTTCTGGAACCAATGGCTGACGGCTTCCGCAATTATAAAAAGGCTGGAAACCCCATTTCTGCCGAGGAAATGCTGATTGATAAGGCACAACTGCTAACGCTGTCAGTGCCTGAGATGAGCGTACTTGTCGCTGGCATGCGCGCACTTAATACAAACTTCGATCAATCTCAACATGGCGTCTTCACAAAATGCCCCGGTTCGCTTACCAACGATTTCTTTGTAAACCTGCTTGACATGTCTACAAGATGGACTGCCGTGTCGGATACGCAGGATATTTTTGAAGGCCGTGACCGTGCCTCCGGTGAACTCAAATGGACGGCCACCCGTGTTGACCTGATCTTTGGTTCTAATTCTGAACTTCGGGCAATAGCTGAAGCTTATGCCTGCGAAGATGCAAAAGAAAAGTTCGCACAGGATTTCGCTGCAGCGTGGACAAAAGTGATGAATCTCGATCGTTTCGATCTTGCGTAATATGCACGAAGACAACCTTAAAAGCTGCCACACGATGGCAGCTTTTTTATTGCGGTAAACTTGCCGAATCGCCACACGTATACATTAGAGGCGTCGCGAATACAAAGCCCGCCGGCTATGAGGCAAAAATATTCCGCTAAGCCTTTTCAAATGATCCACTACTCGCCCGGGTTTCTTTCCAATACACAAACCTTGTAAGGAAGACTAAGCGGAGCAAAAAATTTCAGGTTAGGACTGATTTTTGTTCCGGTATCAAAAAATAAAAACTATGCAAACTGGTATCACCGGCCAGGTAGAGATTAATATCAAGGCCACCATTTCAAAAGTGTGGGATGCGCTGACAAATCCCGCAATCATCAAACGATATTTCTTTGGCACAGACACCACAACAGACTGGCAGCCCGGAAGCGCCGTTACTTTTACGGGCGAGTGGCAGGGCAAAACCTACAAAGACAAAGGTGAAGTGCTGTCAAATGAGAAAGAAAAGTTGCTAAAATATACCTACTGGAGTTCCATGTCAGGACTGGAAGATAAACCCGAAAATTATGCGATTGTTACCTATCAGCTTTCCGGTGCAGATGGCAATGTTGACCTTATCGTGACCCAGGAAAATATCCCTGACGAAAAGACCAAAGCCCACTCACTCGAAAACTGGAAAAAAGTAGTGGAAGGACTGAAAGCGATTGTGGAAAAAATCCCTGAGACGGCAGCCGCAGACGTGGGAAATAAAATATTGCCATTTCTTGCATTAGCAGGTTAGCGACACCCTGTATCAGTGCTGATTGATTAATTTCCGCATTTAAAACTTTGCAATACCTGGTTCAGCGAACTCCAGTTCTTATGGTTGAAAGCCTTTGGCGAAATCTCAACAATGAGCGCAGTATGGGCGCCGCAAATTCTTTTATGGATCATACAGTTTAAAGTGATTGGAGAAAACTGCAGGTCGAGATAATCGGTGATAACAATACTTCCGGAATACGTTTCGGCATCACCGGCTGCGCTCGCTGTTTGTTTGATCTTTGCAACAACCGGTACTACTTTATCTGCCGGGATTATTCTTTCTTTAATATTCCTGCCCACTAACCCGGTATAATAGACTTTTAGATTTTCCTGTAAAGCCTGTTCATCTGCTTTGGGAGCCCCGTCAAGCCACCAGAGAAAAATATAGGACCAGTGTTCTTCGCTGGTAGTGAGTGACCAGCCCGGCATAAACCTTAAATTTTCAACGCCGGTATAAGCTATCTGCGGTGCAAAGCTAATCGGGAACGCAATCTTTTCTTCCTGCCAACCTGCAGGAACAATAAATTCGTAAGCAGCGGCATCTTTCTTTGCGGGCGTCTTTTGCGTGTTGTCATTACAGGAAATAACAATGGCTACAAACAGGAAAAGCACACTGCTGAACACGTAGTTGGTTAATTTGATTTTCATGCCTGTTTAGATGTGGTAAGCTGAAACAACAATCTGTCCTTGGTGAATGTAGCCAGAAAAATTTGAAAATGGATAGCCCGCAAATGATACCTGCCGGAAAATGGTAGGAACGGTGAAGAGTGCGACGCAATTGGCGATGCCACGAAGTATGGCTGCCGGGATCCAAAAAATAAATCAAAAATTAAAGGATTTCCACGTAGCCATCCGTTCCGTTTACCCGGATATGTTGTCCATCTTTGATCAGCGCAGTAGCGCGTTCTAACCCCACAACTGCAGGCAGCCCATATTCCCGTGCAATGACCGCACCATGGGTCATTAATCCGCCTACCTCCGTAACCAATGCTTTTACGGTAAGGAATAACGGTGTCCAGCTTGGATCGGTAAACCTCGTTACCAGTATATCTCCGTTTTCCATGGCAGCATCCTGCATCGACAGGATCACACGGGCCCTGCCTTCCACTATACCGGAAGAAACCGCCAGCCCGGCAAGGGCATTGGCCGGTAGCTGATCTTTTCTGTAAGAACCATTGATGATCTCCCCATCTGAAGTGATGACGCGTGGCGGATTCAATTTCTCAAACTGCTTGTATTGTTCCTTCCGTTCACTGATCAGTTGCTTGTTGAGCTTACCGCTGCGCACCACTTCGCGGAGTTCTTCAAAGGAGAGATAAAAAATATCCGTTGTGTTGTGGATGACTTTATCCCGCACAAGTCGTTCCGCTTCTTTCAGCAGAGCCTGTTTGTAAATAAAATACCGGCGCACGATACCGTATTTGGGGTATTCACGGTAACCTGCAAGGTCACGCACAAGACGGATCATTCTTTTTGTTTCGGAGATCTTCTCCTCGGCCCCGGGCAAAGTCTTCAGGCGTTCCAGCAACTCCTGCTCTTTTTGTAAGGCTTCCTGTAAACCCTGTTCAAATTTTTGCCTCCCCGCTCCGGGCGCCAGGTTGTTGATGTTGCTGAGTATGGCGGGAACAAGCGTTATGGGCTTTTCGCTCCAGCGATCCCTGGTAATATCTATTTCACCGGCGCAGCGCATCCCGTATTTGTCTAAAAAGGCATGGATGGCATCAAAAGCCTGCTGCCCGCCGGCGAGGCCAATAAGCCCGTCTAAGAAAGGGTCATCCTTTGCCTGCTGCAGGTATGCAGTTATTGCAGGCCAGGGGCGTATAGCATCCGCCACATCCAGCAGTGCAAGCCCCATCTCCGAAGTAACATTGTTGGCGAGGGATTGTGATAAATTATTTGCTGCATTCTTTTCACCAAGCCAGTCCTGCATTTTTTCGTTGATCCGGGAAGCGGCATTCATGGCCGTCATAATAATCCCAAAACTCTTTGGATCAAATAAGACCTTTTTTAACTGCTGTATGTCTTCAATAATAAAATCGAACAGGTCAGTGCCGGCCTTGGTTTGTATCTGTTGTTTCAATCTTTCCCTTGCTGCTTCATCACTTGCAATAAGCTCAGCAACGACAGCGGGGTCATAGTCGTTAAGTGCCTCGAAATCTACGGCCGGTGGCGTTTTTGGTACACTGCTGTTGTTTTCTTTCGGCTCGTCCGGCAAACGGGGAATAAAATCTCCGCGCTCCAGCAGGGTTGTCAACGCATCTTTAATGAGCGGGTCCGACTTTCCTAAAACATCTGTCAGAATTCTCCTGCCTTCTGCAGAAGCCAATTGCTGTGTTACATCCACAAACAACCTTCCGCCTGCCATAGCCATCGGCCGCACTACAGTGAGCTGCCATACAGCTAATCCCAAAGGCCTTATCGCATCGGTCATCATTTGCTGATGGCCAACAGAAACATACACATGATTACCGCTGTCAGTGGCCTGGGGTATCGGGAAAAGTGTGGTTATCGGCCGGCTTTGTACAATATAAAACCGGCCATCCTGCAAACACCATTCAATATCCTGTGGGCATCCGAAATATGCCTCTATGTTTCTGCCCAGGGTTGCAAGTTCCCCTACCTCGTCATCTGTAAGCACCTGGCTGTTTTGTAATGCATGGTCGGGTTCCTGTGTTGCTGTGCCGCCACGCGGTGAGGCATAAATGGCCATCTTTTTCGCTGGTACGCGTTTGCTTTTGATTACACCGTCCTCCACCTGGTAGCAGTCTGTGTCCATCAACCCTGCTACCATCGCTTCACCAAGGCCGTAACCTGCTTCAATCAACAGTGTTTTTCGGTTACCGTTCACCGGGTCTGCAGTGAACATAACGCCCGAAGCCTGCGCAAAAACCATCTGTTGAACCAGCACCGCCATTTCCACTTCACGCTGGTCAATGCCGTTTTGAAAACGGTAAACAATAGCACGTTCGCTATAAAGTGAGGCCCAGCATTTGCGCACATGCTCCAGCACTGCTCCTTTGCCTGTGATGTTGAGGTAGCTGTCCTGCTGGCCCGCAAAAGAAGCGGTGGGAAGGTCTTCCGCCGTGGCACTGGAACGTACTGCCCATGCCTGTTGATCTTCGTAGCGGGAAAGAAAAGAGATGATTTGGGATACAATTGCTTCCGGGATGGGGGAACTTTCAACGGCACTGCGGATGGCTGCGCTTAAATGGCCGATCTCAGCACGGTCTCCCGGTTTCAGCAGCGATAACTGCTCAAGCAGCTCGCTGAGCTTCGCTGTTTCTTGTACGCTTTTTTTAAAAGCCGCGGTGCTGATGCAAAAGCCATCGGGCACATGCAACGCTTCAATCCTGCTCAGCTCCGCAAGATTGGCAGCTTTTGCGCCCACAAGTCTGGTAGCTGACTTATCAATGTCCTTAAACCCCGGCACAAATGATTGCATCATGTGATTCGATTTAAGTGAAAGAAACAGCTAATGTATACACAGCAGCGGGCCGCTGGTCTTTTTAGCAGCTATATTTTTTTGCTGCAATAATCACTATAGCCATTGTCGTTATACTCCCAAATGCAGGTTGTTTTTTTGGTTTCCGGCTTTGGTTTTTCATAGCATCATTCCGGCGCTAAAGTGCCGGCTGTCCGGCGTCGCACATTTGTGCTGCTATACCATTGTTCATCAAAAAAGCAATGCTGTTATCACCTAAATAGCCTGATGGAAGTGGCGTTGAGGATACAAAGCTCGCCGGTTTATAGGGAAGGATATGATTTCAGCGTACTCTTTATGACCTAGCCGGCAGTGGGAGCAGAAGACATCGGTAACTAGAGATTGTAGGAATTCGGAGTCTATTGTTGCAGATTTCTTTCTTCTATTTCTTTAAGCGTTTTACCCTTTACGTCTTTCCAAAGTACTCTTCCGTTCACATTATACCCCATAATAGTTGCGCCGGCTTGGGAAGAAGAATCAAATAATACATCATCCTGGAAAATTAGCTTGGTTTCAACAAGTTTTAATTTTTCTGTTTGTATAAGCTTTTCTCTCAGATCTTTATATCCTAAACTTAACCCGGCAGTATTTTCCTTTGCTGCCTGCGAATTCTTCAATACGACGATACCTTCATTTGTTTGAATTCCTCTTGCGCTGAGCCCGTTACTATTTAAGAAAAGTTCGAGATAAACGCTTCTATAGGCTGGTTCTTCTGCGATTGGGAGACTTATACTTGACTGTTCTGGTGTGCGCTTAACTATTTCGATCTTTTCTTCCAATAGTTTATGCCCAAACACGCCTATCAACAGTTTTACATAAGTGAGAAATTCTTCCATTGCATCTCTGTCTGCCGGGGGAAGGGATGATAATTGCGTTTGATTGTAGTTATCAATTTTATAGCGTTTTACGGCATTCGCTATTTGAATAAGACGGCTCTCTAAATGTCTCACATGTGACTTGGTAAGATTCTCATCCTTACTTACAATAATGATTACTTCATTCCAGAAATCTTTATTGGCAATATGGCTTTGTAACCTGTCATAAACATTCTCTGCTTCGCCTATGTATGCTTTTTGTTCTCCTGTTTCTTCATCTTGTCCAAAAAGAAAATAAACACCAGGTCTTTTGCATTCTGCGTTACTTGCAAGTTCTGAAACTCTTGATCTTGGACATGATATAGCTTGAATAGTTTGATTAACTACCTCCCCGAATTTGATACCTGTTACAGAACCATCTTTCAGATATATTCTTATACTTTTTCCAAATGACATGACTTAATGTTTTTGAAGTAAAAATGTCTGTCCGATTGTTAATCCAAAGGTTTCTTTGCCTAAATTCATATTATATAATTTGACCCATGGATAAGTTTGTTGTACTATATCAATAATTTCAATTTGATGTTCCACCGACATTTTGCAACCAAAATAAACGCCTGTTAAAGCTTGGGGATCAAATTGAAACGCACTATTTGGTTTATGAATTTTTGTAAGCCGGTATTCATCTTCATAGCTCCAAACATCAGACTTGGTATATAGTAATTTAGTGATTAGTTCATCCTCCAAATTATCCATAATAGAAAAGTAGGGAATATCTTTACTGTATACAACTTTTTGAAAATGTCCTGCAATAGATTCTACAAGTAACCTTGTATCAAATTCAACGCAAAAACCATTATGTGATTTTGCATAATGTGACCACATCAAATAGTTTTCAGGATGGGGGGTAAGACTTAGCACTCCAAAGGTTTTATGTAAATCTTGCGGTCTATAACCCCAATTCATTTCAAACCAGCTTTCTGGGTTTTGCTGAATTAGTAGAACTTGCTTTGCACACTGCTCTTCCAATTCTCTTCCAAATAAATGTGGAAAATGTCTTGGGGCAGTCTTTTCGACCATGTATTTTATTTTTATTGGATCACTATTATCTGCGTGTTGCTTAAAAGGCAAGCCACAATCATAAGGATCATTAAATTTATCAGGACTTGAAAAATA
>DLKC01000007.1 GCA_002478885.1 Chitinophagaceae bacterium UBA7600
TTGTGTCACTCACTTGTGCTTCTTTTCTATGGGCATCGAAGAAGAACCGGGTTTGAAAGATTAATGCCTATTGCTTATTTCGTTTCCCACATATGGCATATAGGCATTGAAATTATTCCACATACCCTAAATTAAATCGGGCAACATTCTGCAAAGCATTTAAATTTGGCAAAGCCACTTTATGAAATATGCAATTTTCGTTCTTGTATTAGGCATTGCATGTGCATGCCGGAACGACCAGCCAGCAACCGGCAATGGCGATCAGCCTGGTTCTGCCGACAGCCTTTTCTCTGCATTTGAAAACAGTTTCATCGATGCTTACTGGAAGCAAAATCCTTCAGCGGCCATTTACGCAGGCTATGGCAAATACTACGATATACTTAAAATACCTGATGCGGCTTCTGTAAAAAGCGATGTTGATTTTGCAAAGCATTACCTCGATTCATTGCATGGGTTTAATTATGCATCGCTTTCTGCAAATAACAAAATCGATTACCGCATACTCGAGAACCAGTTCAATGGTACCATATGGTACAGCGATACGTTTAAGCAACAGGAATGGGATCCTTCAGTGTACAATATCGGTGGTGAATGCTACGAGATCATTAATAATAGCTACGCACCACTTACTGAAAGGTTAAGAACGCTCAGCAGCCATATCGCGCATTCAGATGCTTATTATGCAGCCGCAATCAATATGATAAAGCAGCCTACGCGGGAACATGCGGATCTTGCAGTTAAGCAAAACAAAGGCAGCCTTGAAGTATTTGGCTCCATGCTGCAGGATTCAGTTAAGGCATCTTCGTTAACGGAAGTAGAAAAAGATACACTGTTGCAGCGTGCTGCAAGAACAAAACAGGCGATAAGCACTTATGCCGATGCACTGGAAAAAATGCTGGCTGATAAAAATTTTGCTTTCCGCAATTTCAGGATCGGCGACAGCCTGTTTAACCAAAAGTTCAAATACGATATTGTTACCGACTATTCAGCTAAAGATATCTTTGATAAGGCAGTAGCCTCAAAGCAATATTACCACGCCCAAATGTTTACGATCACCAAAGAGCTGTGGCCGAAATATTTTGAAGGTGCAGCAATGCCGGCCGATACGCTACAGGCCATTAAAATGATGATCGACAAGATTGCCCTCAACCATGCAAGCCCTGAACATTTAGTAGATACCATCAATAAACAGGTAAATGACCTCAAGCGTTTCATCATTGAAAAAGACTTGTTTGCATATGATACCACCACGCCCTTAAAGGTGCGTATTATGCCGGCATTTATGAGCGGCGCTACACTGGCCTCGGCGAGCCTTACAGGCCCTTACGACAAGCAGGGGGTTGCTTATTACAACATCAGCGATCTTACCAAAATCCCCAAAGCGGAAGCCGAGAGCGATCTGCGGGAGCACAATAATTACACCTTGCAAATATTGTCTATCCATGAAGCCATGCCGGGTCACGACCTGCAGGGATGGTATTCCAATAAATCGCGTAGTATGGTAAAGGCTGTGTTTGGTAACGGCGCCATGATTGAAGGCTGGGCCGTTTACACCCAACGCATGATGCTTGATAACGGCTGGGCAAACAATGCACCCGAGATGTGGCTGATGTTTTACAAATGGAGCCTGCGCGAATGCTGCAACGTAATCACCGATTATGGCATCCAGTGTCTTAACTACTCCAAAGAAGACGTGGTTAAAATGCTTAAGTACGAGGCTTTCCAGGAAGATGCGCAAATAGCGGAAAAATATCACCGGGCCACTATTTCGCAGGTACAGTTGTGCAGTTATTTTACGGGCGCAACCGAAATCAATGCTTTGCGTGAAGCCTACCATAAAAAGAAAGGTGATGCTTACAGCCTTAAAGATTTTCACGAAAAATTCCTGAGCTATGGAAGCGCGCCGGTTAAATATATTGGTGCATTAATGCTGGGTGAATAGTCTCCGTATTTGTACTGTTTGAAAACATCGCGATGAATGCTGTTACCTAAACGCGTCATCTGTTGTTTGTTGCCAGGAGCACTGTTGTACAAGAGTGCGACGCAACTTAAGCTTGTTTGAATCGATGGTGCCGGGTACAAAAAAGTATTAAAACAACAGCCTCATGATACCTAGTATGCGGAATGCCGAGCCCCTGGTATTATCGTAATTTTCTTTAACACCATAGAGCAATTCACCGCCTATTGTAAAATACTTATTGATGGCATAAACCGCATTGCCTGCGAAATAGCTGCTGTGTTTGAAAATAACATCGGTTGATTGCGGTTTTTCCTGGTGCAGGTAGCTATAAACATAAGTAGATGACCAGCGTTTTTTGAATACAAAACTGTACGAAACATAACCGCCATAATACAACAGCGACTCAAGTGTTATACTGTCTTTTGGAAAAGCTTCATAACCTAATCCACCAAAATCGTTTACGGCGCCTTGGGTGCCATCGCCAATAATGCCAAAGAGATTAAACGATCTTTTCTTAATTCCAAGCAGGTTTGCTTTGTGGCTGTCCGGCAGGTCGATGCTGAGAGAACTGGTAACGCCCCAGGCGCCAAGTTTCTTCTTAAAGGAATAATCTTTATCGGTATATACAATTGGCTTATAAATGACCGAGTTTGACCAATGCCCGTTTTTAAAAGTGTATTTTGGTTTTACAACAAGTTCGGGAAAAGCCGACTTTACCGCGTTTGCGCTGTCTAAAGGTGTATAATCGGCACGGGGTTCTTCTATTGCCAGCAGCAGGTTCCAGTTGCTGCTTATTTGTCTGCGCCATCTTATTTGTGCTACACGGGAAGCCGGCATGGAATTAGGTCCTTCGAGATCTAGCGTGTTGGGTGATGCGTTAACGTCGCCAAAATTTGTCCAGGTTTGCCCTACGAGAAATTCGCCGGTGGTAAGATAGGCGTGCCTCAAACGGAAATAGGTATTCAGCCCCTTGGTGCTCGATAAAAAATCTCCTTCAACAAAAGCGGTGGTATTGTTACCGGCTTTAGGGAATTTAAAAGCAAAACCCAGCCTGCTCTGGTTGGCAGACATATGAAAGCGTTTGAATTTAATGTTGGTTATTTCGGTTGTCGGTATCTCGGAGGTTACAAAAACATCGTTGTTGAAAACGTTATTGTTATCGAAGTATAGTGCCGGTTGCACAAACCCGGAAATCTTTAACTCAGCGAACTCCGTAGCAAATGTCGGCTTTGCAGAGGGCTGATAACTGGTGTCGAGATTACTGTTTCGCTTCAGTGAATCGAATTCCGTTTGGCTTGCACCCTTTTTTGCGAAGCCTGCAAAGGCTAAAATAGAAAGTAGGAGATATTTGTTCACGAACGCAAAGAAATAAATATTTTATCATTTAAGCTAACCCTAAAAGATCTGGCAACGATTAATGCTTTGCTTGTTACGTTTTTAACAGCTGAACCGCGCATGACCAACCTGCCAGCTTGTATTTGTTGCTGGCATGGCTGCACAGGGATTTACAATAAAAGAGTGCGACGCAACGATGTTCAATAGCCGCACGATAGTCCGGAACATAGAAAATTGATTTACATTTATCCGGTACTACTGTTATGGTCTTCAAAAATTCATTATGAGAAAAATTTTTGTTCTGCTCGCACTTGCGGTTACGCCTTTTTTTGTATCGGCCCAAACAAGCAACATAGCCGGTTCTCTCGATTCTGTTTTAAGTTATTTGTATACAACGCACCAGTTCAACGGCACGGTTTTATATGCGGAGAAGGGCAAGCCGGTATATGAAAAGGCATTTGGTATTGCGGACAGCAGAACGGGCACGGCACTTCAAACAAATTCGGCATTCAATCTTGCATCCGACACCAAGCAATTCATTTGCATGTGTATCATGATGCTCAAAGAAAAAGGTCAGCTTTCTTATGAAGATGACGTTACGAAATATATTCCCGAACTTCCTTATAAAGGCATTACGATACGCAACCTGATGACGCATACGTCGGGCTTACCCGAATACGATGTGCTGTTTCAACACATTCGCGGACCACTTGATACACTCACCAATGACGGCATGATAAAGATGTTCGCTACCTTGAAGCCAGCCCTCGAATTTCCAACAGGCACTAAATGGCAATATTGCAACACAGGTTACATATTGCTTTCTGCGGTGGTATCACGAATTTCGAAAATGCCGACAGAAGAATTTGTCAACGACAATATTGTTATGCCCCTTGGGCTTAAGGAAACTTACTTGTATAATGTTTACTTGCCATCTCCTCAAAACCACGTGTATGGGTTTGAAGAAGTGAACGGTAAACAAAAACTCAATGATCTTTTCTACCTCGATGGCGTAACAGGTGATGGCAACATGTATTCGTCTGTTGAGGATCTCTTTAAATGGGAGCAAAGTCTTTACACCGGGAAACTGGTGAAGAAGGCAACTTATGCCGATGCGCTAAAACCTGTAAAGCTTAGCAACGATTCAACATACCCTTACGGCTTTGGATGGTTCATTGGAAAGGAAAATGAATTTTATTACCATACAGGAAGCTGGGCAGGTTTCAGGAACATCATCTGCCGCGATACTAAAAATAACCGCACACTTATTATATTAAGCAACGGTACAAATGGAATGGCAAGACAGGTGGCAAGAAATATATTTGAAGGCAAATCCTATGAACTCCCTTCATTGCAGCTTATTACAAATGTGCTCGTAATCGACGGAACCAACACCCCGGCGAGAAAGGCGTCTGTTCGCATTAAAGACAATACGATTATGGCAGTCGGCGATCTTACTCCTTACCCCGGCGAAACCGTAATTGACGGCGCAGGCAAAACGCTAACCCCCGGCTTTATAGATACTCATAGCCATCTCGACAGGTCGTTACAGGAAAAGCCCGAGGCCATCCCCGCATTGAACCAGGGTGTGACAACAGTTGTGGTTGGGCAGGATGGCGAAAGTGACCCGATTGATACAATGGAATTACGCATCCAACAGACACCTATCGCATTGAACATGGCAAGTTATACCGGCCAAACAACTTTGCGGGCAATGGTAATGGGCGAAAACGATTTGCACCGCGTGGCGACCGAAAAAGAAGTGGCTGCTATGAAATCATTGCTTGCCACTGAAATGAAAAATGGCTCACTGGGATTAGCAACCGGCCTCGAGTATGAAGGTTCGCATTTTTCATCGCGTGAAGAAGTGATAGAACTGGCGAAGACAGCTGCTGAATACCATGGCCGATATATCAGCCATATGCGCAGCGAAGATATCGGGCTTGCTGATGCCATTGACGAAATAGAACAAATTGGCCTGCAGGCGAAACTCCCCGTGCAGATATCACATTTTAAGATTGCTTTGAAAGATGATTGGGGAACAGCACCAGCTATACTCGGCGACCTCGAAAACATGCGGAAACAATATGGTGTTAATATAACTGCCGACTGTTACCCTTATGAATATTGGTACAGCACCCTTCGGGTACTCTTTCCAAAAACCGATTACAGCAATTTGGAAAGCGCAAAGTTTGCTGTCGATCAAACAATCGACCCGTCTGGCTCTGTTGTATTTCCCTTCGCACCAAACAAAACTTATGAGGGCAAAACAATCAGTGAGATCGCTGCTATGCGTAACCAGTCGGCGGCACAAACCCTGATCGATCTTATTGTCATGGTCGATGATTTTGAAAAGAAAAACCCGGGTGTTGATGCGGAAGGCATCATCGGCAAGTCAATGAAAGATGAAGATATCATCAAATTGCTGTCGTGGGCCAATACCAATATCTGTTCCGATGGCGGCGGCGGCGGGCATCCACGCAGTCATGGTGCATTCACCCGCGTGCTTGGCTATTACGTACGGGAGAGAAAAATAATGAGCCTTGAAAATGCCATTTATAAAATGACCGCTTTGGCAGCCGAACATGTTGGCCTTGCCGATCGCGGCCTCATAGCGCCTGGCTATTATGCCGACCTGGTGCTGCTCGACCCCGCAACTGTAAAAGACAACGCCACCATACAAAACCCGACCGCTTTGTCAGATGGCATCCTTAAAGTTTGGGTGAATGGAAAAATTGTTTTTGAAAACAAGCAGCCCACACACCAGTATCCCGGAATGTTTTTAAAGAGAGCTGCAGAGTAAGAAGATTTTGTTGCCGGCTTTAGCAAAATGGCATCGCCTCTTGCGTCGCACACTTGTACAGCGATTCTTTATTCAGCCAGGAGATCAGTAATCGGGTCATTCACTCTGTAATTATCAATACCGCAGAATAATGCCACAGCCTGTTTCAAGATTTCTGCATATTGCTCAGCAAAGAATAAAGCGCTGAAGAGTGCACTGCAACGCATGCTTCATTTCTTTGCCAATGCTGGAAACCAAAAAAATACTGTTTTGCAGGTAGCGCTACAAATAATATCTTGAACGCCTAATTTAAAAAGTTATCAATAAAGCCAGGTATGAAACCCAAAGCAATTGTTATTACTAACGGATTTTTAGATGTGACTGATGCAAAAACAGCGCATGGATTAATTAGAGGAACCGATCGTTTTACCATCGCTGCTGTTATTGACCCCGTGCATGCAGGCAAAGATGCAGGAGAAGTATTGGATGGTAAACACAGAAGTATACCCGTATTTGCAACAGCCACTGAAGTAATGGATGCAATAAGCGATATTCAATACTGTATCATCGGCGTTGCTACACACGGCGGCGTGTTACCCCCCGAGTTTATTTCCATCATAGAAGAATGTATTCAACACCGCATTTCCATCGTAAATGGCTTGCATGAATGCTTAACGGAGCACGCTAATATTGTGGCACTCGCCAAACAGTATGATGTTGAACTGATCGATATACGCAGGCCGAAGAAACGAAGCGAACTGCATTTCTGGCATGGCGATATAAACAAGGTTGATGTTCCTGTTATTGCAGTGCTTGGCATGGATTGCGCCATGGGAAAAAGAACAACCTGCCGTATGGTTATGCAGGCTTGCGCGGCAGAAAATATTAAAGCTGAAATGATTTATACTGGTCAAACGGGTTGGCTACAAGGCGGCGAATATGGCTTTATTTTCGACACAACATTGAACGATTTTATTTCCGGCGAAATTGAACACGCTGTTGTAACCTGCTGGAAAGAAGCAAAACCCGATGTAATAATGATAGAGGGCCAGTCGGCGCTGCGCAACCCAAGCGGGCCATGTGGTTCCGAGTTCCTGGTGTCGGGCAATGCACGTTACACCATCCTGGTTCACGCACCTAAAAGAGTTTATTTTGATCACGCTCCCGAATGGGGGAAAATTGCACCGGTGCAATCAGAGATTGACCTTATTGCCATGTATGGTTCACAGGTAATAGCCGTGGCATTGAATACAGAAATGTGTACAGAAGAAGAAGCTTTTACTTTTCAAAAACAATACGAAGAGGCCTTGGGCATTCCGGTACTATTACCCATACAGGAAGGCGTGTCGAAAATAGTGCCTGTAATAAAGTCCCTCGCAGGCGAATAAGATCAGCTGCCATTCTTGATGCAGATGAACGAAATGCGACGCAACGAAGTTTCACAAAGGTTATAAAGCTTGGCTCAAAATAATTTTCACAGTAAGAACAATTCAATGAGAATAAATTCTATCAATGCGTGGTCAGAAAAATTACCGCTGACAAAACCTTACAGCATCGCTTATAAAACTATTAGTGATACTGACCTGATTTTTGTGGAGTTCATCCTGGAAAATGGCATAAGCGGACTCGGCGCGGCAAACCCATTTCCCGAAGTGGTTGGTGAAACAGCCGGGATAACGCTGGCAAACCTGCGCAGTGAATTTGTACAAGGCTTCGTAGGAAGAGACATTCGCCATTTCAATTCCATGATCGATGAAACAGCAGCTCATTTCCCAAACCGCCCAGGTACCCTTGCCGCCATTGACATTGCATTGCATGACGCATTCGGGAAATTCCTTGGCGTGCCGGTGCTTGATTTTTACGGACAGAAAATTGAACCGCTGGCAACATCCATCACCATTGGTATTAAACCAACCAGCGAAATGATCGAAGAAGCAAAAGGGTACCGTGCGCAAGGCTTTCATGTGTTGAAAATAAAAACAGGCCATGAGGTAGAAGAAGATATTGAACGCGTTCATAAACTCAAAGAAGCTTTTGGCGATCAATTCACCATACGTGTTGATGCAAACCAGGGTTACGATATTACCCAACTTCGCCGCTTTATTGCCGCAACCAAAGGCATGGCAGAATTAATAGAGCAGCCCGTGCACAAAGGACATGAAGATGTATTAACCCTGTTAAGCAGCGAAGACCGAAAACTGCTTGTGGCAGACGAGTCTTTGCTCGATGCCGGTGCGGCTTCGGTGTTAAGTCACCCTCCTCAACCTTTTGGGGTGTACAATATCAAACTCATGAAGTGCGGCGGTATCAAAGCTGCGAAGGCAATCGCTACAATTGCCCAATATGCAGGTATTGATTTGTTCTGGGGGTGTAATGATGAAAGCCTTGTGAGCATTACAGCCGCAGTGCATGCAGCTTACTCATGCCCCAATACAAAATACATTGATCTCGATGGCAGCTTCGACCTCAGTAAAGACATGGCTGACGGCGGCTTTATTTTAAAAGACGGCTACATGTACCCGAACGGTAAGCCCGGGTTAGGGATTTCCAGGTTGGGATAGTACTTTTTACTTGTCGTAAACATACACGGTGAACCGGCAGCTCTGAATCCGCAGGAATGAGTTTAATTTTTTACATTTAAATCATTGGTATGAAACGGAAAGAGTTTTTAAAAAACGGTGCCATACTATTATCGTTGGGATCTGTATTAAATGGTTGCAGCAAGGAAAACGCGGTAATGGCCTCAAGCGGAGAGGCCGCTGCGGATGCGGGCACAGCCTGCAATACAACGCCCTCAGAAGTTGCTGGACCATATGAAATCGATCTCATCAAGAATTCAACTATTTACAGGAGTGATATACGGGAAGACCGCACCGGCTTGCCGCTGGACCTGCGCCTCCAGGTAAACGAGGTGAATGCTAATTGTGCGCCTATAAAAAATGCAAGGGTTGATATCTGGCATTGCGACAAGGATGGCTATTATTCAGGCTTTGTAAATGATGGTTATCTCGGCGCCATTGACAACAGCGGTAAAACATTTTTACGTGGCATCCAGCTCACAAATAAAAATGGCATTGTCGATTTTGCTACGATATTTCCAGGTTGGTATCCCAGCCGTATTACACACATTCACCTCGAAATTTTCATCAATAATGTGTCGGTGAAGACCGCGCAAATTGCCTTTCCCGATAAGATTAATCGCAAGGTTTACAGTTCACCCGATTATCTCGGGCACGGGCAAAATACAACAGTGCTGCGAAACATTGACGATCCGGTTTTTAAAGATTCTCTCGCAAATGAACTTTGTACAATAGATAAAGCATCACCCACCGGCATTAAAGCATCTTTTGTTTTGGGCATATAGGGAAAGCATCATTGTAACAGTGCTTATGTATTTTGATGATCGGCTTTTGTCCTGCCGGCAACTTCGTTGTGTCACTCACTTGTACGGTAGAGCCATGAGCGGCAACCCATAAACTTCAGGCAAATCCGGCTCAAAGCTGTTTTGCTGTACAAGTGCGCGATGCAACAAAAGCCTTACGGTTATACTAAAGCCGGGCCTGCAAAATTTCCTGCCTGATATATACCTTAGAGAGGGTATGATTGATGCAGGCAATCCGGTTATCTTTATGCGTAAATGTAAAACCCGAATACCGTGAAATATTTTATTGCTGCAGCTTGTTTTTTCTTTCCTTTTTCTCTTTTTGCACAGGCGCCTGAATTAATTGTTCCTGCCGGGCATGGCGACCAGGTTTATCTCACAAAATTTTCCGCCGATGGTAAATTTCTTTTCTCAGTGGGCACAGGCGCAAAGGCGGTGAAGATCTGGGATACAAAAAACGGGCGTTTGTTGAAGAATCTTCCCGTGAACAATTTTCCAATGAGCCTGCAACCAACTGCTGACAGCAGGCAACTGGTCATAGCTACAAAGACCGAGATATATTTTTATGACTTCCCTTCTTTAAAACTTACACACAAGATCGCTCACGGGGCGTTAGACGCGGTAGCGGGTAAAAACAATTTGTATACACTTTTTACAGAAGGGCAAACCGGCTTTAAAATCAAAACAATTGATCTTACAAGCTTTCAGGAGAAGGATTTGTATACCGATGCAACTGGTTCTGCTGCAGTGATCAGTCTCTCACCGCAGGAAGATAAGTTGTTTATCGCATCAGGATTTACGGTGCAAATTTTAAATACCGCTACGGGTGCTGTCGATAACACTACCTCACCTGCGATCGGAAATATTTTTATGGGGTATACACCGTCGGGCAATCTCATCAGCTTCAATGACAAGGGTAAAAAAGGATTTATCCCGGGTGTTAATGATGCAACAAACTTTGCACCATTGCGTAATCTTGATGCGAAACTGCCGGTGAGTTATGGGCTTCCTTCTCTGAAAAGCAAAATTGCCTACGCCGCTGACGGGCAGGTATGCTTATCTGCTGATGAAGCTATCGTTATCGCAGACTATACAACAGGTAAAAAAGTGCGGGAAATAAAAACACCGCACGAAGATATTATTGCAATGGATGTTTCAGGCAACAGGCTGGTAGCCGGTGACAAGTTTAAAGGCACATTAAAGCAATACGATCTAAATACGGGCAAACTGTTGCGTGTTTATGGTGAAGACGCCATAGCGCCTATAGCCTGGGAGACAGCAAGCAACGCAACAGGCATAGTGATCGATGGCATATTCGATTCGCCATGCGGGTATTTTAGCGGGCAGCCCGATGGAAGAATTGTTGCCGCAACTTTTCAGGATAAGGAAAATGAATTAATGAGTATTGTTGGTATCTCTGCAGACGCCAGCATAACAGCAACCTACAACCAGCAGGAAGTGCAGGTGTACAAGGCACCTGTATTTGATAAGCCCGTTTTGAGTTTTGACCTCGATGACAAGCAGGTTGCGTCTCTTGGTATTTCACCCGACAATAAAAAATTGCTGGTCGCATACAAAAATTATATAGATGTTTTTGATGTAACATCAGGAAGCCTTATAAAGGAAATACCTAACGATCTCATCTTTTTTGGGAAAGAAAAAATTAAGAAGAATGAGTACCTGGATTATACGGCCAGTTCATTTTCTTTCTCAGGCGACAGCCGTTATGTTGCCGTAATGGCAAATAAGAACGCCACTGTTTTTGATTTAGCATTGAATAAATCTGTTGCTACACTAAATGAAGATCGCATAGAAGCGATAAGACTGGCTGCCGATGGCAGTAAGCTATACTATATTAAAAACAGATCGTACGGTGAGGCGGTGAAATGGGGTGAGTATGATGTGTTACACCCGGCACCGCCTGTTGAAACACCGGTTAACCTGGGACTTGGTGAAGTGCGTATCAGTGATTATGAGGTTCAGAAGACGAATGTATCCATCTCGCCCGACCTGCAGTTTGTTGCTTTTATAAGTAATGATGAGGTAGTGGTATATAACCGCACAGAAGCCGGGCAAACAAAAATCCTTAAAGGCCATCAATCCTATACAACGCAGGTGCGTTGGCTTGCCAATGGCATACTTGTTTCGTCCGGGAACGACAATACCATTCGATTCTGGGATGCGGCAAAAGGGACGGAAATACTTAAGCTTGTAATGTTTACCAATGGCAGTTGGGTCCTTGTTACACCTAACGGCCAGTTCGATGCATCAGAAGATGCAATGAAAAAATTGTACTATGTACAGGGTATTCAAACGATACCATTAGACAACCTGATGGAGAAGTTTTACACCCCCAAATTGCTGGCCCGGCTATTATCAGGCGCTGCTTTACCCGAACCCGACATAGATGTAAACACGCTTGCCACGGCACCAAAAGTAAAACTGAGTTTCGATGCTGCACGCAATCTTGAAGTGGCAGATGATGTTCCAAAGATCGATTGGGCGAATGAAAGTATTTCCGTTACGGTAAATGCAGAATGTACCGAAGATGCGATTGATGAAGTGCGCCTGTACCTCAACGGAAAACTTATCGAAAGCCAAACAAGAAATCTTGTTGTGGAAAATGACAACAGCAAAAAAAGCCTGCGTAAAACCTTCACGGTAAAACTTAGCCCGGGTATCAACAGTTTTAAAGCAATTGCTTTGAATACCCAGCGGACAGAAAGCCAGCCCGACCAGGCAGACGTAAATTATAAGCCTGCCGCGAACAATATACAACCTGCGGTTGACGACATTACCCTGCATCTCGTAGTTGTTGGCATAAACAATTATAAAAACCCTAAGTACAATCTTAATTACGCAAAGGCCGACGCAGAATCATTCAAAGCGGAACTGGAAAAAGCCAGTAGTCTTTTCAAAAAAGTGAACACCTATTATATTACAGATGACCAGGCAGTGAAGGCCAACATCGAAAGCACACTTACAAAAATTACAACTACGGCTCAACCGCAGGATATGTTCATATTCTTTTATGCAGGTCATGGTGTAATGAGCGATGACGCCGCAAAGAATGAATTCTTTATCGTGCCTTACGATGTTACACAGTTATATGGCGCACAGGATGCGTTAGCGCAAAAAGGTATTTCTGCAAAACAGCTCGAAGTGTTTTCCAAAAACATACCTGCCCAAAAGCAGTTGTTCATTCTTGATGCCTGCCAGAGCGCTGGTGCGCTGGAAATAGTTGCAAGCCGCGGTGCCGCTGAAGAAAAGGCGATTGCACAGTTGGCGCGCAGCACGGGGAGCCATTGGCTTACTTCGGCCGGCAGCGACCAGTTTGCCAGCGAGTTTGGAACGCTTGGTCATGGCGTATTCACTTATGCACTGTTGCAGGGTTTGCAGGGAGCGGCAGATAATGGAGACAAACGCATTACGGTGAACGAACTAAAAGCGTGGCTGGAAGTGCAGGTTCCCGAACTGTCTCAGAAATACAAGGGCACCCCGCAATATCCCGCCAGCTATGGTTTTGGAAATGATTTTCCTTTGGAAGTATTAAAATAGTTGTTGCAGAGGCGAAAGGTATGTTGGCGCAAGGCTTCCTGTTTCGTAGCGTTCGCGTGCATACGGAACTGTGTTACTCACTCGTAAGGTCAGGAAGTGGTTGTGCAAAAAACAATCGAAAACCTCTTGCGTTGCTGTTGCTTTTTTTACTGTTGTACAAGTGTGCGACGCAACAATGCAAAATTGAAATACTCCAGCCCGGCTCCTAAAAACTCATCTTCAAAAACCGGATTGCCTGGGCCTTCTACAATCATACATTATTTGCAGGCATATTCTTTATGTTTGCAAAATGCTTTCGGCTGAGGACATAAAAACGATTTGCATATGCGGTGCAGGTACCATGGGTAGTGGTATTGCGCAGTTATCGGCAATGGCAGGTTTTCAAACCATCCAGTTCGACGTACAGGCAGCAATGCTGGAGAAAAGCAGGATGAGTATTGAGCAAGCCTTGCAAAAGCTGCTGGAAAAAAATAAAATTACAGCAGAAGAAAAACAGCGGGCTGTATCAAATATTACGTTCACCACAAACATCGCTCAATGCAAAGCAGATGTTATCATCGAGGCAATCGTTGAAAAGAAGGAAGCAAAGATCGGGCTCTTTAATCAGCTTGCGGCGATCAATAACGGCGAAGCTGTTCTTGCAACAAATACCTCTTCAATTTCCGTAAGTGAAATCGCATCAGCAACGGCCAGTGCGTCGAAAGTTGCCGGCATGCATTTTTTTAACCCTGCTCCGTTAATGAAACTCGTTGAAGTAGTTAGGGCAAACGATACCTCCGGCAGCGTAATAGAAATACTGGTTGCAGTTGCACGAAAGATGGGCAAAGTGCCTGTCGTGTGCAAAGATTCGCCCGGTTTTATTGTTAACCGGGTTGCGCGGCACTATTATCTTGAATCAATGTGGCTTGTAGAGCAAGGCCTGGCAACCATTGAAGCCGTCGATGCAATAATGGAATCCACCGGGTTTAAAATGGGACCATTTAAACTGATGGACCTTATTGGAATGGACGTCAACTATGCGGTAAGCAATATTGTTTGGGAGTCGCTCGGCAAACCGGAACGTTTAACCCCTTCCCCCTTACAAAAGCGAAAAGTAGATGCCGGCGAATTTGGACGTAAAACAGGAAAAGGATTTTATCAATATTAATTTTTACAGCCCTGCATGAACTCTGACAACACGAACAATATCTTGGTCACCGGCGCAACCGGGCTTGTTGGTTCCTGCCTGCTTGAGTTGCTGCTGCAGCAGGGAAAAAAGGTAACAGCCTTGTATCGCAACACTATTCCGGCATTTCCGTTTTCCGGTAAGCTGCATTGGGTCAAAGCTGATGTCCTGGAAATCGATTCGCTGGAAGAGGCTATGCAAAACGTTCAGCAGGTTTATCACTGCGCAGCCATCGTTTCTTTTAATCCCAAACAAAAAGAGTTACTCAATAAGGTTAATGTTGAAGGCACAGCCAATGTGGTTAACGCATGCCTTACTGCCGGCGTAAAAAAATTACTGCACGTAAGTTCCGTTTCTGCTTTAGGAAGAATAAGGGAAAATACGGTTATAGATGAAACAATGAACTGGAGCGAAGAGAGCAGTAACAGTGAATATGGCAAAACAAAATTTCGGGCTGAAATGGAAGTGTGGCGCGGCATTGGAGAAGGTTTGCAGGCGGTTATGGTTAACCCCACCATAATTCTGGGGGCGGCCGACTGGGAGAAAGGCTCTTCAGCGATCTTTAAAAATGTTTACAACGAATTTCCATGGTACACCGAAGGCGTAACAGGTTTTGTAGATGTACAGGATGTTGCCAGGGCAATGATCATGCTCATGGAAAGTGATATTTCAGCCCAGCGGTTTATTATTAGCGCCGACAATCTTTTATACCGCGACCTGTTCACCATGATCGCAAATGCATTTGGAAAAAATCCGCCACATAAAAAAGTAACCCCATTTATTGCCGGAATTGTTTGGCGTCTCGAATCGTTAAAGGCGCTTTTTAGCGGCAAACAACCATTGCTCACGAAGGAAACGGCTGCAACCGCCCAGGCAAAGGTTTACTTCGACAATAAGAAACTGTTGCAATTTTTGCCTGCCTTTAAGTACAACAGCATGCAGCAGACAGTGCAGCGTGTTTGCGCCGTTTATAAACAAAAATACCAGTTGAAATAAGTAGATTTTTTGGTAACCAGCGCAAGTGCAAATGGCATCTTCCGTTGCGTCGCACGCTTGCGCTGCAGAGCACAGGTCGGGTAGACGAAGTCTGAAATTCACTAAAGCTGGCACCAAAACATGGTAATCACTTTCGGTTCGCCTTGCTGAGTTATGGAATAAATGCACAAGAGTGCGACGCAAGCAAAGCCATATGGTTGAGCTGCAGCCCGGCTCAAAAAAAATCTGTGAATAAAAAAGCTAGCTTAATTTTTCCAGCGCCTTCTCTAGTTGCAAAAGCATGGGTGGTATTTCTGCTGTTCTGCAGGTGCCAACGCTAAGGCGGTACCAGGGCGAATGATCGTCGTTGCCGAAAGCATAGAAAGGAACTACGGCAAGTTTGGCCTCGTCGAGCAGGTAAGTGGTTACGCAAGACTGCGAACCCAGCGTTTGGCCGTTGGCTGTTTTACCAAAAATATCAAGTTTAATAGTAAGGTAAATGGCGGCTTGTGGTGCAATGGCATCAACGGGAAACCCTTTTTCTTTAAGTGCAATAAAGCCTGCGTAAATTTTTCTAAGTCGGTCTTCCAGGGCTTCTTTAAACTCATTTTGAAAGGCGGTGATTTTTTCAGGCTGGTTAAGATAAGCAGCCACTGCATACTGCTCGGCCATGGGAGCCCATGCGCCTATATGGCTAAGCAATGCCTTCATTTTAGCGATGATATTGGCAGGGCCGAATGACCAGCCAACCCGCACGCCGGTTGCAGCAAGTGACTTGGATATACCATCGATAAAAACGGTATAAGCTCTCATGGCCGGCCTCAGCGAAACCGGGTTATAATGAATGGTATCGCCATAAGTAAGCGTCCAGTACATTTGGTCGAACATGAGGTATAATTTCTTTTCACCATCTGCCCGTGTATTATTTTCTGCGATAATAAGATCGCAGATCTTTTCCAGCTCTTCTTTCTTTAATGCAGTGCCGGTTGGGTTTTGCGGGGTGCACAGGCACAACAGCGAAGCACCTTTGATGTGCGGCGCTATATCGGCTGCAAGTGGCAGAAAATTATTTTCAGGGCTTGTTGCGATAACGCAATGCTGTGCCCCATTTATATGAGTGTAGTGATTGTTATTCCAGGATGGCACGGCATAAATTACTTTATCTCCCGCATCAACAATGGCTTTAAAAACGGTATAGATAAGTGGCCGGCCGCCGGAGGCTATCAGTATTTCATTTTTTTCGTAAGAAATACCTTCGTTGTCATTGATGAAATTGCTTACCGCTTTGCGTAGTTCATAGATGCCATCTGCCGGCGGATAATTGGTTCTGTGGTCTTTATATGCTTGTACAATCAGTTCTTCCAGTTCTTGCGGAATGGGGAAAATAGCGGGAGAGAAGTCACCAATGGTAAAATTGTAGATTTTTTCCCCTTGCCTTATGCGCTCGTTGATTTCGTTTCCAAGCTTTACGATTTCGGAGCCTTGTAATGTTTCGGCGAGGGTGCTTAGTTTAATCATAAGTATTCATTAATAGTCCGGGCAAATGTAAAAGGCTATATCAATGTGGCTCTAAAGTAAATACAATTGCGGGAATTTGGTGAAAAATCACTTTGGCAATGGTGAAAAATCACTATATAAAATAATTCATGTATTTTAATTTGCGTAAACATTATTCCAAATTCTCCACAATCCCAACAAAATGGCAACAAACTGGCAACAAGTAGTAGATGAAGTTAAAACTTACAGAACTTACTACAACGGATTACCTGCTTCGGCAAGTTCTTACAAGAAAAAAGGTTATTTTATTTCGAAAGAAGAATTATTCAGTTTGCTGAAACAGAAAGATGCAAACTCATTGCTCGATGGTATCAGAATTTACTTCGGAGCTAATATGGTCGAAGGCAATATGGTACCCACCGTTCATGTAGTGGCATGTGAAAAAGACGCTTCATCACCTGATCTGATGAATGACTATAATATAGGTGATACTGTTCCAGGCAGCGCGACCCTGGTGGCTGACACGCATCCTTGCCCTATATACTGTGGTAAATCAAATATTTTAAATAAGTAATGTTATGGCTGATGGAAAATGAAATATTAAACCAGGTGCTGAGATCTGACGATGCTTACCTGCCTTTGCTGGTATTGATGGTCTGTTTTTTTCTAAGAAAAAAAATACCTGCAACTGAACGGTTGTTGATCATCTATCTTTTCATACAATTCGCATTTTCTACTGTTACAAATGTGCTTGGGTATTTCAAGATCAACAACCTGTTTTTATATCATTTTTTCACGTTGTTTGATCAGTGGTTTGTCACTTACTATCTCGCCAGGATTATTACAAAAGGCAAGATGCCGGTAATTTACTATCTCGTCAATATTGTGTTTACCGTTTTCTGGATCATCAATATTTCATTCTTCGAATCTTATCATGTTTTTAATACAAATACGGCAGTAATATCAAGCCTCATCATTTTATTGCTTTGCATGTATTATATGCTCGATCTTTCAAAAAATGATGATATACTTTACTTTCAGAAACTTCCTGCTTTCTGGATCGTGAATGGGTTTCTTTTATACAACGCGTTAAGCATTCTTATTTTTGCGGTCTATCGGTACTACACGGCGGAGTATAGCCTCGAAAGTGTGGAGGTACCTGATGTTGACTACTGGGTGATGATGCACTTCCCCATATCGCTTAAATATATAATGATAGCGATTGGTATTGCCTGCTATTACAAGGTCCCTTCCATTAAACAGGAGAGCAGATTGATGGCATCTTAAGCGCGGATGCCGGTACCCGTTTCAATAACGGTAATAATAATTTCGTTCAGGCTTCTTATACAATAAAATGTTGCTCTTTAGCGCGTATGCGCTAAAGAGCAACATGCTTTTTTACCGGGAAACTATTTTGCCGGCTCAAGGTAAAAGAGCAGTATAAGGTTATTTATTGCAACCTTACCGTATCGGGAAATAAACAAACAGCTTGCTATTGTAAAAGCCTTTAGATATATCTATTTTTGGAAAACAACCTGGTTGTATATTACCAGCAGTAATTTATGAAAATGGTTCATTTCTATTCTCTACTTGATGCGCAGCCAAAAGTATATCTGCCAATGGCTTTTTTCCTGGTGGGCACCTTCCTGATCATATTCTTTTTGTTCTTTTTTTATTTATTCTTTATCCAGATGCAAAGACGCCGCAGTATTCACCAGCAGGAAGTGCTGGCGCTTAAAACACGGTACGAAAAAACCATCATGGAATCACAACTTGAAATACAGGAGCAGACATTCAGGAATATCAGCCAGGAAATACACGATAACATCGGGCAGGTCCTAAGCCTTGCTAAGCTTAATCTTAATACCGTTATGGCGGAACAATTCTCCGATAAAATACAACTTACGGAAGAATTACTCGGTAAGGCGATCAATGACCTTAGAGATATAAGCAAAAGTCTTAACCCCGAAAAAATTGCCGATATCGGTTTAGTAAACGCCATACGCAACGAATTGCAGGTAATAAGCAGGGCGGCAAAGATCAGGACAGAATTTATCTGCGAAGAAGATGACCTGGGTCTGAAGAACGAAACAGCCATTATCATCTTCAGAATGATCCAGGAAATTCTTAACAACATCATCCGGCATGCCCGGGCGAAATATGTTACTGTGGCCATAGAAAAATCTGCAATGCAAACGCTGATAGAAGTGCGCGATGATGGCTCAGGCTTTGACGTGGAAAAACTAAAAAGCACGGAAACAGGTATCGGTTTAAAAAGTATTCAGCAGAGATGTTCGCTTATCAATGCCGCTTTTACTATCGATTCAAAAACCGGTGAGGGGACTACCATCCGGATACAATTAAATAATAATAACTGATCTATGACAAAAGTTGCTCTTGTAGACGATCACGCATTGCTTCGTAGCGGCCTTGCCAGCGTGGTCAATAGTTTTGGCGAATTTACGGTTGTGTTTGAAGCAGACCATGGTAAACAATTCATTGAGCTACTTAAAACAAAAGAACGACCCGATATCGTTTTACTCGACATTAACATGCCCGAAATGGATGGCTTTGAAACTTCAAAATGGATCAGGAATAATTGTCCCGAAATTAAAATCCTGGTATTGTCTATGCGGGACGACGATCATTCGATCATTCGCATGTTGCAAAACGGCGCAAAAGGTTATATTCTTAAAGACACTAAACCGGAAAGCCTGCGTACAGCGTTGCGAGAAGTTTCTGACCGCGGCTTTTTTTTCAATGACCTTGTCAGTGGTAAACTTGTACATCTCCTCACTAAAAAAGAAGGTGAAAAAACCGGTGCAGTACAACTTAGCGAAAAAGAAATTGAATTCTTGCAATGGTGCTGCACCGAAAAATCTTATAAAGAGATTGCCGAAGCAATGAATATTACTTCAAGGGCGGTAGAGTCGTTGCGCAGCAATCTTTTCGAACGCCTCGAAACGCTTTCAAGGGTTGGCCTTGTTATGTATGCCATAAAAAATGGCATTATGAAAGTATAGGGTATTGCTGGTCTTACACAAAAAAGGCTGCACGTAATGCAGCCTTCGCAAATAAAGTCATCAAAAAACAGCAATATATTTTTGTACAGGCTTATGAGCACTTGGCATTGTTCAATGAACTTGCACCGGAGAAACGAATCAGGATCGAATTCTCGAACTGCACAACTTTCTGCGGCGGTGGATGCGGTGCTGTTATTCTTTCTTGGAAGTGTTTTTGCTGTTGTAATCTTTCTCCGCTTCCTGCGCCTTTTTAAAGTCGAGCACAACTCCGTTAATGCAATATCGCAAGCCCGTAGGTTTTGGTCCATCGTCAAAGACATGGCCAAGGTGCGATTTGCACCTGCCACACATAACTTCCGTACGGTTCATGCCGTAGCTGTTATCAGGAGCATAAATAATAGAACCTTTACTTATAGGCTCATAAAAACTTGGCCAGCCACAGCCACTTTCAAACTTTGTATCACTTTTAAAAAGTGCATTGCCACATACGGCACAATAGTAGGTTCCCACTTCCTTCGAACTTTCAAAGGCACTTGTCCAGGGCCTTTCTGTTCCCTTTTGTCTTGCCACATAGTAGATATCGGGCGACAGTATTTTTTTCCACTCTTCGTCTGCCATGGCCACTTTCGAAGTGTCAGTGTTCGAATAGACCGGGTTCTTTTTCTGATTTGAATTATCCATAGTACTCGTTTTTTTTGTTGGGGTATTTTGTGAATAACAGCCTTGGGCGACTGCAACAGCTACCAGTAAAATACCATAAGCAAATTTCATTTTCATAGTATGCCTTTCAGTATGTTCTAAGTTAATAACAATTATATTCTAAATACGTTCAATAAATTTCTGCCTTACATATACGGGGTTTAAATAAGCTGCGGTTTTGTTAAAGGAAATTTAAAACACAGGTCTTATATTTGCGCTTCACCCAAGCATAGCAAGCATTATGTTCCATGTAATTTTATTTGGCCCGCCGGGGAGTGGCAAAGGCACGCAGAGCGAAAGGCTTATAGCACGCTACGGCTTTAAGCATTTGAGCACCGGCGATCTTTTGAGAAATGAAATAAGTAACAACACAACCCTTGGCCTCGAAGCAAAAAGATTTATCGATAGCGGCCAGCTTGTGCCGGATGAAGTGGTGATTGGTATGATCAGCGATGCGCTCGATAAAAACCCCGATGCGAAAGGATTTCTTTTCGATGGTTTCCCACGTACCAGGGCCCAGGCCGAGGCGTTGGACACGTTATTGGCACAAAAGGGTTCGGCAATTGCTGTTTTTCTTGCTTTGGAAGTAAGTGAAACAGAACTGACTAAACGATTGCTTAACCGCGGTCTTACAAGCGGACGCAGCGACGATAACAACGAAACAATTGTAAAAGCACGAATTGCAGAATACAATGCAAAAACATCTGCCGTTGCTGATTATTACAGGCAATTTGATAAAGTGGTATTGATAAAAGGCGAAGGGCTTATCGATGATATCTTTTCGGCGCTGTGCCGCGAAATTGATGCAAAAAAATAGTCTGTTCAATTCGTTTAATAAATTAGACCGCCACAGTACTGGCGGTTTTTTATTTTCCATGCCTGGTCGCCTGGAGAGTATGCCAGCATGTATCCGCGTCGCACAAAGACTCAGTTGCACAAGAGTGCGACGCAAGGGACGATGCCACCGGGTTGCCAAAGCCGGGCACAAAAAAAGAATCATGCTGCAGTGCATGATTCTTTTGTATAAGTAAAACGTGTTTTAGTTTATGGTGCTGGGTATTCCGGGTATTGTGCCAATACTTTCTGGAAATTCTTGTAGATCTGTTTTTCTTCCGGAGTCATTGCTCCTTTTTTAATTTTGCTTTGCTCGTAAGGATCAGCAGCAATATTGTAGAATTTATCGGTTAATCCGTAGAGTTTATAGGTTGAATCCTGTACCCACATTCTTAAGCTGGTATTGCCACTGTTCGTAAGCGGGTGGTAATAATCGTAGATCCATGGCCTTGGCGTATAGGGCTGCTGGTATAATTGTTTGTAAAAGCTAACCCCATCAAGCGTGTCGTAGGTTGACACATCGGCACCGGTCATTTCCTGGAAAGTAGTCATGAAATCTGTAAAGCTAATGAGGTTATTGTTTACAGTTCCTTTTGGAATGCCTGCGCCGGCAATCATCAATGGCACATGGGTTCCCCAGGTTGTGGTAGAGCTTTTGCCTCCCTGCACCAGTTGCCCATTGAACATGCTGTAAATTTCTGTTGGCGTCCCGTTATCGCCGGTGAAGATGATCATGGTTTTATCAGAAAGGCCCAGGCTCTTCACCTTAGCTACAATCTCTCCAACTTTTTTGTCTACATAAGACACCATCGAAGGGAAAAATTTCGGATCGCTGATACGTGCCTTGGGATCCCATGTAGCAAACTCAGGATCATCTGGTGTTGGCCCAAACGGTGTATGAACAGAGGGTGGCGCGTAATAAACAAAAAAGTTGTTGTTCTTATTGGAATCGATGAAGTCGGTGACATATTTTGAGTAAAAATCTTCACCATATTTGCCGTTGGTTTCGCTTGAAGGCAAATATCCGCCATCCTGGTAAATGGTGGGATTTTTATATGACGAGCCCTGGCTGCCGCTTGTATAAATCTCGTAAGCATTCCAAAGGCAATATTTATCAAATCCCAGGCTTTTTATCGAAGCATCACCGCCATCGAGCTGCCATTTACCAGTGGCGCAGGTTTTGTAACCTGCACTCTTGAATAAGGTACCCAATGTTTTTTCGGTAGGATCCATCACACCCCAGTTGGTGTAATTCCTGAAATTATATTTACCTGTTAATAAAGTAAATCTTGCAGGCGAGCATAAGGGTGAACCGTGGCATTGTGTAAAACGCATACCATCCTGCGCAAGCTTATCAATGTTTGGTGTCGAATAGCTTTGTCCGCCATTGGCAGTAATTAACTCGTAACCCCAGTCATCACCAAGAATCACTACTACATTAGTACCGGCTGGAATTTTTGTTCCGGCAATGTTTATTTCTCCGGCATCGCTGGCCGTAGAAACCGGCGCAAACTCCGTTTTTTTACAACTTGTGCCAAAAAGCAGGCCGCCAAAGAGCGTGCAGGTCATTAACAGGTTACGGCTGGTTAGCTTGGGTAGGTTCATTACACCTTTCATAGTTGACTTTTTTAATTTGGATAATAAAAGTTTGATTTCAGGGTACAGCTCAATTATAAAAAATTATGCAGCAGATGATTAAAGTAATGTTTAAGGGTTAAGAAATCAAAATTATGGTTTATAATTGATTTTTGCGCGGCAAACTGCGCATTGCTTTTTAAATTTTAATAGGTCTAACTTGTATTTAATTAAATAACCGCGTCGGTTTTATTATGTAATAAAACAGATACAAGGATTTATGAGGTTGCCTTTTCAAAAAAAATACTGTTGCTTTTTTGTACCCGGCTTTAACGCGTGCCCGGGCATCGTTGCGTCGCACTCTTGTGCATCATAACATAAGTCAGCAAAATTTGTCAGCAATTAATAGGGAGTACGTTGCCAACACTTTTTTGCATGCTGCTTTATAAAAGCCGGGAATAATACGGCCATATAATAATTTCGTTGGCAAAAAATAGCTTAATTTCCAACACTAAAATTAAAAGATTGCAACGCCGGAATTTTATTAAACAAACTACTATAGCCGTAGCGGCATTGGCTGTCGCTCCTGGTTTATCCGCACAAGCAGCAGATGGTCTCATTGTCGGTCAGGGTAATAAACGTTATAAAGTCAATACCGATTGGGGTAAGTTGGATTTTGCACGATACCCTGTTAAAGACTGTCATGAAATGGTCCAGGACAAGCAGGGTAGAATTATTTTGCTTACCAACGAAACGCAAAATAATGTGATCATCTACGACAAATCTGGCAAACTTATTACCACATGGGGGCATGAATACCCTGGTGCACACGGACTGACTCTTTTTGACGAAAATGGAACAGAAGTACTTTTCATCTGCGATAACAACCTGCACAAAGTTTTTAAAACAACACTCGATGGAAAAGTGCTGTTGACATTAAGCTATCCCAAAGAAACGGGCAGGTATGAGAAAGAAGAAAATTATGTGCCCACAGAAACTGCTATTGCAGCAAACGGCGATATTTATGTTGCAGATGGATATGGAGAAGATTTCATTATCCAATACGACTACAAAGGCAATTACATAAGACATTTTGGTGGGCGTGGAGATAAAGACGAAAATCTTTTGAATGCGCACGGAGTTTGTATCGATAACCGCAACCCCGGCAAGCCTTGCCTTATCGTTACTTCGCGGCAACAGAATGCCTTTAAAAGATATACATTGGATGGTCAATACATCAATACCATTCCATTGCCCGGTGCCTGGGTTTGCAGGCCTGTAATAAAAGGAGATTACCTATATGCCGCAGTGTTGCAAAGTAATTCCAAACTTTGGCAGCAATCAGGTTTTGTAACCATACTTGACAAAAATTACAAAGTCGTGTCCAATCTTGCGGGCAGTGAGCCGGTCTATGACAAAGCTGTCCCTGAAGAAATGTATCAAACCATAAAACTGTTTCAGTATCCGCATGATGTATGTATAGATGATGAGGGTAATATGTATGTGGCGCAATGGAATTCAGGTCACGTTTATCCTTATAAACTTCAACCTGTTGTTTGATGAAACATGCATTTTTTATCGGCGTCTTATTATTGATAATTTTTCGGGGCAATGGTCAGAAGCAATACCAGCTTGCTGAACCCCTCTTGCAATACCGGTCTGCTTTTTTTAAAGACACGGCAATGCTTCAGATGCATTTCAGGCAAGCATCAACTGCAATTCATTATACAATAAATGGTAGCGATCCAAAAGAGACTGATGCTGTTTATAAAATGCCTTTGGTATTAAAAGATAAAATCAGCATAGTAAAAGCAAGGGCTTTTGGTAATGACTTTTTGCCATCGGAAATAGCTACCCTTACTTTTATTAAAACAGGTTTGCCTTTCAGCGCAGCAGAGATTACAAAGCCCGATGAAAAATACAAAGCCAATGGAGCGGCGACGCTTACAGATAACATTGGAGGTATTCCTGGTCACGGCAACGGTACATGGCTGGGCTACCAGGACGACTCAGTTACCATCACCCTCAATGCTGACAAGCCACTTAAGGTTAGTGAAGTATTACTTGATTTTCTCCGGGATGAAGGCACATGGATATTTTTGCCCGAAAGTATAAGTGTGTTTGCGGAAAACGGGGGCAAGCTGCAGCAAGTTGCAACTGATGTTCTTTCCGACAAGGAACCAGCCGATGGCAGTCATTGCCTTTACCGGGAATTGAAGCTTGATAAACCGGTTAAAACAGCAAAGCTTTTGATAAAGATTAATACAGTAAAACACATTCCTGGCTGGCACCCTGGTAAAGGAAACCATGCCTGGATGTTTATTGATGAAATAAAAGTCTATTAAACTGATGGAAAGAATAAGAAGCATACTCTATAACATTACTTTCTTTTTTATTTGCCTCCTGGTTTTTCTAACAGTGTTTTATGGTTGGATCAGTGTCCCATCCTGGGTTAAGGTATTCGGCCGTATGCACCCGATGATGCTTCACTTCCCGATCGTATTAATCATATTTTATATCGTTTGGGCTTTATGGATAACGCCCAGGTATCCTGCCGGCAAAGAGGTAGGTAAAGTACTCTTGCTAACTGCGACGCTCACAGCCGCTATTACCGCCATAATGGGTATTATTCTTTCAAAGGAAGATGGCTATGATGCCGATGCCCTGGCTTTGCATAAATGGAGTGGCATTGCCGTGGCTATACTCAGTTTTACATGGTATATTTTAGACAACAGGCTTGCGCAACATAAAATCTTACTTGTCGCAACAGCTTCTGTTGTTTTTGTTTTGCTCGTGGTAGCGGGTGACCTGGGAGCCGGTATCACACATGGCCAGGATTATTTGCTTGCGCCTGTGCTTCCACAAAAGCAACCACACGATGTTAGCATCGAAGAAGCCATGGTTTATAGAGACATGGTGCAACCTATATTAGAAGCAAAATGCGTAGGTTGTCACAACAACAAAAAAGCGAAGGGTGAACTTATCATGGAAACATCCGCCCAGCTTTTAAAAGGTGGTAAAGATGGCGTTATTTGGGACACGGCTCACCCCGATTTGAGCCTGGTTTTGCAGCGCATTCATTTGCCGGAGGAGGAAGAAAAACATATGCCTCCTCAGGGCAAGCCACAACTCACCGAAGAGGAAATCAACATACTCTATTTCTTCATAAAAGACGGCGCCAGTTTCACTAAGAAAGTTACCGACCTGCCCACCGCCGATACGTTGAGAATTTTGGCAAATAAAATATTCAGGAAACCTTCGGAAGAGCAGTACGATTTTGCAGCAGCAGATGAAAAACAGGTGCAGCAATTGAATAACAATAACCGGGTGTTAAGATCGCTTGCATTGAATTCACCTGCACTTACGGCAACTTTTTATAACAGCGAAAACTATAGCGGAGAGTCGTTGAAAGAATTGTCAAAAGTAAAAGAGCAGCTGGTGTCACTCAATATGGCTCATATGCCCGTTAGCGATGAAGACGTAAACACGATTGCAACCTTTACCAACCTGCGCAATCTCAACCTTAACTTTACCGCTGTTACAGGAAAAAGTATCGCCCAGCTTAAAAAACTTACACACTTAAAAGAACTGTCACTTTCGGGCACCGCGGTTACCATAAACGACCTGGAACAGGTTGCTTCCATTGCTTCGCTTAAAAAAGTATTTGCCTGGAATACCAGCATTACAGACAAAGAAGCAGCAGCAATAGTAAAGCCAGGGGTATCAAAATTTGTGGAAACTGGCTTTAACAGCGACACCATGATTATGAAATTGAGTATGCCTGTGTTGCAAAATGAAGAATCTGTTATTACCGGGGCGCTTCCATTAAAACTGAAGCATTATATCAATGGCGTAGATATCCGGTATACGTTAGATGGTACAGAACCCGACAGCACCAGGTCGCCGGTATATGACAAAAACGTTACGCTCGACAAGGCTGTAACTGTTAAAGCGAAAGCATTTAAAAAAGGATGGATCAGCAGTGATATACTCACCGCAGAATTTTATAAGTCAACGTATACGCCTGATTCTGCAATACTGCTCTCAGCGCCGGATGTATCGTATAAGGGAGACGGCGGCAAAACAGTTATTGACCGGGTTAAAAGTGAGCAGGACTTTCGTAACGGTAAGTGGCTGGGCTATCATGGAACAAAAGCCGAAATATTACTCCTGTTCAACAGCCCGGTTAAAACAGCAGGCATTTCTATCAGTTCGCTGGTCGATATCGGCGGTTATATCATGCCTCCTCAATTTGTGGAAGTTTGGGGTGGCGATGATGCGAGCCACTTGAAACTGCTATCAAGACAGGTACCCAAACAACCGGATAGCATTGGTACTGCGCATATGCCGGCCTATATACTTTCTTATCCCCCAACCCAGGTGCGTTATTTAAAGGTGACCGCCCAGGCAGTTGCAAAATTGCCTGTATGGCATCCGGGTAAAGGTGACAAAGGCTGGTTCTTTGTCGACGAGATTTTTGTGAATTAGAAGTAAAAAATCTTCCTGCTGCATATTGAACGGAACGCACAGGGGTGCGACGCAACCGGCGCTGATTGTAATACATAAGCTGGTAACCCAACCATCGCAACACATGTGATAACAGATCGGTGTTGGTTGAAAAAATCGCCTATTTTTACCCGCCTTTAAACGCAAAGTTTTATGAAATTAGTTTCTTACCTGAATGATGGACACGACCAGCTTGCATTTTTAGTCAATGATTTGTTGTTTGACACCGACATGATGCATCCTGAATTGCCATCGTCGATGAATATGTTTTTGAATTATTGGGAAGAGAATTATGCTATTGCCATGCAGGTAAATGCAGCGATTGAAAGTGGCCGGATTGCAAGAACAAATGGGCGGTCGCTCGAAGAGGTGCAACTGCTTTCTCCCGTACCTTTTCCCACAAGCTGCCGCGATGGATACGCCTTTCGCCAGCACGTGGAAGCAGCGCGACGTGGCCGTAAAGTGCCAATGATTCCTGAGTTTGATCAATTCCCAATCTTTTATTTTACCAATCATCACAGCATACAGGGCCCTGGCGATATCGTTTGCATGCCCGACCATTTCGAAAAACTCGATTTTGAATTGGAAGTGGCAATCGTTATCGGTAAGCAGGGAAGAAACATCAAGGCCGCGGAGGCCGATGAATATATTGCGGGTATCATGATCATGAACGATATGAGTGCACGCAAATTGCAGGGCGAAGAGATGATGCTTAACCTGGGGCCTGCAAAAGGTAAAGATTTTGCGACTGCCGTGGGACCTTGCATGGTTACAATGGACGAACTCGCTGCCATGGAAATACCTGCAAAAGAAAACCATACAGGTAAAGCCTGGAATCTTACGATGAGGTGTTTTGTGAACGGGATAAAAGTGAGTGAAGGAAATGTGGGTGATATGGATTGGACATTTGCTGAAATCATCGAACGCTGTTCCTACGGCGTAACATTATATGCCGGCGACATCATTGGCAGCGGCACTGTTGGCACCGGTTGTTTCCTGGAACTCAATGGCACTGGTAAGCTCAATGATCCGAACTACGAAGAGCAATGGCTGAAAGAGGGTGATGTTGTAGAGATGGAAGTAGACGGCATTGGCAAACTAAGCAACACGATTGTAAAAGAGGAAAGTGATTTTTCTATTCTGGCTTTAAAAAAATTAGGTTGATTTTTTAGGAGCAGGCAATTAAATCATTACCCACCGCCTGTTGTGCTATAGTGCCGGCTATCCGGCATCACTCACTTAGGCGTTTCGAACATTATTGAACGTAAATGCTAACAATAGAATTAAAAGATCTGAAACCTGCACAAAAGCAAAACTGGCTGCAACACGCAATCGCGCCAAGGCCTATTGCTTTCGCAAGCACCGTTGATGCAAAAGGTAATGTGAACCTTAGTCCATTCAGTTTTTTCAATATGTTCTCTTCACATCCACCGGTGCTGATCTTTTCGCCTGCAAGAAGAGTGAGAGATAATACTACCAAACATACCCTGCAAAATATTCTTGAGATTCCGGAAGTAGTCGTCAACATCTGTGACTACGATATGCTGCAACAGGTGAGCCTGTCAAGTTGCGAATTTTCAAAAGGTACTGATGAGTTTTTGAAAGCAGGCTTTAACAAGGAAGCCGCATTGCATATAAAACCACCCATGGTTAAGGAAGCAAAGGTGAAACTGGAATGCAAAGTACTCGAGGTTAAAAGTCTTGGCAAGGAAGGAGGTGCCGGGCAGTTGGTGATTGCGGAGATCATCTGCATGCATGTAGCCGAAAGCATTCTTACAGAAGATGGAAGCATGATTGACCAGCGTAAGCTACACCATATTGCAAGAATGGGCGGCGACTGGTACAGCGTAATAAATGAATCAGGTTTGTTAAGGGTACCAAAACCAAACCTGCAGTTGGGTATTGGTGTTGATGCGCTGCCGGAGAGTATAAGAAGAAGCAACATACTCACGGGCAACAACCTTGGTATGCTTGGCAATGTGCATGAAGAACCCGTTGTTGATGCAACATTCGAAGATGACCGGTTAAAAAATATTATTCAATATTATTCCATAAGCCCCGACGAAATGGAAGCGGAACTGCACATCTATGCGAAGGAATTGCTGGACGCTGGTAAATTATACGAGGCATGGCAGGTATTGCTGGCTTCCGATATTTAAGTGTCGCTAATGGTTATGCAGTACAGGAGTGCGACGCAAGGGACGTTGCATAAACAAACAAAGCCGGGCTAACCCGGCTCTGTGATAACTTAACTTGTAAGTAAATAAAAATCATTTCAGCGATCTGAGGTAACCAAGGCTTTGCGGTATTTGTTCAACAGGGTGACTCGATTCGTCTTCGATAAAACAATATTGTATTCGTTGCTTTTTCGCCTCTTTCATAACGGCGGCAATACCTACATCGCCTGTTCCAAGCACCACATTTGATTCCTCATCTGCACGGCCATCGAGACTGTTGGGCGTACCGGGTTTCCTGTCTTTTAAATGCAGCAGCTTAAACCTGCCGGAATACTTTTTCATTAAAGCCACGGGATCCTGGCCTGGTTGCTTCATCCAGAAAACATCCATTTCAAAACTTACATATTTGGGATCGAGGTTTTGCATAAGATAGTCAAAGAGCGTTCCGTTTTCGTATGGCAGGAATTCATAGCCGTGTGCATGATAACAGAAGGTAAGCCCGTTCTCAGTAAACAGTTTTCCCGCTTTATTAAAAACAGCGACTGCATTCTTGGCGTCATCAATTGTAAAGCCTTTTGAATCGTGTGGTATCCACGCGCACATGATATATTTTGCCCCGAAGAACTTTGCATTATCGATAATCGGCTGCGGGTTTTCTGAAAGCTGTTTAAAATCGGCACCAACGCTTATGGTTTTTATCCCGTTATCGTCAAGTAGTTTTTTGAAAGCTTCCGGCGTCATACCATAACTGTCGCCACCTTCCACTTCGGTGATCCCCATTTTTTTGATGGTTTCAACAGTGCCTTTTACGTCGGTTTTAAATTGATTGCGGAACGAATATAGCTGTACGCCGATATGCTGTGCACCGGCGGTCATGCAGCCGATAAAACTCAGAAAAGAAATAAGTGCAAATTTTTTCATGTAGCAAATGTTTATAATGAACTAATTCATGTTGGCCTTAAAAACACGGATAAAATTTCCGCCGAGAATTTTGTTTATATCTTTTTTGCTGTAGCCACGTGCCAGCAATTCTTTTGTGATCAATGGATAGGTTGTAACATCATCCAGCTGCTTTGGTGCAGAGTTAATACCGTCGAAATCGGAACCAAGCCCAACGTGATCAACACCAATGAGGTTTACAATATGATCAAGATGGTCCAGCAAAAGGCTCAATGGCGGGCGCATGTTTTCTACTTCGTCGTGGTATTTGGCAAAAAGATTATTGTCGGCAAAGAATTCACTCATGCCCGATTTAAGCAAAGAATCTTTTTCAGCTTTGTGCGTAACATAAAAAGCTGTTTCTCTTTTTTTGAAGTTGCTGTCTACAAAGCCGGAAAAGAAATTCAACTGGATAACACCACCGTTTTTCCCAACAGCTTTTATCTGGTCGTCTTTCAGGTTACGGAATACCGGGCACAGGCTATAGCTGCAGCTATGGGAAGCGATCACCGGTTTGGTCGTAGTATTGATTGCATCCCAGAAAGTTTGTTCGCCAACATGAGAAATGTCAACAAGCATTCCCAGCCTGTTCATCTCTCGGACAACGTCTTTTCCAAAGCCATTCAATCCTTTTGGCTGGCTATGCGTGGTATCTGTAGTTTCATACATGGCCGACGTTGCCCATGGAGTCGAATTATTCCAGGTAAGCGTCATGTACCTTACACCCCTGTTGAATAGGGAGTCTAATTTTGCAAGGCTGTTCTCCATCATGTGGCCACCTTCCATCCCCATCATGCAGCCAAGCTTTTTTTCTTTTACTGCTTTTTCAAGATCAGCCGGTGTTTTTACGATCATCATCAAAGATGGGTTACGGCTAACCCATGCGTTCAAACTGTCTATTTCACGGTTGGCAAATGCATAGGGGTTTTGTTTGTCGCCATCACACCACACAGAAAAAACCTGCACGTCAACACCACCTTCTTTCATACGCTTCAGGTCACTATGTGTTTTGCCTTTCAGGTCCTGGTCAAAACTGTAGCCATTTTCAATAGCCGTTGTAAGAATGTCGTTATGAGTGTCAACAAGAATAGCCTGTGCGTGAATTTTTTTATAATCCTGGCAATTGGCAGAAAGCAGCAGCGATAATAAACCAATGGTAAAAGTGAAACGCATAATGATAAGTTTGTAACCTGAATATAAAGTAATAATATTTTTAGTTGATGGAAATTTTAGAGGTCATCATCGGCGCCCATCACTTTTCTCCATAATTCAGGGATACGTTTGATCCAGACAAGCTCTTTCATTTTTTCCTTTGCATGTACAACAGGTGAGCCAAAATAGGTTTTGCCACCCTCCAGTGTAGAAGCGATGCCACTCTGTGCATACACTACAGCATTGGAGCCTACAGTCAATGTTTTATTTACACCAACCTGGCCCCACAATACAACACCGTCTTCAATAACCACAGCACCCGCAATGCCCACCTGCGCTGCGAACAGGCAATTTTTGCCAACGCTTGTATCGTGGCCTATATGCACCTGGTTGTCGATCTTGGTTCCTTTTCCAATCACAGTGCTGGCGGTAACGCCACGGTCTATTGTGCAACCGGCACCGATCTCAACATCGTCTTCAATAATAACATCGCCGCAACTTTTCATTCTCCTGTACCAGGCATCACGGTTTTTTTTAGTGTTGTAATAAAATGCGTCACTTCCTATCACAGTGCCGGCCTGGATTACTACATTGTTACCGATTACGCTGTAATCCATAATAGATACGTTCGGGTGAATGATGCAATTGTTTCCGATTTTTACATCCTTGCCGATAAACACATTGGGCATAACGATCGTTCCTTCGCCGATTGCGGCGGTATCGCTCACAGGTTTTGTTGCAGCAGTAAAAGGCCTGAAATGGTCCACGATCGTAAGATAAGCTTCGAAAGGATCGGCTGTAACAAGCAACGTCTTGCCATCGGGAACAATAACTTCTGTAGTATTGATAATAATGTGCGTTGCGGAACTGTTGAGACAGGCATCATAATATTTTGGATGATCTACAAAACAGAGATCACCTTGTTCCACTTTGTGAATTTCGTTAATGCCCAGTGCTTCTTTTTCTCCATCACCGGTAACTTTTGCATTGATTAACGCTGCCACCCAATTTACTGATACAGGTTGCGGGAACTTCATAATGAAAATATTTTGACAAATGTAGGCTTGAATAAATCACTGTTGAAATTATTAGATCAACAGGAACAATTGGGTTAGTAGCAGGCGTTGATTACAGCGAGTAACAGGAAGGTAAGCTTGCATGAATTGCTTTTTTGCCGCACGCCTCCAAAATCGGGTGAGATAGTTCCTGCGCTTCCGCTGCGATAGATAAAAGATGGCAAACTGCGAATGGGTGATTTTTAAGTGATCCGGCAACAAGAACGCAACGGATCATTTGTATTCGTATGATTGTTTGCTTTTGTAACAACATCATACTTCTGCGTAAATAAATAAACTTGTAAAACACATGCGGGTAATCTTATTCAAATAAAATTCTTCGAAACATTTTTATTGCACACAAAAAAATTACATCATGATTTTTAGTTGTTGTTATGCAGCGTGGATCTATAGGTCTCCAGGTATTGAATGAAATGAACAATGCTGAAACGTAGATGCAGCAACGCTTTCAGCTGATGGAAAAAATTATGTGAAGCGATGCTGTTACACTTGCAATAAGAAATGTTGTTTTCTTTGTATTGTGAAATGATAAGTTAATTCACATTCGATCTGAAAATTGTGCATAAAATATTTTAAAAAAATTTTTGTGTTAGAAAAAACTATTTATAATATTGTGATGGGAATTTAATTCCCTGTACTTACTAACCCATCCATATACAGAGTCCCGCTTCGGCGGGATTCTTGTTTTTGAAATGAAACGCTATTTTATCATCTACAAACCATACCTCGTTTTATCACAATTCACTTCGCAATTGTCAAAAAAAACACTGGCTGATTTTTACAACGTTCCTAAAAATGTTTATCCCGTCGGGCGCCTGGACGAAGACAGTGAAGGTTTGTTAATGCTCACCAACGATGCACAACTTAACCAGCGATTGTTGCAGCCTGCTGCAATGCATGAAAGAGAATATTTGGTGCAGGTGGATGGCTTGTTTACCGAAGAAGCGGCAAAACAACTTAGTGCAGGTACAACCATAACCGTTCACGGTAAAAGCTACAACACAAACACCTGCCTTGTTACAGTTTTGAGTGAAGAACCCGCATTACCTTTGAGAAATCCGCCGGTGCGTTTCAGGAAGAATATTCCAACGTCATGGATAAGTATCGTTCTCACGGAAGGCAAGAACAGGCAGGTAAGAAAAATGACTGCAGCTGTTGGGTTTCCTACACTAAGATTGGTGCGCTGCCGCATCGGGAATATTACACTGGGTCAACTGCAACCTGGTGATATGATCGAAATGCCCCGTAAAATGGTGTATAAAAAATTATTCAATGAATAGCGCTTACGAAGCTGGCGAGGCTGGTTATATCATCAGCACAGACACGGCAAAACTTAACATCGGTCTTATTCATCATTACCTTTCCCGGGAATCATATTGGGCGCAGGGTATTCCGCGGGCCATCGTCGAAAAGTCAATCACGAATTCGATCTGCTTCGGCATTTATAAAACCGGTGAACAGGTCGGTTTCGCCAGGGTGGTTTCTGACAAGGCTACCTTCGCCTATCTCGCCGATGTGTTTGTGTTGCCTGCATATCGTGGTAAAGGGTTAAGCAAATTTTTGATGAAAACTATTCATGCACATCCCGATCTGCAGAACCTGCGCAGGTGGTGGCTGGGTACAAAAGATGCACACGGTCTTTATGCGCAGTTTGGGTGGACGCTCATCAACGAAGACGTGGCCAAACGATTTATGCAGTTACATAACCCCGATGTTTACAAAAATTCTTCACCGCAACAGGAATAAGCGCCGGCTGTTAAGCCCGTGCTATAATCCGCGCAACAGTATCTGTACAATAGCCGGCACGGCAATAACACGCGTGTTTGTTGCACAGTGCTCCGGAAGTTGAAGCGTGCGACGCAACGAAGTTGAATTGCGTTTCAAAAGCAGGGCCCATAAAACAAAATCAGCAATCGGTAGCCTGCATTTACGGTTAGCCACATTAATATTATCTTCGCCGCATGGAAAATCTGGTGCAACAGTTAGAGCAATATAAAAATGAAATTGCAGCGTACGAGGCCAACACCGCCGCGGCAGTGGAAGCTTACCGCATAAAATATCTCGGTACAAAAGGCATTGTGAAAGCCGTGATGGGTGAAATGAAAAACGTGCCTAACGATCAAAAAAAATCTTTCGGTTTACTCCTGAACGAGTTCCGGCAGATCGCTGAAGCAAAGTATGAAACACTAAAAGCGGCTTTAACAGGCAATCAAACAGAGCCCGCAGAAACATTCGACTCTACCCTGCCCGGCGATGTGTATCCCCTTGGGTCGAGGCACCCGATCTCTATTGTTCGTAAAAATATCATCGACATTTTTCACCGCCTTGGCTTTGCAGTTGCAGAAGGCCCGGAAATAGAAGACGACTGGCACAACTTCGGTGCTATGAACCTGCCGGCCGATCACCCGGCCCGCGACATGCAGGATACTTTTTACATCAACAAAAATCCTGATTGGTTATTGCGCACGCATACAAGCAGTGTGCAGGCGCGGGTAATGGAAAAACAAAAGCCACCGATCCGCGTCATTTGCCCCGGCCGTGTTTACAGGAATGAAACGATCAGCGCAAGGGCCCACTGCTTCTTTCACCAGGTTGAGGGGCTGTGTATCGATGATAATGTAAGCTTTGCTGATCTTAAGCAAACGCTCTATTTCTTTGTGCAGGAAATGTTCGGCAAAACAGTAAAAATCCGTTTTCGCCCTTCTTATTTCCCGTTTACCGAGCCAAGTGCCGAAATGGATATCAGTTGCCTCATCTGTGGCGGCGATGGTTGTAATGTTTGCAAACATACCGGCTGGGTAGAAATTCTGGGAAGCGGCATGGTGCACCCCAGGGTGCTCGAAAATTTTGGCATCGATTCCAACAAATACACCGGCTTTGCATTTGGCATGGGCATGGAGCGTATCTGCCAGTTAAAATACCGCGTTAACGACCTGCGCTTATATTCACAAAACGATGTGCGGTTTTTAAAACAATTTACCAGCGCAAGGTAAATACGCATGGCGTATTAGAATTTTTTTGGGCCCTGCAGCATAACGCTGTGGGGCTTTTCTTGCGTCGCACACTTGTACAATAAGTCCGGAGTTGGGCAAACACAAAAAGCCCCCAAAAGCCATTCCCCAACCATAAAATGTACTCGGTCTTTCCGGCCAAACGCTTTTCATCAAGTCAGGCGAAGTTTTTAAATTAATTTGCGGCAGCTTTATGATGCAAACAATCTCAATAAAAGTCAGCGGTAAAGTGCAGGGCGTTTTTTACAGGCAAAGCACCAAAGAAAAAGCATTGTCGCTCGGCATTAAAGGGCACGTACAGAATATGCCCGATGGTTCCGTTTATATTGTTGCAACAGCCGAACAGGATGCGTTGGTGCAATTGCTTCAGTACTGTTACAAAGGCCCGTCGGGAGCGCGGGTTACAAATATTGAAACTGCTGTTATGGAGTTGCAGCTTTTTGATGGATTTGTCATCATAAGAAAGTAGAATTAGTTCTGCACAGGCAGGCAAAATTAAATTGGAAAGCTATTTTCAGGTAACTTAGAACCGTTAATACACAACCCCGCATTAATCATTCATTTGCTTCTCATGAAGGCTTCTATAAAGAAAAAAATTTCCAGGATCTTTAAAATTACCGGCATCGGCTTAGGAAGTATATTACTGCTGATGTTTTTATTGCCGGTACTGTTTCCCGATTTTGTTTCAGATAAAATAAAAACATGGGCCAATGATGTAATCACCAGCCAGCTTAATTTTTCTAAAGCAAGGCTGTCATTCTTTAAACACTTTCCTGCACTTACACTTACCCTTTACGATGTTACCTTAACCGGTTCAAAACCCTTTGAGAAAGACACGTTGATCGCTGCCGGCGAAATTGCCTTGGGATTAGATCTGCAGACCGTTTTTTCCGAAAGGCTGAGGGTCGACCAGGTTTTTTTAACACGTGCCAATATCAATGTCAGGGTCGATTCTGCCGGCGAGGCAAACTATAATATCTATAAAACAGATACCGCAGCAGTCGCTAACCCGGCCGATTCCGGTACAGCGTCTTTAAAGATAGAGCGCATAAAAATTGAGCACAGCAATTTAACCTATGACGACCGCTCAATACCCATCGTTATAAATGCGAAGGAAATGAACTATGAAGGAAAGGGTGACCTGAGCAAAGCCATTTTCGATCTCGCCTCTCATGTGTCCATCGGGTCCTTTGATCTCGATTACGACGGCCAGCATTATATCGGTTCTAAAAAATTAAGTGCAGACCTTGTTACTAAAATCAACACAAGCTCACTTGCCTTTGCTTTCGAGAAAAATGACTTAAAGCTCAACAACCTGCCTGTTGATTTTACCGGCAGGTTTGAGTTTTTGGAACATGGTTATAACATGGACTTTAAAATTCATTCTACAAAAGGAGACCTCCACGATCTCTTTACTGCATTGCCTCCCGGTTACATGACCTGGGTGGAAAATACCAATGCAAAAGGTAAGGTCGATGTCGAGGCGTACTTAACCGGGAAATACGACGCCGACGCGAACCTGATGCCCGATCTCGGTCTCAATATGAAGATCAGGAATGGCTCCCTCAATTATAAGGGGGCGCCTGCCTCCATCGATAACATCTTTCTGAATTTCGATACGCAACTGCCTTCACTAAATACCGACAGCCTTTATGTGAATATCGATTCCATTTATTTCACAATGGGCAAAGACTATTTCAGCAGCATCGTTAAACTCAATAACCTTAACAAGCCTGAAGTGCATGCTAAGATCAACAGCGAAATAGACCTGGAAAAATGGGACCAGGCAATGGGCTTTGGCCCCGCTGAGCTCAGGGGCAAATACGCGCTTCACCTGGCGGCGGATGGAAAATATCAAACAACCATTGTGCAAAGGCCTATACGGGGTGCAGATACCATAATAACAAGCATCCCGGTATTCAACCTTCAGTCTTCTTTAACCAATGGCTATTTTAAATATGCTGCATTGCCGCAGGCGGTAAACAATATCAGTTTCAACCTCAATGCGTCATGCCCCGACAGCAATTACCAGCATGGAAAGTTTTCTGTTGAAAATCTAAATGCTACCGTGCTCGGTAATTTTATAAAAGGCTACTTCAGGCTCAGCAACTTTAAAGAGTACAGCCTGGATGCCTATATAAAAACAGCCCTTAAACTGGATGAAGTAAAAAGCTTTTACCCGCTCGACAGCATAGATCTTAAGGGCAATATGAATATTGACATGCAGCTTAAGGGAAACTACATTCCGGCCAAAAAGCAATTCCCCGTCACCAATGTGGCCATCAAACTCCGGGATGGTTCGGTGCAAACAAAATATTACCCGCATCCACTCGAAAAGATCCAGGTCGATGCCGGCGTTACAAACACCGACGGAACAACAAAAAATACTTCGGTGCTCATAAAACCATTTGCCTTTGAATTCGAAGGGCAGCCATTCGCGGTCACTGCCGATCTGAAAAACCTGGATGACCTTAAATACGATATCAGCTCAAAAGGCACGATCGATATCGGCAGGATCTACCAGGTGTTTTCACAAAAAGGAACGGAGATAAGCGGCCTGGTAAAAACCGATCTTTCTTTAAAAGGCCTGCAAAGCGACGCCACCGCACAGCGCTACAGCAGGCTGTCAAATTCCGGCACCGCCGAAGTGAAAGACCTCGAAATGAGGTCGCAGTATTTCCCCCTGCCGTTCAAAATTGCTGGCGGTCTCTTTAGGTTCAAAGACGATAAAATGTGGTTCGATCAGTTCAAAGCTGCTTACGGCAAATCAACGTTTACCCTCAACGGTTATTTGTCCAACGTAATCAATTATGCGCTGAAAGAAAATGAACCGCTGAAAGGCAATTTTAAATGCACGTCCGCTTACCTCCTCGTTGATGAATTCATGGCCTATGCCGGCGACACGGCCACAGCCGCGGACACAACAGCGACCGGTGTGGTGCTGGTGCCTGCCAACCTAAGTCTTGTATTCAACGCCGATGTAAATAAATTGGCGTATAATGGATTGGAACTGGAAGATTTTATAGGCGAAATGGCCATCGACAGCGGTAAGATCAAACTAAAGCAGGCAGGCTTCAACATAATAGGTGCACCCGTTATTATGGACGCGGAATATGGAAGTTTATCGCCCGTAAAAGCATATTTCAATTACCATATCAACGCAAAAGAGTTCGACATCAAACGCGCCTATAACGAAATCAAGCTCTTCCGCGACCTCGCCACCTCGGCCGCAGGTGCCGAAGGCATCGTTTCGCTTGACTACACACTCGGCGGTAAACTCGGTGCAGACATGCATCCCCTGTATCCCTCGCTCAAAGGTGCTGGCGTACTGTCTGTAAAAAAAGTAAAAATGAACGGTTTTAAACTCTTCAGCGCGGTAGGTAAGGAAACAGGCAAAGACAGTATCAGCAACCCCGATCTCTCCGAGGTAAATATCAAAACAACCATCGCCAATAACATCATCACACTCGAGCGCACCAAAATGAAAGTGGCCGGCTTCAGGCCACGCTTCGAAGGCCAGGTAAGTTTCGATGGCAAACTCAATCTTTCCGGCCGCTTGGGCCTTCCGCCCTTTGGCATCATCGGCATTCCATTTAGCGTAACCGGCACGCAGGACAAACCCGTCGTTAAACTGCGTAAACAAAAAGATTCCGATAAAATAGAAGAGACCACAGAAGAAGCAGACCAGTAACCCTTGGGGCCGGCAGTTGCAACGCTGCCCGGCTGCTTTCCCGGGAGAAACCCGAAAAGCACATCGAAATAGGATTTGAAAAGCAAGCTCATTTTAATGAATATCTTTCATCGCTGCAACGAAATGACCCTAAACTTTATAATGTTGATAAATTACCTGACGATTTCCGATCCACCAAATAACAAAGCTTTAGTGCCCTGTTTGCTGTAGGTCTTCTGGCTTGTGCCTTGCTGTTTCTTGAAATTGCGAATGGCTCAGTGGTTTTAAAAAAATATTGCGCAAATGTCAAAATTGTCTGTGAATTGCCCCACACGCCGACAATTTTTTGTTTTGTCCGGTTCAGCGATGCCTTTTATTTTACATCACCAAGCTTCATTTGCAATGCAAACCTTCACCATTGGATTTGCGAATGCTAGCGTGGGATGCATGGGTATCCTGTTTTTAGATTTATCTACTGAACAATTATAATTAAAGAGAGCAAAAGTGTAGACCAATACATCGTTTCTCACTCATAGGATAGTTTTACGCGGGTATTATTCATTTTATTTCACCATTGACTATTCACGTCCCCGCCATACAAATCCGCGGTCATTTTTGCAGTACAGGCCGGTCTTTACTTAGTCCTTACTTGGTAGATACTTGGT
>DLKC01000010.1 GCA_002478885.1 Chitinophagaceae bacterium UBA7600
ATATAATGCAGAATGATATAGAGATTTTATTGTGAATCAACACAAAATGGAGCAGGCCGCCCCGCTTTTTTTAATATACATTTAATTTCATTTTCGGGTAGAATTTTCAAGAGTGTAAAATGTCTGATTGGAGTAACTTTCTGTCAATTTTAAAATTTTTTTTTCAACATAAAAGATTGATATTCGTCCTGCATCCCAAAAAATTTTTTTTGCAAAAAGCAAAACAGATTTTTTGGGATTTTTTTCCCGATTCCAATTTTTATTCTTATAAATTCTTTTGATTGTTATGACCAAAACTGCCGAATCGATATGGAGTAATTGTTTGAAGATTATAAAAGATATAGTAGACTGGCAGCCGTACAAAACCTGGTTCGAACCGATTAAGGCAGTAGAGTTAAAAGGAAATGTTTTAATGATTCAGGTGCCAAGTCAATTCTTTTTTGAGTACCTTGAAGAACACTATGTTAACCTGCTTGCAAAAACTTTGAAGAGAGAATTAGGTAAAGATGCAAGGCTGGAATACCGTATAATGGTTGATAGTGGAAATAATGGACGTAACGGCTCTATGGACGTACCCGCCGGCAACATGAAAATGTATAATAATAATGAGATGGATTTTCCATTAATCATAAATAGCCCAGTAAAAAATCCGTTTGTGATTCCCGGTCTCAAAAAAATGCAGATCGACCCACAGTTAAATCACAGCTATACTTTCGACACTTTTATTGAAGGAGATTGTAACCGCGTAGCCCGTAGGGCTGGTAAAACTGTTGCTGAAAAGCCAGGTGCCAATTCGTTTAACCCATTAGTTATTTATGGGGGCGTAGGTTTGGGTAAAACACATCTTGCACAGGCAATAGGCAACGAGGTAAAGCGCTCCCATCCCGGCAAAGTTGTGTTATATGTAAGCAGTGAAAAATTTATTAACCAGTTCCAGGATCATAGCCGCAACAATGCCATTAATGACTTCATACATTTCTATCAATTAATTGATGTATTGATAATAGATGACGTTCAGTTTTTCGCACGTGCCGAAAAAAGCCAGGATGCATTCTTCGCGATTTTCAATCACCTGCACCAAAGCGGTAAACAGTTGGTGTTAACATCTGATAAACCGCCAAAAGATCTTGACGGCATGCAGGAAAGATTACTTAGCCGTTTTCGTTGGGGATTAAGCGCCGATCTTCAGATTCCGGATTATGAAACCCGCATAGAGATACTCGAAAGAAAGATGAAGAACGACGGGCTCGATATGCCGAAAGAAGTAGTGAAATACGTAGCATACAATATTAACACGAATGTTCGCGAACTGGAAGGTGCACTAATTTCATTACTCGCACAGTCTTCTCTTAACAAAAGAGAAATCGATCTGGAGTTGGCTAAAAAAGTGTTGCGCAATTTTGTAAAAACAAGCAGCAAAGAGATCACTATTGACGCCATTCAGAAAATGGTTTGCGAATATTTTGATGTGCCCTACGAAAAATTATTGCAGAAAACCCGCAAACGCGAAATAGTTCAGGCAAGACAGATTACGATGTACCTCGCCAAGGCCTTTACCAAAAACTCGCTGAAAACGATCGGCGAACATTTTGGCGGCAGAGACCATACAACAGTGATCCATAGTTGTCAAACGGTGAAAGATCTTATGGACACAGATAGCCTGTTCCGCGAGAATGTAATGGAACTCACTCAAAAGGTACAGTTGGCAGCAATGTAAATGTTAGACCAACAGCTGATTATATTTTGAATCCCCAAAAATCTAAATTGTTTTTTGGGATTTTTTTTGTCATCGGCTAAAACCCTGTCCTGGCTTTACTTGCGACGCTCCGTTTAACTGCAACAAACATGGCGGCAATAAATAGTTTGATCAATTCTGCATAAACGGGATTTTATTTTTGGCAATTCCAACAGGCTACCTATTTTTGCAACCCCGAATAAGGAAGCTTATTCAGACGGTGAGGTGGATGAGTGGCTGAAATCAGCAGTTTGCTAAACTGCCGTACGGGTTAAACTGTACCGAGGGTTCGAATCCCTCCCTCACCGCCACCACATTTACCAAAGATCGGGAAGTAGCGCAGGCCGGTAGCGCACCTGGTTTGGGACCAGGGGGTCGCAGGTTCGAATCCTGTCTTCCCGACTTGCCAAATGCAATCTCTTTTGAGGTTGCATTTTTTTTGTCATTTATTTGGAGGCTGCAAATTATCGCTGTTGTTTGCTGTCTATCGACCAAACTGTTTTTGCCGCGTTATGTATTGCAGTACAAGAGTGCGACGCAACGATGTTAAATGCTTGCACATTAGCCCGGGTCATAAACACTTACAAGTTGAAATAAAAAAAGCCCGGTTTTAAACCGGGCTTTCATAATTATATTGAGCAATTACTATTTATGAGCAGCGTGTGCACCGCCAAACTTAAATGTAAGTCCGCCTCCAAGTACAAATTGAAGCATTGAAGAATAGGTAGATATTCCTGCACCAGCACCGCCGGTTCCAAAATAGAGCCCACCGCCTGCGCTTTGAACAGAAGAAAGTAATTGCGCCTGGAACTTAAGACCAACTTTGTCAGAAGCCCAAACGTTTACCCCGCCTTTCAAACCCCATGCAAATTTAGTGGCACTTTGTGATGTGTTGTTATCGGGATTTTTTACATCGATAACATCTACGCCGATTGACATACCGCCATAAGGTTCCGCTTTTGTGCCGGTATGAACAGCCCTCACTCCACCGATCATGATGTAATTGAGCGCAACATCAAAATTGGTATTTTTTATGCCATTGCTATAATATTCTGTGGGTGCTTTGGTATCCATACGGTGATAAGATAACTCAAGACCGTAATCATGCTGCAACCTGAACTCAAGGCCGGCACCCCATAAAAAACCACCTTTTATTTTGCCACTGAAGTAAGAAGTATTACTGTAATATGAATCCACTTTGTCGTCGAATGCATAGTTGCCATAAAGATTTAATCTTGTTTGCTGTGCAAAAGAATTTGCAGCAACGATTAATAGTAGCGTAGCCGTGATATAAAGGCGTTTCATAAACTCTTTTTTAAGTGATGAATTATTGTTTCGAGTGTTATATAAGCGGGCAAAGTTATATTTTTTGATAACATATTTTGTAGAAGTCCTTCGATTGCAACCATACTATCCTGGCTATTTCAGTGCGTATGTGAGATCATAATAGATATCAGAACCGGTAGCCAATACTGATGTTATATCGGAAACCGGCAGACCAGAACGATTCAACACCGCTCTTTGAGGCAGATCCTGCATCTATCAGGTCATTGAGCAGGGGCATCCTGTCGATAAGCTGACCGATAACTTCACCATTTAATTTTTCTTTTTGAGCGTCTGTAAGCTGACCATCAACTGCGGCGGAAAACTTGTACGAAGTAAGCGCCGGCCCAAACATTACAACGTCGACAACAAAGTGTTTCTTCATAACGAATTGGTACCCTAACTGGCAACCGATGTTTAAGAAGTTGCTTTTTGTAGTAAGGTTAATAGGGGATGATTCGCCTTCGGTATCGGTGAACGTTGCAGTGCGGTCGGTTTTGAAATTATAGTTCGCTATAAACGGGGCTAAGTATATTCCGTGTGGCGCTTCATATTTATTTTCTTTTTGAAGGTAGAATCGGTAGTCAGCTCCCAGTGTAAAACCTCCTCTGCTGCTCGTAGTAACAGCGCTTAAAGCCGGTACAGCAAGTAATGTTGGGAAGTGGGCGACTCCACCAAAAACACTAAAGCTATGTTTTGAATTCAGGATTCTTTCATAACCGAATTGAAGGGACTTATCATACAGCAGCATGCCGCTTACATTGTATTTGATTATGTTGTTCATTCCTTTGCCGGTTACTCTTTTTGAACTGCTATCCTGCGCAACGGCGGTATTATAAAAGGCGGATAAAACAATGGACAATAAGGTTAAAATTACAGCACTTCGGGTTGTAGATATGTTCTTTTTCATCTATAACAGTTTTTAAATACAGGGGGATAAAAATAAAGTTACAAACATACGGGTGTAAGCAATTATTGTGGTTTTAAAATACCCATGCTTTGCAGTTCATCGATAAGTTTTACGGTAAATTGATGGCTTGCTTTGTTAATGTCGTCAGGGTTTACTGCCTTGGTTTGTATAGAAAATAGTTGATCTTCGGTTGATACTTCATACAAGTTGGTTTCTATATAATAAGTGCTTTTATTGGTATAATACCCGGGCGAATAATAACCAGTACTGAATGCATAGCCGTAATAATTGCTGAAGGCGCCATAATTACCATAATATGGCTGATAAGCGTATGGTTGGTAAAAGGAGGAACTTGCAGGGTGATATTTTGTTTCGCTTTTGGAGTCGACCAGCGCAACAGTCATCACCGTTTTACATCCCGATTCCTTTACCTTCTTTACCAATGCTTTTAACACGTTGGTGTCACCTTTTGCGGTAACGGGTCCAAACGCTTCAAGACTTCTCACTGCTTTTATACCATGAGCAGTGGCCGCTGTAGCCAGTTCAGTCTCGAGAACGGTTCTTGTTTCCAGGTTTGCAGTTAAGACCATAATAAACACGCTGCCGTATGGCCTGCCACTAACCTTTTCTTTATTCTGCCATGAGCCGACGACTTTTAATTCAGGTTTGCATGCAATAGCTGACATGATGATAGTCAGTACGGCACACCATAGAAGTTGTTTTGTTTTAAACATTGTAAATAATTGCAGTTGGTTGTTATGGTATTGATTATTGCAGCGCCAACAAGTTTAAGCGCAAATAGGTTTAAATATGTGAGAACTGAAAATTTATCTGGTTAAAAGAGTAATAAAAGCTTGCTTCAACAAATATTATTTAAACTGTCGCAATAAACGCAGGCGCTTTTCTCCAACGGGTAGCCTGTTCATAAGCATAGGCTAAATTAATGATATCCATCTCCCTGTATGCGCCAGACACAAACGAAAAACCAACCGGCAGTTCAAACACACGGCCCATTGGCACCGTTATATGCGGATAACCAGCCATTGCCGCGGGGGAACAAAAATAAAAGCCTGTATCATAATCACCGCAAACAAGATCGATGCAACAGGCGGGGCCCATACTCACTCCACAAATAGCATCCAGCTTATCTTCTTGCAAAAGTTCATCGATAATATTTCTCGCCGACGTTGATTTTTTGACCGCATCTGTATACTCTTTGCTGCTAAGGTCGCCGATAGCATTACTGCTTTCCAAAGTTTCCTGTTTAAAATAGGGCATTGCCTTCGCCTCATTTGCTTTATTGTAGGCAATAACATCAGCCAGGTTTTTTACTTTGGCGTTTGCATTCGCAAGGTATTTATTCACCCCATCTTTAAATTCATACAACAATACTTTAAACTCTGCTTCACCCAAATTTTTTGTCTTTTCAAGCAGGCTGACTTCTATCACCTCAGCGCCCTGCTGCTTCAAAACATCAATTGCTATTTTATATAAAGCAACAACCGCTTCGTGACCTTCGAACTGCGATTTTTCAATGCCTATTCTTTTGCCCTTCAGCCCATCTGTGCTAAGCGATATTGTGTAATCCTTCAATGCCTTTCCTTCACTTTGCCTGGTAACGGCATCTGATGCATCTACACCGGCAAGTGCTGCCAAGAGTATGGCAGCGTCTTTCACTGTTCTGGCCATTGGGCCGGCTGTATCCTGCGTAGCGGAAATTGGAATAATACCGCTCCTGCTTAATAACCCAACTGTAGGTTTTATGCCAACAAGACCGTTAAAAGTAGAAGGCGCAATAACCGATCCGTTCGTTTCTGTTCCCACTGCAACCGCGCAAAGATTCGCGGCTACTGCAGCGCCCGAGCCCGAACTTGAGCCACACGGATTTCTGTTGAGTATGTTTGGGTTTTTTGTTTGACCGCCCCTGCTGCTCCATCCGCTTGTTGATCTCGAGGATCGGAAGTTTGCCCACTCGCTAAGGTTGGTCTTGCCAAGGATAACGGCACCAGCATCCCGCAATTGTTTTACGATGTACGCATCAGTGTTTGCAATATTGCCTTCGAGCGCAAGGGCTCCCGCAGTCGTCATCATTTTATCCGCGGTATTAATATTGTCTTTTATCAGCACAGGAATACCGTGCATCGGTCCGCGAACTTTTCCGGCCTTTCTCTCTTTATCCATCTCTGCGGCAATACTTAATGCATCCGGATTAACTTCAATAACCGCATTAATTGCCGGGCCTTTTTTATCAATCGCGTCAATACGTTTCAAATACTTGTCTGTTATTGATGCTGAAGTGTATTCGCCAGATTGCATTTTTTGTTGTAATACATCGATTGTTACTTCATTCAAAACAAAATCGTCTTTGAATGGCGTTTGTGTATTTGATTCAACTGGTTGTTTTGCTTCTGCATTGTTTACGCCGCAGCCGGCTGCAATGGTTGAAATGGTGAGCCCTGCAACAGAGCCGTTTCTTAAAAATTTCCGCCTGTCCATAGTAGGTTATTGAAATGTGTTGAAATAAAACCGGGTTCTTCCAAATGTACGAATTGAAAGAAACGCAAATAATATATTGTTGTACCGGCGGTGGATTTTCATGGCACAGGTTCTTGCGTCGCACTCTTGTGCTTTAACTCTTTTGGCAGCATTAACGCAAGTATTTTATATCACCACCAAACCCAGATGCCCGTTGATATGCCGACAAAGTGATTGCGACGCAAGGAACGATGCCACGCATACCTGCAGCTGGTATAAAAATAGCGCGTCAATCAGCAAAAGAGAAATTACATAAACCAATTCTTATATATCTTTATCGACACACTTAATTAAGTTTTATTCAAACACGATTGTTATGTCAACAGCAAAAAAGATACTGATCATTACCGGCGATGCCGGTGAAAGTTTTGAGATACTCTATGCTTCGCACAGGCTAAGGGAAGTCGGATATATTCCTGTAATAGCGGCGCCTGCCGTGAAAAGGATGAACACGGTGATCCACGATTTTGAACCGGGCTGGGATACCTATGTTGAAAGAAAAGGTTACCTGATAGAATCTGATATTTCATTTAACGAAGTGAACACGGCCGACTATGAAGCATTACTATTGCCGGGTGGCAGAGCACCTGAGTATCTGCGAAATGATGCAAGGGTGATCGACATCGTAAGGGCATTTGCGCAAAGCGGTAAATATATTTTTGCAATTTGCCATGGTGTGCAAATACTCGTTACCGCAGGTCTCGTCGATCATAAAAATGTTGCGTGTTACGAGCACGTGAAATTTGAAGTGGAAAGTTGTGGCGGCATTTATGTTACTCCGGATCAGGCAGTGCAGGATGGTATGATCGTCACCGGCAAAACATGGCAGTCGCACCCCGAATTTTATCAACTTGTTTTCAAATGCCTGCAGGCATAAAGCATTTTTGTTTTTTATGGTCGTTTACAAGCAATACAACCGGCAGCAACTCGATAACCAATACAACAACCGGTTGCATGTGCATGATTTTGCCGATTACCTGGAAGCCTGGGATAAACGCAGTGAAACAACGAGGCAAAACTACTCTTATATAAGCGATCTGAAATATGGTGATCATGATCGTGAACGACTTGATATATTTCCCTCAGCCAAACCAAATTCAAAAGCGCTGATTTTTATTCATGGTGGTTATTGGCAGTTTTTTGATAAAGCAAAATTTCATTTTGTTGCGGAAACTCTTCACCGGAACCATATAACAACAGCGCTTATCAACTACCCGCTTGCACCCGCTGCCGGCATGAATGAAATCGTTGCATCCTGCCATAAAGCAATACGGTGGCTTAAGGAAAATTTGCACGCTTATAATGCCGAACCTCGTCAACTGTATATTGCTGGGCATAGCGCAGGCGCTCACCTTGCAGCAATGTTATTGGAAAAACAATGTGAATATGGCATCAGTGGTGCCTGTTTGATCAGCGGGTTGTATAACCTGCAGCCGATTCAGCTTTGCTCTGTGAATGATGTTTTGAAAATGGATGAAGCTCTGATGCGCATTAATAGCCCGGTAACATTTTCGCCGTCAACAAATTGCCCGATAGTTGTTGCAGTTGGAGCAGCAGAAACCGATGAGTTTAAGGATCAAAGCAGGGAGTTATACAACAATTGGAAAAACAAATCTGCATCTATCGATTTGCTTGAACTGCCGGCGCTCAACCATTTTTCCATCATGGATGCGTTGGCCGATGAAAATGTCCCGTTACACAAAGCCTTGCTTGCGGTGATGAAAGTGGAAGGATTTTTTTAGCCCGACTTTAGCACTACTATTGTGCTTTACTTGCGTCGCACTATTGTACGGCATAGCCCTATGCAGCAACAGCCTTCATTCACCATTTATATAGTACTTTTTGCAGCCATACTTTCCCGGTTTTTACAAATTGTTTCCTTTCAGATCCCTGGCAGTTACCTGGTAGATACCCGGTAGATACCCGGTAGATAAAGCGTAGTAAAAGCGCAAAAAAGGGGGAATAGGTAAAATGTACACGATAGCTGGTTCACGGTTCTGGTGCACAGGTGTGCGACGCAACCGCGGCTCAATGCTTAGTCTGCACCCTGGCCCATAATCATTTTCTTATCATTCATTGGATTGTTGTAAACCCAATATACTCCGATAAACGAAATAATCAACGTAATTAAATAAAAACTAATGCTGATGCTTACCGGTGTGGGATCGTTGGTTACGTGTAACAGCGTGCTGCTGCCCCAGAGAAATACTACTTCTCTTGCACCGAGCCCGCCGATAGTAAAAGGCAATATGGCAACAATGGATGAAAGTAAGAAAATTAATATATAAGCGGTTTGATGTTCGCCGATGTGCAGCGCCATCATAATACTGTAAGCGCACAACACCTGCAATGCCTGCACTGCAAGGCCTAGCCAGAGTGTTGGCCAGAAGCCACTGACGAATGACGGGAATATTTTCTTTACCACAAAATAGTACACGGCGATACCAACAGGCAGCAGCAACAATAATGGCAGTGAGTAATCCGCTCCGTTAAAAAAAAAGTAATAATAAATAACGGCCAGTATGCCCAGGCCTGTTACACCGCTTATTCTGTCGAGCAATACGGCAGCGGTAAGCAGTTTTGCCGGCGTTCGGTAACTGCGGTTGAGCAGTATAACCTTATATGCATCGCCGCCGATGCCGCCAGGTAGAAACAGGTTATAAAACATACCCAGCCAATACAGTTGAAGATTTTGAGATTGGGAGATTTCTAGACCAATGTTTCTGAAATAAATATTTAACCTAAAGGAAGAAACAATTTTTGATACTACAAATAAACCAGTCGCGGCAACTAACCACAGCCAGTTGCTGTTTTGAATAATGCTGAGGCTTTTACCCCAGTCTATCTTGCGGCTTACATACCACAAACAAACAACCGTTACAGCGATCTTGATAAGCAGCTTTGCCGCAGATTTAAGCGTTTCTTTCAATGGCATGATCTGATTTGGTTGCCGGTTAACTTTTGCTGTAATAATAGCGCTGGTTCCTTTATTCTTTTGCCCACACCTTTCTTACCTGGTAAGTTTTTTTTGAACCGCTTTCATAGTAAGTGCGCATACTTATTTCAGCGAGAATACCAATGGTGATGAGCTGTATTCCGCCGAGTACAAGAATCATTCCCAGCAACAACATTGGTTTGCCCCAGATATCTTCACCCATGATTTTGAGCGTAAGCTCATAAAGGTTAATAATAATGCCGAGAAACAGGCTGATAAAACCCATTGTCCCAAAAAGGTGCATCGGTTTCTGGCTATATTTTCTAAAGAACACCATCGTAACAAGATCACTCATTACCCGAAAAGTTCTGCCCAGCCCATATTTTGATTTGCCGAATTGCCTTGCATGATGTTTTACATCTACCTGCGTAATTCTGGCGCCCTGCATGCTTGCAAGCACAGGAATAAATCGATGCAGCTCTCCATATAAACCAAGCTCTTCAGCAATTTCCCTTCTGAAAACCTTTAGCGTACAGCCATAATCCTGTATATACACTTTCGTCATGCTGCGGATAATGGCATTCGCAATCTTGCTGGGAATTTTGCGTAATACGGCGCCATCTTGTCTTTTCTTGCGGTTGCCGGCAACCACATCCCAATCTTCTGCTTTTAGTTTTTCAAGCATCATCGGTATGTCGGTCGGGTCGTTCTGCAAATCACCGTCAAGCATGGTAACATATGTGCCGGTGGTGAAGTCAATGCCCGCAGACATGGCTGTGCTTTGCCCATAATTCTTGCGCAGTTCAATTAGTTTAATGCGGTCGGTAAGATTTTCCTTGATTCGTTGTCTTGTTGTGTCGGTTGATCCGTCATCAACAAAGATTACTTCATAGTCATATTCTTTCAAAGCGGCTGCTACCGCTTCGATCATTGGTTTAATATTGTCTTCTTCATTCATTACCGGAATTACTACAGAAAGTTCCCGCATAGTACATTATTTGCCGGGCAAAGGTAAAGGATAAAGTTTGCGGATTACCAGCCTTTAGATTTAGGCTCATAGAGCCACGCTCATATACTATGGCTTCTTTCTCTTGCGCGCATAAACAAAAATCAAAGCAGACACAACGGTAAAACCCGCGATAAAATACCATAATGAGCTACTTGACTTTGGGGCCGGTATTTCAGTAATGGTTATTTGCTGGTTTGCTTTCACGTTGGTAATGGTTTGCTTATTGCCGCCCGTCCAATAAACGGTGATTTTATCAATTGTACTGGCATTGCCCAGGCCGAAATGCGCGATCACTGAATTTTGAGATAAGTGGCTTGAGCTGCCCCCATCGATTTCGCGGATCATTTTTTTCCCACCGGCTTCCACTTCTATCTTTGAGCCTATGCCATGTGTTTCGGCCTGCACACCCTTCAACGCAATTTTTATCCAGTTGCCTTTTGCAGAATCGTTGCGGTACAATCTCGTGAGTGAAGGCATTGGATAGCCCGGCAGCACGGGTTCTTCGGCTACTACAAGCAGATCGAGATCGCCATCATGGTCGTAATCAAAAGTTACTGAGCCGCGGCAAATACTGTAATTAGCAAGGCCATAGGAAAGCGCATGTTCTGTGAATTTGCCATTATTGTTCTCAAAGTAGAAGCTTGCCATAGGGTTGCAGTTAGGGTTTAAGTCGCCGTTGGCAGCAAAGAGATCAACATCTCCATCCTGGTCGAAATCAGCGAAATTGGCTCCCCAACTGATGGCCATAAATTCTGTTCCCAATTCTTTTGCTCTATTGATAAATGGTTTGCCTGCACCCTGGTTCACCATAAAGCAATTAGCTCTGATGTTGGTAAAATAATAGTCCATCAGGCCATCGTTGTTATAGTCTCCAACGGCAGTGCCCATGGAATTGATGCGCAGATCCATTTTTTTATCTTTTGCTACATCTTCAAATTTTTCTTTTGGGTATTTATTTTCCAGCAACATATCCGGCGTGCGTTTATACCCAAAATCATGGTTAACGACTAAATCCTGGTCGCCGTCGTTGTCGAAGTCGGTGAAAATACCACCAAAGCCAAAACCTTTATAATTCAGTCCATAGTCTTCATAAACATTTTTGAATTTCCTGCCGCCTTCATTCAGCAGCAAATAGCCTTCAGCTATCTGGTTGGCGCCTACAACAGTTGCATCATTAATTACACTCAGTTTGCCTTCGTATTGGTTAAAATAATTGCCTACATAAATATCAGGCCAGCCATCGGCATTAATATCGCCAAAACTGCCACCGGTGCTGAAGGAGTACATCTGGTCGAGCCCGTATTCTTTTGTTGCATCGCGAAAAGTGCCATTGCCATTGTTTAAGAACAACAGGTTAATCTCTCTCGGTATCGGTTGTTTTTTAGTCCGGGTTGTGATGGTTGTCACAAACAGGTCAACAAGGCCATCCCTGTTTACATCAGCTCCCGAAACGCCCTGCGTTACATAGCCTTTCGTAACAGTTAATCCCGATTGTTCAAATACGTTCGTGAAGGTGCCATTGCCATTATTTTTATATAGCTGGTCATCATTCATGCCGCCGGTAATGTACACGTCTTCCCAGCCGTCGTTGTTATAGTCAATTACGCAAGCGCCACCGCCAAACATACCTTCATAAACTTTAAATACATGGTTAATACCCGCCTCTTTAGTGACGTCTTTAAAACGTTGCTGACCAAAAGAAGCGATAGTCGTTAACTGAAATACTACAGCGGCAGTAATGAAGATTTTTGCAGATATTCTTTTCATGTTCGTTTTCGAATGCATTTTTTATGTACCAGGCTTCAGTTCCTGGTGGGGCTTTTCTTGCGTCGCACACTTGTACGAAAAAACAACACTGAGCTGGCAGGCATAAGACAAAAACTACGGAACCGCTTCAGGTTTTTTGCCCAATGTTCAAAAGCACAAGTGTGCGACGCAACGTTTGTTGCTATGAAACACAAAAGCTGGCTAAATAAATGTATTAATACTTATATATTTATTTTTTCCAGCGAAGTTGGTTCACGTTGTTGCCGATTTCTTTCCCCTTATCAAGGCCTCGTGCATTATCCTGTCTTGTATGAATGCCGCCATAAAAGCGTGAGTCGGCCGTTTCCTGCGCTGCCTGCCAGAACGAAGTGAAATGCCTTGGCACAAAATCGGTATTTCTTATTTCGTCGCGTGCTCTTCCGGCATGCAGGCTATCGGTAAATTCAAAATGATCGCCATAGAGGTCGGTGAGCACTGTTGCCATTGCTGCTGCCTGTATAGCATGGCCCGATGGAAATGCGGGAAACGGCGGATCGGGCCAGAACGAATTCCATTCTTTGTCGATATGTGCAGGCACAAAAGTATTGGCGCGCTCGGTGAAGAACTGGTATTTCCATTTCCAGCAATTACGAAATGCATCAGCAAGCGCCATTCCAAGCCTGGCGTATGTTTCAGCGCATATGATCAGGGTGGGTTTCGCTTTTTTAACCGCCACTGTGGCAAGGAAAAATGAATGCCCCGGCGGTGTTGGTGTAACTTCAGGATCATCGCTCCACCAGATGGCGGCCTGCTTTTCATCCTGTGTTAATGCTTTTTCTTTTTCGTACACCTGTGCAAACTGTGTATAATAAGGAGAGCCGGGCGTTGAGTCAAAAGCAATAAACGCCGGTGGCTGTAACATGGAATCTGCAGCAAGGAATGTGCGGTTCTGTCCCCAATGCGGGTGCAGGGGAAAGTGACTGAACGATTGCGCATACAGCGGTGGCTGCCAGCATCCCGGCTTTTGCTGGAATACAAGTTTCTTGTCAAAGTTGTTTAGGTAACCGCGATGGCCGCCGTCTGTTTCTGACCATTCAAATATTCTTTGCGCAATTTGTTTTCCGTAAGCAATGGAACGTGCAGCGATCGTGTCGTTGTTGATAGACTCTTTGATAACACTTGAATAATGCTGCTCAAGCGAGTCGATCTTTAATTTATTAGCGTCTGAGGTTTGGATGTAGATATTGCGCAATATCTCTGCCTGGCCTGCATTTAAAGCAAGTTGCCAATTATAGGACAATCCCTTTTCAGGTTCGGGCAAGGCGCCAAGCCCGTTTAGCTGAGTGGCTACGGATTGATATTCGGGATAACCGTTTACAACAGATTCATACATCGTTAAGCCGATATAACCAAAGCAGCGTGACGCAAAGGTGGGGGAGTTGGCGGGTGTGTTCTTTGTAATATAGATACTCATATCGGCCCAGGCGGCCGCAACTTCAAAGTCTTCAGGTGGCCTTTGTTTTTCGTTTTTGCATGATGCAAAAAAGATCAGCAAAACTGTGAAGCAAGCAAATGCCGGCAAGGCAATTTTAACGCGTTTCATATTGGTCATTTCTTCAGGGAATAAGCAATGAGTTGTTGACCACACATGCCGAATAAGATCTTGTTGCCGATCTGTATGCAGCTTCTCACATCTCCACGAATTTTAAAGCCAGATTCTATTTGATTGATGTATTTAAAATTACCTTTTCCATCCCCGGCAAGCAATACGCCATAATTTGCGTCAAACTTGCCAAGCCTTATTTTAGTAAAACTGTTATTGCCGCAAAGCAACAAATCGGTATTTCCATCGTGGTTAAAATCGAGGGTGTCGATGGTATATACCGGTGAATATTGTGCCTGCACAGACAGTTCTTTTAATTCATATTTTCCAGATGGGTTACTAAGGAAGCATGAAGTGGCCATATGGCTGGCAACAAGATGGCCTGCATCTTTTAAATCACTCTCAGTGAAAAGATCATCGATCGTTATGTCCGCGTAGCTTTTAAAATCGGCAAAACGTTTACGCATTACCGGTAGCTGGCCCAACAGTTCGTCGCGGGTAATGAACGGGTATTTTTTATCCTGTATGTAAAACGAAAAGATCGGATCTACAGAGCCATTCTTATCAAAGTCTTTGTAGAACATTTCAATGGGTTCTTTTTCCGACGCCCTGAACTGTGTATTCAAGCCAAAGTTACCTATAACCAGGTCGGGGCGATTGTCTCCGTTGAAATCGCCAACGGTAATTTTATTCCACCAGCCCAGGTAATTGGAATCAAAATACTTGCTGGTGCTGTTGATCAATTTACTATTCTCATTTTTGAAAACCAATACAGGCATCCATTCACCCACAATCACCAGTTCATCTTTGTTATCCTGGTCAAGATCGACCCACACGGCATCGGTTATCATTCCTGCGTTAGAAATGTCAGGGCATATTTGTTTTGACTGGTCTGTAAAATTTCCTTTACCGTCATTGATGAGGATATAACTCGCTGGTGTCTCGGGATATCTTCCGGGAACAACCCTGCCACCTACAAAAATATCAGGGGAACCATCGCCATTTATATCATGTATTCTTACACAAGATTTACTTCCTTTTATTTCGGGTAAGCCTGTGCTTCTGATAAAACTATTATTGCCCTGGTTCAGATATAGCCGGTCTTGTAAAAAATTGTCTGCTGGGGTAAGGTTGTTATAGCCACCCGAAGCAACATAAATATCAGGAAGGCCATCTTTATTTGCATCCAGCACAGCAATGTCGGCATCAGCAAACATTTTGTCGGATTCGAAAGCAGGAACATTGATCGCATGGAACGAACCATTTTTTTCCTGTTGATAAAGCGCTGCAGCCTGTCCTATAGTACCGCCGATGATAATGTCGTCAAGGCCATCCTTATTCATGTCATATTTAACCATGCAAGGGCCGTTAAAAGAAAACTGGCTTATAAGTAACGATTGTCGGTTAAAGTCATTAATGTTCGTGTCAATGTTTTCCGTGTATTTCAATGGCGCTCCTATCTCTTCAAAGACCGGAGTTATATGGTTGCCGGGAGTAAATTTTTCTTTCGCGTCTTTTTCTGAAAGCTTTACAACCTGGTTCGCGTTAACATCAGTGAGTATTTGCGTTTTTCCACCCGGCCATGTTACTACCAGCGAATCGATTTTTGCAGCATCTCCCAGCCCAAAATGCAGAGTGGTTGAAACGCTGGATAAATAGCCCCTTGCCGGGTTTTGATCAAGCCGCTGCATTTGCCCCTGATTGTATATTCTAACTGTAGTTCCCAATCCCTGTGTGTTTGGTGCAGCGCCCTCGAGCTGAATACCCAGATAGTGATTTTTACTATGCTTTTGCGATTCATTTTCATAAATAAAAGCAGGCTGGTTGATATTGTTTACAACAAGGTCAAGATCTCCGTCATTGTCCAGGTCTGCATATACGGCTCCATTGCTGTTTGAATGCTGATCTAGTCCCCAGCTTACCGTCTTATTTTCGAAAAGCCCTGACTGCTTATTTTGAAAAATATAGTTCATTACATTTGAAGACGGCATTTGTTTAATAATGTCCATTACATCTTCTCTTTGCAACCTCCCTTTTGTTTTTACATACTCATTCATGTAGTTTATAAAGTCGAGATTGGTATAGTCGCGGTAATAACCATTCGAAATAAAAAGGTCTTTCCAACCATCATTGTCGTAGTCAGCAAACAATGCAGCCCAACTCCAGTCTGTATTCGAAATTCCAGCTATCTGCCCTGCCTCACTAAACGTACCGTTACCATTGTTCAGTTGAAGCATGTTACGCATATACTGGTAATAAAAACCGCTGCGCACGTTCAATTTAAATTTATCCAGGTTATCCGGTGCAAGTAATAGCTTCTGGCGGTGGTTATCTTCGGGTAACATGTCCAGGGTGAATATGTCGGTGCGGTCATCGTTATTAATGTCGGCCACATCGTTGCCCATAGAAAACTGGCTTGTATGGCCAATACTGCCTGCAAGCTGGTTGGTAAAAGTACCGTTGCGGTTGTTGATGTATAAAAAATCAGGAACAGCGTAATCGTTCGACACATAAAAATCAGGCCATCCATCTTCATTAAAGTCTGCAATACCCAGGCCCAATCCATAGCTCAATTCTGAACCGTTGATGCCTGCGCTAACCGTAACATCTTGAAACTTCCCATTGGTTTGTTTAAACAGCCTCAACCCTTTTTCCGGGTTATCCTGCTTAAATTGCTGGGCTGTTGCTTCAATATTCAAAATAGGTAAATTCTTTGGGTTATGGTTTAGCAGCAGCATGTCTAGATCGCCATCTTTATCAAAGTCAAAAAAGTAAGACTGATTGCTATAGCTGCTGTTTGCCAGCCCATAGGCCTCTGCTTCGTCTTTAAACTGCGGTGTTCCGCGGCTGTTGATGCCTTGGTTAATGAACAACTGGTTCTTTCTTTTTTCCGGCGGAAGTGCGCCTGAATAGCAAACATAAATATCAAGGAGGCCGTCCCCGTTTATGTCAACGGCATTTACACCTGTTTTCCATGGACCCGGCCGGCCCGACGCACCGCTTATGGCGGTAACGTCTTCAAACTTCAAATTCCCTTTATTAAGGTAGAGCTGGTTGTCGCCCATATTCGATGTGAAATATAAATCTACCAGCCCGTCGTTATTAAAATCTGCTGCCGCAACACCGCCACCGTTATAAAAATATTCGTAGAGCAGAATGTTGGTATTAAGCCCTTCGGTAAGCTTGTTCTGAAAATCTATATGCGTGCTATTTGCATCCAGCAATGTAAAAAGTGCGCCTGTGTTTGTTGTCGCGGCCGTCGTTTTGCTATCGATGCCCGTGTTGCCATTGCACGCAGCAAACAATACAGAGCAAAACATCAGGTAGGAAATCTGGTTCCGGAAATTCATTGACAGTATATAATGTTATAAGCAGTTAATTTTTTTGTACCCGGCTTTTGTTTTTCAATGGAGCATCGTTGCGTCGCACTCTTGTACTAATATCCTTTTTTCGTCAACAGTGAAATGGCAAGCGTAGACTTTTCACGTCTCACAGTTGCTTCACAACGGACTGAACGATGCAGGGAGTAATGCCGGATGGGGCGGCACTAAAGCACAACAGGCGATGATCTTTGGAATGCAGCCGGGTCAACAATTTCAGCCAGGTAAATAACCTTGCTAAAGTAACAATAGTGTGGTATAAATACATAAAAAAATCTACCCTTTTCAGGATAGATTTTTTTTATGTAAAAACAGTATCTGCTATTCGTAGCCGGGATTCTGAATCAACTTGTCGTTCTTGTTTATCTCATCCCTTGCAATTGGCCTGAAATACATCTTGTCATCCCACTTACGGGTTTCGTTTTCTGTATTATCAACCACGGTGTAAGTGTAATCGTAAACAGTTTCGTCATGCCTGTAAGGAACAAGCGCCGACTTGCCTGCTTTAACGGCAGCTTCAACCTTTATTGCTTTAATGCCACGGCCAACAGTGGTAGTTGGTATCATCCAACGTCTTGCGTCGTGATAGCGGTGCTCTTCGTACACCAGTTCTATCCTGCGTTCGTTACGGTAGCGCTGAAGCAGTGCGTCGCCTGCATCGTTGATTGCCGGCATACCTGCGCGGAACCTGATTTTATTCAGCCATGCTTTTGCTGTTGCTTCATCACCTGTGGCTATGCATGTTTCGATGTAGTTTAACACCACTTCCGTATAGCGGATAAATGGCCATGGAACAACCTGTGAACTTGACTGGTTGTCGGCTAAAGCCGGATCCGGATCGATGAACTTCCTCGTATAATAGTGAGTACGGCTACCGTTCCAGTTTTCAACCGGTGACTCACGTGTGTCGATACCATTGATGGTACCACCTGCACCGTCTGAATAGTAACCGGATTGCAACTGATTTGAAGGATCCCTGTCAGCCACGTCTGCCGGCCTTGGTTTCCAGCCAGCACCATCATAAAGGATGGTTGCATAGAAGCGTGGGTCACGGCCCACATAAGGATGTGCTTTTTGTGCAGGATTACTCCAATTAAATTTGGAACCATCCATCATTTCGTAGTCGTCAACCAATAATTGAATTGGCGTGTTACCGGCCCAGTTATGATAACCGTTAGGACCGTTGTTGATACCATAGTGCAAACCACCGAGCGGCCAGTTATCTTCTGCTGTGTACAGCGGAGTAGCAGTACGCTGGAAAATGAGTTCGGTCTCAGCGGCTGCATCGCCCACCGCGCTACCGCCACCCATTGCGATAGAGTTATAGTTCTTTGTTCCTTCTTCCGCGGAAACTGGAGCTGTAAGGTCGAGTTTATAACCCTGGCCCGCATCGAGCGCAGCTTTAGCTGCGGCTTTAGCTGCATTCCATCTTTCAGCCTGGCTACCGGAAGTGTAAGCTACCAACTCTATGTTTGCGTACCCACTTAATGTTGGGGAATTTGCTTTAGCTTTTGTTGCGTCATGCAAATCACTCGCAGCATACAAAAGGATGCGAGATTTTAATGCAAGTGCAGCTAATTTTGAAGCCCTGCCCGCAGCCATACCTTTGCCGTCAAGCAGTTCAGCAGCTTTGTCAAGATCCGCCACCATGAAGTTTACACATTCCTCATATGTGTTTCTTGCAATGGTATAATCTTCGTTCAACTCGTATGGCTTGTCTATGATAGGCACGCCACCATAAAAGCGAACTAACTGCTGGTAGTAGTAGGCCCTGAGAAAATAAGCCTCACCGAGCAGTTGGTCTCTGAATACGTCGTTATTAAATGTAGCAGTAGGAAGATTTGTGATTGCCACATTTGCTTCGCGGATTGCAAAATACATCCTGCTCCACTCGTAAGTAGGGCTCATCCAGGCAAGGTTCGACGGAGTCTCGGTAGCTTCTGTAAATGTGTTGATATTCCGTCCGGCATGGGTGAACATGGCCTCATCTGTGTAAGCAGCCAAAGCCTGTTCTTCAAATCCGCCATAGCCAAGGAAAGAATACACATTAAATACAAAAGCCTCTGATAGTGCCGCGTCGCCCCAGGTGGCGTCGCTCGAAACCCTGTCTTCTGGCTTTGTGTTCAGGAAATCTTGGTTACACGCATTAATCAGTAACAAGATTAAACCCAGACAACTTAAACGAAATAATTGTTTTTTCATATGCCTGTAATTTTAGAATGTTAAGGTTAAACCACCATTAATCACCCGAGCCTGAGGATAGTAAACGCCACTTTGTACGGTAGCTTCAGGATCGAATATTTTGTTCTTGTCTATTGTAAACACATTTAAACCGTTAACAAAGAATCTTAGTTGGCTCATGTTGTACTTTTTAAGGAAATTTAAAGGTACGTTGTAGCCAACTTCGATGTTTTTAAGTCTTATGTAGTCTTTGCTCCGGAGATAATATGTGTTGAAACCGAAGTTTCCACCTGTAAAGTAAGTATCACCACGACTTGCCAGTCTTGGATATTGATCGCTTGGGTTGTCAATTGTCCACCTGTGATCGTAATCATACTGAAGGTAGTTTCCTATGTCGCCTGATTCTGTCTGGATGCGAATTTCCGCACCGGCAGCACCTTGCAGGAGGAAGCTGAAATCCCAGCCTTTGTAGTGCATTTCGAAAGTAGCACCGAAGTTCCAGGGTGGTGTAATGCTCTTATCCAAACGAACAGCGTCGTCTGCATTGATCTTACCATCACCATTAACATCTCTGAACTTCATGTCGCCAGGGATCAGTTGCGATGTTACGCCGCTGTAGTCGATGGTATTCTTTGCTATATCTGCTTCGTCTTTGAATGCACCGGTAGATTCATATGCGAGGTAGGCGCCGATGGGGTGTCCTTCCTGTTTTTGATAGTCAGGAGCACCTGGTGCTTCATCCATATAAACAACGGTGTTTTTTGCATAGCCTCCATTGATACCAGCTCTGAAAGTCAGATCCTTGCTGAATTTGCCATTGTAAGCAAAGCTGAACTCAAAACCTCTGTTATCAACTCTTCCACCGTTAACGGGAGGCAACAGATTGCTTATACCAGAAGAAGCAGGGGTAGAACCTGTTTTCTGAATCAGGATCTGGTCTCTCTTATTGAAGAAATATTCCAATGTTACATCGAGCTTATTTTTAAACAAGGTCGCGTCCAAACCAAGGTTATAGTTGTTTGCCCTTTCCCAGGTAAAGTCAGGGTTATTCAACACAATCTCATAAAGTGTTGTGGCCAACGCTGAATTGATTGGGTAATTGCCAAAACCATAAGCTGAGAGATAGGCATATTCCTGAAGTTGCCCGTTATAATAAACCTGGTCATTACCCATCTGGCCGTAAGATGCCCTGAGTTTAAGGTAATTGATCTTGTCAACATGGAACCAATCTTCGTTGGTAATATTCCAACCCAGTAACAGACCGGGGAAGAAACCAAAACGATGATCTTCAGGGAATATGTAAGAGCCGTCATATCTCCAGATAAACTCTGCAAGATATTTTTCTTTGTAGTTGTATTGGGCACGGCCGTAGTAACCTAATCTTGCCCTGTTATACGCACTACCAGTAACTGTTTGGGTAGGTCCGCCTGTAAACAACTGGTCAATTGCCGGAGAAATATATTCCCTGCGGTAAGCCTGGAAACCTTCGCCTTTGAATGTTTCTTTTGTAACACCCGCCAACAAGTTAAGCGTATGGGCAGTTCCAAATTTGTGGTCGTAGCTCAGAAGGGCAGTAAGATTGGTGTTTAATACAGAGCTATAGCTTTGTGTCAATCTTGGGTCTGTAAAGTTAGACCTGATAGCGCCTACCAATTTTGGTGTAACACCATCGTCTTCGTAGGATATCCTATCCCAATAGTACAGCATCCAGGGTGTTTGCCACATTTTGTTTGTACTGCTGTTTTTGTCAACCGCACCGGAGAGGGTCAGTTTAAGACCTTTAACCCATGGATTGGTGATGTCAACAGAGCCATTTGCCTGTAAATAATCGGTTGGGTTTTTTACGTAACCAGTTGCGTTAGTAGTGATCACATATGGATTCTGACCGTTCTCGATGTCGGGACCAGGTTTGCCATTTGGCCAAACTTCGGGTTCTGTCGGACGACCTCTCATCAACATACGGAAGATAGAACCGGCACTTTCTGTTGGAAAATTTCTGTCTTCCCTGCGGGCCATAACGCCCAGTGTGGTGGAAATGTACTGGTTTACTTTAGCAGTAAGGTTCATCCTGAAATTATACTGCTTGTATTTGGTTGCAGAATTCTTATAATAAGCATCCTGGCTTACATAACCCAATGAGGCGTAGTACCGTATGTTTTCGGAACCGCCTGTCAGTGACAGGTTATGACGGCTTTGAGGAGTCCAGGTTTTGAATGCATCTCCAAACCAGTCGGTATTTGGATAGCCCCAGGGGTCGGTGCCGTCCTTATATTTCTGTACTGCATCCGGGCTGTAGTTCGCGTTCAGAGTAGTAACACCATCTGTAGGAGAATCGTAGCTACCGGTTTGCTGAATAGCAGCCCATGCGGCATTCCATTCGCCCACGGGAATGCTTTTGTAAATTGGAATCTCGTTCATGATAGCTGCATACTCAGGCGCGCTGCTCATTTCAGGGACTCTTGCCGGCTGTGCAAAACCCTGGTTAAAATCATATGAAATCTTTGGTTTGCCACTTGCACCTCTTTTGGTAGTAACGAGAATTGCACCATTGGCTGCTCTTGCACCGTAGATGGCTGCAGATGCGTCTTTAAGCACAGAGATAGATTCGATATCTTTTGGATTTAATCTACCCAGTCCACCGTCCCTGTCGGGGATACCATCAATAACGATCAAGGGGCTGCTGTTACCAAGCGTGTTTGTGCCACGAATATTCACTGTAGCACCATCGTAGCCTGGTTCACCGCTCGTTTGAATTACCACCAGACCCGGAATACGGCCGGCAAGTGAGTTAGTCAGGTCAACGGCAGGTGATTTAACCAGTTCAGCTCCTTTTACGGCACTTACCGCACCAGTAACTGTTACTTTCTTTTGCGTACCATAACCAACCACCACCACATCGGTCAGTTGCTCTGAACCTGCAGTGAGTGATATGTTCACGTCGGTTTGGTTTGCTACAGAAATCTCCTGGCTTTTGTAACCTACGTAAGAGATAATTAAGACAGGATTCGCATCGGAAACGGTTATGGAGAACACACCATTAAGGTCAGTAGTAACACCTTTTTTGGTACCTTTTACCATAACGGAAACGTTTGATAAAGGCGCTCCTTTATCGTCTGTTACTTTACCAGTAACTTTTTTATCAGCCGGGCTATAATATTTCTTTGCTGCGGCATCTATGGGTGAAAGTTGTACAATACTTGTTAAAGAAAGTATGAACATTACGTTTAACACCCATCTTTTGGTTTTTGTGAAACTGAGATTGTATTTTCCCATAATTGGCAAATTAGAGTGGTTATTAAATAAAATTGGAGGAAAAAGAAACAAAGAAAGCCGTTAGCTGTCATCGTAGTTGAGTTGTATCATCATAGTTATGTTGTTGGTTTATTAATAATTTGTTGTTCCGCCGTCAATCATTTATTTTTTGCCTGCTGATGATTCCCTGCAAAGCAAAATCGGTTCAAGCACAATGTGGTTATGGTCAAGCATTACATTACAGTTACGGGTTTTAATCAGACTTTTCAATAAGTTAAATGCTTCTTTACCCATTTCTACAGTTTGTTGATCAATTGATGACAAAGAAGGGGTAATATGTTCGTCAAAACTCTCGTTAGCAAAACCCACAACGCCAAACTCGTCAGGTATTTTTATTTTATGCTCCTTCAAACCTTTTATCAATCCAAGTGCAGTAAAATCTTCAACTGCAAAAGCTGCGTCCGGCGGGCTTTCCAGGCTTAAATAATAGTCGGCAGCCTTCTTGCCCGATTCTATAGAAACATCGCCCTGGTAAACAAACGCTTCATCAAAGTCAATACCATTTGCCCTCAGTGCCTCTTTGTAGCCGTTCAACCGTGCCGAGAAAGTTTTTATATGAAGCGGTCCTGAAACGTGCCCGATGTTTTTGTACCCTTTTTTTATTAAATGTTCCGTTGCAATGAACGCTCCCTTGTAGTCATCGATCATCACAGATGGTGTTTCAATATCGTCGTTGATACGGTCGAAAAATACCAGCGGTACATTGCGTTTTTTTAATTCGGCATAGTGCGAAAAATTGACCGTTTCCTTGGCAATAGAGGCAAGTATACCATCAACCCTCGCACTTAAAAATGTGTCTATTGCTTTTTTTTCTATCGCTGTCTTTTCTTCTGACTGGTACAAAATAATGCTGTAACCGTTCTCACTTGCCGTAGTTTCTATGCCATGAACAACAGAACCAAAAAAGTTTATCTGGGCACTCGGAATAATCACCCCTATTGTATGCGACTGCCCGGAACGCAATGACGAAGCCAGTTTATCGCGCCTGTAACGCAACTGATCAGCCTTATCCTGAACGAGTTGCGTTGTTTCGGTACTTATGCGCGGATTGTTATTTAAAGCTCTTGAAACTGTCGCAGCAGTCAGATTTAATTCCCGGGCAATATCGTGTATGGTTACTCTGTTGGTCAATATTTGTGCAATCGTGTGCACAATTTAGCACTATTTGAATATTACTGTTAAAATGTTCTGAATTTTTTTTATTTTTTTCATTAATGCTATTATGTGTTAGCATTCGCCAATGGCTTTGGCAGTGCCCCCAGAAGCGGAAAAAAATAAGTAGTTAAGGGAGCCCGGCTGTAACATCAATGGCGGCTTTACCTGCGTCGCACTCTTTTGCTGTTGGTTCTTTGCTCAGCCATGTTTTGCGTTACAAGAGTGCGACGCAACAGCAGCTTAAATGCATTGGCTGCAGCCGGGTACCTTTATATTGCTTTGATCCAATATTAATGATTGCAGCAGCAAGAGATAATTTTTAAAAGCCTGTTTCGTACACTTTCTTAACCTGTTTTTCATTTATTGATGCTGGCAAAGTACGGAGCAGGAAATTTCTTAGTGCGCCAAGGGGCTTGTTTTCGAGCTGGGCAATTTTGCCAAGCGTCCATGATGTGTTGGTGATGTAGTGGGTCCTTGCGAGCCTTCTTTTTTCAAAGTTTTTGAGTGCGATTTTTTTGTCGCCGTTTTTCTCCAGCTCATCTGCAAGCACCACGGCATCTTCAATAGCCTGGCAAGCACCTTGTCCCATGTTTGGTGTTGTGGCATGCGCCGCATCGCCTATCAAAACAATATTGTTGAAAGCATATTGGCCGATGGGTTTTATGTCGATAATGTCTCCCCAAATAAGGTCTTCGTTTTTTGTTTGTTGGAGTAGTTGCGGTATGGGTTGATGAAAATTTGCGAAATGCTGTTGCAAGTCATCGATTTTAAAATTTTTCATGCGCTCATCGTGTTGTGGCGCATTGATGCATGCATACCAGTAGATCATATTATTGGCCAACTGAGCCATTCCGAATCTACCCTGGCTGCCCCATGTTTCGGTTGATTCGGTCAGTTTTATACCCGCAGTTTGTATTACCGCACGCCAGCAGGTATATCCTGCATAGCGCGGTACAGCAGCGGGAATGAGTTGTTTTCTTATGGGTGAATGAATGCCATCGGCAACAATCAGCAGGTCTGTTTCATGTGTGCCACCATCTTCGAACTGAACGATTACTTTGCCGTCTTTTTGTTCTGTGGAAATGGCACGTTTGCCCTTTTCAATGTTGCTGGTTTTAAGTCTTGAAAGCAGTGCTTCATGAAGCGATGCACGGTGAATGGCATAGTTGCCAATACCATATTTTGCCGACAGGGCGGCACTGTCTGTTTTTGAAATGAGCCGGCCATTATAATCGCGGATATTGAATATGGTAAGTAGTTCGCCTTTCGCAACGATGTCGTTTGCGATGCCCGCTTTTTTTAAGGCATTCATCGCATTTGTTGCGAGTACAATACCCGCCCCTAGTGGTTTTATCACGGGTGCTGCTTCAAATATGACCGGGTTTAAGCCAATGCGTTCCAAAGCTATGGCTACCGTGAGTCCTGCAATGCCTGCCCCTGTAATGGTTACATTCATACAAGTAAATGAACAACGAAATTAACCGTGTAAGGCAAGCAATCATTGTGCAGCCGGGTAAATTGTTTCTTTTACCGGATGAATTGCGCAGTGGTATCAAAAAAAGATCCCGGCATGCCGGGATCTTTTTCTATTCAATTTCACTTAAAGTTTATATAATGCCTGCGAGTTCGAGGCTACGTTTTTTCAGGTTTCTTATTTCGATGTCTTCAATAACCGGCTCGGGCGTTAGTATGAAAGAAACACCATGTTGTTTCCACCATTTATCATTCACCAGTTTTTCGAAATGGATCACACCTACAAAATAGCTCCTGTCTTGTCCGCCATGCCATTCTTCAATCCACTCAAATTCTTCTTTTGGAATGTCTGAAAGTTTATTAAAACTTATATAAGCTTTTACATAAAAATCATTGCTTAGTTCGCCAGGTGTGTGGTAATATAATTTCTTATACTCGTAGTGATAATCGTAACGCAAGGCAGATATATCACTCAGCACAGCAGAGGCTGTTGGAAAGCTTCCGGCGCCTTTGCCGTAGAAGAATTGTTTGTCGGCAAAACCACTTTCTATTACCACGCCGTTGTATTCATTTTTTACAAAGCTCAGTGGCTCATCCTGTTTTACAAACTGAGGCAATACAAACGCAGCCACTTTGCCATTTTTTAATTTCTGTGCCTGTGCAATCAGTTTGATGTCGAAGTTCTTTTCCTTTGCAACAGTTGCATCGCTGAGCTGAATGTTTTGAATGCCGGTGAAAAGAATAGTATCTGGTTTTGTTACTATGCCGTATGCATGCGTTAACAAGAACGTCCATTTATTCAAAGCGTCGTAACCTTCCACATCGAGGGCGGGGTTGCTTTCTGCAAAGCCGAGCTGCTGGGCGAGCAATAGCGCTTCGCTGTAGTCCAGCCTGTCTTCAAACATTTTGGTGAGGATGAAGTTGGTAGATCCGTTTACGATTGCCTTAATGCCATGCAGCAGGTCGTTATCGTAATATTCTTCCAGGTTGCGGATAACAGGAATGGAAGCACATGCAGCCGCTTCACACAAGAATGGTAAACCTGTTTCTTTTTGTAAAGAAAGAATTTCGGGTAAATGTTCTGCGATCATTTTTTTACTGGCACTCACCACAGCCTTGCCATTTTGCAACGCCGTTTTTACAATGTAGAAGGCTGCTTCCGAATCGTCGATCACTTCAACGATCACGTTAATGTCTCTATCAAAAAGCAGGTCGTCTTTTTCCGTGGTGAATAACTCGGGTGGCGCGTTTCTTCTTTTACCCGGATGCTTGATACATACTTTTCTTATCTCTGCTTTTAACGAAGGCGTTTGATGCAACACGCGGTATAACCCTTCACCTACGACGCCAAAACCAAATAGCCCAATCACTAATTTTTTATCTGTGCCCATTGCTACAAATTTGTTACCGTTTGCTGGCTACCGATAAGTGGTAACCGGCAACTCTTGTTTTAAAAAATCTTTTACTAAATTTTCAATTGTTTCGAATTCCAGCAGAAAACCATCGTGGCCATAATAAGAATCGATAACGGCGAGCTGGGCGTTTGGAATATAGGCTGCCAGCAGTTCCTGTTCGCTGGTTGGAAACAATACATCTGATGAAATGCTTATTACCAGTGCTTTTGCCTTAATACTCTGTAATGCTGCCCGCACACTGTCCCTGCCCCGGCCCACATTGTGTTTATCCATGGCCTGGCTGAGAAAATAATAGCTGAACGCGTTAAAGCGTTTAGCCAGTTTTTCGCCCTGGTAACGCTGGTATGTTTCTGCCTTGAAAACTTTTTTATCAATTCTTGCGCCTTCTGTTTCCGTGGTAAAACCTTGCTGCGATTTTGAATAAGCTTCATAATGCCTGTAAGAAATAAGTGCAATGCTTCTTGCGATCTTCATGCCTTCAAGACCTGCATCCACCTGTTCTTCTTTCCAGGTGGGGTCGTTCTCGATGCACATGCGTTGCGATGCATTAAAGGCAATGCCCCACGGCGAATGTTCGGCATTGGTGGCAATGGGAAAAATATATTCGAATAACGCGGGTTCTTCAATGGCCCACTCGAGCAATTGCTGGCCGCCCATTGAACCACCGATGCCAATATGAATTTTCTCTATGCCGAGTTTGATGCGGAGCGGGTTATAAGCCCTGATCATATCTCTCGTAGTGAACAAAGGAAAGTTGTGATAGAAAGGCTTTCCCGTTTCTGCATTATCATCCAGCGGGGAAATACTGCCATAACAACTGCCGGGTACATTCACGCAAACAATAAAATACTTCCCGGGGTCAAAGAGTTTTGTTTCGCCCACTAAACCGCTCCACCATTCGGCCGGGTTGCTGTTGGCCGTAAGCGCGTGAAAAATCCACACCACGTTGCTTTTGGCGGCATTCATTTTGCCCAGTGTTGTATAGGCGAGATGATAGCCCGGCAATGTTCTGCCGCTTTCAAGCGTGAATGGTTTACTGAATGAAAATGTTTTAAAATGCAATGCCTGAAATTTTTGTGATAGCTTTTGTTCATCAATTAAGCTTTCGTTGTGTCACTCCCTTGTACTTCCTGTTCTTTGCTCAGCAAAGTGTAAGGCGCCGAAGTGTGCGACGCAACAAAAGCTTAATGCTTATTCTTTTGTTTGGCCCAAAGCATTTACCTATGCCAACACAGCACCGGCCACTTTCGCCAGTGCCTGTTCAAAGTCTGCTTTAATATCATCGATGTGTTCGATACCCGCGCTAATGCGCACCATGCCGGGAAGCACACCGCTGGCAATTTGTTCTGCTTCGCTCAACTGCTCGTGCGTGGTTGATGCAGGATGGATGACCAGCGTTTTTGCATCGCCAACATTTGCGAGGTGGCTTGCCAGTTTTAGTTCATTGATCAACTGTGCTGCTTTTTCTTTTCCACCTTTAACACCAAACTGCAGCACGCCGCCGAAGCCGTTGGTGAGATATTTTTTTGCGAGATCGTGGTAAGGGCTGCTTGCCAAACCAGGATACCACACATACTCTACAGCCGGATGTTGCCCGAGCCATTGCGCAAGCGCCAAAGCATTGTCGGCATGACGCTGGACGCGCAGGCTTAATGTTTCGACGCCCTGTAACAAAAGGAACGAGTTGAAGGGGCTAAGCGCAGGGCCGAAGTCGCGCAGGCCCTCTACTCTTGTACGAATGATGAAGGCAATGTTTGGTAAACCAAGGGGGTTGCCTTCGCCAAAAATGTCCCAGAATTTTAAGCCATGATAGCCTTCGCTTGGCTCGGTGAACTGCGGGAATTTTCCGTTGCCCCAGTTGTAGTTACCGCCATCAACAATAACGCCGCCGATGGATGTGCCATGGCCGCCGATCCATTTTGTTGCAGACTCTACTACAATGTTTGCGCCCCACTCCAACGGTTTGCATAAATAACCACCGGCGCCAAATGTGTTGTCTACGATCAGCGGCAGGTCGTATTCTTTTGCAAGTGCAACGAACTTTTCAAAGTCAGGAATATTTAAACGCGGGTTACCAATTGTTTCCAGATAAATTGCTTTGGTGTTTTTATCGATCAGCGGAACAAAATTTTCCACGTTATCGCCATCAGCAAACCTTGCTTCGATGCCAAGGCGTTTGAAAGAAACTTTAAACTGGTTATACGTTCCACCATATAAATAAGTAGTGGAAAGGAAATTGTCGCCGGCGTTAAGAATATTGGCCAGTGCGAGAAATTGTGCGGCCTGTCCTGATGCGGTTGCAAGCGCCGCCACGCCGCCTTCCAGCGCAGCGATGCGTTGTTCAAACACATCGGTGGTTGGGTTCATGATGCGCGTATAGATGTTGCCAAACTCGCGAAGGCCAAAGAGATTGGCAGCATGTTCTGAGTTATTAAAACCGTAAGAAGTAGTTTGATAAATGGGTACAGCTCTCGATTTTGTAGTGGGGTCGATTTGCTGGCCGGCATGCAATTGCAGTGTTTCGAAATGTAGCTTGCTCATGGTAGTGCGTTTAATGTATGGTTTAAAATTTTTAAATTGAATAACGGATCAAGTCTGAGGAAATGGCCTGGCTAAAAGCTGAAAAGGAGAACAAATTTAGCGGACTATTTTCCTATATTTTCAATTTGCATTTTCGTTATTGGTTAAATTAATTGTTAAGTATAGCCGCGATATTTCTTTCAGCACTTAAACTTTCCACTGCTTCAAAACCCTGTTCAAGATCGTTGAGCAGGTCTCCGACTTCTTCGAGCCCAACAGACAATCTTATCAAACTATCGGCCACACCTGCCGCCCTGCGTTTTGCTGCGGGAATGGATTTATGCGTCATGTTCGCCGGGTGGCACAACAAACTCTTTACCCCACCAAGGCTTTCTGCCAGCTTAAATAATTTAGTATGTGTTACAAATGCAACCGCCGCTTCTTCTGCATCTTCTTTTAGCGTAAAGGAAACCACGCCACCGAAACCTTTTGCCTGTTGTTTTGCTATATCGTGATTGACATGCGATTTTAGACCGGGATAGAAAACTTTATCAACGGCAGGATGTGTTTCTAAAAACTCTGCTACCGCCTGCGCATTGAAGCAATGTTGCCTCACTCTTAATGTCAATGTTTCAATACCGCGAATCACCAGCCAACTATCAAAAGGAGATAGGATGGCACCTGTTGCATTCTGGATAAATTTCAACTGATCGCCGATGGTTTTATCTTTTGCCACAACAAGGCCTGCAATAAGATCGCTGTGCCCGCCGAGGTATTTGGTGGCCGAATGCACTACAATATCAGCTCCCAGTGTAAGAGGTTTTTGTAAGGCCGGTGATGCAAAAGTATTATCCACGCAAAGTAAACAGCCATGCGCCTTTGCTACTTTGGCGATGGCTGCGATGTCGGATATCTTCAACGTAGGATTGGTGGGTGTTTCAATCCAGATGAGTTTTGTGTTTGGTGTGACCGCGTTAAAAACATTTTCCACTTTGGTAGTGTCGGTATAGTTCACTTTTATACCGAATTTCTCATAGATGTGGGTGAATAGACGGAATGCGCCGCCGTAGATATCATCTACTGCCAGGATTTCATCGCCGCTTTTCAGCAGTTTTACCACGGCATCGATTGCCGCGAGCCCGCTGCCGAAAGCAACGCCAACGCTGCCTTCTTCCAGTTTTGCGATAATGGTTTCCAATGTGGCCCGTGTAGGGTTGCCGCTGCGTGCGTAATCATAACCCTTGTTTACACCGGGTGCTTCCTGCACGAATGTACTGGTCTGGTAGATCGGGACTGCAATAGCGCCTGTTTGTTCGTCTACCGGGATGCTGTGAATGATTTGTGTTGCGTTGCTCATCTTAAATGTTTTTTAGTTTGATGAAATATTTGAATAAACATGTTCTAAAAAACTTACCAGGAGCAGGCTTACCGGGCGGGCATAAAAAAAGCTCACCTGGTAAGTCAGATGAGCTTAATATGTTAACGATGTTGTGTAATATCAAACTTTACTCTGACTTATCTCTTCCTGTTTTTATCCAGGATGGAGTTGGCACCTTCTTACAAGTGAGTAGCTTGTAAGGGTTGCCAAGGCTTCAACGGGCCAAATCCCTCTGCCTTTCTTGATAAGTAATTAAAGAACTGGCGCAAAAGTAATACCCGGGCACTGAAACTGCCAAAAATATTTTTATGGGGGAACTAAATATGCTGAAAAGGGAAATATTCAGCAGACCTGGCTACCGGGCTTCTACCAACTCCCTACCAACCATCTACCAAGTATGTACCAAGTATCTACCAAGTAAGGCCTGAGTAAACACCTGCCTGGTGCTGAAAAAGCTAACAATTGTTTGCTTTTGACGTAAGTCCTTTTGTTTAATCAGCCGGGCAGCATTTTAAAAGTATTATCTGCCGTGAGTTCATAAAAATTGACAACGGGCGTATAGTATTTTTTTGGTGCAGGCTGCATCGCCTGTCCGGTTAGCATATTCCAAATGAATGTTAATGCGTTGAACCGGGAAGATTTTTCCTGAACCACTCAGCCTGTGCTGTTGCGCTTTGCTCCAATGTAACTTTAGCCGCTATTTTTTCCTGCGCATTGTGCAAGGCTTTTGTGATCATTGTATTTTCCAGCGGTTCGTCTTCCTTCATGCCCAGCTTACTTAAAAGTTCTATCATTTTCTCTCCGCCAAAATGCATAAACAACGGTTCGTCAAGCGACGAATACACATGCGCTGCTGCCAACGTCAACGAAACGAACAGATCGGTTTCTTTTTTTGGCAAGGGATAATGTTCTACGAAAATGATGTTTTTATCTTTTGTGTTGAATGAGTTTGCGTTTCGGTATAACAGTGTTGTGGGTTTTATGGTGCTGTGGGCACTAAAGTATGCTTCCAGTTGCTGTAATGTTTCGGGAAACCATGCAATGAAAACGGTGGTTGCATTTTTTGCTGCGGTATTTGCGCATGCTTTCCATTTTGCTATGGCCGATACGTAAACGGTATCGATAATTTTGAAAGATATTTTGTTCCTGGAAAATAAGGACATAGCCCACTATTAAATAAGATAAAAGTACAGTTAGATTTATATAACTGATAAAGTATTTCACCGAACCGGCAACCTTTTATCATTGCCCTTGCTGAATACTGTTACGCGGAGTACAAGAGTGCGACGCAACAAAGCTTAATTGCTGCAATGCCCTATGGTTCAAGAGCACCTGCTTTCCTTTACCCGGCGGCTGGCCGGTTATTCGGAACAATAATGTTGAATGTGGTGCCCTCGTTGATCGATGATTCAACGGAGATACTTCCATTGAGTTTTTCTATGACCTCTTTAGCGATATATAATCCGAGGCCGGTGCCCTGTTCTTTGGTGGTGGCGCGGTAGAACATGGAAAATATTTTGTCGAGATGTTTTTCTTCTATGCCGAGGCCGTTATCGCTTATCTGTATGGCGGCGTTTTTTTCATCTGTGGTTACGGTCAGCTTTATGTAAGGATCTGGCTTTGAAAGATCAGCATATTTGATGGCGTTTGAAATAAGGTTGTTGAAAAGAATGCTGAGCCTTCGCGGGTCTGAAACAAAGTCGGCGGTGCTGTTGATTTCTGTGAAGCGGGTTATTTTGCCCGCATGGTGCATGTATTGATGATCTTCGAAAACATTATCGATCATTTGGCTGAAATCGATCTTTGTTAACGACGATTCAATGCGGTTGTTTTTTGAGTAATCGATTATGTCGCTGATGATATTATCGAGCCGTAACAGCGTTTTGCGCTGCATGTTGAAATACCCGTCGAATGCGCCTGCATCTTTTTCTGTCTTTGCTGCGTCTATTATGCCCAGCACAGAAGTAATGGGCGCTCGCAGATCGTGCGTTACGCGGTATACAAAACTGTCGAGCTCCCTGTTGAGTTTGGATAACTCTTCATTTTTTTGTTGAATAATTTTATTCTTGTTCTGCAGTTCAACATTGGTGCGTTGCAATATTTTGTTTGTTGCGTTCAGCTTATAGAACGTGCGGGTAAATTGTTTTGACAGCGAAACAGCCTGCAGTAAAACAAACACAAAAAGGCCGGCATAGAAATAATGCCCTGTTTCAATGATAAGGCTTGCATAAAGGATATCGTTCAGTACGCTGAGCTGCAGCACAATAAACGACGCGAGATAAAACACTGCTTCCACCTTCTTGTTCCTTAGCGCTTTTACAGAAATATAAATGCCATAAAAACTGCAAAACAGCATTAACGCCTCAAATGGCCGTGCACAAAACGAAATAACCAGCGGAGTTGCGAACAGCGCAAGAGCAGTAAAGGCAATACTGCTGATGATGAAAAAGCAGAAGAGGCGTTTTGAAAATTCTACATGGAAGAGGTTGTATACGAACAGCACAGAAAAGATAACAATGAGGTACATGGAGATAAATTCCAGCCTTACATTCACATTCCATGGAAGACTGATTAAATTATTGAACGCAAGTTCCCCTGTTGCCAGCACCCTTATACATATTACGATACAAAGCAAGCCAAGGTACAAGGGAGTGTACCGCCGGCGGATAAAAAAGAAAACGATGAGGTGATACAATCCCATCATAAAAAAACCCCCTACGATGAAATAGTCCCTTATGATATTTTTCTGTTCATAGTATTTTATTTGTTCGAGGGTACCCAGCTTTATGAAATCCCATAACCCACCGGTGCGGTAGTCAAAATTGGACACCTGTATAACAATGTCGAGTTGCTGGTCCCGGGGAAGCACCGGTATAAGCTGTGGTTTATAGGCGGCAACGGAATTAATGCTGTTTGTGCCCACTTTGCCAACTTCGGCCAGTTGCTGTCCGTTCACAAACAGGCGGTATGCGGTTGAGATGGTAAGGATCTTTAACGCCAGTGTATCGCTGCCCGGCGGGCACCATACTTTTAAATGATAGGTTGCATAACCTAAGCCTTTTGTGAGTGCTGTGCCCGGGATCAGCTTGTTCCAGAACTCGGGAACGTTGCTGTACTGCATGCGGCTGTTGATTTTCGCAGCGTACAGTTCAGCTGGCGTGTATAGCTGGTTCCAGTAAAATTCCCATTCGCCGTTAAGGTCGGCAATACCATCCCTTGCCCATAGATGTGAACGCAGGTCGAGCGTGGCTTTACTGGCTTTTTCCGGGTTCTGGCTGTATAGGTCAGGGTTTAAGGCGGTTAAAGCAACTATGAGTACTATTGCTTTGTACATTTTTCATCAGGTTTGTACTAAGGTAGCCAGTATTGGCTGAAGGAGGAATTTATTTTAATGTATGGCGGTTTCTGCCAGCGTTTTTTCAGAACATTTTAATCATTTTTTTTACAACAGTTTTGATGGGTGAGCCAATCGTGTCAATTAAACACTTTTTTTAATCGGACATTAATTCCAGTAACCCGTCAATTTCTTTGCAATACAGCTTATTTGTTTATTTTCACGCCTCGTTTTTAGAAAGAGCGGATTATTGTGTCAGGAAAACAAAAGACAAACCCCGGATGAAAGCGATTATACCAGTGGCAGGAGCCGGCGCAAAGCTGCGGCCACATACATATACACAGCCAAAAGCATTGATACCGATTGCAGGCAAAACCATTCTAAGTTTTATTGTAGATCAGTTGCACAATGCCTCCATTACCGAATTTATTTTTATCGTTGGTTACCTTGGCGAAAAAATACAGGAATACGTAAAACAGACCTATCCCCATCTCACCTGCCATTTTGTTTACCAGAACGAAAGACAAGGCACCGGGCATGCGATAGAGCTTACCAAAAATATTGTTGGCGACGATGAAGTGTTTGTTGTGCTGGGCGATACCATTTGCGATTTTGACGTAAAGGAAGTTATCGCAAGCGAATTCAGTATGCTTGGTATAAAAAAGGTTGATGACCCACGCAACTTTGGTGTAGCTGAGCTCGACGAGCATGGCTTTATCAGTCATGTGGTAGAAAAGCCTTCCATACCAAAAAGCAATATGGCACTGGTGGGTTTGTACAAGATAAAAGAAACACATTTCCTGTTCGAATGCCTGCATCATCTTTTCATGCAAGACATCCGTTCATTTGGTGAATACAATCTTACCGATGCGCTCGATTGCATGATCAAACGCGGCGCGAAATTCAAGTCATTCAAAGTAAAGAACTGGTTCGACTGCGGCAAAAAAGAAACCCTGCTCGAGAGCAATGCAACGCTTTTAAAAAAGTATGGCGGCAAAGTGCACGAAAGCGTTCAAAGCGAAAACTCCATTATAGTTCCCCCGGTTAGCATCGGTCCCGGTTGTGTTTTAAAAAATGCCATCATTGGTCCGCACGTGGCAGTCGGTGCCGATACTACCATTCAGCATTCCATCATCCGAGACAGCATCATTGGTTCTTACACCAATCTGTTTGAAGTGGTGCTCGACAATTCGCTTATAGGAAGCGATGCGAGTGTAAAAGGGCTGAGCCGAAGCCTTAACATTGGCGATAACACAGAAATAGATTTCGGCTGATCCAATCAATTTTTTGGAGCCCGGCTTCTGTAACAACAGGCAACTGCTGTTGCGTCGCACACTTGTACAGCAGCAGCACCGTGCGGCAAATCGATAGCGTTATACACTGCGCATGTATGCTGTGTTAGCTTTTGCATTTCCCTTCTTTGTTTAAAACTGTTGGCGCTATCTTAGCATTTTAAGAGCCACTATGAGCAACGAAAATTTTTCCAACCGGATCACCAGGCTTTTTGGCATTGACTACCCGATCATCCAGGCCGGGATGATATGGGCAAGCGGCTGGCGACTGGCAAGTGCGGTAAGCAATGCAGGCGGGCTTGGCATTATCGGCGGCGGCAGCATGTACCCGGATACTTTGCGGGATCACATAAGAAAATGCAAGGCAGCTACCGTAAAGCCATTTGCCGTAAATGTTCCGATGATCTACCCGGACATTGAGCAGCATATCAACATCATTATGGAAGAGGCTGTGAAAATTGTTTTCACATCGGCAGGTAATCCCAATACATGGGCAGGCGCATTAAAAGCAAGAGGCATTACGGTCGTGCATGTTGTCAGCAGCAGCAGGTTTGCCCAAAAAGCGGAGCAGGCGGGTTGCGATGCCGTTGTGGCTGAAGGTTTTGAGGCCGGCGGGCATAACGGGAGGGAAGAAACAACCAGCATGGTGTTGATACCTGCAGTAAGAGCGGCGGTTGGTATTCCATTGATTGCTGCTGGCGGCATAGCAACGGGCAGGCAAATGCTGGCCGCGATGGTAATGGGTGCGGAAGGCGTGCAGGTGGGCAGCCGGTTTGTGTGCAGTGAAGAAGCATCTTCGCATATAAATTTTAAAGAAGCCGTTGTAAATGCCCGGGAAGGCGAAACACAACTGAGCCTGAAAAAATTAGTGCCTGTGCGATTGCTGAAGAATGATTTCTTCCGGCAGGTTGAACAGGCAGAAAACCAGGGTGTATCGGGTGAAGATTTAAAAACATTGCTTGGCCGCGGGCGTTCGAAGAAAGGCATGTTTGAAGGAGATATGAAAGCAGGTGAACTCGAGATCGGGCAGGTGAGTGCGTTGGTAAAATCAATTATTCCTGCTGCTGATATTGTAAAAGAATTATGGATGGATTTCTCCAATGCGGTTGCAGATCCACTTTTTTTTGGCTGATTTATTTTTTGACGCTTCATTTAAAAAAACTGATATTTAGTAGTGGAATTTTTTTGTGGAACGAACTCAGCAATTCTTTGTTTTTTTTCCTGGTGATGCTAAAGATCCGGTATTGTAAAACTGCCGGTTTTTTATTGTTGAAGAAAGCAATGCAGTACAAGTGTGCGACGCAACCAATGTTGATTAAGGCACGGTAGCCGGGTACATAACAGTGATGTTTGTTTTTGCCTGGGTAGCCATTTTTCAGTTTATAAATATTCAATTATCACCAATATGGTAGAGTTTAAATCGGCTAATGATCTAAGGCTGAGGGGCGGAAAATATTTTATGGCCGGTATTTCGATCGACTGTGTGATATTTGGTTTTCATGATGGCCAGTTAAAGCTGCTTTTGTCGACTGTGGCGAACGTAGGAGATTGGGCATTGCCGGCAGGATTTATTTATAAGGATGAGCATATTGATGATTCTGCCAAGCGGATATTAAAAGAGCGCACGGGGCTGGAAGATATTTTTCTTCAGCAGTTTTATGTTTTTGGCGACCCAAACCGTTGCGACAACAACATTACCAAGAACGCATTTGAAAAATTACAGATAACGCCACCCAACAATAATTGGTTATTGGGCCGGTTTTTAACGGTTGGCTATTATGCATTGGTGGATTTTGCCGCTGTAAACCCTTCACCGGATTATTTTTCAGACCAGTATGCGTGGCATGATATTCACCAGTTGCCCAATATGGCGATGGATCATGGCGCCATTGTGCAGCAGGCGCTGCTTACTTTGAGAATTCACCTGCGTTACCAGCCTGTTGGGTACAGCCTTTTACCAGAAAAATTTACGATGCCTGAATTGCAAAAGCTTTACGAGACGATCCTTGATCAAAAACTCGACCGCCGCAATTTTCAGCGTAAGATGATCGGTTATGGCATTTTGAAAAGATTAAAACAGCGAAGGGAGGGTGTTGCTCACAAAGCGCCCTATCTTTATTCCTTCGATCTCCGAAAATACCATAAGGCGTTAAAGGAGGGTTTCCAGACGTCGTGGTAATACCGTTAAATACATTAATTTGGAAATTGCAAGATATGTGTTGCTTGTTTTAGTGTGGTTGATTTTTGCATTCACCCACAGTGTTTTTGCGACTTCTGCGGTAAAGCGCTATATGAGCATCCGGTTCCCAACTTTTTTTATCTATTACCGCCTTTGTTATTCTATAACAGCAACCATCATTTTTGTATGCGTGGCCTGGTTTAATTTTTCATTTCCGCCAGACCTGATTTGGCTGCCACCTGCGGCAGAAAAGCTTGCGGCCGTTTTGTGTTCCATTACAGGAGTTGCGATTATGGTACCCTGTATGACCGGATATTTTTATGAAATGAGCGGCATTGATGTTTTTTTTAAGCGTCCGGTTGATGGCAGTTTAAAAGTTGACGGTATGAACCGGTTTGTAAGACACCCGCTGTATTCCGGTACTTTTCTTTTTGTTGCCGGTATTTTGTTATGGTATCCCGGCTGGGCCAACCTAATTTCTTTTGTTTGTATTGTCGGTTATACGCTTGTGGGGATCACGTACGAGGAGATGAAACTAAGAAATGCTTTTGGCAGCCAGTATACCGAATATTCAAAAAAAGTTCCGATGATCATACCCTGGAAAAAAAGAAGACACGCATGAAGTTATAACATTTATTTTTTGTTAAAAGTTTACCTATGAATTGTTAATATGTTGCTTTGATTACCTTTATCGGGAAAACACTCTTTATGAAAGTTCTGCTCATAATAAGTTGCTTTTTATTTTTTTGTTGCCAAAACACTAATGCTGCCCGGAACACGACCTGCAAAGATTGTTCTTTTACGGGGGTGGTTACGGATGCGCTAACAAAAAAACCCATTCCAAATGTCGTGGTTACAGCAAAAACCATAGAAACGAATGAGGCTTATAAGGTAACTACAGATGAGTTTGGGCAGTACCAATTACCTTCCCTGCCCAACGGGACTTATAATTTGCGGTTTGAATATGATAATTACCGGACTGTAGAGAAGAGAAATGTTGTTGTAAAGAAAAGCCCGGCTAAATTAAATATAGAATTGATCAATCCTGAACAAATAGAAGAAGATCATCATAACTGGTTAATGAAATTTGATATCTGACGCCTTCTGTAAGGGTATACCAATCATTGTAAAACACCGCCTGCCTGCCTGATACTGACTTCAAACTGATTTGGCTTTATGTATTACACTTTTTTGGAACATGGTTGTTTCAAAGGCGATTTTTTTTTTAACCATTTTGTTTAACGGTTAAAGTTGTATTCATTTTTGGAAACCGCTTATAATAAAACAGGTACAAATATAAAAAAATGATATTCGGGCTTATTTTTCGATTAAAAACCCAAAACGGATAATGATTCGGCTGTAAGTTTTGTCAATTTTGAAATTATGTGCCTATATTGGGCAAAATTTTAAAATCCAGTAAGAAAGTATCATATTAAATTAAAACCAGGGCTTTATTTTCTTTTGGACTAAGTATTATGCACCATTACATTTGCAAACAATTAAATAACCAACAGTAAGTCAATGAAAATTTTGAAAACACTTACCGGCTCGCTGCTTTTTCCCGTTTGTTTATTTTTCGCTTTCACCCTGGCCACAACATCCTGCCAAGTTGAAAGAATTGCTATCCTGAAAGACATTCCAGACACTACAAAAGTTACCTATGTTCCGCTGGCTCAGACAACGCCACCTGTCGTAAGAGTGGATGATATCCTGAATATAGTTGTACAAACGCTCGATCCACAGGCTAACCAGATCCTCAACCAGGGCAATCTTCCGTTGGCAACCGGCGCTGTTAGTTCTGCCGGTAACAACCAGGCAGTGGTAAGCGGGTACCTTGTTGGAAAAGATGGTAATATACGCATGCCTTATATTGGCAGCGTTTATGTGAAAGGTTATACAACTGCACAATTAAGAGATACTATTACTTCAAAAGTTGCTTTTTACTTTAAGGATCCTGTCGTTAGCGTACGCTTTGCTAATTTCAAGGTTTCGGTATTAGGCGAAGTGAATAACCCGTCCAGTTTTCTTATTCCAAATGAAAAACCGACGTTCATCGACGCTATTGGTATGGCCGGTGATCTTACCATTTATGGCCGCCGTGATAATGTGATGTTGATAAGAGATAACGAAGGACAGAAGGAGATCACCAGGTTGAACCTTGATAGCTCAAAAAGTCTTAGTTCGCCTTATTTTTACCTTCGCCCCAATGACGTTATATATGTCGAGGCTTCTGCATCGAAAGTACAGAGTACCGATGCATACAGAAACCGGAATTTCGCAATTATCGCTGCTGCACTTGGATTTCTTACCGTATTATCAGCAAGACTTTTATTCCAATAGAAAGTGTTGTATTGAATATGCAGGTTAAAGACTTTATGGACAAACAGTCTGTATTTAATTTATTTCGTTAATCAATTAATTTAGATATGCAAAGCAGTAATAATGGCAATGCAGTTGGCAACAATGGTGCTGACATCAGTACTCTTCCCAATGACAATGATGGATTCGATTTTAAATACCTTGTAGCAAAGGTTGCAGGTAACTGGCAATGGTTTGCCCTTTCCCTTATCTTAACTGTAGGGCTTGGGGTTTTGTACCTGCTATATGCGATCCCAACCTTTACCATTACTGCACGCGTGCTTGTCAACGGCCGTAATGCCAACAAAACAAACAGTGGCGTAACCGAAGCGCAGATGCTTGATGAACTTGGACTGTTTTCACAGCAGAGTGACGTAAACAATGAAATTCAGCAGATACACTCCCGCACGTTGCTTGAGCAAACGATGAAGGACCTTCAAACGAATGTGTCTTATTGGGCCCAGGGTGATATCCGTTTCTCTGAGGTGTATAATAAATCGTCCTTCCAGATTGAATTGCTTGATCTCAAGAAAAACCTTGACGATCCGCTGGCCTGGGATATAAGAATCAATAAAGACGATGTAAAGTTCATTGATGATTTTACCGGCCAGGTTTTTCATCTTACCTGGGGAGATACAGCAAAACTCAAGTTCTGCACTTTTGTGTTGAGGAGAAATTTGGATGTTCCTGCAGAGACCGATCCAAACAGACCACTTGGATTAAAAATTGCACCTTTTGATGCCACTTACTATACTTATGATGAAAACCTGCTTGCATTCCTTACAGCGGAGAATACCACTTCCATCGATGTGACGCTGGATGCTAACGTTCCTGCAAAGGGGGAAGATTTTGTAAACCATCTTCTGAGCCTTTATGTACAGCGGAAGATCAATACCAGCAATGCGCTTGCTGACAGCACGATCACCTTCATCGACGAAAGAATCAGTGGGGTAGCCAAGGAATTAAGCAATGTTGAAAGCGGTATTGAAGGCCTTAAAAAATCAAGCGGTATAACAGACCTCCAGGAACAGGGGAAGGCTTTGATCAGTCAGAATTACGACGCGTTCAGGGCGCTTGATGCGCAGGATGCCCAGATACAATGGGTTGAAAGCCTGGAAGGACAACTCGCAGGTGAAACACGCACCCTGCCAACCACTTCGCCAATTACTGACCAGGCGTATATAGCACTGGTAGAAAAATACAATAACCTTTTGCAGCAAAGACAAACTGCCTTACTCAACAGCACTGAAAATAACCCGGCGGTAAAAGGGATAGATGCACAGTTGGCTCAAATCAGAACCAATCTTAGCCGTACTTTAAAAACATATAAGGACGGACTGGTTGTTCAGAAGAATAACCTGGCCAAACAATCGTCCAATGTTCAGAGTGCCATACAGAGTTTGCCCACCAAGCAAAAGCAATATCTCGAAGCTTCCAGGAGACAAGATGTACTTCAGCAACTGTATGTTTACCTGCTTACCGTTCGTGAACAGACTGCGGTAACTAAATCGAACAATATTGCCCCGATTTCCGTCATCGACCCGGCCAGGGCTGGTGTTTACCCTAGCTGGCCCAATAAGGCGATCGTGATCATCCTGTGTATTTTCCTCGCTATTGTAATACCTTCTGTTGTAATTCTTATCAACGAGCTCGTTAATAATAAAGTAACTACCCCGGGAGACATTACCGGTTCAACTGCAGCACCATTGATAGCCCAGCTGAGCCAAAGTAAATCCAAATCGCCTGTGGTTGTTACCAAGGAGTCCAGGACCGCTGTATCTGAGCAATTCAGAACTTTAAGGACGAACCTGTTATTCCGGCTTGCGGGAACAGAAAACAAGGTAATCATGTGTACCTCAACTGTGAGCGGGGAAGGTAAATCCTTTGTAACGCTTAATCTTGCGGTGGCTATGGCATTGTCCGGTAAGAAGGTGTTATTGCTCGATATGGAGTTGCGCAAGTCACAATTAGCTGAAACACTGGGCATAGAAAGCAATGTGGGTATTGCCGATTACCTGGAGAAAGGCGCGGTACTCAACGAGGTTATTATTCCTTCCGGTGTAAATGAGAATCTCTGGATACTTTCAGCCGGTGAGCTGGAGGCCAACCCTTCAGAAGCATTGCTCAACGACCGCATGAAGCCGCTCTTTGAAGACATAAGGCGTAAATTTGATTATATCTTTATTGATACACCTCCTGCCGCACTTGTTACCGATGCACAGGTAATTGGATTGTATGCCGATCTTACCCTTTACATCGTAAGACAGCAATACACTTACAAGAAACATGTAGATGTAATTGAAGACCTCAGAAGAAACAAAAAGCTCAACAACATTTATGTAATTATGAATGACGTGAAGCTTGTGGCGGGTTATAATAAAGGTTATGGTATCGGCTACCGTTTTGATGAAGACTATGGTTACTACCAGCAGGAAGATGCCGGTGAAAAAAGATCTTTACTTAGCAGAATATTTCCTGACACAGACGCTGTCAGTTAAGTAATAATAGATTTTTTAATAAATTTTGCCATGCCTGCTTTTAGGCATGGCAAAATCTTTTAAGTTGTAGTTATGAAAAACCTGGAAAAGCCAATTATCTTTTTCGGTTCCGGCAGATCCGGCACCACAATCATTTCTGAGATCGTATTCAGGCATGAGTCACTGGCCTGGCCTTCCAATTACCAGGTAGTTGTTCCTTCTCTCCCTGCCATTAATTTTCTAAGGGTACTGTTTGACAACAGGTTCTGGCATTTACAAGGCCAGAAGCAGCAGCTGAATGATGTTTCTGCCATCAACAAATATCTCTTTAAACCGGCAGAAGCCTATCCTTTCTGGGAACATATTACCGGCCACAAGATCGATTTCTCCCGGGGATTTTTAATAAATGAGCGCGCATCCGAACAGGATGCAAAAAGAATGCGCAGCATTTTTAATAAGCTGGTTTCTTACCAGTTTAAGGAAAGACTTGCTTTCAAAATAACAGGGCCATCACGTATCTGTTATCTTAAGAGTATTTTTCCCGATGCCATTTTTATCAATATTGTTAGAGACCCGGTTCCTACAATCAGTTCATGGCTGAATGTAGATTTCTGGCAGGATAAAGGCAAGCACCAGCTTTGGTGGGAAGGCGCTTACACCGAAGCCGAAACGGAGTGGGCTAAGAAGAACAGCGATCAACCCGAGTTGCTTGCTGCGTTGCAGTACCGCAAGCTTACCGATGTTACGAACAAAGAGATCCAAGAGTACAACGCACATTGTCTTTCGGTACGCTACGAAGATTTTGTCAGTGATCCTTCAACGACTATTCACCAGATCATGGAATTTGCGGAATTACCGCCTTCTGAAAGAGTTGATGAATATCTTAAAGGATTAAAGATCTATAACCAGAATGCAAAGACTGCCAAAGAGCAAAAGAAAGACGGCGAAAAGAGCAAGTCAGAAGTAATGGAGCAAATTCTTTACGGCAATTATGCGTATTAGTTTGTGTTAACCGGCTGCATCAAAAAGCCTGGCTTCCGTTGTGTCACTCCCTTGTAGTTTCAGCACATAACGCGGCAAAAAGCACACGCTGAATGATGATATAAGCACCTAAGAACAAGCTTGCAATTCCGAATCGTTCCTCCCGGGACAGGCGCAACGAAGACGAGGAGCGTAAGAGAAGCAAGATCAATAATTATTACCGTTTTAAATAGAAAGTTTACCTAACGCAGTGTTTCTTAAGTAACCCTGGATGGCAAAAAAAAATACAGTAATCTATATCATTTCCGACCGCCGGTCTGGTTCAACACTGCTTGAAAATATTTTATCGCGGTCAGCGGAGGTTTTCTCTGTCGGTGAACTGGCAATGTTACACGGGCACATTTTAAAAAAGGGTCCCGGTGAAAGATGGAACTGGACCTGCTCCTGCGGCGACCCTGTGGACCAGTGTGTTTTCTGGGGGCCGGTACTTCAAAAGACCTGGCAACAAAACCAGCAGGATTTCAACAGCAATATTTCCTGGAACTATAAGTCGAAGAAATTGTTATCGGTAGCACTTTTGCCATTCCTGTTCCGCAATAAGCTACTTGATATAACCGGTAGTGCAAGAAACAAAAATGTACAGCCAACGCTCGACAGCTTGTATAAAGCGATTTTTGCAGAAGCCGGGAAAACATTTATAGTTGATTCTTCAAAAGACCCGCTGCAGGCGCTAAGCATCTACCGTGGAAAACGCGACTATCATGTTAAGATCATCTGGCTCAAACGGGATATGCGGGCAACGGCGGTTTCGAAGAGTAAGTGGAAAGAATTGAATGTAAAAAAGCAAAAATCGATCGGGAAAATCTTAACTGATGTGTTTTATTATCGCAGGTTGAGCCTGGCCGTAACCGGTTTTGTAAAAAAGGAAGACCTGCTTAAGATGAATTATGAAGCTATCGCTTTGAACACGCAGGAGCAATTAAACAGACTTACCAACGCATTCGGGCTCGATGATTATAAAGCCCCGGAATATATGTTTGTGGAAAATGATCATACAATCGGTGGAACGCCCAACCGGTTTTCCAAGAGGCCTATTGTATATGATGAAGGATGGAAAAAGGAGTTCAGCAACAGAAAATTGTTGTATTGGATCGGTGGCCTTTTGAATAAATTCTAAAACCGCATGTCAGTAAATAAACAGAAACTTGTAAAGACCGGTATATGGCAGGTGCTGAACACTGTAGTGGTGGTATTGTCACAGATCGTTGCCAACGCGATCATCGTGCGTTACGTATCAAAGCAGGAGTTTGGTGTAATGGCTATTACCAATACGTTCATCAACCTTGCAAGTTTTATTTCTGAAGCCGGCATGGGCGATGCGCTTATGCAACGTCGTGATGTGGAAGCGCAGCACAAGAATGCGGCCCTTTATTTTAGCTTTTTATTTTCCTGTTTCCTTTACCTGATACTTTATATTGCCGCTCCATACATTTCTTCTTTTTATCCCGACGCACTTGTTAATAATGAGCCGGTGCTTATTCCTGCGTTAAGGGTGTTAGGGTTGAGTTTTATTTTTCTCGCCCTTGGATCTTCTTCGCTTAACCTGCTGATGAAGCGGTTTAATTTCAAGACGGTTTTCTTTAGCGACAGTCTTACCTTATTGCTTTCAAATGTATTGGGCGTTGTACTTGCAATGTATGGATGGGGCGTATGGTCACTTGTTTATTCAATACTTTTTTACAATGTTGCTCGCTTGGTGATGGTATGGATTTTTGAGCCAATACCTATTTTCCTGGGGGCGAAACTGCGCCACTGGAAAGATCTTTTCAGCTATGGTGTTGGATTAACACTGGTGCGGTTTTACAATTTTGTAAGCGGGTTCGGGATCATACTTATTATTGGCAAGTTGATCGGTACTGAACAGACCGGTGTATATGACAGGTCTTACCGCATTACCAATATCCCTGTCCGATACCTCGGCGATATGATCCAAAAGATCATGATGCCGTTCATGGTCAAGATCAATGACCAGGAAGACAAGCTGTATGCATTTTTTTACAGGGGCATGTCTTTGTCAAACGCATTGCTTGTGCCGATAAGCGTGTTTGCCATTGTATTTTGCCAGCCGATTGTAACAATACTCCTCGGGCATAAATGGGAGAGCGCGGTGGTGCCGATGCAGATATTGTTTATCTCGCTGCCGTTTCGCATAACCACCAAGGTTGCCGATGTACTAATGCGTGCAAAGAACCTGGTGTTTAAAAATGCCAACAGGAAACTGCAATATATTATTGTTCTGTGTGTGGGTATTGTGTTGTTTAGCAAATGGGGTATCACGGGTATAACAGCTGCTGTTACCGGTGCGGCCATTTTTAACTATGTGTTTATGCTGGTGACCATCAAAAACCATGTGTTCAAAAAGGGTTGGAAAAAGCTGATCATCAGTCCGTTTAAAGATGGCGCTGTTATCGCTTTGATCTCCGTATTGCCTTCGTGGGGTTTGTATTGGTTACTTAACCAGTTAATAAAAGAAGAGTGGCTTTCGTTTACTATACTTTGTGCTGTGCTTGGATTGTTCCTGGCGTTTGCATTTTTGAAAAAGCCAAAACTGCTGGGCCGCGATTTTGTGGAATTGAGGGCACAGCTAATGAAAATGATCAAGAACAAAGGCAAAGGTGGTGGCAAGGGAAAGGGTAAACGTAAACGACAGTTGCTGGCGGAGCAGGAGGATAATGAAGCCGGCAGTACAACCGACGAAACAACGGTTAGCGAATAAGCATATGACCAGATTTGTAATTTTTACTACTCCGAGAACAGGATCAACGCTGTTGATCAAGTCGCTGGACACGCATCCCGAAATTATGTGTGCCGGTGAAATATTCTTTTTCAAGGGAGCCGTTTTTCATAATGAATACAAATACCATTTTATAAAAATCCCAGGGATTGGCAATAAACTGAACTATGTTGTGAACTACCCCTTCGTCTGGCTAAAGTTGAAAGGTTTTTTGAATCGCTTTTTTACAAGCAACAGCAAAGGAGAGCAGGCAAGAGGATTTAAGCTAATGCATTACCAAACTTATTACCTGCCGGGGGTAGTCGATTACCTGGCTAAGGAAAAAATAAGGGTAATCGTGCTGATCAGAAAGAATGTGCTGAGAAATACCTTGTCGGACCTGAGGGCAAGATCAACCGGTGTTTACCACAATGCGGCAGGCGTAAAAGTGAATGCGATACCCAAATTTAAGGTGGATGTGCAAGAGCTTGGGCGTAAAATGCGGGAGATCGAAAGTTTTAATAAGCAATTGGATAAGGCATCGGAAAAACTTGACCGCAAAATTGTTTATTACGAAGACTTTGAAAACTGGGAAGCTTGTATTGCAGGTGTTCAACAGTTTATTGGCGTGAGTGAAACGAAATTAGCTGCTGCTTCTAAAAAACTTAACCCTGAACGACTGGAGGATATGCTGGAGAATTATGACGAGGTGAAGAATTGGCTAACCGTCAACGGGTATTCGGCGTATCTCGACTAAGCTGTTGTTTTTTGTATTAGATTGCAAGGGCACGGGAGCACCGGAAATGATGGATGTTTTGCTCAGGTATTAGGAAGATTTTGAAGCGTGCGATCCCGAATCGATCCTCACGGGACAGGTCCGATGAAGATACCACCCGGAAGGAAGCCCGGTATAAAAATGTATTTGTGTGTTTATAATAGTGTTGTAAGCAATAATAAGACTGCATGTATCCAAACTTTATCATTATCGGACCGCCCAAATGTGCATCTACATCGTTGCATTATTATCTTGGGCAGCATCCTGAAATTTTTACCACCAAAGTAAAAGAGACGAGGTTCTTTAGCCTTTATTATGATAAGGGTATGGACTACTATGCGCACTATTTTGACAATGCCGGGAAGGCAAAAGCGGTTGGTGAAGCGACGCCGAGTTATTGTTTTTTACCTTATGTAGCAGACAGGATAAAGGAACACTTTCCTGAGATAAAACTTATTCTTTGTTTTCGTAACCCGCTTGACAGGACATTTTCGAGCTGGCTGATGCAGAAAGGAATGGGCAAGGAGCAACAACCATTGAAAGAGGCGATTGAAATAAATAAAAAGCAGCTGGCTTATGTTACGCTGGAAGGAGCAGAAGGAGCGAAGACATGGGTTAACAGCTGGGGCAATTTTAGTGCGGATGAATCGAGGCTGAGAACGTATATACAGGGCGGCATGTTTGCGCAAATATTAAAGTCTTATTACCAGCGGTTTAAACCTGAGCAGGTAAAGATGATCTTTCTTGATGACCTTAAGAAAGATTTCGACGGAACGATGAGCAGCCTGTTTAGCTTCCTGGGTGTGGATGAAAAGTTTATTGTGCCCGACAAGAACGTGGTGAATTTTCACTATGACCGAAAGGCGAACAAACTCACCAATAAGATTTTTGGCGTAAACGGCACAAAAGTTTTGTCAGGCCTCACACCAAAATTTATCAAGGACAGGTTGAAGAAAGCATGGAAAACCAAGGAGCCTGTAAAGCTTGGAATGGAGGACAGACTTTATCTTTGGGAGATTTTTAAAGATGACGTGGCTGAGCTAGAAAAGATGACCGGACGCGACCTGTCTGACTGGAACCCGAATTTGAAAAAAGAAAGAAATCCTGTTGCACCATAACAATATTATTGACCGGTGAAGTGTAATTTCCTGAGGAGTGAAATTGCAGCCAAACCGGGAGCGCTAAAAGAAATTTATGAAAATTGAACTGAAACTGAAAGATGCGTGGTATTGGGGTTCTGGTTTTGCGATGCTGGCGATGGCATCAATATCCATGTACCTTGATAACCCGTTACCTATGCTGGCTGTGGCATTGCCATTGATCTTACTTGACCGGGCTTATATTATTCCCGTGCTTTTATTCATTGCCTGTATTGAAGGCTCTTTCAGTTCGGAAGATTCAAGTTCGCAGGCGGAGTCCCTGGCGATCTTGTTTATCGGCCCGTTATTCATCTACGATTTTTTTCACCATAACAAGGTAAAAGTACCTTATAAGTTCGTGTTGCTTTTCCTCATTTTTGGCATTTTTGTTATCTGGGGCACGATCGTTTTTAAAATGAACAATGATATTGAGCAATACCTTGCCAATGTTATTATAGGTGCATCGAGCCTTACAACGGGTGTTGTGGTAAAGTCGATCATGAAAGTGATTAAGATCGCTTTCTTTTTCTTCTACCTCAAATCACTGATTAATTATGACCGAAGTGTATTGTACCGGGGGCTGACGATCATGAAAGATTTTGTGCCGTATCTCTTTGTTTGCATTCTTGCCGACATGGTTTTGTTTGGTGCAGAAACTTCCAAGTTTGATACCCTGCATTTTGGTGAAGCCAAGCATGGCGATTTTACGGCGAATCTTGATGCTTTGGGCTATGTGCTGATGATTGGCATTTTTGAAAAGAGCACAACCTGGTTTAAACGTTTCGTGGCTTTGTGCGGTGTAGGCATGTTGTTTTTTATGATCATGGAACTTGCCTCGCGAAATGGATTGCTGTGTCTTTTGCTGATGGGGGGAATAGGTGGGCTTGTGGGCATATGGCATATGGAAATGGGTTTTAAAGTGCTGGTGGTTTCGGCTGCAGTTGCTGCAGTAGGTGTAGGTTTTTATTTTTTCCAGGACTCACCAACGATTCAACGTTTGATTTATTACCAGGAGGAAAGGGAAGGTGGTGACAGGCTAGCATACTGGCTGGGTGGAGCATTGGCGTTGCAGGAGGAGCCTTTCTTTGGTTTGGGTGGAAATGAAGCAGCGTCTTATTATGCGGTTGACAAATATTCGCCTGATGCTGATGTAGAGGGCCATGTAATGCACAACACTTTTCTTGAGTTTGCAGTGGAATATGGCCTTGTGGGCGAATGTTTTTATCTCGTATTCATCTTCATCATACTTTACCATGCGTGGAAGAATTTCTTCTTTGCCATTAAATATGAGGATATACTGCTAACAGTGCCCTCGGTCGCTTTCTTTATTTCCATTTTTGCGGGCTTGTTTGTAAGCCGGGTGTGGGAATCAACGTTGTGGTACAATATCGTGCTTACGTTTGCCATTTATGTATTGTGGCGAAAACCTGTTGAAGATGCTTTGAGCAAAAGGAAGGCTTACCTTATTCATGGTCTGCCCGATCCGATACTTGATCCTTCACTGCCGGTGCGTGTTGTGCTTTAATCAACTATTGAATACAGAAAATCTTTTTGACACTTTATCATAAACCGATCGCTATATAGTTCAATAAAACCAATAACCAAAACCGACACCAAGCACTTATGAATGATAAACCGGTTAAGTATGAAGAGCTGCTCGAAAAGCCGATCATCTTTTTTGGCAGCGGCCGGTCTGGCACCACCATATTATCAGAGATTATTTTTCAGCATGAAGACCTTGCGTGGCATTCCAATTACCAGGAGCTATTGCCGCGCTCGGCTATGATAAACCTCGTGCGCCGCTTATTTGAAAACAAGTACTGGCGATTCATTAAGTACTGGAATTTTGTTGGCGTTAGTAAGAATACGAGGCAAAAATGGAAGTCCATTTTTCACCTGCTCGTTTTTAGCCCTATTGAACGTTACGATTTCTGGGAATATATTACAGGCAAACGCATTGATTTCTCCCGTGGATTTCTTTTAGGTGAACATGCTACCCCGGAAGAAAGAAGGAAGATCAGGAGCCATTTGGCAAAGCAGGTAAAATACCAGGGCCGCAAAAGGCTTATCATGAAATTCACCGGGCCTGCCCGGATCGAATATCTTACGAGTATTTTCCCCGACGCCATATTTGTAAGCATCGCACGTGAGCCCATCGCTACGGTGCGTTCCTGGCTTGAAGTAGGTTTCTGGCAAAGGCAAGGTATCAACCGGCTTTGGTGGATCGGTGCATACACTCCCGAAGAAGAGGCAGAAGCCGAAAAGTTAAAGGCCGATCCGGCGCTTATCACGGCTTTCCAGTATAAGAAGCTGATGGAAACAACGCAACTGGAAATTGAAAAACTCAAAGTGCCGATTCTTGAAACCCGCTATGAAGCATTTGTGCAGGATCCTGTGGCACTGGTAAAAAAAATACTTGACTTTGTGCAGTTGCCTGCTTCAAAATATGTGGATGCATATGTGCAGGAAATGGTGGTGAGCAACCGCAACACGAGGGCGTCGAAAAAAACAAGCTTTTCAGAGGAGACTCAAAAGCGGATCCTTGAAATCGCGGCTCCTTTTTCATAACGCATGATACAGTTTTTTGTGCCGGCAATTGAATATCAATAAAACTTTCGTTGCGTCGCACTCTTGTACTTCAACAATAACAGCAGCAGTTACCTTCTAACAATAACCTGAGAAATAATCAAGATGCCAGAATCACAAATCAATCAGCCGCAAGTAAAAGTTGCACATGTTATAAGGGTATTCAGTTATGGTGGCGCTGAAGTTTTGTTACGTGAATTCTTTACTACAAAAGAATTTAAGAAAGAGGTAATCTCAGATGTTTTTGTACTCGACCATATCAAGCTTGGTTTAAAAGATGATGTTACTCCCAACATCCGCAATTTCTATTTTTACTACATTACTACCTGGCGTTTCTTCTTCGAATATTTTAAATTCCTCCGCCAGTTGGCAAAGGGCAATTACGATGTGGTTCATATGCATCTCCCTGTTGCCGGCTGGATGGGCATTGTTGCAAAGCTTTTTTGCGGCAAAACAAATTTTGTGTACAGCGAGCATAATCTTGTTAACTACTATACCAAATACAATTACTATATCAGCGGCTGGGTTTATGGATTGTTCGACTGCGTTATTTATGTATCGCATGAAGTGGGAGAGGTGATTAATAAAGTAAGAAAGGGATGGTTCTATAAAACAAAAAAAGGCGTAACGATCCTCAATGGAATTGATACGGAAAAATTCCAATGCACGCATCGTAGTGAACTTAAACCCTCGGAAACATTAACGATCGGGCTCGTGGCCAGGTTTCGCCCACAGAAACGTGTTGACCGCTGGGCCGAGGTGGCCGCTGCTATTCATAAAATAAACCCGGGTATTAAATTTTTGATGGTAGGTGATGGCCCGAGTGACGATCTGCTGCGGGAGACAATCACCAAGCTTAACATGAACGGGGTAATAGAATTGCCCGGCATGCTTTCTGATACTTTTGCAGCTTATAAAAAGATCGATATTTTTTTACTTACGAGTGATTTTGAAGGATTGCCGCTTGCACTGCTCGAAGCCATGAGTTGCGGTTGTGTGCCTGTAGTAAGCAATGTTGGCGGAATAAAGCAACTCGATTTTGGTGGCGTAGGCCATAAGTTTGATGCGTTTGATCCTGCCGCGATTGCAAATGTTATCGATGGCTATACAAAAGATCCCGGAGCCTATTTCGATCAAAGCGAAAGGGCAAGGGCATTTGTAATTAAGAACTATTCGCTCACCAAGCAAGTGAATGAGATCATTGCACTGTACCGCGAACTGATAGGATAACCATTGCGGGTAAAATTTTTTATAAAAAGAAGCCGGAAACATTTTCAGCTTCTTTTTTGTTTTAATCCGGTCATAACTTTATAGCTTACCTTTTGTTGCCTTTTGTAAAGTTGTACAAGTGTGCGACGCAAGGAACGATGCGTAAGGGCGTTGGTGCCGATTTTAAAAAAATCAAAACATTTTATATGCGCAGCTGGACAGGATGGTGGATCGTAATTGCAATAATGATAGTAGTGGACCTGTATTTTTTTATGGCGGTGCGAACCGTTACGCAGGGCAGCAGCGACAAAACCAGGATGGCCGTCTACACAGTGTACTGGTCTATTTCTGCGGCAGCGATTTTAACGATCGTGTTGTTTCCTTTCGTGCAGGCGATGCAGACCAATGTTGTTTTCAGGAATAATGTTTTTGCGATTTTGGTAGGTTTGTTTTTTGCAAAATTGTTGGGCAGCGTTTTTTTCCTGCTCGATGATATACGCCGCGGCGGCATGTGGCTGATGTCGAAAATATTTAATAATGCCGGTGCGCATTTTACCCACAACGCCAATAATATTTCCCGTTCTTCTTTTCTAAGCTGGACGGGTATTGTGCTTGGTGGTGGTTTGTTCAGCACGCTGCTCTATGGTTTCAGCAACAAGTACAATTATTCGCTGCGAAAAGTGAAACTCACGTTTGCCAATCTACCCGCCAGTTTCAAAGGGTTACGCGTTGTACACATCAGCGATATTCACAGCGGTAGTTTTAACGACAAAGCCGCGGTAACCCGTGGCGTTGAAATGGTGCTAAATGCACAACCCGATCTTATTCTTTTTACCGGCGACCTGGTAAACGACCGCGCTGATGAAATGAAAGATTATATGGACGTGTTCGATAAATTAAAAGCGCCTCTGGGTGTTTACAGTACGCTGGGCAATCATGATTATGGCGACTATACTACCTGGCCGAGCGAGCAGGCAAAAAAAGATAATCTGGAGCGCCTGAAACAAGTTCATGCAGAGCTTGGCTGGCGTTTATTAATGAATGAGCATGTTGTGCTGGAAAAAGATGAACACAAAGTTGCATTGCTTGGGATCGAGAACTGGAGTGCATTTGGCAGTTTCCCAAAATATGGCAAAATGAGCGAGGCTTATCCTGGTACAGAAAATTACCCTTTTAAAATCCTGATGAGTCATGATCCCAGTCACTGGGATGCCGAAGTGAAAGTAAAATACCCGGACATTGACCTGATGCTTAGCGGCCACACGCATGGTATGCAGTTCGGCCTGGAAAACCCCTATTTTAAATGGAGTCCTGTTCAGTGGTTTTATAAGCAATGGGCCGGGCTTTACCGTGATGGCCGCCAACTCTTGTATGTAAATCGTGGTTATGGATTTATCGGATATCCTGGCCGTGTTGGTATAATGCCGGAGGTAACATTGATAGAGCTTGCCTGATAGCAATAACAATTATTTGTTTCCCGGCTATTCGTCAATGATCAACAATTGTTGCGTCGCACACTTGTACTTCCGTTTCGTTATGCGGCAACAGGTTATTTTTTTGCAGCGCCTTCTTCCGGCGTCTTTTCATTGTTTAATAAACTCGATACGTCTTTGATATTGATATCTCTTTGCGGGAAAGGAATTTCAATGCCATTTTCAGCAAATGCCTGCTGCACTTTTATCAGCACTTCGCTTTTCACTGCAACCCATGCATCAATATCGCACCAGAACAATAGCCTGAAGTCGATAGAGCTGTCACCAAACTGGTGAGCAAGTACGGCTGGTGCCGGGCTTTGCTGAATGCCTTTTTCCTTGTTTATGATTTGCTGCAAAATGCTTTCTGCCTTTCTCAGGTCAGTTTGGTAAGCAACACCTACAATCAGCTCAACCCTCCTGTAATGGCTGCTGAGGGTCCAGTTTACAATATGCTGGGAGAGCATGTCACCATTGGGAACAATCACTTCAGAGCCTTCCACTGTAACGATCTTACTTGAACGAATACCGATCTCTTTAATCACACCATACCTGTTGCCCACTTCAATGGCGTCGCCTATTTGAACAGGCCGCTCGAAAGCCAGTATTACACCGCTTACCAGGTTATTAACGATGTTTTGCAAACCAAAGCCAATACCAACGCCCAGCGCGCCGATAATGATGGTAAGTTTATCGATCGGGATGCCGGATGCTGCAAATGCGATCAGGATGCCGGCAGACAGGATCCCGAGCCTTATCAAAATTAAAAAGCTGCCCCATCGGCTCTTCTTATTCTTGCCCTGCGTTTTGGTATCTCCAAAAAATACAAACATCAGTTTAGAGATAAATGATGAAAGCCATATCACCAGTATAAAAACAAGTATGCTTCCAAAATCAAAAGTGTTGTCGCCGAGCGTCCTGTCTTTATTAAGAAAACCAAGTACCAACTCATAGGCATAATCAAAGAAATTGAGTTGCTGGGCCATCACTACCACCCACCCGATAATGGCCGCCATTCTCAGCGACCTGCTCATCGTTTGCTGTATATTAATGAAGTCAAAGTAGGAGGCAAACTTGTTCTCTTTATACGCTTCCTGCTGCAGGTAAATTAACTGCACCAATATTTCTGCGGTAATAAACAATACATGGGCAGTGAGCACAGCATAGACGGCACCGCTATCGAAGGTCTTTGAAAGCATAAAGTTGCCCGTCAGGTTAGCGATTAGGGCTGCAAAAGAGAACGCCGTAAAAATGAGGTAAACATTTTTTGCAAAAAAAGCATAGTGAATTATTCCTTTATTAATGCTTCTTACCATTGCCACGCCAAAGGCAATCATCCCGATATTCAGCAGCAACCATAGCCAGCGTTCACCAAACGAGCTTTTAAGCAATAAACCTAAAAAGCAGGCTACAATAAACAGCACAAGGAATGCCGGCCTGAAAGAATTGTTGGGGCTCGTTTTCGAGCGGTTCAAAAAGTAAAACACGAAAGAGAGCGCACACCAAATGCTGGTGGTCCACGCCGGTGGCAGGTTAAAATAAAAAAACAGGATGAATACCAGTATCAGTCCCAGTGCCACCAGGAAAGGCTTTCCCGAAACAAGGTTAGCATTCCTGGAAATTTCGTCAGGTGTAATATGGCTCCTTATTATTTTTCTTTTGAGCCATATAAGCCAGCCATACAAGATTATAAGCCCTATTATGGCTGTGAGCCAGACATTCGTGTTCAGTGATAAGTAATACAGCACCATGTTTACAAACGCCGTCCAGGAAGTGCCCAGCACTTCGAAGAAAGACTGTGAATAGCTGTTTGCCGATAGTGTGAATATGGAAGGCTCTTCCGGGTACCAAAGGTTTTGTATGTACCTGTTTATTTTGTCGTTTGTTTTGTCGATCAGGTCTTTCGATCTCATAAAGGAACTGGCAACTTTTGTCTGTAGTATGCCTATGCCAAATAAGTTCCGGTTATTTACAGAATCTGTTTGTCTCCATCTTACCGCCAGTGAGGCAAGCTGGCTTAGATAGAGGTCGCGCAACAGCGAGTCTTTCGGCAGCTTTCTCAGGGATGAGTCTCTTGAAATTTCAACAAGTTTTATTTTCATCTCCGCCAACTGATCAGAATATTTAAAAAGCATATTCTGCCATTTCTCCAATTGCTGATCGGCCTGTAACAAAATGCCTTTGGTGGTTTTAAGGGTGCGCAGGTTTTGATGGGGTTGTTTTGAAACATAATTTGCCGAGATTATTTCCAGCAGTTGTTCCGTTTCCGGCAATTTGGTTGCGATCTCCGTGGTATCGAAACCCTTTTCTGACAAGCGATTGGCCGTATTGATCAGTTCTGTAACCGCTTCAATCTTTTTCAATAGCAGGGCAACCACTGTATCTGACTCGTATGACACTGAATCTTTGAATTTTTCCCTCAGCCGCTGTTTTACAACATTAACCTGGATGCTATCGGCTGCGGCCTCCCGCCCGGTTGTATCTGATTGGGCACTGGCATCCACCCAAATAAAGCTACCCAAAAGGAACAATAACAGTTTGCAGACGTGTTTGTGAAAAACCTTCATGGAAAATAGTTTCGGTTCGGGAATGTAAAGATTTTTAAAGAGAAATCAGCAAGCGCTATTATTCCGGGCGTGTCCTCATTTTTCGGCAGCGATAAAAAGGCTTTATTTCTTTTGTGGATTTATAGACAAAACCATTATTTTTGCCGCCCGTTTGGCGAGGTAGCTCAGTTGGTAAGAGCGCAGGATTCATAACCCTGAGGTCAGGAGTTCAAATCTCCTTCTCGCTACGATAAAGGTTCCTGAAAGGGAACCTTTACTGTTTTTACCTGCTTTCTTTTTTCCCGGCCATTGATTTGCTGTTCAACAAATTCGTTGCAAAGTTTTAATTAACAGCGCCTTTTATTTGGGGGCATTTTATTTATGTGCCTATCTTTATTGCGCTGCCCATCTTCGTTGCGTCGCACACTTGTGCTGCAACAACCTGTGCGGCTTTTTTATAAACAACAGGCATAACAGTGCCCGCCGGCAAACCCACGGTACCTGCTTCGCCATTTAATGAAACAGAAAAGCTGAACTGCCACATGAAAAAAAATGTCAGCGCATTTAAAGCATTCACTAAACCTTTCTTACCTGGATCAACAGTATTGGCACAGTTGAAGTGTGCGACGCAAGAGGTGATGCCACCGACACTGAAAGCCGACATCCTGAAAAAGCTTTTTATTGTATTACTTTTTCCTGCTTTTGCTTTAAAAGCCTTTTCGCAACAGGTTACCATTCCGGTGGAAACTTCCACAAACGTGCTACTGCTGCAAACGGATAAAAATAACCGGCTTGGGATTGTTTATTTTGGTAAGAAACTCGCACAAAAAGAAGAATATGTTTCGGTTGCGCGGCAGTATAAGTACAGGGATGGAAATGCCGGCATCTACAACAATGCCTATACGCCTTCGGGAACGTTTAACCTCAGCGAGCCGGCATTGCAGGTTACGCATGCAGATGGAAATGCTTCGCTTGAATTGAATTATGTAAGTCATAAAGCAGCAAGCATTGACGCAAACACCACCCTTACAAGCATTGTGTTGAGAGACCCTGTATACGCGGTGGAGGTGACGCTCTTTTACAAAACCTGGAGCAAAGAAAATGTGGTGGAGCAGTGGAGTGTCATAAAGAACAATGAGCAGAAGGCGATAATGATGGAAAAATATGCTTCTGCCAATTTATATTTTATAGCAGATCATTACTATCTCACGCACTATAACGGCACATGGGCCCACGAGATGAATCCCGAAACGGACGAGTTAACGCACGGCATAAAATCTATCGACACAAAGCTGGGTACAAGGGCTAATTTATATGAACCTTCGGCTTTTATGCTTTCGTTTGACCAGCCAGCCTCTGAAGACCAGGGAAATGTATTACTTGGGCAACTTGCGTGGTCAGGAAATTTCAAACTTGATTTTGAAGTGGACTCATACAACAATTTGAGGTTAATCGCAGGCATTAATCCTTATGCGTCCGAATACCAACTAACGGCGGGGCAGTCGTTTCAAACGCCTTCGCTGATCTATACTTTTTCACAGAATGGCTTGGGCGAAGCAAGCCGCAACCTGCATCACTGGGCAACAAAATACCGCATTCTAGACGGACAAGGATCGAGGCTTACTTTGCTTAATAACTGGGAGGCCACTTATTTTGGTTTTAACGAGCAAAAACTTGTTGAATTATTCAAGGGTGCAAAATCTTTAGGCGTTGATATGTTCCTGTTAGATGATGGCTGGTTTGGTAACAAGCATCCCCGCGATGCGGATACGGCCGGACTTGGCGACTGGCAGGAGAACGTGCGCAAACTTCCGCATGGCATCGGTTACCTGGTTAAAGAAGCCAAGGCTGCCGGCGTTAAATTTGGTATTTGGCTGGAGCCTGAAATGGTAAGCCCTAAAAGCGAATTGTATGAGAGACACCCGGAATGGGTGATACGTCAGCCTGAAAGGCCGGAGATCTATTTTCGTAACCAATTAGTGCTCGATTTGTCTAATCCCGAAGTACAGGATTTTGTGTATGGGATTCTTGATACCCTTTTTACAAGAAATCCCGACCTGGCTTTTATCAAATGGGACTGCAATTCCCTTGTTTATAATGCTAACTCGGCTTACCTGCAAAAAAAAGGGTTACCACAATCGCATCTCTATGTTGATTATGTAAATGGCCTTTACAAGGTGCTGGAGCGGTTGCGTGCAAAATATCCCTCCGTGCCAATGATGCTTTGCAGCGGCGGAGGAGGCCGTGTTGACTATGGTGCATTGAAATACTTTACGGAATATTGGCCGAGCGACAATACCGATGCGCTGGAACGCATTTATATGCAGTGGGAATATTCGTATTTCTATCCAGCTATTGCAGGTTGTAACCATGTTACAGACTGGAGCAAAGCTCCCCTGAAATTCCGTACAGATGTTGCTATGATGGGAAAAATGGGATACGACATCGTGGTAGCTAATCTAAACGAAAAAGACCTTACGTTTAGCAAACAGGCAGTGAGCAACTATAAGTCGCTGAGTGATATTATCTGGCATGGAGACCTGTACAGGCTTGTTAATCCAAGAGAAAAGCCATTTGCCTCGTTAATGTATGTTGCCGAAAACAAGAGCAGGGCGGTAATGTTCAATTACTTAACACGCAACCGGTATATGCCTTCTGCATTACCTGAGCCGGTTAGATTAAAGGGCCTTGACCCAATTAAGAAATACAGTATCAAAGAAATAAACCTATACCCAGGCACCAGGTCAGCCGTCGATGATTCAAAGAGCTATTCTGGAGATTTTCTTATGAAAATAGGAATAAACCCCTCTGTTGATGAAAATCGTACCAGCGTGGTGTTAGAATTAAACGAAGTGAAATAAGAAGTAAATTGCGTAAAGTTTACATATTAGGCAGTTTCAATTTAGCCAGGTAAGTATTGGCTGGGTTTAATGGACCAACCCGGAAGATATTATCTGAGTTTCCGGTTGCTATCATTGATTTGCATCGCCGGGATCGTTGCAGGCGTTGAAGGTCGAAAAAATAATTTCAAGAAAGATATTTATGCAAAATAGTATTGCAACATTTATACCTGGCGCTCATACACTGCCCTCCTCTTTACGTGAATTTATTACTGAAAAGAGCGTGATCGTGCGGTCGCCGGGAAGGATAAACCTCATCGGAGAGCACACCGATTATAATGGCGGTTTTGTATTGCCGGCAGCGATCAATAAGGCTGTATACATGGTAATGAATGAACGCGTTGACAATGGCATTCATCTTCACGCTATTGACCTTCACGAGAATTATATAACCTCTGTTACAGATCTTCAGGAATCTGTTGAGTCGTCCTGGCCAAATTATGTGCTTGGGGTCGTAGACCAGTTTCTTAAGGCCGGCGCTGTGTTAAAGGGCTTTGATATGGCTTTTACTGCAGATATACCGATTGGTGCAGGACTTTCGTCTTCGGCCGCCGTGGAATGTGCCACAGCCAAGGCTTTAAACGAAATGTTCGGGGTGGGTTTCGATACGCTAACTATGGTAAGACTTTCTCAAAAGGCCGAAAATGAATATGTGGGTGTACAGTGTGGTATTATGGACCAGTTTGCCAGCATGTTTGGTAAGAAGAATCATGTTATAAAACTAGATTGCCGTTCGCTCGAATACGATTACGAGCCATTCAACATGAACGGTATTAAAATAGTGCTGTTTGATACGGGTGTGAAACATTCGCTCGGCTCGTCGGAGTACAATGTGCGGAGGCAGCAATGCGAAAAAGGGGTGGCTTTAATACAGCAACATTTATCCGAAGTGAGGAGCCTGCGTGATGCAACGCCGGCCATGCTCGATCAGTATGTGCTTACTGAAGATGTGCACGTGTACATCCGTTGCAGGTATGTGGTGGAAGAGATTCAGCGCCTGCTCGCAGCCTGTGTTGACCTTGAGGCAAATGATATGGAGGCTTTTGGAAAGAAAATGTATGAAACGCACTTCGGTCTCAGCAAATTATACGAGGTAAGTTGCGACGAGCTCGATTATTTGGTTGAGCATGTTCAGCATAATCCACATGTGCTTGGCGCCAGAATGATGGGCGGAGGCTTTGGGGGCTGTACTATCAATCTTGTGGAAGAGGAAGCAGTAAACCAACTGATCGAAGAAACCGCTACTGCTTACCGCAATGCCATGAAACTTGATTTGAAAGCTTACGTGGTAAGCATCGAGGACGGGACCAGTGTGCTGAAATAACTTTTTCGGGGGGATAAGTGTGGCAACGAACGAGAACAACTTCTCAGTACCAATCAACAGCTGACCTTTGACCGAATGCACAAATGTGCGACGCAACAAAAGCTTCATGCTTAGACAAAGCCTGGTTCATAAATAGCCCTTTTCAGCACTAATAGTCCAGTAATTTCTGCAAGCGTTGACGAACTTTTTCGGCTGTGGGCAGCATAGCCGCTTCGAGTGCGAGATTGATCGGTACAGCCGGAAGGTTGAGTGCGCCCATCACTTCAACGGGGGCATCAAGATTTTTAAAGCAGTTATATGCAATTCTATGTGCCAGTGCTTCGGCGAAGGAATTATTCTGTTGCTCTTCGCTAAGTACCAGGCATTTGCCATGCTTTTGCACGGTTTCGAAAACAAGCGCTTCATCTAGCGGGAACAGTGTACGCAGGTCAATGATCTCAACCTGACCCGGGAATTTATTGGCTGCTTCTTTTGCCCAATACACGCCCATCCCATAAGTTATGATACATACTGATTCGCCGTGATTTGTTTTTGCTTCGGAAGCTTTCAAAATGCTGTTGGCTTTACCCAAGGGAAGTATATAATCTGCAGCAGGCTCAATTGTTTTAGCTTCCTCCGTTCCCGGCACTTTACTCCAGTAAAGCCCTTTATGTTCAAGCATAATAACCGGGTTAGGATCGTAATAAGCAGCTTTCATTAATCCTTTTATATCTGCCGCATTGGATGGATAGCAGATTTTTATGCCTTTGATGGTAAGCAGCGTTGATTCAATGCTGCCGCTGTGGTATGGGCCGCCTCCGCCATAGGCGCCAATCGGCACCCTTAGCACCATGCTAACAGGGAATTTGCCATTTGACAGGTATGCAGATTTTGATATTTCGGTGACAAGCTGGTTTAACCCGGGATAAATATAATCGGCAAATTGAACTTCTACAACAGGCTTTAAGCCAACTGCTGACAGGCCGGCTGTAGAACCAATGATATATGCTTCCTGTATGGCCGTATTGAATACCCTGTGATCGCCGAATTTTTCAGCAAGTGTTGCCGCTTCCCTGAAAACACCACCGAGCCTCCTGCCCACATCCTGCCCATACAACAGGCATTCAGGATGTTTTTGCATGAGTTCTTCAATAGCATGGAGGGCGGCATCTACCATGATCGTTTTTTCGCCAGCTACGGGTGTACGTATACCGGTCTCTTTTTTCACGGGTGTCTCTGCAAACACATGATCGGCAACAGAATCCGGAGAAGGCTCCGGAGCCGCTTTCGCTTTTTCAAACGAAGATGCTGCGAGTGCCGCTGCTTCCCCGCTCAACGAATGGATATGCGTTTCGCTGATGCCTGCCTGCAAGAGCGTTTTATATAATTTTTGGTAAGGATCTCTTAGCGCATGGGCATCAAGATCGTCTTTTGTTCGGTAAAACTCTTTGCGTACGCCACTTGTATGATGTCCAAGCAGCGGCACTGTTGCATGTACAAGCACTGGTTTTCGTTGTGTGCGCACGAAATCAATTGCCTGACCCATGGTTTCGTAGGATGCCACGAAATCGGACCCGTCTGTTTTCATCCTTTCCAGGCCTTTGAACCCCTGTGCAAATTCATAGGCGTTCATTGACCGTGCTTCTGCAGCAGTAACGCTGATGCCCCAATTGTTATCCTGCACTAAAAAAATAACGGGTAATTGTTTTAATGCAGCAAATTGAAGGGCTTCGCTCACCTCGCCTTCTGTAACACTATTATCGCCCAGGCTGCAAACAACAACGGGCAGTTCTCCCGATGCGCCTTTCTGAAGCTGCGGATAATTATTTTGTTCCAAAAACTGTAAGCCCTGGGCAACCCCTGTTGTTGGGATGGCCTGCATGCCGGTGGCGCTGCTCTGGTGAATGATTTTGGCTTTGGTATTATCCCTGCTGCTCGGGTGGCAATAATAAGAGCGTCCTCCAGAGAAGGAATCTTCTTTTTTTGCCAGCAGTTGAAGCATTAGCTCGAAAGGGGAGAAACCCATGGAAAGCAAGAGGCTGTCGTCGCGATAATATGGGCTTACGTAATCGCAAGGCAACAACTGCATGCCTGTTGCTATTTGTATTGCTTCGTGCCCCCTGGAGGTAGAATGTACATATTTGCAAACCTGGCGATTGTTTTCATATAAGTCAGCCATACTGCGTGAAGTGCAGATCAATTGCCAGGCTTTTAAAAGGATGGTGGAATCCAGCATAGGTAAATATCCGAATGTAAGACAATAATAATCTACCGGCTGGCAAAATTATTTCACTTCGAGATTGAAAACTTTCCTGCTTTCGAAATAACCGCTGAGTTCATCGCCAACAACACACTCACCTACACCTGCGGGGGTTCCGGTAAAAATAAGGTCCCCGATATTCAGTGCGAAGTACTGAGAAATGTTGGCGATTATCTGTTCGAATGAAAAGATCATGTCAGCGCTTATGCCCTTTTGAACGATCTCGCCATTCAATGCCATGGAAAAATTAATCGGCTTTTTTAGCATATCCGGAGTAACCTCGAGCCATTCACCTGCAACAGCGGAGTTGTCCCATGCTTTTGCTTTCTCCCATGGCAGCCCGTTTTTCTTAAGTTCTGTTTGCAGATCTCTTGCTGTGAAATCGATCCCGACGGTTATTGCATTAAAATATTTTGAAGCAAGGTGTTCCGGAACATATTTACCATTCTTTGAAACACGTAAAACAAGTTCAGCTTCGTAGTGCAGTGAGTTTGTAAATTCCGGGTAATAAAACTGAACATGCTGCTGCAATAAAGCGCTTTTGGGTTTAAGGAATATAACAGGCTCTTCGGGAATGTCGTTGTTTAACTCCTTTGCATGTTCGATGTAGTTTCGTCCTACGCAAAATATTTTCATGGTCGGAAAATAATTTTAGGGTAATTAGGCTATTTTAATCAATGTTTGGCAAATTCCACATAGCTAAAAGCAAGCTCTCTGCGCAAGATAAAAAAATAACAATAATAAGCTAACTAAATTGTTGGTTATTTATCAGATTCATGGTTCGTTCAATTCCTATGCTTGCAAAGTTCTCAATCGTTTCAACACAAGCTGCTATTTTCTTTGTAACGACTGGCAGTTCTTCCGGAAACCATTTGCTTAATACAAACTCGGCCTGCATGCCCTTGGGGTAGTTGTTGCCAATACCGAATCTAAGTTTAGGATAATTAACGGTACCCAATGCCAATTCGATATCCGCCAACCCATTATGGCCACCCGAACTCCCGGCGGGCCTTAGTCTTACCTTGCTTAGCGGAATTGCTAATTCATCCACAATTGTGAGCGTGTTTTCAAGTGGTACTTTTTCTTTGTCGAGCCAATATTTAAATGCTTTGCCGCTCAGATTCATATAGGTGGAAGGCTTTATGCAAACAAATATTTTGCCCTTCCATTTCAATTCGGCGACTTCTGCCAAACGGCCCACCTGGAATGCGCCGGCATGCTTTTCTACGAAAGCTTCAACGGTATCAAAACCGATATTGTGACGGGTATGTGCATACTCCGACCCAATATTGCCGAGCCCTACTATAAGGTATTTAGACATACAAGCTTGTTCTTTGTAAATATAATATGCGGTGGTTTATGCGCCCCAAAAAAAAGCCCCGTACAATTTGTACAGGGCTGAACTTATTAGCGGATAATTACTTTTTCTTAGCTGCTGCGGGAGCTGCCGCAGGTGCCGCTTTTGCTGCTGCAGGAGCTGCTGCTTTAGTAGCTGCAGGAGCTGCTGCTTCTTCCTGTTTCAACTGGCGGGTCATTACGACAGATGCAACAGAGATACGTGGCGAGTTAAGAATTTCCATGTTTTCTGCAACAATATCCTGAACGCGAATATTTCCATTCAGTTCAAGGTTGGTAATATCAACATTGATAAACTCTCTCAGATCTTTCGGATAAGCTTTTACTTTCACCGATTTCATTTTCAGTACGAGCATACCACCAGCTTTTACACCAGCTGCTGCACCAACAAACTTAAGCGGTAAAGTAGCAACTACTTTTTTGTCTTCCACTAATTCCAAAAGGTCAACGTGGTTTAATGCATCGGAAACCTTGTCAAATTGCAGGTCTTTTAAAATACAGGTGTAAGACTTACCATTTACGCTAACTTCTGCCAACTGAAATTCACCGGTATACACCAATGGCTTGAAAGCCTTTGCAGAAGCGGAAAAATTCACTTCTTCGGCACCCCCGTAAATTACACCAGGCACCAGTTCCTGAGAGCGAAGCTGGCGGGCGGCTTTTTTGCCAATTTCGGTCCTCAGTTGTCCTTCGATTGTAATTGTTTTCATTTTTGTTTATTTTGATTATTAAAGAACTTTTCCTGGTCCCGGCTTCCGTTTCAATGCCCGGCTTTTCTTGCGTCGCACTCTTGTACTAAAACGCCATGCTCATCAAACCGGCCCTAACGTTTACCTCTCAGCTGGGAATGAATAAAAAGGCTTGTGATGCTTTTGTTCTCGTAAGCGTTTCTTATTGCTATTGCAAAAAGATCAGCTACGGAAACCGCTTTTATTTTTGTGCCTACTCGTTTCAATGGAATTGTATCACAAACGATCAACTCTTCCAATACGCTATTCTCAATATTCTCATATGCCTTTCCACTCAGCACCGGGTGCGTGCATAAGGCTCTTACGCTCCTGGCGCCTTTCTCTTTTAGCAAACCCGCTGCCTTTGCAAGGGTTCCGCCGGTGTCGCATATATCATCAATAAGAACTATATCCCTGTCTGTGACTTCTCCAATAACTACCATGCTGGCAATTTCGTTTGCCCTTTTGCGGTGCTTGTCGCAGATAACCATATCTGCGTTAAAATAGCTCGCAATTTCCCTCACTCTATTGGTGCTTCCCACGTCAGGGGCCGCGAAGGTAAGGTTTTCCAGTTTAAGTTGATCAATGTAAGGAATGAAAATGGCCGAGCTATCGAGGTGATCCACCGGTATGTCAAAGAATCCCTGTATCTGGGCGGCATGCAAATCCATGGTGATTATGCGGTCGGCACCTGCAGCCTCCAAAAGAGTAGCGATAAGTTTTGCGCCAATCGCAACACGCGGTTTGTCTTTCCTGTCCTGCCTTGCAAAACCATAATAAGGAATTACGGCAATGATCTTATAAGCGCTGGCTCTTTTTGCCGCATCGATCATCAATAGTAACTCCATGAGGTTGTCCATTGGGGCAAAGGTGCTTTGAACAAGGAAAACATAATCACCTCTTATGCTCTCTAGGAAGATTGGCTGGAATTCGCCGTCGCTGAATTTTTGAATATTGATTTTGCCAAGTGCTGCACCAAAGCGTTGCGCTATCTTTTCAGCCAAGGCATTGGAACTGTTTCCGGAAAAGATTTTTACTGAAGGCCCCATAGTAATAAAATGTGCGGCGAAGATAGAAATTACGAAATGAAATTGTATTTTGACTATTCATAACTTTTTAACATGGAAAGCACATCCATTAAACATTGGGCGGAAGACGACAGGCCCCGGGAGAAAATGATGCTGAAGGGGCCAGAGGCCCTCAGCAATGCCGAATTGCTGGCAATTCTAATTAATAATGGTACGAGAGACAGGTCTGCGGTTGATGTTTGCAAAGAGCTGTTGAGGGTGTCGGGCAACGACCTTAATGCAATTGGAAAAATGTCTGTAAAGGAAATGCTTCAGCTAAAGGTGAAAGGTATCGGCCAAGCCAAAGCTATTGGCATTGTTGCGGCGCTTGAACTTGGCATAAGGCGCGATGCCGGCACTAAAAAGAAGGAAGTGATCATGCACAGCAGGGATATTGCAGCATACCTCCAGGTTAAACTGCAACATAAAAAACATGAGGTGTTCGCTGTGATTTTTCTTAACCGTGCAAACAAGATTATTCACTACGAAGTGGTGAGTGAAGGAGGGATGACGGGAACGGTTGCCGACCCGAGGATCATTCTTAAGAAAGCTTTACACAACGATGCCGTTAACCTCATTCTTTGTCACAACCATCCCAGCGGCAGTATTAAGCCCAGTCGCCAGGACGAGGAACTTACCAGGAAAATAAGAGAGGCCGCACGGTTTTTGGATATTAATGTACTAGATCATATTATTGTAAGTGAAGAAGGTTATTACAGTTTTGCAGATGAGGGTTTAATATGATGCAATAACCTTTTCTTGCAAAGAAACCACCCAATACGATCTGCACCAGTTTGGTATTGTTGCTTAAGATACTTCAGTACAAGCGTGCGACGCAAGCAAAGCCCCATTGAAATACGAAAGCGCGGTCCAAAGTATTACAACGTTCTTCCGGGATAAATCTCCAAAGCCTTCTCCAGGCAATCCATCGCTCCGTTGATTGCGTTGCGATTAAGGACATAAGCCAGCCTTACTTCCTGCTTTCCAAGGCCGACCGTACCATAAAAACCTGTAGCCGGTGCAAGCATTACGGTGGAATTGTTATAGGAAAATTCTTCAAGTAGCCACTGGCAAAATTTGTCTGCATCATCAATGGGCAAACGCGCCATGGCATAAAATGCGCCACCTGGATCGGGGCAGAAAACATGGGGCATTGCATTTAGCCTGTTTACGATAAGATCGCGCCGCGATTTGTATTCGGCCTTTGTAACATCAAAATAATTGTCGGGCAGGTCAATAGCAGCCTCACCTGCTATTTGGGCGAAACCCGGCGGGCTCAACCTTGCCTGGGCAAATTTCATCACAGCGTCGAGTAATTCTTTATTGCGGGTAATAAAAGCGCCTATTCTACCGCCACAGCAACTATAGCGTTTACTTATGGTATCCATGAGTACTACATTTTGTTCTGCGCCCTGCAGTTTCATGGCGCTGAAATGTTCACCACCGTAACAGAATTCGCGATAGGCTTCGTCAGCAAAAAGATAAAGGTTATGCTTAAGAATGATTTCCTTCAGCGTTTCCATTTCGTCGCGGCTATACAGGTAACCGGTTGGGTTATTGGGATTGCAGATAACAATGGCTTTTGTTTTCGGCGTAATGGATTTTTCAATATCGCTTATTGGTGGCAGTGCAAAACCGTTTTCAATGTACGAGGTAATGGGCACTACATTTACGCCTGCAGCAACCGCAAAACCGTTATAGTTGGCATAAAATGGTTCGGGAATAATCACTTCATCACCCGGGTCGAGACAGGCCATAAAGCCAAAGAGAATGGCTTCACTTCCGCCGGTTGTTACAATTATCTGGGTATATTCTATATCAATCCCAACCTTGTGGTAATACTCCACCAGTTTTCTGCGATAGCTTTCGTTTCCCGCGCTATGACTGTATTCCAGCACTTTAAAATCGAAGTGCCTTACTGCATCCAACACCATTGCAGGTGTTTCAATGTCTGGTTGCCCAATATTCAGGTGATATACTTTTATACCTCTTTTTTTTGCAGCCTCAGCATAAGGAACAAGCTTTCTTATTGGTGAGGCCGGCATCAGATGCCCGCGGTTACTGATTGATAACTGACTCATACAACAAACCTACATTAAAGCTGTTTAATTGCCAACGGCTTTGCTTCAGCAAAACACCACCTGCATGATTTTAATAAAGGCGATTTTGGCAACCAGCTTTTGTAGCCCTTTTGGGCATCGTTGCGTCGCACTCTTGTACGTTAGTCTCTTTGGGTGGCGGGGCAATGCATTCACTAAACCCTGTTCTTCATTCGCTCATTAAAAAACAATAAACAATGAAGCAGTTTTTAATCGTTTATCAACCCGGTAAACAGAAATTTTAAGAAGAAACTAAAGCAATTTTTTTTTCCTGCTGATTTTCGGCGGTAATGCCTGTTTACTTTAAGATTGTCGCATATTTGCAGTAGAAAAAACTTGCTTATCTAACGTGTTATTTTTTTATATTGCAGTAGTAAATTTAAACTTATGAGAAATTCATACATCTGTTCGGCCTTAATCGCGACAATTTGCTTCGCCGCAGGGCAAAATACAAATGCTCAGAAAAACCATGCGTATGCCATTACAGGCGAAACAAAAGGCAATGCCATGTGGATGGCTGTGAAAGAAATTGATCTTGGCAGCGGGGCTGAGATAAGAAGTATCTATTCGCCCAAAGACAAGCCGGCAATCATTGATGCTGCCCGCGGTATTCGCCTGCAACAATCAGATGCAGCAATGACCGTTACCAACCAGGTAACTACAGTGGGACGCAATGGCATTGCCAGTACAATGATCACTTATGCAGATGGGAAAAAATCCGATGTTGTTACCGCTCCTACTGAGTCATTGGTTGCTGCTACTGCGTTCGATGCGAAGACTAACCGCCTTTATTATACCCCCATGCACAGCAATGAACTCCGGTATTTTGATTTAAGCAAGGGTACCAACATGGTATATTATGTAAGGAACACCGCTTTGAAGAACTTCCAGGAAGTTGGAGAAAATGATGTGATCACCAGGATGTGTTTCGGTTCCGACGGCTATGGATATGCTTTAACAAATGATGGTAATCACCTGATCCGTTTTTCTTCAGGCGATAAGATTACCGTTACCGATCTTGGTTCAGTAAGGGATGGTGATGATAACGAGAACATTTCCATCAGGAATATGTGCACGAGCTGGGGCGGCGACCTTGTTGCCGATGCATTTGGAAAATTGTATGTGATCAGCATGAAGAAGAATGTTTTTGAGATCGATCCTCAAACGATGGTGGCTGATTATAAGGGTGCCATTGCTAATCTTCCCGAAGATTTTATGGTAAATGGCGCTGCGGTAGATGAAAAGGGCAGTGTTATCGTAAGCAGTGCTACAAAAACCGATCACTACTATACAGTTGATCTTAAAACTTTACAAGCGACAGCACTTAAAGGTCAGTCAGGAGATGTATATAATGCATCAGACCTTGCCAGCGGACATTTTATTGATGAAGCTGCAGCCCAGGTAAAAGACAATCCTGTTGCAACGGTAAAAGGGAACAGTGTTATTTCAATTTTCCCTAATCCTGTTGTAAACAGAACAATGAATGTTGCTTTTGACGGCATTAAAGGAAAGCAGAACCTTCAGCTGGTAGACGCTAAGGGTAATATTGTTTACAACAAAGTTGTAGATGTTGCAAATAAATCAGTTTCAACGATCGCGCTTCCTTCAGGCATCACAAGTGGTATTTACATCCTAAAAGTTAGTGATGCAAATGGCAGGCAGCAATACTCGGGAAAAGTAGTGGTTTATTAGTCATATCATTAATGATCATAAATATAAAGTCCCGCAGATTCTGCGGGACTTTATATTTTCGCTTTACTATGTTCCAGTCAAAGAAAAATATTATTGCAGGCAGAAACCCCGTTACTGAGGCGTTGAAGCAACAACAGATGATCGATAAGATACTTCTGTTTAAAAATGCTTCGGGCGATGTTATCAAAGAAATCCGGGAGCTTGCGAAATCATTGAACGTACCTGTTCAATATGTGCCCAATGAAAAGCTGAATAGTCTTACCAATATCAACCACCAGGGAGTCATCGCATTTAAGTCAGGCATCATTTACCAGGATCTGCAGCAGGTTGTTGACTGGGTGAATGAGAAAGGAGCAACTGCTTTGTTCGTCATACTGGATGGTATAACGGATGTAAGAAACATTGGTGCTATTGCCCGGACGGCAGTGTGTTGCGGGGCCCAGGCGATCATTATTCCCGATAAAGGTGTAGGTGCATTGAATGAAGATGCGGTGAAAAGTAGTGCAGGAGCATTGGAGCAGATCAACATTTGCAGGGTAAACAGCTTAATGAAAGCGGTTGATACATTGCATTTGAACGGTATAAAAGTTTTTGCCAGTGAGATGACTGCAAAAAAAAGACTGTCGCAGCTTGATTTTAAAGAACCGGCTGCTGTGATCATGGGTAGCGAGGACAAAGGTGTGTTCCCTGCATTAATGAAAATATGCGATGAACAGTTTAATATCCCGATGGCCGGAGATTTTGAATCGCTCAATGTCTCAGTAGCCACCGGCATGATCTTATATGAAGCCATGAGGCAAAGGATGCCTGACTAATTTCAGGATATAATTATGCACGAGCAACAAGCAATAAAACTTATAGAATGCCCACGTGATGCAATGCAGGGTTGGCCTCGTTTTATTGCAACAGATAAAAAAATCGCGTACATCAATGCACTCTTACGGGTCGGTTTCGATACCATTGATTTTGGCAGTTTTGTTTCTGCGAAAGCAATTCCGCAAATGGCGGATACAAAAGACGTATTATCTAAAATTGATTTGCAAAACAGCCAATCAAAACTACTTGCCATCGTGGCAAATACACGCGGTGCAGAGGATGCCGTAGCTTATGATGCGGTCAGTTACCTGGGATTTCCTTTTTCGATTTCCCCTACATTCCAGCAACGTAATACCAACAGCAGCATTGAACAGAGTATGATTCGCGTGCAGGAAATTCAAAACCTCTGCATTAAAAGCGGTAAACAACTGGTGCTATATCTGAGCATGGGTTTCGGTAATCCTTACGGAGATGCATATAATGAAGAAATTCTTTTGCATTGGACTGATGAAATAGTGAAGCTTGATGTAAACATTATTTCCCTTGCCGATACAGTGGGATTGGCATCAGCAGCGCAGGTTGGCCACGCCTTGCAAACGCTGATACCCCGGTATTCATCGGTTGCGTTTGGCGCTCACTTGCATTCTTCTACCGTAAACAGGAAGGAAAAGCTGGAGGCTGCATTAAATGCCGGGTGCAGGCGATTCGATGGCGCCTTGAAAGGAATTGGTGGCTGCCCAATGGCGCAGGATGATCTGGTGGGCAACATGCCAACAGAATTTATGATTGATTTTTTTGCGCAGCTAAATCTGCCTGTTAACATTAATAAAGATGCTCTTGCAATCTGCCTGCAAATGGCTGCCGGTATATTTAACACATGACAATAAAATTTGCAAAGAAAAGGGACAAACATGTGATCAGCTGTTTGCGTACAGATGGTAGCAGTACCTGGATGCAGACTGATGCATTTTTTGTGCAACACGACCTGATGCACTATGCTGTTGAAACAACTTTGCATTTTAAGAATGCATTCTTCGGCATGCTGGCAGGCGGTATCTCCATCAGCGATTTTGAATTACCAAAAGATCAACGGCCATTTGCGTATTCCGAAGAGGCACTGGTTGCTGAAAGCATTGTGAATTTGCTTTCAATGGAACGGCTACTTGGTCCAACCGAAAACTTTAATGAGGCGCTGGCCGATGCCCACCGGAAATTAAAACACGCAACTTCAAAGCCGCATGTGGATGAAAAAACGCTTGCTAACATACGGCTTTTACATTCAAAGCTTTTGCAGGATTGGAACGCATTGCCATTAAACGAAGCGCTAGTTTTGCATTTTGAAGAATAAAATCATTTATGCAGTTTTTCTCAAACATTCATATTAAACCATTACAGCCTACGATTGCATACCATAACAGGCTTTTGCTTACGGGCTCTTGCTTTACCGAGCATATTGGCAATCATCTGCAAGATGTTAAATTTAATGTGCTGCAAAATCCCAATGGTATTTTATTCGATCCGCTAAGTGTGTGCCGAAGCCTCGTATCTTATATTCATAATAAACAATATACAGAAGACGATCTTTTTTATTTCAATGAATGCTGGCATAGCTGGCAGCATCACAGCCGGTTTTCAAATCCCGATAAAGCACAGTGTCTCGCAACCATTAATCAATCGCAACAGGCCGCACATGAATACCTGGAAAAGACCGACTGGCTCATCATCACGCTCGGATCTTCTTTTGCATACAAGCTTTCACAACAGGTTCCGGCCGAATTAAAAACTGCGTCAACGCACGATGTGGCTAATTGTCACAAAGTCCCTGCGCAGGTGTTTGAAAAACATCTTTGCAGCATTGAAGAAACCGTTACAGCGATCGATGCAACCATTCACCAGTTGTTTCATTTCAATCCCGCACTCCGCATTATATTTACCATAAGCCCGGTGCGCCATTTGCGCGATGGTGTTGTGGAAAATAATCGCAGCAAAGCAAGGCTTATCGAATCGGTGCACCACCTGGTTAACAAGTTTGATAAGTTGTATTATTTTCCTGCTTACGAACTCGTGATCGATGTGTTGCGTGATTACAGGTTTTACGATATTGATCTTGCTCATCCAAACTACGCGGCCACGCAGTATGTGCTGGAACAATTCTCCGCGAATTGCTTTGATCCCTTAACCATTCAGCTGATGGATGAAATAAAAAAGATTGTCATCGCAAAAAATCACAAACCTTTTAACCCGGCCTCTCAACAGCACAACGATTTTCTGACTTCAATGCTTACAAAAGCCAATGCCCTGCAGGAACAGAATCCGCATCTCGATTTTTCTTCAGAGATCAATTATTTCTCAGGCAGGTAAATTTTTATGTGCCGGGCGGTAATGCTACTATTTGCTTTTCTTGCGTCGCACACTTGTGCTCGTGTGCGTTTATCAGCAATTAAGAAAGATTTATTTGCCGTTGATGATTAAAGAACAGGAACCTGAAGTGAGTGACACAACGAAGTTGATCAAGGGTTCTGAAGGCCGGCAAAAAATAAGAGAAATAATCAGCGGTTTACAAGACTGCCAACAAGCTCTCCAACAGCGATGTTGAGAAAGTTGGGAAGTACGTGATCATGTGTATAAACGATTTTGCGCGGATCGTCGAGTTGCTCAATCATGCTTTGCCATTTAGCTTCACCATGATTGTCGATAACGGTTTGCTTTTTGTCTTCGCGCTGCAGGTACATGCTCATGCCTGTAGCATCGGCTTCGGGGTGAAACTGCGTGCCAATAAAATAATCGTTGAAACGTACGGCCATCACTGCTCTTTCATAAGGAACATGGGGACGGTCTTTTTCAATTGCAAGAATTGTTGAGCCCAATTCTTTCAGCCGGTTATGGTTGGGTTCGATCAGTTGGTAATCGCGGCTGTCAACCGCATAAAATGGATTCCGTAAACCTTCGAAAACAATCTCATCGAGTCCATCGTGCATCATGTGAATGGGGAATACGCCAAAAGAAGTTGATCTGCGTTTACAAACGTGGCCGATTTTATAATGACGGGCTGCCAGCTGGAAACTGTGGCAGATAAAAAAAACATGTTTTTTAGGATAGTTTGCAATGTCGCTGTTCCATTTCTCCACCTTTTCTATCCAATGTATGAAGTTGGTATCCCAGGCTTCGCCCTCGCTGTCCAACGGGCTTCCGGGCCCGCCGGTTGAGATATATGCGTCATAAGATAAGTCGGGTAGCTCGTTTTTCAGGCGTACATCAAACACTTCGTAACTGATATCGCAATGGTGCGCAACACCCCAGTTTGTGATGATCTCCTTAATTCCGCGCATGCCCTGGTTGGCAAACCCTTCGTACATATCTAAAATGGCTATCCTTACTTTCATATCAAATCTCATGCATTACAAACATACAATATTTCTAAAATTGCCTTATTCATCTGTTGTTAACAATGTGGATTGTTCGTTTGTTTAATGAAATCATAAGTCTGTTTTAACAGACATTAATAAATACGGATGTTAGTATTTGCGGTGATTTTATTTTTTATGAACAGCGGTAAAGCCAGTGCTGCGACTTCGAAATATGGGATGCGCATAATAAAATTGTCAGCAATAAGAAAAATGATAAATAATATGAGCAGCATCCTGTCGTATTTTTTGGTGAAGAAGCCAACAATGAATAACAGCTCCAGTATAGTGGCAGATAAATAAAGCGTGTAAGACAAAAACCGATGCTGAATGAGATACAAAATAAAACGGGTGTGCCAGTAATCAGGCGAATTTGTCAATAGCTGTTGATGCTGGTATAAGAGTATTCCGCTCATCTCATGTACATGAAAAATGCCGCCCTGCGCAAACTTCCAAATAGCGGCAGAGACAAAAAAGTATAGAAAAAAATATCTTACTGCCTCGTACAAAAGCAAAAATGTTTGTCCTTGCCGGGTAAGAAAGATGAATGGAAACAAGAGCCATGCCGTGTGTCCCTCAATGGAATTCGACGGGTAGAGTGTATAGCATTGTACATAACACCAGTTTATCACCAGCATCGCAATTGCCGCAGGTGTCTCCAGCTTTTTTGTTTTATTGGCCAAGAATAAAAGGAACGGTGAAATGTAAAAAAGGGCATCGAACAATATCCATCCGAACGGATTATTCAGCAACCACTGATGCAGGCCCGTTTGCATAAACACCCATGTTGCCAGGTCTTGCCTTGTATAAAAAAAAGAGGGTTGGAGTTGATACAGCAAAAAGCCGTTTAGCCATTTGTATATCATTAACGCATAAAAGACGATGCAGTAGGCTTTTATTACCCTGTATTTAAAGCTGCTATTCATGTGCCTCTGCTGAATTTATTTTATGCAGGCTGCTGCCATTGAATGAGTAGGTGCTAAAGAGTGTTTCGACCGAATCGACTTGCGTATTTAATACAGATTGTAAATGCAATTTATACCATTGCAAGAAATCATCATCTGTTAGATTGTTTGCAAATTTTGACGAGTCTGTAAAATGTAGTAGGCGGTGTATATCCTGCTTCCATATTTTCTTGTTCCATTCCTCTTGCCTGTAAAACTGCGTAACAGGAAAAGAAATGTTTTCCCATTCCAATGCTGTAAAGTCTTTTGATTGCAATTGTTTCCCATTCACGTATATCTCTGCTACCTTATAAACACTGTCTGGTTTTATTACTTCTGAATACATGCCATAACTGTAGAACGGAGATATAGCAATATCGTGCCGTATATTATTTACGAGCTGAGCAACTGCAAACAAAACAATGAGCAGGAATAGAATTTTATTGTGCCTGTATAGTCTGGATAAATACATAAAAAATGTCACGCCATCAGCGTGACATAGTTAAGCATTTTAGGGCAATATGCGTTAAGACAAATAGCTCAAATTGGTTTCGGGGCTTAACACGAGCAGTGTTTCATACATCAGCCGGATTGTTTGCTCGACATCCGATTTGTGCAGCATCTCCACTGTCGTGTGCATGTAGCGCAGCGGAATTGAAATAAGTACTGACGGGCACCCGTCATTTGCGTAAGCAAAGCTGTCGGTATCTGTTCCTGTGCTTCGGCTTACCGCATGAAACTGGACCGGGATATTTTTCTTTTCAGCCACATCTTCAACAATCTTTAGTAATTTATTGTGTACTGCAGGCCCATAGGTGAGAGAAGGCCCTTTGCCACAGGCTGTATCGCCTTCGATAATCTTGTTGATCATCGGCGTTTGTGTGTCGTGTGTAACATCCGTAATAATGGCTATATCGGGTTTTATGCGGCGGGCGATCATTTCTGCGCCACGCAAACCAACTTCTTCCTGCACGGCATTTACCACATACAAAGCATAGGGGAGTTTCTTTTTGTTTTCCTGCAACAGCCTCGCCACTTCGGCTATTATAAAACCACCGATGCGGTTATCAAAGGCACGGCCGATCATGTAATCATTTGCCAACTCATCAAAGCCTTCCTGGTAAGTTACAACGGCGCCGATATGAATGCCGAGCGCCTCTACCTCTTTTTTGTTCCTGGCGCCGCAATCGAGAAACAGGTTTTCAACTTTTGGTGCAGGGTCTTTTTGATCAGCTGTTCTCGTATGAATGGCAGGCCATCCAAATACGGCCTTAACAGGGCCTTTCTTCCCGTGTATAAATACGCGTTTTGCGGGCGCCACCTGGTGATCAACGCCGCCATTGCGTTTCAGGTAAATCAGTCCCTGGTCGGTAATGTAGTTCACAAACCAGCTGATTTCATCCGCATGGGCTTCTATCACTACTTTAAAAGCCGATGTTGGATTGACTACTGCAACGGCTGTTCCGTAAGGATCAACAAAGTGCGTATCGGCAAAAGGTTTTACATAATCGAGCCATAATTTTTGCCCGCTGCTTTCAAAGCCTACAGGCGAAGGGTTGTTGATGTAACTTCTTAAAAATTCCATCGATGCACTCGTAAGAATTGTTTTTTTTCCGTTCTTTTTTTCTTTAGCCATGATCGTTATTTAAGCGTAAGTATAATTTACCGAATAGTAATTTTTGGTCCGGGCTTTAGCTCTTTGCTCATCGCCTGTTGCGTCGCACTCTTGGACAGAGTAACAGTTGTGAGCTAAGAACTTGTGTTTGAAAAACTGGTGTTCATTGTTTAACCGGCACGAAGCCAACTACTTGCCGCCTGAAGTTTCCACCGTACAAGTGAGTGACACAACAGGCGATGCCACATGTGTTGCTGCCAGATCAAAAAATATCTATTTGTTCAGCAGCATCCAGGCCGCGATACCGCACAAGGCTTTCAACAGCATTAATCCATCGATCACTGCAAGATAGTAGATTATTGATTTGCGTTGCTGCATACTTAACGCTACAATAATGAGGCAAATAAAAGGAATGCAGTTGATGGCAATACGTAACCATGGAAAATGCATGCTACTGGCAAAGAGCAGCAGCGACACCAACCCTAACAGCGACAATGGGATGATAATAAGGAAAATGGTTTTGCGTAGCCCGGCCCTTACAACAAATGTTTTCAACCGCCTGTTGTGATCGGCTGCATAGTCTTTTATGTCGAACAGTATGGCCAGCAAACTTATATACATGAAATTCTTGACGAAGAACCATCCGTTTTCGGGGCTGAATTTATAGGTGGTATGCTGTTCTACCTGGCTCCATAGAATAGGAACGTAGGTTACTACAGTTGCCCATATTAAACCAATGGCAAAAGGTTTGAACCATCCTGTATTTCTTATGTTGAAAAAATCGGGTAGTTTTTTGGGTATGCCATAGTAAGAAAGAGAAACCATTCCCGTAACTGCCAGTATGGCCAATTGCCAGGGCGTTATGATGAATATTTTTTCCTTATAAAGGTTGAGCAGGTAAATACCAATGGCAATGCAAATGATCAGGTAAAGCAACTGTGTTATTCTTACCAGCCTACGATTCTGTGCGTACCATTCAGTGCGTTTGTTGTAGATCGGGGCATCGCGTTCCTGGATATAAGCATACGTGTAATAAATAATGGTAGCAAAATAAAGTGCGAGGTAGAAACTGAGGTTGTTAAGCTGGGCTTCCTGCTGCAAAGAGGCTTCTATGGCAAGTGCTACGGTACAAAAGCCGTAAAAATAATTGCCGAAGAAGATAAGATGTGCAATCTTTTTTAGCAATAGTTACTATTTTATAAACACCACCTGGGGCGATTCTATGGTATCGCTGGTGTTGTTAGCTTTGTCGGTAAGCGCAAAACGGAAATGGCAAGTATCGTTCCGCTGGCATTTTGGACCGGGGTAGATTGGGTATTGGCCAAGTTGCGCATAAGTGTACCTGATAACAATGGTTCCTTTCCCCTGGCTTTGGTCGGGAAGATCTGTAGGAACCTGGTAAAAGCTTTTAAAGTTATTGTCGGGACAATCTTTATCGTTTGTTACTTCTTCCAGGTACAGTTTATTTTGAATATCGCCTTCTTTGTCGGTATAGTCTATCTGGAATTCAATAATATCTCCGAGATGGTATTCAGTTTGATTTACTTGTTTAAAAGTTAATTGAGGCTTTGTAGTGAACTGGTCTTTATTACAGGCTGCTATTGTTAGGGAGATTAATGCTACTATCAATACTTTTGTATTCATTTGTTTCACTTTCGGTTCAAATTTATATAAAACGGGGCAACCGCTGATGCCGGACAGAATAATTGTTAACAATATTTTTGACGATAAAGTTGCTTTCTACGCAAAAGCGCTTGCGGCAATGCGTTTTCAGCATTTACACAATCCGGTATACAGGCAATGGAACGAAGTTTTAAATACAGATATTGCATCAGTGGGGCGCATTAGCGAAATACCTTTTCTGCCGGTTTCTTTTTTTAAAGATTTTGAGCTGAAGACCGGTGTATTTGAACCGCAGGCAGTTTTTGAAAGCAGCGGTACAACCGGCACAAATACGAGCCGCCATTTTATCAAAGAACTGGCTACTTACCGGCAGAGTTTTGTGACAGCGTTTGAGCTGTTCTACGGGGATATAAGTGATTATTGTGTTATTGGGCTTTTACCGTCCTATCTGGAAAGAAATAATTCGTCCCTTGTTGTGATGGTTGATGAACTGATAAAACGGAGTGCTCATAAGGAAAGTGGTTTTTATCTTTATGAATTTGAGAGGCTTTATCAGTTACTTCTGCAGCTTGAGCAGGATGGCATACAGGTACTGCTGATCGGAGTAACATTTGCTCTACTTGATTTTGCCACCGCTTATTCGCTTGCATTAAGTAACACGATTGTGATGGAAACCGGTGGTATGAAAGGCCGGCGTAAAGAAATGATACGGGCCGAGGTGCATGATTTTTTATGCAGCCGGTTAGGTATAGAGACCGTTCATTCGGAGTATGGAATGACAGAATTATTAAGCCAGGCGTATTCAAAAGGCAATGGCATTTTTGTTTGCCCTCCCTGGATGAGAGTTCTTGTGAGGGATGAGGAAGACCCACTGAGTGTTAAAGAAACGGGTCGTGGTGTGTTGAATATTATTGACCTTGCCAATATTCACAGTTGTTGTTTTATTGCAACGGATGATGTTGGCATTGTTTATGAAGATGGCAGCTTTGAAGTGCTTGGCCGCAGAGATAATACGGATATACGTGGTTGTAGCCTGCTCACCGTTTGAAAATCGTTTTTGCGGAATCGTTTCAACGGTTATATTTGCAGTCCTGAAAAAGAAGCCCGGGTGGCGAAATTGGTAGACGCACTGTGTTCAGGTCGCAGCGTTCGCAAGGATGTGCTGGTTCGAATCCAGTCCCGGGCACAAATAATGGACAAATCGAAATTTGGTTCGATTTGTCCATTTTATTTTGGGTTATTGGTTGATTTGATTTGGTTTAGGGGGCTTCATCGAAATTTATCCAGGTTATATGAATAACATATGTACCCCTTCACCGGAACTTCTCTTATAAAAATCACCTACGGTTAAAACACCATCCAGGTCTTCGTATAAATCTTGTTTCTTGTAGTGAAACATATCCATAGCCAGTTTACAAGCCCACAGTTTAACGCCCGAAGCTGTTAGTATGTCCAGAAACTCAGGTATGCCGGGCATATCGACCTTCTCCATTTCCTTTTTCATCATATGGGTTGCAAGCGATTCAACACCCGGAAGACCTCCAAGCAAGGTTGGCATATGCATGGCGGGGTTGCCAACAGTTGCTACATGCAGGTGATCCAATTTTTTTCTGTGCACAGCTTCAAGTCCAAAAAATGTAAAAAACATTTCTGCTTCAATTCCTTCCATCCTTGCTCCGTTGGCTAGCACAAATGCAGCATATACATTCTCCAGGGTGGCTTTTGACAAGATGATCATCATCTTTTTGATAGATTCGACACTTTTCATAACACAATTTTTTAGGTACTATATACAACTGGCAGGCTTTGGAATGCCGGCGATTTTTGTTGCGGTCTTCAATGGGGCGACTGGAAATAGCTGATAGAACTCTTTTATGTCAAGTAAACCGCTTTTGCCAATACGGCGAATGCTCAGCGCCACCTGGTTTTTTTGTTCGTTCTGCAAATACTTCAGCACTTCCCAATGTCTGGGAGTCAAACTCACTTCAGCTTCTAATGCCAATGCTTCGGCTACCTGTTCGTTCCACTGATTAAAGTCTGTTAAGTAGCCTTCCTCGTTTACGGTAATTTGTTTACCTGCTATCGTCTTTTCCATAAAATCTATTTTAAATGTTGAAATTAATTGTAATGCTTTCCACTTTCTGACATGGTGGCTGGCACAAAAGGAATATGGGTTCCTTTCAATAACATGTTCCAGTATATCCAACGAAAGGCCAGCTTTCCCATGTGGTTTATCCTGCTTTCTTTAAGCAAGCGCAAAGGACCGATGCCTGCAAACGGAAAACTGCCTTCTACGGGTTCGTGCGTGTAGTTGAAATCTATCAGCAACGCTTTGCCGTTGCCTGTTTCGATAAAGCAGTTTGCGTGTCCGTCAAATTCTTCTTTTAACGGTTTCCCTTCTATATATAGCGAAATATTATCAGTTAGTATTTCTGCTTCAAAATGGGCGACCGAGCCTGCTTTTGAAGCCGGTATATTACTTGCGTCTCCCAGTACGAATATGTTTTCGTAATTTTTTGACTGGAGCGTGGCCTTGTGAGTAGGAACATAATTAAGGTCATCGCCCAATCCAGATCTTTCCATCAGATCGTCGCCTTTATTAGTCGGCACAGTAACCAAGATGTCGAAAGGAACTCTTCTTCCTCCATAGTCTACCAATTCTTTTTTGTCATTGTCAATGCACTCAACTGCAAAGTCACTTTCGATTTTTATTTTTTTCTCCTCTAATAAATGCTCCAATGTTTCTGTCGCTTTGGGTTTGGTAAATGCACCGCTTAATGGTGTCACATAGGTGATGTCTACTTTGTCGCGCAGGTGTTTGTGCTTAAAGAAAGAATCAGCCAGGAATGCAAATTCCAATGGGGCAACGGGACATTTGATTGGCATCTCGGTAATGTGTATAACAAGCTTCCCGCCCTGCCAGTGCCTGAGTTTATCTCTCAAGGCAAGAGAACCTTCGAATGTGTAGAAATCAAAAACGGATTTTTGCCATTCGCTTCCTTTCATGCCCTCTGTTTCTTCCGGGGCAATTTTCGCGCCTGTTGCTATTATCAGAATGTCATAATTAATACTCCTTCCACTGCTGAGTTGAACAACATTTTCCTTTGGTAGAATGCGGTTAATCTTTTCCCTGACAAGGTTTACATCGCCGGGTATAAACTCTTCAATTTTCTTAACAATATCTTCCGGTGTATAAATGTCAAATGGTAAAAACAGGTAGCCCGGCTGGTAATGATGCTCTTCTTTTTCATCAATGATGCTAATCTGCCAATCTGGTCTTTTCAAGTGGTGGTGCAGGTGATTCGCCATCATGGTGCCTGCGGTACCGGCACCGAGTATAACAAGGTTTTTCATTGCTGTTGCTATTTTAGTAAGACGATGTAAAATTAGACCAGGTGTATAACTCCTTTTGTAATAAATGTTACAATGAGCAAAGAATTCTGTGAATAGTTTTGACCGGTTTTGATTGTTGGATCATGCCAACATTCAGGCTTGCATCTGTACTTAATTTTAAAATTCAGGAGATCAAAATTATGAAATACATAATTGTAGGCGCGGTAGCCGGCGGAGCCAGTGCTGCTGCCAGATTGAGAAGATTGGACGAACATGCGGAGATCATCATTTTTGAAAAAGGTGAGTATATTTCTTATGCAAATTGCGGGTTGCCATACTATATCGGTGATGTAATAAAAGACAGGGATAAACTCTTTGTGCAAACGGCGGCATCTTTTCAGCAACGATTTAATATCGATGTGCAGATAATGACAGAGGTTATAGCTATCAACCCGATTGCGAAAACGATTACAGCTATTAAATCGCCAACTGGCGAAACCTACGAAGAGGCCTATGATAAGTTGATATTGTCGCCAGGCGCGGAGCCGGTGCGTCCCCCACTTCCCGGTGTTGATATAGAAGGCATCTTTACTTTGCGTAGCGTTAGAGACACCGATTTAATAAAAGGTTACCTGAACAGGAAAAGCGCCAGGAGGGCAGTTGTAGTTGGTGCAGGATTTATCGGCCTTGAAATGGCTGAGAACTTTCATCACCTTGGCTTGCAGGTGAGCATCGTGGAAATGGGCGGGCAAGTGCTTGCACCGGTTGACTTCCCAATAGCGTCAATCGTGCAGCAGCATATCCGCAGCAAAGGAGTTGCTCTTTATTTGAATGCCGCAGTAGCATCATTTGCCAAAAGCGGTGAAGCCATTACTGTTTCTTTAAATAACGGCAAGCAACTTACGGCAGACATTGTGATACTTTCCATCGGCGTTCGGCCAGACACAAGACTGGCGCTGCAGGCGGGCTTAAAAACAGGTGAGGCAAGAGGAATTTGGGTAAACGAATATCTGCAAACATCAAATCCCGATATTTATGCAGTTGGAGACGCCATTGAATTTAAAAATCCCATTACAGGCATATCAATGATGACATACCTCGCTGGTCCCGCAAACAAGCAGGGACGCAGTTGCGCTAACAACATAGTGCTCGGCAATGTTCAAAAGTATAACGGTTCTATTAATACGGCTATTGTAAAAGTGTTTGATCTTACACTCGCCACTGCCGGCACCGCATCCAAACACTTAAAAGCCGCGAACATTGATCACGTTGTATCCACCACGCACAATGGCTCGCATGCCGCTTACTATCCAAATGCTCAACAAATGACGATGCAGATAGCGTTCTCGCCCATCGATGGACGCCTGTTAAATGCACAGGCTGTAGGTTATGACGGCGTTGATAAACGGATCGATGTTCTATCCACGTTTATTAAGCAGGGAAAAACTGTTTACGACCTTGCTGAGTTTGAGCAGGCCTATGCGCCATCCTATTCGTCTGCCAAAGACCCGGTAAACATGGCGGGCTTTGTAGCAGAAAATATTTTAATGGAGAGACTGAAAATATTTTACTGGAATGAAACCGGGAATATAAAGGCCCATGATTTATTTATTGATGTTCGCCGTAAAGATGAATATGATGCCGGAAATATCGAACGGGCGATCAATCTGCCTGTAGATGAAATAAGAAGCCGTTTGCATGCTATTCCAAAAGACACAAACATCTTTATTTATTGCGAAGCTGGCTTGCGAGGCTACCTGGCACAAAGAATACTCAGGCAACATGGTTTTGATAATGTCTTTAACCTTTCCGGCGGATATAAAACATGGAAAGCTTGTACAGATGAAAGCGTATTGATAGCACGTGCCGGGTAAGATTTTATTCTTCTGGCAGATGCACCCTGTATCATTTTTTCACAGATATTTATGCTCTTAATTTTTTTCATGCAGGTTCATGTTTATCACGACTCAATAGCAACCGGAACTGCCGCCGCCGAAAATGCCGCTGCGCTTATTAAGCATGCGATCAACACCAACGGTGTCGCCAATATTATTCTTGCAACAGGAACCAGTCAGTTCAATATTCTTCAACATCTTGCAGCAGATGCCACCGTTGAATGGAGCTATGTTAATATGTTTCATCTTGATGAATATATTGGTTTGCCTGTTGCTCATGTTGCCAGTTTTAGAAAATATCTTAAGGAACGTTTTCTTGACCTGGTGCCACCCTTAAAAGCCGTACACCTTATAAATGGCGAGAGTGATGCGGCCAGTGAATGCCAAAGATTAAGTCTAATTATATCAAGACATCCTATCGACGCGGCACTCGTGGGAATAGGGGAAAACGGGCACCTTGCTTTCAATGATCCGCCTGCCGATTTCGATACACAAGATCCATATATTATCGTGGCGCTGGATGAGGCCTGCCGCCAACAGCAGGTGAACGAAGGCTGGTTTGCCGCCGTGCCCGACGTGCCATCACATGCGATCAGCATGTCTGTTAACCAAATCATGTTATCTGCCAATATTATTTGCACCGTGCCAGGCATGCGCAAGGCTATTGCGGTACAACAATGCCTTAAGCAACCGGTATCGAATCTTTTCCCTGCAAGCATATTGCAGGAACACCCGAACTGCGCTATTTATCTTGATAAAGACTCCGCGTCTTTGTTATAATTTTCTGTAAGTCGATAGTTCACGGGAATTACATCAATTAATTCTGCGTTCGCGGCATCAGTGAAAAAAAGTGAAGAAGCAGCAATCGTTTGCCGGATGGGTCTCAAAAAAATTGCTGCAATACATTGTAACGTACAAGAGTGCGACGCAACGAAGCCGCCATAAAATAATGCAGCCGGGCTACCAGGTTTTTTTACGGCATTTGTATAAAAATGATTGCCAGAAAAATTACGCAAGCGGTTTAAATAACTGATGTTGTCTTATTGTAAAAATCTATTACTATCTTATACGCAGATTATTTTTTAACCAACTGCTTATATGATAAAAGCCATTCCCTACCGGTACCGCGTGCTTGTTCTGCTTTGCGCCGTTACAACGCTTACGTATCTGGACCGCATTTGCATATCTATCGTGGGCGTAAGAATTAAAAGCGAGTTTGCATTAAGTAACGAACAGTTTGGCTGGGTGCTCGCTTCTTTCGCGCTTGCTTATGCGGTATTTGAAATTCCTTCGGGACTATTGGGTGATCATATTGGCCCGCGAAAAGTTTTTATTCGTATTGTTCTGTGGTGGTCGTTCTTTACGGCCATTACGGGTTTTACAACGGGACTGGTTTCGTTAATGTTGATACGTTTTCTTTTTGGGGTGGGCGAGTCAGGCACTTATCCTAATGCGCTCATTACGGTGTCGCGCTGGTTTCCTGTAAGTGAAACAGGCCGCGCTTTAACATGGGTCGGCATAGGCTCGCAGATAGGCTCGGCAATTGCGCCGCTTATTATCATTCCCATCGCCGCGGCGTACGGCTGGCGTATGCCTTTTTTTGTGAATGCTGCAATAGGGTTGGTGTGGATTATCGTTTGCTATCTTTGGTTCAAGGATTTTCCTGCGCAAATGCGCGGTATTTCTGTCACAGAAAGAAATTATATCGAAGCCAACTGCAGGCATCGCAGCGGCCACCAACTTGTTACGATGAAAGCGATTTTTAAGAACCGCACTGTGTGGCTTGTTATGTGCATGTACTTCTGCCTGCAATGGTCGAATTACTTTTTTGTTGCATGGATGCCCGTTTACCTGCAGGAAGGAAGGCATTTTAGTGAACAGCAATCAAGCCCGATCATTTTTTCTTTGTTCATTGCCGGTATTGCAGGACTGCTCTCTGGTGGATTCTTCGCCGATTGGATTGTGAGAAAAAGAGGTTTAAAATTTGGCCGCCGCTTCGTTGGCATTACCGGCATGGGTATGTGCGGCTTAATGGTTTTTCTTGCGGCACTGCTCGCTAATAATGAGTTAAGTGCCGGTTGCCTCATTGCCGCTAATTTTTCTTACTCATTCGCCGTTATGACTGCATATGCAGTTTGCTCAGACATTGGCCGAAACAACACCGGTACTGTTACAGGCGCGATGAATTTTTTCGGGCAAATGGGCGCATTCTTCCTGGCATTGATATTTGGAAAAATTGCTGACCTGACGCACAGTTTCAACATGCCACTTTTTATCGTATCATTTATTACAATCGCCGGCTGTTTGTTGTGGCTGCGAATTGATCCCACAAGGCAGGTTGATCCAGGTGCTATATCGCACCCGGTTACATAAGTGGGTATACAATTTTCCTGGCAATAAAGCACTGTGGCATCGTTCCTTGCGTCGCACACTTGTACTTCCAGATCTTTGTCGCGACAACTGAATCACACTGGCCTACTAAGCGTAGCTTTCCGGTGGCAATGCCTGCTTTATATTATAAGTATTTTTGAAAGTAACTATCAGTGGAACGTGATCGCTGTATTTCGACCACATATTGTATGACCCAACCTCCACCGATTTGATCTTTTTGATCATATCAGCCGAAGCAAAACAATAGTCGATGTGATATGGCTTATCCAGGTGGCGGTACATGTATAGCGTGGGGTGTTGTTCTTTTCCCTGTATTTGTTTGTGGTATAAATGATAAGTGCTAAGAATGCCCTTTTCTTCCAGCAGCTTTACCACATTGGAATGATTGCTTTCGCGGTATTTTCTATCCCAGATCGTGTTACTGTTAAAGTCGCCTATTAATAACGCTGGCTTGGTGGTTAAAAGGTCTGCATAATAATGCAGCGCTTTCCATGTTTGGGTTACATATTGCCCGTCGGGATCATCGGGATTGTTGGCCCATATTGCAAAAAGATTGAAATCGTATTTTTTACCTGTAACTGCTATGGGGATGATCATTTTAAAATGTTCGTTATGATTATCCAAAACGGTAAGGCGGATTTTATTGTAGGCAAAGATGGCTAACCCTTTGTGCTGGTTTTTGCCAAACCATAGTATGTCGGATGGTTTTGCGGAGCCCGGCGCAAAAAACAGTTTACCAGGATGCTCGCACTCAGGAACAACTAAAATGTCAGGTTTGTATTTCAGAATCAGGTCCGCTTTTTTTCTAAAAGCCATATTGCAGTTCCACGTAATAACCCTCATAGCTAAAAATTAGTTTGAACAGCTTAAGCCTTGTAAGTTGGCATTATCTGGTGAGTTCACCAAAATGCCAGGGTTCGTTTGGCACAGTTTTTTATCGGTGGTTTTCTCAATTCATCCCGTTGCATCAACAGTTCGGCCATGTTGGGCTTGCATACCAACTTACCGCTGTTGATCTTTGAACTGCAAATTTTAATAAAGCAACCATGAAGTACCAGTACATTAACACATTGATAAGGCTCGCAGCCTTATCAGTGCAACAGCAAAACGCAACTGCCAAAGCAGCATAAAATATTCGCGATAATTATACAAATATCATTTTGTGTAAAGCAGTTCTTAACACGTCGTAAGACGTGTTTTTTGTTGCGTTTATTGCTGCGGTACAAGAGTGCGACGCAACGAAAGCTTATTGCCCTGTCAAAGCCGGATACAAAATACCTTTCTTCCGGTATCGCCAAAATTAATACCGTGATACATGGGAATAATGTGGTATAATAGCTGAACTTCGGGTCAATGGTTTTTATCGGATGGACTCGTTAACGCATATTGCTCTTGGTGCCTGCGCCGGCGAACTCTTGCTTGGAAAAAAGTTAGGCAGGCCTGCACTGCTTTGGGGTGCAATAGCCCAAAGTTTTCCGGATGTAGATTTTTTAGCGGCAACCTGGATGAGCCCTGCCGATAATCTGCTTGCTCACCGCGGATTTACACACTCTTTGCTTTTCACTGCTTTGCTGACGCCAATACTTGCAATACTTGCAGCGCGATGGCACAGGTCGCATAATATCAGTTCCAAAGAATGGTTGCGTTTTTTTGCACTGGGCTTAATGCTGCACATTTTCATCGACGCCTTCAATGTATATGGTACTGCATGGTTTGAACCGTTTAGTGATTACCGCGTTACGTTTAACACGCTGTATGTGGCTGATATTTTTTTCTCAGTTGCACCGGGTATTGCGGTACTTGCTATGTTTTTTTTAAAAAAGAAAGATAAATATAGAAGAGCATCGGCAGTCATTGGCCTGACTGTACCAGCATTGTATCTTATGCTTGGCATTGTGAACAAACTGGCTGTAGATGCTGATATACGGAGAATGGCTGCTGTGCAGGAAATAAGTTACAAACGGTACTTTATTACGCCAACACCTCTGAATAATTTTCTTTGGTACGTGGTGCTCGAAAACGACTCCGGATACAATATTGCTTATCGCTCCGTATTCGATGAAGAAACGACTATAGATTTTCAATTTTTTCCACGGAATCAGCACCTGCTTTCCGCTGTAAAAAATCAGCCGGACCTGCCGCAGCTGCTGCGTTTTTCACAAGGCTTCTACACGGCCGAATATTGGCACGATACTTTGGTGTTCAACGATCTTAGATTTGGACAAATGATCGGCTGGAGCGATCCACATGCAAGGTTCGTATTTCATTATTATTTGCAACATTCAGCCGAGAATAAGTTGGTAATGCAACGTGGCCGGTTTGAGAACTGGAGCTGGGCTGCTTTAAAAGCTCTGGCAGTGCGGATAAAAGGGATATGAATTATTTTGTTGCCGGCAGCTGATCATATGGCACCTTCGCTTGCGACGCGCCTTTCAGCATTTGTTTTTCATGGTGGCATATTCTTCCGTTATCGTTCTTTCTGTTTAAAGTAAAATGTAAACAAAAAGATGATAAGTCTTATCACCTGGTAGCAGGTATATTGCCATATTTTTTGAAACAGGTTAAACTTCAGGGCAAATTCACGGGCTGTCAGCAGCTTGCATTCATTGGCGATGATCTGTTCCAATTCTTGAGTTGCTGCTGTGGCAAAGGAATTGTTCATCACGTCAAGATTCATTTCCACACTTGCATAAGCACTTATATTATTTATGTTGTAAGAGCCAACTATAACAAACCGATTGTCACAGGTAGCAATTTTGGCGTGCAGCACTGCATGAGACAGTTCGTACAGTTCCATCTTATTCCTGAATATCCAGCGATAAATATAACGTTCTGCATGTTTGGCGATCATAATGTCAGATTCGCCCGCCAGTACCAGTTTTACCTTTACGCCACGTCTCACAGCTGCGGATAAACTCTTCCTGAAAGTGCGACCAGGCAGAAAATAGCTGCTCATCACAATGATCTGCTGCTGCGCACTGCGAAACATTTCAAGGTAACTCGCAGAAACCTGGCTTTGTCTTTGCACCCAATCATTCTTTCGCACCCGAATCATGCAACCGTTATTTTCGGAAAGTGGGGGAGGCACCAGTGATTGCGAAATTCTTTTTGTTTCAGCGGAAGACCTTGCCCACATTTTTGCACAAATATGAAAAAGGTTAAGTGCAACCTCGCCCTGCGCAAGTAATGCAAAATCAAGCCATGCAGGGTCGCCGGGAAGATCGTTATACCGATCTGCAATGTTGATGCCTCCAACAAGACAATAGCGGGCATCTATCACAATTACTTTATAGTGCATGCGCCGGCCAAAGTAGAAATCGTTGCTTTTAAACACAGGCTCGAACATGCGAAAATGTATACCGGCTTCTTTCAACGCTTCAATGTAAGCGGTGGCCATTACCTGCGAAGCAAACCCATCGGTCATTACATAAACATTTACACCTCTCTTTGCCGCATCCATCAGCGCATCGCCAATATATTTACCGGTGATGTCATCATCAAAAATGTATACTTGCAGGTGAATCGAAAATTTGGCAGCGTCGATCAGGTCTTTCAGGCATTGAAAATATTTTTTGCCACCACGAAGTAATTCGGCGGTGTTGTGTGTAGTATAACTGGTAAGTGCCTTCTTAGCATACTGAGCCATGGCACAAACTACAAAAGAATTCAATGCAACACAAAGGAGCGTGCCTAGCCCTGTAACATCATCATAAAAGCTAATTGTATAATCAAATGATCTCTTTGCCTCTAACAAACACTTTCATAACATTAACGGCATCGTCAAACAAAACTATATCGGCATCCCTACCTGCAACAAGTGTTCCCGTTTTATCACTAACCCCGATGATGCGTGCAGGTGTTTCTGTTATCATTCTTATTACTTCAGTTAGCGGTATCCCGGCATCTTTCCACATAACGCGCACAAGTTTGTCAGCGGTGGCAACACTTCCTGCAAAAGAACTGCGGTCGGGTAGTTTTGCAACACCGTCTTCAATAATCACATCAAGTCCGTTGTCTTTTGCACCGAGCGTGCTTGTAACAACATTTGTTGCCGCTGCGCGCATTGCATCTGTGATCAATGCAATTTTTGATGCTCCCTTTATTTTATAGATCAACTGCAAAAGCGGCACGGGCAAGTGCTTGCCATCAGCTATTATTTCCACATCAAGCTCATCATGGAGAAAAGCTGCTTCCACAACTCCGGCATAGCGGTAAGCGTTTCTCCTCACTACGCCATTCATGGCCGAATACAAATGGGTTACAAGGCTGTATCCGTGCTCCATTGCTTTACGTACATCATCGTACAACGCATCGGTGTGAGCGATGGAAGCGATGATATTTTTTGATGCCACTAAGCGACCCAGTTCAAGAGCACCAGGCAATTCCGGCGCAATACTCCAACGTTTTATACAGTCATATTTCAAAAGTATTTCGTCATATTCCTCTTTATCAGGATTGCGAATATAGCGGGGATCCTGGGCTCCCCTGTGCTGCATGGCAAAGTACGGACCTTCAATGTGCATACCGGCAAAGGAAGCGCCGTTCTTGTTAGCGCCGTAAGTTTTATCGTAGCAATCAAGAATGCGCATAATACCGGCCTTGTCACTCGTAAGCGTGGTGGGCATCATTGCTGTTGTACCATGCTGTGCATGTGTATGTGCTATGCTTAGGAAATCTTCGGGCGAGCCATCCATAAAATCACAGCCACCTCCTCCATGCACATGCATATCTATGAAACCCGGAGATATAAAATTGTGCTGCGCGTTAATCACTAATGCTCCTTCAATAGCGGGAGGGTCTCGAAAAATCTCTTTAATAATCCCATCTTCAAAAAGTATGGAAGCATTTTCAATAATCTCATTTGTTGTGATAAGCCTGCCATTTATTATCAACGTTCTCATGTAAACCATTTTCTGAAGGTAAATGTAGTCGTTTATGTAACCAGCTTTATATCGCTTTGCAGCTTTGCTTGCGTCGCACTCCTGTACAATTGGATCAATAAAGAACTGTGCGGAACAAATGCAGCGATACGGCCATCATCATTAATCATTAATTGTGGGACGCTGATGGGAAAGATGACGGATATGCCAGCACTCTGCACAAAACGCGATGCAACGAAGAGAGAAAGCCGTTAAACAAATAAAAAATAACTAGCGCGATCTGGTAAAAAGATTTAACATTGGAATATCTACAGCTAAAAATACCTGCCAGCGTGTGCCCTTTGAATCGTATAAAACAGCCTGATCCTGCTCAACTTTGCTCAGCAGGGGCATCCATTGATGGCCCACGCCCAACGATATGGGCCAGCGTGGGAAGCCAAGCACGGCATGAATTCCAGGCGCTACAATCTGGCTGAGTTTCACCTGCACATCGCCGGCAAGTGAAGACGTGTCTGAAAACCGGAAAGACGTTAATGCACCGATATCGATAACGGAGAAAAACAAAGAAAGCGATGCGGGAGCCGCACCAGTCCCAAGCCCGGTGCTTAACGTAAAACCAACGGGCGAATAAACGCCGAATGTGCTTTTCGCTTCTTTTTCGCTAGCAAGTTTCTGGCTGCCATAAAAGGGGCCAACGTAAGCATTGAGGGAGATGTTGACACTCGAGTGTTTTTTTATGGAAGCGCTTCCTGTTGGCAATGCAACAGATTCAATCGCGGTTTTAACGTCATCGGAATTTTCGGCTTGTGCAACCTGCGCCATAAAGGTTCCGTATTTGATGACAGCTTTGCGAAAATCTTTGTAAGCTGCAAATTGCTGATCAGTATAAGCAGGGCGCAATATGCTATCGTAGATACTCACCAGCCGCATAACACCCGGGGCATAATTCTTTTTGTTGATATCGAGAAAAAGGTTGCTGACATCACCGGCTACGTTTACAAAAGTGCCATAATGGCTACTAAAGGGAAGTGTTTTGAAGGTTGTGTTCAACTGATCGCTGATATTGAACAACCCGGTAACAGCTTGAAAGTAGTGGAAGTAATCGCTGTAGTTGATATCTTTTTTTACCTGTGCTTTTAGTTCTGCTATCACCTGTTCGATCTCGCTCACTTTGGTCTCTAGCATTGTAACAAGCTCTTTGCTGTGTGCAATAAACTCCTGCGATTTTTCCATGTATGCTTGCAGTGTTTTGCCGTTGCTGAACTTTATTCCACCAGCCTTTGCATATAGTAGGCCGAGGTATAGCTGGAATGCGTCTTTGTTTTTGACAAGCATTACTATAGAATCTTTGGTAACCCAATATTGTTTGTCATTTTCTGCCGAACTTTTCAAAGAAGTGGAAATAAGTTGTACTGATTTTAGCACAGCGTTGAGATCGGTAGCATCAGCCGCGTTATCGCTTTCAGTGAAGTCTATGTCTTCGATGATCTGCCCTGGATGTACGTCGCTTCTTAGTTCCCTGGTAATAAACAAACCATACAGCAGTATTTCTTTCAGCGGTTTGTTGTTATTGAAAAAAGCAGCGAACGCAGGATCGTTTACAACGACTGGAAATGTATTGTATAGATTGTCGAGATCGTTCATAAAGGCTTCCCGAAGTGCTTGTATATACGAAGAGAACTGATAAATATCAACGTCGATCGTTTTTAAAAGGCTATAAGTATTTGCAAACAAAACCGTGAGATGATGAAATCTGGGGTCATCGAGTTTCTTTTTAAAGTCTTCAAAAAAAACGATTGAAAGTTCCTGTTTAGTTCTTTCAACAAGAAATTTGGCAAGCCCATCTGCGATGTTTGTTACATCGAGGCCGCCAACGGATGTTGCCAGCGATGATAATGGCAGAATGCCGGCTCTTGTAAGCGCGGGATTAAAATAGTCTTTTGTGAATGGATTTTGCTCAAATGTGGTGCCCACTGTTTCATCCTGGTCGGCAAAGTAGAGCGCAAATATGGAATCGATCTTCGGGTCGGTGCCAAACTTTCCATTTTTAAGATAAGAGGAAAGTATGAGCGCATCACGTACCGGTCTTTGAGCTATGGAGGCACCTGCTAACAGCAGCGTGGCAATACAAAAGGTGATGATCTTTTTCATGAGGTTATATTTAACAGGTTAAAATAAAATTCATCACTGTTCCGGTAATCGAATGATGCAGGCTGTATGGAACAACTGTTTAGTAAATTCAGTAGTTCTGCCCGCGATGTTGAAGTGGCGCCGTTCATTTTCCTGACCGAAATACACAGGGCTACAATGCCACTTAAAAATGCGGTACACATACTACATCCGGGCAGTGCTTCGTAAAATTTTGGCGGTATGTATGTTGAGAAATAGTTTACGAACGGCCCCACTATATTTAAAGAAGCACTTACATCGTTATGCCGGTCGAGATATCCTTCATTAATGGCAGCAACAGACAAAACACCCTTTTCAGATGCAGGAAAGAAAAGCCTTCCTTCTTTCAGGTCGGCTTTGTCGCCGGCTGCCGCTATCAACAAGATATTCATTGCTGAAAGCGCTGCTATTTTATTCTTTAATGCTTCGAGTGAATCTTTCCATTCCTGTGTTGGATTATCGCGATTGGTTTGCAGACTAAAGCTCATATTAACGATATCTGCTCCACTTGAAACTGCCACGTCTAATGCATCAATGATATTGTTGAAATTATCGGGATCGGCAATGTCTTTCTCGTCACCCAGCACTTTAAGAATAATCAACTCACATTTGGGTGCAACGCCGATCAGGCCATTGATGGCATTGCTACGGGCACCGATTATACCGGCAACATGCGTTCCATGGCCCGAATAATCTATTTCATCTTTTACGGCGGTAAAGTCTTGGTAGAGTGTAATCCCGGTTTTAATGTCTTCATGGTCTTTAAAAATACCAGTATCAAGTACCGCAACTTTTACTCCTTGCCCACCTGCCCTTTTCCAATCTGCAGGAACTTGTTTAAGCCGTGCGTTCCAATTGGTCAAAATGGGGCTCTCAGCAAAATAACTGTTGGCGGCCGGCTGAAAATGCGGCAGCACTGTAGTTGCTTCTTCCATAAGCCCGCCCGCCCAATAGAAAAAACCCTCACGGTCTTTATACCATTTCTTGCCGTTCGTGGCTGTGTTTACGAAAGGGAAGCCTTCGAAGCGAAAGCCCTTCTCTACTACGCCGGCGATGCTTGATTTATCTGATAGCGTTACCGGTATGGCTGTTCTTTTGTTGAGTTTGTCAACGGTTACGACAAGTTGTGCCATAGTTAACCAACGGCCTCCTGTTCCGGCTGATTGTTGCTGTTAACGTTTATTGTTACCGGGTGAACCGGAGGCTGCGGACTTTGCTGTGGCAGGGTTAAAGGGCGTGTCGGTTCCTGCCTGCCTGAGCCCCGCAGGTTTATAATTTTATTTAAGGAATCGAACCAGAAAGGTGCACCAAGGCACACCGCAAACGCAAGCAACAAAAACCCTAAAAACTTTACGGCATGAACAGAAGAGGATAATACATATCCCACTTTTAAAACGATCCAATGATTATCATATAAACTTTTTAATGCAAATGACCTGCATGCATCCAGGTTGCTGCATTTTTTCGCACTCGTATCTGCCTGCAGTTTTACCATTGCCTGATCAAATTCATCCTTGTATTTTTTTATCACCGCCGCACTGTCTGCCGCTCTTCCATAATCGCTCCAACCGAGCGCCATTAACATCGTCATGTCTTTGATGTCGGTATTAAGCATTGTATCCACTTTTGCAAATTTTGCATCCACATTTTTTCGGTATGCGTAATCGGTGCTGTCGGCAGCTGCCGGCAAATTGTTGGTGTCGTTTTTTTGTTTTGGATGCTGGCTGCTGTAAGCAATTGCAGACTGTACCACCTGTTGCCGCAGGTTGTCGCTTTTCGAGAGTTTTTTTGTGATGGAGACTACATCCACATTAAAAGTGATGGCGAGAATGAGGCCAATAAGAAATAAAATCGCCTGGGTTTGCCTCTTATACCAGCCCGATACGCGGTTCATCGTATCGTCAAACCATTCTTCCAACTTTTTAGTGAATGTTTCCAGGTTGTAAATGCTGTTCTTCAAATGCAGTTGTAAAATTTCGAGGGTGTCTTTTTCCACCAGGTTATTTGCAGGCAAGTGGTCCGTGGCATAACAGTGCGCATAATATTCCAGCAGCACCTTTATTTTTACCACATCATTGCCATGCAACAATTCACTTTTTATATCAGCAAGGTTTTGGGTATTACTTTGCCGGCTCACATAAAACTGTGCTATCGATTCCAGCTTTGCATCGAAGTCTTTTTTTAAAACATCGAGTAGCACTGTAGAAAAATTACTTGTTTTTATATACGATGGTTTTGAAAAAACTTTGTTCTCGCCGTAATTTTTAATAAGTGGATGATCATAAAAATAGTCGCCGAGTTTTTTTTCTTTGGGGTCAGGCCGGCCTGTAAATATCCAGGCAAACTCACAAATATATTCCCAAACGCCAATGGATATACTTTGCCAGCGTGTATGGTCTGGCGTGTTGGAAAGCATGCTTTCAACAATGCCTTTGCGCAGCATTCTTGCGCGCAGCGCCAGCGCCGTTGCAATCAGTTCATTGATGGAAGTTGCCAGCAGGCTGTACAGCAGAAAGATAAAAACAAGACCAAGGGTTATATCAAGAATTGGTGTGTTAAACATGATCGGTCATTTATGGTTTTACTTTATGGCTGCATGGTTTGTTATGATACCGGCTGCAGCGCATATGTCATCGCCTGTTGCGTCGCACTCTTGTACTGTTGATTAATATGCAGCCACTGCCGGTTTGCGTTATCTAAATTACAAAACCGTAAAGGTATTTCTCCAAGTATTTACACGTAATGATTGTGCGGCAGATATAAAGGTACTGTACTGTTTAAAACCGCATCTTTTTAAGCAAATAACCTGCTGCATTTCAATTTTATGCCAGCTACCTTGTTGCATAGCGTTACGAACGAATAAGTGTGCGACGCAACAGGCGATGACACAAAGAACAAATGCCGGGTACACAAAATCTACTCCTGCATTTTTATCGTATTCTTTCAACTCATACTAAAGAACCAGCAACTCATGCATAGAACCGTTGGGCGGCGGCTGCCATAAAATAATTTTGAACCCACTAAGAAAAGCACAAAAAACAATCAACATGAAACGATTAAAAAAAATAGTGAAATGGACGGGTATAAACCTTCTTATACTGGTTGTGGTGATCGCCGCTGTTACGGGCATGCGGCAGAACCTGCATTTTGATGCACCATACCCCAACATAAAGGCATCGGCAGACAGCGCGATTATTGCAAGGGGCAGGCACCTGGTTTTTGGCGCCGCGCATTGCATCAATTGTCACAATGCGAACAATCCTGATTCGCTGGCGGCTTTAGGGCTTGATGTTCCATTATCTGGAGCCGTAAAATTTGAACTGCCAGTTGGTGATATTTATTCTAAAAATATTACACCCGACAGGGAAACAGGTATTGGAAAATTTACCGATGGGGAAATTGCCAGGGTTTTGCGTTACGGCGTGCACCCCGATGGAAAACCTGTATTTGACTTTATGCCTTTTCACGATATGAGCGACGAAGATCTTACTGCGGTTATCAGTTATCTGCGGGCGCAAAAGCCAGTTTATAACCGGGTGCCGGAGAATGATCCGAACATTATTGGCAACCTCGTGATCGCTTATCTTGTAAAACCTGTAGGTCCGAGCGGGCCTGTGCCTGCCTCGGTAAAGAAAGACAGTACCGCTGCATATGGTCAATACCTTGTAAACAGTATTGCGGAATGTAACGGGTGCCATACGCAGCGCGATCTTTCCGGTGCATATGTTGGGGAACCTTTTGCAGGCGGAGGAAAGTTTGAAGAGAAAGGAGTGGTTTTTTATCCACCAAATATTACTACCGATTCAAGCTCACGCATATTTGGCTGGCAAGAAGCTGATTTTATTAATCGTTTCCGCATGGGTAAACTTATTCCGCAAAGCCCGATGCCATGGAATGCTTATAAAACAATGGATGATGTTGAACTGAAAGCGATATACAGGTATTTAAAAACGATAAAGCCCGCCAAGGCACCTGTTTTTGATCAACAGCTTGCTGAAAAATAAGTGATGTTTGGTTCCGTTGCAACCATGATAATGCCAATAAAAAACTCTTCGCCAGGAAGAGTTTTTTGTTCGTAGCATTTACAGCAGTAATCATTGGGTGATGAGTAATTTAATGCAGCTGTTTATGCAAGCTATAAAATACGTTATTGCTCATGGCTTGCGGTATGATCATTTTCAACATGATTGATCCGGTTGAATTCTAAATAAGAATAAACAACAGGGATGAGCGCCATGAGAAATACACCCGTCCCCATTACAATTCCTGCCGGGAGATCGGGAAGAAAAAATACAGCAATAGCCAACGCAATACCACCGTAGAACCAGATTTTTCCAGCCAGCTCATGTGTTTTACGCCATACCGTTTCACTTGAAAGCGTCCATGGCGTTCTTATGCCTACAAAGAAATTGGAGCGTACCGTGCGCAGGTAGTTACCCAGCAAGGCAAAAAATAATAGCATCCCCGAAAGAAATAATTTCAGCTGCAGCGGCTGACCACCGGAAGTTGTTTGTGTGATAAACAAAAATATACCCAGCAGAAATACATGTATCAGCATGCGTATATTCTGGTAAGAACTGCCAAACGATTCATAATTCTTTTTGCGTGGGTCTATCCGGGGAATAAAAAAAAGCACAAAATAGATCACGATGTTTAGAAAGGGCATAAGCAGTAGGGCAAATGCTTTGCCGGAGTAATCATCGGGCTCGCCTTTAAAATTAAAATGTGTTGGTACCTGGTCGGGCGTTTTATTCCAGACGACCATCGCATAGATGAATGGCAGGAGCAACAAGAGCCATATAATAAATTCTTTTTTGCGGTTAACCTGTTTCATATTATTTGTTTGATAGTGTTATTGTTTTTTCTTTTTACCGTTTAACTGATATATCCATTTGATCAATTCGTCCAACTCAGTGGTATTGATCGAATAGGTGATGAACTGGCCCTCTTTCTGCGAGGCAACGAGGTTGGCCCGCTTAAGAATATCGAGGTGATGCGAAATACTTGGTTTTGATATGTTGAAGGCATCAGCTATCTCTCCAGCGGTAAGATCTTTTTTCTTTAACATATCGAGTATCTTTCTCCTGGTGGGGTCGCTCAGCGCCTGTAATAGATTATTCATTCAATTAGATATTTAGACAATCATCTAAATACAAAGCTAATGGAATAGGCGATACGCCCCGATGTTTTCCATTAATTTTTCTACGAGTGGTTCTGCAGCCAGTTTTTTTGACGCCACTTAATGATGAGCGATGCGGAAGAACTTTCACGCTAAACGGAATAACCTATTTTTACGGCCATTTTAAAACGAGCATCAATAAGATATACATGAGCATTACAATACGAAACGCACAACGTACAGATTGCAGTCGTTTGCTTGAGTTAATCACCGAATTGGCGGTTTACGAAAAAATGCCCAATGAGGTAACCGTAAGTCTTTCACATTTTGAAGAAAGTGGATTTGGTGAAAAGCCTGTGTGGTGGGCGCTTGTGGCCGAAGAGAATGATGTTGTTCTTGGTTTCGCTTTGTATTATGTACGTTACTCCACCTGGAAGGGCCAGCGCATGTATCTCGAAGATCTTATTGTAACAGAAGAGGCCCGTGGTAAAGGTATTGGCAAGTTGTTGTTCGACCGGCTTATCGGCGAAGCCAAGGCGAAAAAATTCAGCGGCATGATGTGGCAGGTGCTCGACTGGAATGAGCCCGCTATCAATTTTTATAAGAAATATCAAACCTCGTTTGACAACGGATGGATCAACTGCTCCATCGACTTCTGACAAATTTATTTTAAAGCTTTTGGGCCGGTCTACAACGCAATGATCATCGCTTGTTGCGTCGCACACTTCAACGTCAGAAACGGAAGTCACAGGCCCTGAATAATATCCTCATTTGTTTGCAGCCCGCATTTTGATGATTGATGAAGAAAATGTACAAGAGTGCGACGCAACAGGTGATGCTATAAAAAGCAAAAGCCAGGCACATAAAATTTTCCCATAATAAAAAAGCCACTGCAAACAAGACAGTGGCTTTTAGTTTTTCATTTATTCATTTCTATTGCACCAACAGCTTTTCGGTGCTGTTGCTTTTATCCGAACTAAGTTGAAGAATGTAGGTTCCTTTCGGCATTTTTTGCAATGGCAGGCTAACCGTTTGACCTGCCGATGCGTTGTTGTAACTATTCCTATAAACGATTCTGCCTGCAAAATCCGTGATTGTTATTTGCAGATTCGTTACGTTTTTACTGATGTGTATTGCTGTCGATGACGAAACAGGATTCGGGTAAACCTGCCAGTATTTGCCGGCATCAACAACGACTTTTATTACGTTGGAAATATGTACCTGCCCGTCTTTGTCTAGCTGGCGCAGGCGATAATAGTTGTCGCCGTTGAATGGCTGGGCATCCGTAAACTGGTATTTTTTTACTGGTGCTGTTATCGTTGATGCTGGCACCGTTCCGATGGTTTCAAACGCGCTGCCGTTTGCGCTACGCTGCACTTCAAACGCCTGGTTATTTACTTCGTTAGATGTGCTCCAGTTGAGCAATACTGTGTTCTTTCCGGTTTTCTCACCTGTAAAACTCAACAGATTTACAGGCAGCACAACCTGCTTGTTGGTGTACACATAGTATTCACCCGGTTGCAGTGTTACGGTATAAGCAGCATTAGAAAGATTAATGAACGTGCCGGTAAGATAACTGTACCAGGTGCCGGTTGCAGGGAATGTAACAGTGATTGGCTTTGCTACTACATCGTAGTTGCCCATTACCACAACTTTTAAAGCATTGTCCTGGACAATCATCCATTTGGCGGTTGTTGAAAGGCTATAGGTAACGGCACCACTTGTAAATGTTGAGAGATAAGCTGGTTCTTTTTTAAGCGCAAACAGTTTTGTATAAACATCGTACAAGGCTTTTCTGTCGGGCACCTGGTAATAGTCCCATTTGATCGGTTTGGGATCTAATTTGGTATTACAGTCTCCGCCTTCGCCGTTTGATGACAAATAGCACCTGGAGTAATCGTAACCAAGTTCACCGAATTCCCACAGCATTTTTGGTCCGGGTATCATTGACAAGAAGGCGGCAGACATACCATCGCGGCTTAGACCAGTGGAGAGCGTTTTTACGTTATACGACCCTGAACTGTTTCCATACTGCCCGTTTTTATATTGAACCCTCTCTTCATCGTGACTTTCCATATAGTCAACAAGGTTGGCCTGTGCCCATCCTCTGCCTCCCGAAGAATATATTCCGTAGTTCCAATCAGCACCGTCGTTATAGCCCATAGTGCCCTGCATGAAATTGTAATTCAAATTTGCCCAAACCATCATCCCGTTATCGTCTGATAATTCTTTTTCTTCGGCATTTGCACAGAAGTGTTCGAGTATGATATATGCATTTGCTTTTGCTGCTCTTATTGTTGCTGCATATCCTTTGATTATCGCGATACGGCTTGCGTCGTAAGCGCTGAATGATGCATCATCGGTAGAGTGTTTTTGGGTCAGGCCTTTTGAAAAGTCAAACCGGTAACCGTCGATCTTATAGTTTGTAATCCAATGTGTGAGTACGCGGTTAAAAAAGTCTTTTGTGGCAGTGCTTTCGTGGTTAAAATCGTTGCCAAAACCGAAGGCGGTTGGCGCCACTGCATTATACCATGGATTATTGGCTGCAGGCCTGTTGTTGGCTGCATCCCAATATAATTGTGCAAGCGGGGATTGACCATAGGTATGATTAAGTACGATATCCATAATAACCGCTATGCCATTTTTATGGCACTCATCAATAAACTGTCGAAGCGCTGTTTCTGTGCCGTAATATTTATCCGGGGCAAAATAGAAACTGGGATTGTAGCCCCAACTGCTGTTCCCTTCAAACTCGTTAAAAGGCATTACCTCAATCGCATTAACACCAAGGCGTTTCAAGTAACTCAAAGTGTCTTTTACTGTTTGCCAGCTATGCGTTGATACGAAGTCCCTTACCAGCAATTCATAAACGATAAGGTTGCGTTTATCAGTGCCAACAAAATTTGACACCTGCCAGTTGTAAGCGGGTTTTGCTGTTTGTAATACGCTTACAATGCCCGTGGTTTTGCCAGTAGGGTAAGCTTTCAGGTTTGGATATACATCAGCGGAAATATAGGGGTCGTTGTCCGGATCAAGTATTTTCTCCGCATTATAGTCAGCCACTTTCAAAGAGCCGTCAACCAGGTATTGATAAGCATATTCTGTTCCTTTGGCAAGCCCTTTAAGTCTTATCCAGTAACGCAAGCCATCTGGTGTGCGGCTCATGATGTAAGAGCCAGTCTGTGTCCAGTTATTAAAGTCGCCCAATACGAAAATGTTGTTCTTGGAAGGTGCATACAGAACCAACACGGCAGATGTATCGCCGGCTTCATAGTTTATCCCGTCTTTAACGCCGGGCGGGAGGTCTGCAATAGGCGTAGATGCAACTACAAACTTTATGGTATCGCGACTTATTGTGCTTCCAACAGTTGACTCAGCTATAATTTGCTGGTCACCCGAAACCGCTATAGTTGAGTTGGCGGTAGCTGTTGTGGTGGCTGATGTTGTTAATAAGCCGCCATTAAAATAGATCTTTAATGATCCGGCCTGGCTAGATTTCGCCGTTATGCTTAACGCATCTCCCAGGTTTTTAGTGAGTGGCTCCGGAATTGGTGTGAAGGTTGGTTGTTTGTAAGGAACGTCTATCCTTGCATAAACGCCATTGTCATAAACAGGCACATACATGTCGCCATTATCTTTGTTCGCCTGTTTTTTGCTGCCGTCGCCATTTCTGAAAAGGATAGCTATCTTCTGAATTTTCTCGCTGGCGTCGGTCATTTTGAAGAACGGCCTTAAACCACCGGTAATGGTAAACTTCCACTTGTTGGCACTAACCCAAACACACTTAATGCTGTCCCCGGTTTTGCCCCAGGTGCCATTGACATGTGCCCAGCCGCCATTGCTCTTATTGGTAATCACACCAATGTGCACATACACATCGTTTATGTTGCCGTAATTAAAAAGGCCCTGGTTCCCATAATACGCATCTGTAGTAATGGTAACAGGTGTAGAAGATTCCTGTATAAAATCTGGCGTCCACGTCAGTAACTGACTGTTCGCGAAAATAGCGACCAGCAGAAACGGAATCATTAGCAATTTTTTCATTGTGCGGAGTTTAATTAAATGAAGTGCAATCTTCTTGGGGGAAAGACTTTGCAAAAATGTGTAAAATTTACACAGTGCCCAAAGATTTTTGATTAAAAGAATGCCGGAGTGTAAGATTTAATTTATACGTTCAACCTTTTGGTTAGTTGTTCATTTATCTGCATAAACAAATGTTCCGGTTTAAAAACGCGCCAGTTTTCTATGTCCATTAATTCTACCAGGTAGTGCAGTTTTCTTTTTCTAAAATCCTGCTGTGTGGCTTCGGGCATATTAAGTGCAACAATCCAGCCATTTTCATCGGTTACCTCTTCGAACCATTCTTCGTAGTAATCCCGGTCGCCGCTGTGAAAATTCAAAACATTCCCTGCTATCAAAATATACTTGGTAATGCCTTGTGCAAACAGTTGATCTATCACGTCGCGCTTTAACGTCATTATATCATTCTCAATCGCATCATTCCATTCACCGATCAGCTCAATAATTACAAAATGCTGCTCATAGTCGGCATAAAGTATTTTGAGGTAAAGTGTGCGACTGCCAAACTCGTCCCACTGGGGATGTATGTAATAATTGTAGATAACATTCTGCAGTTCATGATAATTATAATCACGTCCGTAGAAAGGCGAGCGACGGTCATTTTCCGCGCTGTATAGGTGTCGCCAGTTATAAAAAGGTTCTATCTCGTACATATTCACTCAATCACTGTAAAGTTATGGCAAATGATACCGATGAGCAGCTTTTTTGAGCCCGGCTTTTTTTACATTAACAAGCTGTTGTTGCGTCGCACACTTGTACCGCAGCAAGTATTGCTGAAAAAAAGTCAAGCCATGGATAATAATGGCTGCAAGTGCCGGATAAAGCTACAGGCGTTGAAGTGTGCGACGCAACGATGTTCGATGAAAGATTTGCTGCCGGGTTCGAAAAGTGTATTAATTCTTCCTGTTGTTCTTCCTGAAAAATGCTCTAGCCATTATCGCGATCATTATACAAACCGCAACAATAGCAACCCAGGTAAATACAGAAGTACTTTGCTGTTGCATGTTGCCGATGAAAACGAGGTGGCTCCAGTATTGCGGCGAGTGAAACTGGCTCATAGCAGGGTCTTTCAACAGGTCGATTTTTGCCTGTTGCAGCGCATCGGCATAAGTGTAGCCTTTGCGCAGGTATTCATAAAATTTATTGCTGATGTAAGCGGTCGACTTGTCTTCGGCCTTCCACAGAGAAGTTACAATGTTCTCACAACCCGCATAAGCGAATGCCCTTGAAAGGCTAAGTGCTCCTTCACTCTGCGATAATCTGCCTGTGCCGGTTTCGCAGGCACTCAGGAAAACCAGCCTCGCATCGGGAAGCTGCAGGTTATATAGTTCGTGAGCGAATATTTTGTAAGAAGAATCGGTATTACCAGCAGGATAAAAGGCAATAAAAGATTCCGCAGGATTACTGAAATCAACCACGGCATGCGTGGCTAGATGAATGACAGAAGCGGCGGGCGCTTTCGCAATGAAATTGTTTTTGGTTGCCGCAGCATTGAGCAGTTGATCCTGTTGGGCAAAGCCTGCAATTTCTGCCGAAGATGAAATCAGCTGTTCAAAATTATTTGCCTTGCCCGAAGCGAAAGGGGCAATGGCGAGCACTTTGCCAAGATCGGCTTTAAGCTTATCAACGTGTAAAAAAGGTAGGGCATATTGATAGGTTATCGCGAAATTTTCGGTGAGATATTTTCCATCGGCTGCTTGTAGTGCTTCAAAGGGCAAATTGATCAGGTGCTGATCCGGGATGATGATCAGCGAGTGAATATCTTTTATGGCTGCTTCTGCGGGTAATACCAGCTTGTTATATAAATAAGCGGAAGTTTTTGCCAGTTCATTTTGAGGGTTGCCTCCGAAACTGCTTAAGCCCGTTGTGTAGGCAGCGATCGCCTTATAAAAAGCCGAGTCGGTTGCTTGTGAAAAATATCTGAGGTCAGAGCGTTTGATCACAAAACAGGTGAGTGTGGTATCGCTCATAAAGTAGGTAATAACAGCTGTGTTGTTACCTGGTATATTCCGTTGTAATGCTTTCAAATCAAAGCTGTCGGATGCGAACTTCTGTGCATAATAAGCGGGGAATTTTCGGTAGCTGTTCTGCAGCTCGTGCAGCTCAAGCTCTTTGCTGTTGATGTCAGAAATATAAGAGGCGATGGTTGCACTGTCGGTTGATTGCTGCATATAAAGCTTTAACCGCGAAAGGTTGATCTTTATATTTTTCTCTTTCTGTAGTAAGGAATCCGGCAGGCCTGCAAATCGCTTAATGCTGTTTTCTTTAAGGCTTATGGCCAGCGATGTTGACCTGCTTTTGCTTATCCAGGTCAACGCCTTAAGCATTAGCGAATCATTACCACTGGCTGACGCACTGTTGAGTAAGAAGCCTGTCGCCTTTTGATAGCCACTGAAAACTTTGTCTGCTATAAACAACCTGGCTTCATCATTGTCGATCGATTTTTTTATATAGTCGGCCAGCGCAAAAGCGGTATCGAATGTATTAACAGCAGCCTTTAGCGTTTCACCTTTTTTATCATTTTGGAACAAGGTGGCGAAGCCATTGGCCTTTGCCAGCAATGCTTCAAACAAACCGTAGCTGGCAAAGTCGCCGGTAAAGTTTCCGGGGTTGGCAAAAACATTTTTATCGCCAAATTTGTAGTCGGCCTGGATAATAGCCGCCTGGTAATAATTTAAAGCCTCAATCGGCTTTTGTAGCTTCATTAAAATGTCGCCACGTAATTTATTGGTTGAGCTGTAGGCCGCATTTCGGGTGCCGGCAAAATTCTGGTTGTAAATAGCTTCGGATTTGCCGAGATAAAAGCCAGCTTTTTCCAAATCATTCTTTTGAAGCCATGCCTGTGCATTTGCGTTATTAAACGAAATGGCAAAGCTGCCCTCGGGTGTTTTTATCTGGTTGAGATAATACAACGCGCTGTCGGGCATATTTTTCAACAGGTAAATGCCGGCAATATTGCTCAGCGCAGGCGTTGATGGATTACCTGCAACCAATAGTTTTTTATAAAGCGTAATAGCGGTATCCCTGTACCCCGAGAGCTTTAATGCCGAGGCAATGTTGAGCGACATCGCGAATATGCCTTCTCCAAGTTCAGGCCTTGTTTGCTTTGTTATTTCGAGGGCTTTATTAAAGTAGATACTGCTTTGTTTATAATCACCGGATTCACTGTAAAGCGCACCGAGCGAATTGTACAGATCGCCTGCAAGCCCGGCCTTCGGGTAGCGGTTGATGATGTTTTCAGCCTTTGAAAAATAAAGGATCGACGAGTCAAACAAACCATTGCTGTAGTGCTCATTTCCTGTCGCTAGCAGTAGCCGGAACAAAATAGAATCGGGCAGGTGAAATTGTTGCTGGTATGCTAATGCCGTATAAAAATGAGCGAGTATTTCATCATGGCCGAAACCAAGACCTTGTTGCAATATGCCGGCTCTTTCATGACAGTCGTAAAGCAGCAGGGCGTTTGCAGCCGAGGGTAGCACATTTTGTATAATCTCGCTATAATAGCCGAGTGCAACTGAATCATTAGCTCCATTGGAAGCACCGCTGAAAATATCTTCCGCCTTTTTAAAAAGCGTTTTATACTGGTCTTCATTTTTATCTGCCTGGCTATCGGGCAAAACAAAAATCAGGAGGCATAACGCGGTAAAGAATATTTGCAGTTTATTTTTCATTGGCAATTACCCGGGTTGAAAATAAAGATAAATGCCAATATGATGACGTTGGATATTTTTATAGCCAAACGCATTTAAGTGGTTGCTGAGCAGGCTAAACTGCCGCACTGCGTTACCGAAGTATAAGCGTGCGACGCAACCGGTGATGCCACGAAAAGTTGCAGCCGGGTACAAAAAAACGATCCGGGTCAAAGCCCGGATCGCAGTGGATTTATAAAACTTGTTTTTTGTGTTCCCGGCTTCAGCACTTTGCGGGACTGCTGTTGCGTCGCACTCTTGTACTTTATAGCAGGGAGCGCCAATATTTAATTCTGTACGATAATAATGTATGGCGGACGGCATTTTACTTCCTGGCCTTTGCCCGAAATGGCGGCCATATTTACCGTGTAGGAAACCGTAGCCGGGTTAACCTGGAACTGGTTATTTAAAAGCACCTGCTGTTTTTTTGCCTGCAGCTGCTTTAAAAGCGCCTTTGGTATTTGCGATTGCTTTTTGAAGTAATACATGCGGAAGTTGAGCTTATTAAGCGTTTTATTGCTGCCGTCGGAAATGCGGTAGTTGAGTATAAAATCCTTAAAAGCACCTGGTACCAGTGTGTCGCCCAATGCCCCGTTCTTAATGCTCTGCTTTAGATTGATCGCTCCTGTAGATTTATCCATTGCGATGCCTTGCGGAATAACTTCCTGGCCTGGAGGTGGTTCGTCGGCTATGCCGTCGCCATCATCATCATCTGCACCATCGTCGAATTCGCAATTGCCGCTGCACGCGGTAGCTGCGCCCGGCGTTGCATTGTAAACCGGTGTTGCCAGGGAAGGATTGTTTTTTAATGTGTAAATACTATCGGTGTAGTCGATACCGGCCACCGTAATGAATTTCTTGCAGGTGTCGTGTGTCCCCGTGGGCACGTACCAGATTAGATATTTAAGCCCGGTTTCACTTTCCGTAATGTCAAGATCGCCGTTGGTAGGATCGATCTTCAGTTCATTTGGATAGCAGCCGAAAGTACCTTGCAGTGGCGTTACCGTATGCACGATATAATCAGTAGGCAGTTCTTCGAGATAGAAAACACTATCAGGATAGGCGAACATATCGCAACTGGAGAGTGCCATTGCAGCCTGTGACATATTATCGGAAACAGCTGCTGAAGGGTGAATGCTGTTGTTCTCCTTTGTGCAGGAAAACAGCATTGCGGCCCCGGCGACTGTAGCAATGATTGCGTTTGATTTCATAAAGATGCAGTTATTTAAAATAAACAAATAGGTCTATGATTGAATATGTCAAAATTAGTCACAGCAGGCATTTTCGGCAATTTTTAATTACTGAACGGGTAAATATCAATTCTGTGCAGGCTTGGAAGCGCTTTTTAAACAGGGCCCGCTGTTTTTTTACAGCGAGGCCTGTTATTCAGGTGAATTGTGTATCCATTACAATTTACCATCGCTACCGTGACCGTGTCCTCCGCCACCGTTATCGTCAACAGTATCTTTTATGCCGTCGTTGTCGTCATCGAGGTCAAGCGTATCATCGATGCCGTCGTTGTCGTCGTCGAGATCGAGAGCATCATCGATGCCATCGTTGTCGTCGTCTGTGTCGAGTGAATCGGAAATATCATCATTATCGAAATCGTCGTCGCCATTGTCATCGACAGAATCGCCAATACCATCGTTGTCATCGTCGCCATCTACGCTGTCGTCGATGCCATCGTTATCATCATCGAGGTCGTCTTTGTCTTTTATTTTATCGTTGTCGTCGTCTTTGTCGAGATTATTGTTGATACCGTCGTTGTCAAAGTCATTGTCACCGCTGAGGCCATTCAGTGAGTTATGGTCTTTATCGAAGTTGTCGTTGATGCCATCATTGTCATCATCAGCATCCAGGTCGTCGGTAATGCCGTCGTTATCATCGTCATTGTCTGAATTATCGAGGATGCCATCGTTGTCGTCGTCGTTATCGCCGGCTTCGTTTTCAATGCCGTCATTATCAAAGTCGTTATCATTCTCGCTATCGAAGGCGTCTTTTATGCCATCGTTGTCATCATCTTTGTCGAGGTCGTCGGTAACGCCATCGTTGTCGTCGTCGGTGTCCAAAGCATCGCCAATACCATCATTATCGTCGTCTGAATCTTCTTTATTGGAAATACCGTCGTTGTCTTCATCATTGTCATTATTGCTGTCGAATCCATCGAGTAGTCCATCATTGTCATCATCAGTGTCAGCGTCGTCATTAACGCCGTCGTTGTCATCGTCGAGATCGTTGATGTCTGAAACTTTGTCGCCATCATCGTCCTTATCGAGCAGGTTATCTATACCATCGTTATCATAATCATTGTCGCCGAGACCGCCTTTGTAAGTGTCGTGATCGCTGTCTTTGTCGTCGAAGACACCGTCGTTGTCGTCATCCGCATCCCGGAAGTCCTGGGTGCCATCATTGTCGTCGTCAATATCATCGACATCAAGAATGCCATCGTTATCGTCGTCGTTGTCGGCGACCTCATTTTCAAGGCCATCATTGTCATAATCGTTGTCGTTGAATTCGCCCAGCAAAAGAGGAGCGGTAACTGCCTGGTCAGCCATGGTTGCCTGCGGCACACTTTCAATTTGTTTGTTACAGGCTGAAAAGCTAAGTGCAAGCAGTAATACAGCCGGGTTAAATTTTCGCATAATTGGTTTAGTTTTTTTATTAAATACTGTTATATAGATTGGTTGCTGCCGCCGAGGATTTTGTAACCGGGTTGACTATTTTTATTTTTCAATGAACCAAAAGAAAAAGAGCCATATCGAAATATGGCTCTTTGCCCGGTTTTTTCACGGCTAGATTATAGTTGATTTGACTAACGCGCACCAGCTTTAATAAGCGTACCATCTGCATTAAATACAGCTCTCCAACGTGCGCCATTCAAAAGAAAATCTGCCTGGTAAACATTCTTACCATGTTCTGTTTCAAGCTGCCACCTAACATTTGTTGCATCGGGGAACATGCTTGCAAATGTTGTTCTTACTGCTACCGGTACCTGTGATGCCGGGATGTGTGTGCCTTTTGCTTCCACTACGCTGTTTGCGTTAAAATTGTAATAACCTGCGAAAGATGATGCTGAAATAAACAGCGCTGCTGCTAACAAGACTTTTTTCATAAAAGTGTTTTTTTTGTTTTTTTAAAAATTGATTTTAGCAAGGTTTCGGAACAAACTTTCTTTTTCTCATTGTCTGTTTCTTTGCCCTTATATTAATTGGTTGCTGCAGGTAAAAGTTATGTAACCGGCAGCGGGAAATATTTTTAAAAAACTTTTTAATCCCATTTGTTGAATATGGTTTTGAAGATGAAGGGAGCGTCGCAAGCAAAGCTGCTATTGGTTCAAGGGCCGGGGATAAAATAAAAAGCCCCGCAGATGAGTGCGGGGCTTTTTATTTGCATTATTATAGTGAGAAACTATTTTACTTCAGTTTTCTCGTCGATCTCGAGTTTGAGGTTTTTACCCGCTTCGATGAACGATGCGTATTTTGCCTGTACATCAGCAGCCACTTCTGTGCCGTTGATCAGGAGTTTGCCATCTTTTACTTCAACGGAAGCTTTACCGGCAGTGATTAGCCCATCGGCCTTTAGTGCCTGCATCAGGGCATCGGCTTTATTATCACCATCAACCTTTACGGTGAACTTGCCTGTATCTGTGCTGTTAGCTGTATTGGTGTAAGTAATTGATATATTTTTTTCAGCGGCCATTGCAGCAGAACCATCTTTTGTATGGAATACCTGTGCGAGTGTTGGTGCTATAACCAATGAAACGATCGACATTAATTTGATAAGGATGTTCATAGAAGGGCCAGATGTGTCTTTGAAAGGATCGCCCACAGTATCGCCTGTTACGGCTGCTTTGTGCGGTTCACTTTTCTTTTTGTAGATCTGACCGTTTATTTCAACACCTTTTTCGAAGCTTTTTTTGGCATTGTCCCATGCGCCGCCGGCGTTGTTCTGGAACATACCCATCAACACACCACTAACTGTAGCGCCGGCGAGAAAACCACCCAATGCTTCAGGGCCCAGTAAGAAACCGATGATCAATGGCGAAGCAATGGCGATTGCGCCTGGCAACATCATTTTTTTGATGGATGCATCTGTTGAAATAGCGACGCATTTATCATATTCCGGTTTACCCGTTCCTTCCATAATACCTGGAATCGTATGGAACTGGCGACGGACTTCTTCAACCATTGCCATGGCTGCTTGTCCTACTGCACGGATTGCCAAAGAAGAAAATATAAAAGGAATCATGCCTCCGATAAAGAGCGATGAAAGCACGTCTGCTTTGTAGATGTCGATGCCTTTAATACCTGCAACGCCAACGAATGCGGCAAAAAGTGCGAGTGCTGTTAACGCGGCTGAAGCGATAGCAAAACCCTTACCTGTTGCTGCGGTTGTATTACCAACTGCATCGAGTACGTCGGTTTTTTCACGAACATCAGGAGGCAATTCACTCATTTCGGCGATACCACCGGCGTTATCTGCAATAGGTCCGAATGCGTCTATCGCCAACTGCATGGCAGTAGTAGCCATCATACCGGCTGCTGCGATCGCTACGCCATAAAGACCGGCACACATGAAAGAACCGTATATACCTGCTGCCAGCACAATGATCGGCAGGAAAGTTGACTCCATACCTACTGCAAGACCGCCAATTACGTTGGTGCCATGACCGGTTGCGCTCTGGCGGATAATACTGAGCACGGGGCGTTTGCCCATTGCTGTATAATACTCGGTAATCATACTCATCAGCGTACCAACAGCGAGACCAACGGCAATAGCGCCGAGTACACCCCATTTGGTAAACTCAAGGCCACGGAGTTCCATCGTTTCAGGAAGGATATAATAAACAAGGCCAATACTTGCGAGACCAGCCAAAATAATGGAGCCCCAGTTACCCATGTTCAATGCCTTCTGTACAACAGCAGTGCTGATGCCCGCGCTGTCGCTGATCTTTACAAACAATGTTCCTATGATAGAGAAAATAATACCTGTACCTGCAATAAGCATTGGCAGTAAAATAGGAGCGTAGCCTCCAAAATTGTCATGCGAAATTGTTTCCTGGCCAAGCACCATCGTAGCCAGTACAGTTGCCACATAAGAACCGAAAAGGTCGGCACCCATGCCAGCAACGTCGCCCACGTTATCACCTACGTTATCGGCGATTGTTGCAGGGTTGCGCGGATCATCTTCAGGAATGCCTGCTTCTACTTTACCAACGAGGTCAGCGCCTACGTCGGCAGCTTTTGTATAGATACCACCACCCACACGTGCAAACAACGCAATGCTTTCTGCACCGAGAGAGAAGCCTGTAAGCACCTCAATGGTCTTCAGCATGTACTCTGAGTTGGCTTCTGCGCCGGGAGCAAATATGCTTTTCAAAACCAAAAACAATGAACCCAGACCAAGTACAGCCAAACCAGCAACACCAAGACCCATAACAGATCCACCGGTGAATGATACATTTAATGCTCTTGAAAGGCTTGTTCTCGCCGCTTGCGTGGTGCGAACATTGGCTTTTGTAGCCACCTTCATACCTATATAACCTGCAGTTGCGCTAAATACCGCACCAATAACAAAGGCTACGGCAATCAGCCAATTTGAGTTAGGGTTGCTTGCAGACATAAATGCCAGCAAAAGGCCAACCAGCACAACAAAATAGAAAAGTATTTTCCATTCTGCTTTCAGAAACGCCATTGCACCTTCGGCAATGTGGTTGCTGATGTCTTTCATTTTCTGCTCACCGGCATCTTGTTTAGATACCCAGTTAAATTTTATCAGTGTGTAAAGGAGACCGATTACCCCCATTGCCGGAACGGCATAAAACAGATTATCCATACGCGTTGCTTATGATTTAAAATGGCGGCAAAAATAGGGGAAATACCCAAAAATGTTAACATTCTCTAAAATGAGTATTCGTTTGGGGATAAGATTGGGATTTCCGTTGCTTCGGCTGCAGTGCTTTTGGCATCGCCGGTTGCGTCGCACTCTTGTACCGTTGAGCAAATATTCGCCAGGAAAAGGAGGTACAACAGGTGACCCTTTTTTATCGCTGCTTTATTTCACGAGTTGATCAGCCATGTACCGGACGATGCAGGGAGTGACACAAGCAAAGCCGCCCAAAGAACCGGTCGCCGGGTCTGAAAATAATCAGACCTGTATGCTAAAAAATGCGTCGGAGATATGACCAATAACGTCGCCTGCCAGCATCGCTTCCATGGCAATTGACTTCGAAGCAATATCTGCGGCAAGGCCGTGCAGGTAAACGCCAAGCAGTGCAGCATCAAAAGAATTGTAACCCTGTGCCAGCAAAGCGGTAATCATGCCGGTGAGTACATCGCCGCTGCCGCCCTTGGCGAGACCGGCATTGCCGGTTATGTTGAACCAGCCCCTGCCGTTATGTGCAATAAGGGTGTGGTGGCCTTTTAAAACGACGATGCAATTGAATTGCTGCGACATGGCCAAAGCCCGATCGATCCGCTCAAATTCGTCAGCTGGTTCTCCTGCAAGCCTGTCAAACTCTTTTGGATGGGGAGTGAGAATAGATCCCGCTGGTATTTTCTGTAACATTCCCGGCTCCAACGCCATTATATTAAGCGCATCCGCATCAAAAACAACAGGCCTGTTATAATGGTGAAGCAGGAGCTGTAAAAGCATTTTGCCATCGTCATTGGTTCCAAGCCCGGGGCCGATGCCGACAGCAGTATATTTTTGGTAATCTGTTTTTTCATGGCGCGGCACCGTCATAGCTTCGGGCAGGTAACTATGTAAAACCGCCATGGAGTTTTCGGGCAGGCTCAAGGTAAGCAAACCGGTGCCGGTGCACGCGCAGGCTTTTGCCGCCAGCAATGCAGCACCCATTTTCCCGGGATTTCCGGCAATAAGCAAACTGTGGCCAAAACTGCCTTTATGCGCAAATGCTTTGCGTGGTTTGTAAGTGCCCGCTATGTCTGCGTGTACTGCAATAGTGAATTTTGCCTCTACCGTAGAACTGAATTTGGGGTCGAGGCCTATATCCAAAATGGTTACCGTTCCAAACAGGCCTTCATTTTCTGCCGCCAGCAGGCAAAGCTTCAGCGTTTGAAAAGTAAGGGTATGTGTTGCCCTGATCACCGCGTTGCCTTTTGAGCTTTTGTCAATAAACATTCCGCTGGGCACGTCTATTGCGACGACTGTTACCTTTGCATCGTTGATGTGATGCACCAATGCCTCGCTCAATTGCTGCAAAGGCCTATTTAAACCCGAGCCATACAAGGCGTCGATAACAATATCTTCTTTATTGATTTCGGGAAAGAATGAGTTGGCCTGGATAAAATGAATATCCGTTGTTAACTGGTGCAGCCGGTGCAGGTTCGCCTGGAAATCCGGCGTGCCCATAGCACCAAGTTCAAGAATAAAAATAACGGGATTGATTCCCTGCTCAATCAGTTGCCGGGCAATGGCTAAACCATCGCCTCCATTGTTTCCTTTGGCGCAGAAAATTTTTATACAGGCATCTGCATAGTTATCGGTAATAAATTCTGCGCATTTTCGGGCGGCCCTTTCCATAAGGTCAATCGAGGCCACCGGCTCGCTGGCAATGGTAAAGGCATCCCAATCGTGGATTTGCCGGGCATTGAGCAATTTCATAGTTTAAATATACGGCAGGCTGTGGTATTAAAAGATGATGATTAAAGCAGAAGTTACGCGTAATTTTAAAGGAAATGCTTATTTGCCCGGCTCCCCTATTATATTGCATCGTCCCTTGCGTCGCACCCGTGTACTTCCGGAGCCTATGGCAACAATGCTATGCATCACCTGAAAGTGTGCAATAAAACTTCAGAATTGGTCTTTCCGGGGCGTTGAGCACCGATCTTAGTTTACGCTTTTACTACGGCTTTTGTATTACTTAAGTACGGCTTCACTATTAGCCATGTACCAGCATTTCTGCCGCCGGGATTCCGCATAAGCCCTTTTTTGGCAGGATGGGTATTGTGTTATTCATTTTGCCTTTTTATATTTGGGTATGGCTAAGCAAAGCGGCATGTTACGTATTACAGGCACAATCGATAATCTCTGTTTTTATAAAATGGATGGCCAGTACTATGTTAGGATGAAGAGTTCCCTGACCGGCAAACGGGTCAAAAAAGATCCTGCTTTCAGTGCCACAATGCGTTATGCCGGTTTTCTTGCAGATGCAGCCAGGATTGCCTCTGCCGTTTACAGGAAGGTCAATGCAGATCAACAAGTAAAGGGCCTTTACCGCAAAATAACGGGAGAAGCAATGCGCTTACTGAAAGAGGATCAAACAATTGCCGATGTAACCGGTTTGCTCGAGGCAAAGTATGTAAAGACAGCAGCGGCACCGAAAGCACAAAAGTCAGAAAAGCCTGTAAACAAAGTAATTTCTTTTGCCGAAGCCGTTCTGGAAAGGGTTTTTACTGCTACAGCAACGGCGGCGGCACCATCTATTCCTTGCCGTTTACCTGCACCCGCGCCTACATAGTATTTCTTTATACCGTAGTATTCAACCCCTTTATTCCATTTAAAAGAGTGAAACAAGCGTTATCGTTTTTCAGGATTTTTTTTATCCTGGAACCAGGCAGCGGATGCCGGTAAGAATAACAATACGGTAACCAGTGTTAAGAACACGATATGGGCAATCATCTCCGATGTGGAGTTTAATGCACTTACAACTACATGGTAAAGCAACCAGCCAATCGCAAGCCATCGCGCCCAGCTAACGCCAAATAGCAGCAGCACACCACAAACCACAGCCAGTATGCGCAACAAAAGAATCCATACTGTTTCGTTTAAGTTGGTAGGGTCCAAAAGTTCCTGCAGGTGATAGAAAAATCCTATTACTCCAGCGAGGATAAACAATACGGCGACGATAACAACCGGAAGTGGGCGGCCTTTCATTGGTAAGAAATTTATTTTTTCTAAAGGAAATTCTAAAGTTATGCGAGGCACATGATTAGCGTTGTTTCGAGTTTGCTTTCGTCACTTGTCCAATGCCCGTAGATTTCGATGTATGGATCTCTAATAACCTCGCCCCGGTTCTTCAGTTCATTCCTCATATTTTGTCCCGTTTGCTTTACCAGGTTATATGGGCCTACGTGTTTGCAATAAGCGTACCTGTTAAGTGTAATTGTATGTTGTTCGAGGCCGGTATCAAAGTTGGGTGTTTCTGTGAGTTCAACGCCTGCAAAGATTTTTTCATTGGAGTCATACACCCAAATATTCAATCCTTTATTGGCAAGCTGGCTGGCTTTAACTATTTGCCACATTTTATCCATCAGTTTAAAAGCAGTTCCAGCGTAATCTTTATTGATCGCAGTCCCGGAAAACCCGTGCAAGTCCAGGCTAAGGCTTGAACAAATTATTTCCATATTCATCGCCGATAAATTTGGTTTGCTAACTTAAGAGGATGGAATCATGGTTTAGCAATACGAAGGTTTTTCAGCACGCACTTTGTCGTTGCTTCTACAATTTCTTTTTGAAATAGTTATCGCATCCATCAACATAGCTGTCGTTGAATAATACCCTGTCTTCACAAAATAGTATCTTTCCCGGAAGCTGGACTACAAGCGGGTTCGTATCGACCTTAAAATAACCATCTCCCATATCTACCATTTTCCATGTTGACAATTGAGTTGTTTGGCCATTCATTTTTATTTCGAGGGTATCGCCAGATTTAAATTCCACGGTCATACCCAAAAAATCTTTGTAATTGCCTTTTTCAGGATCCCAGAAGCATTGTATATACTCCCAGTCCCATTGGCCAAGTAATTTGTCGTGAATATTTACTGAATCCCACGCAAATTTTTGATAACACTCCTGCATGGCTGGTACTGTTACAGGTGGCAATTGTTTTTCGGGTGCCGATACTTGTTCTTCCCTGCAGCATAATTGAGCCAGCAGGGCAAAAACGAACAGAAGTTTAGCAACATTCGTTGGTTTCATTTTTTTATTTTTCATGAGGCATAAGCAAATATTAATTACCGGGTTCTTCGCAGGAAAAAGCAGTTTTAACAATTAACAATATGATATTGAAGTTACGAATTAGAGCCGAACGGCTACCAGGATTGAAATGCCATATCACAGCTTTAGGTACGCTGTTCCTGAAAGTTTGTTTGGCTGAAAATAAATGTATGTCCTTGTTGCATCAATTACGATGTTGAATCGTTTGAGTATATCCCCGCCAATAATACTCATCTGCTGCCTCCCAATCGCGCCTTTGAAAAATCCTGCGGGCACATCGGTCAATTCCAGTCCCCGGATATTCAGCGCGGGTAAAACCGCTTGTTTGGTAATGAGCACATTGCCGTAAGAGTCGGTCAGCTTTTTCTCTCCCGTTAATTCGAGCCTTTCATCCAATTTTGAATTTTTGGCAAACTCGTCATCGAACAAAATAGCCCCGGAATATCCTGAGTGAATCAGGAACCTGTTTTTAAAAACACTGTCCCTGGTTTTGCAATCTGCTTCTATAAATAGTTCATCATCTTCGTTGGCCAGTTTTACTTGCTGGTATTGATCAATATTGTATGGAAGGCTGTCTGAAACATTGATCAGCAACTTGTCAAAATCAATTGCAATCACGCGGCCTTTAAACAGGTCAATGCCAAACTTGCCATCGGTAAACTGGCCAGAGTTCAGGTTCTCCCATATCGGAACTTTATTCCAGCTTAGTCCGCCGATCTCCAAAAAATTGCCCGGACTTAACCCCGAAGAATTTGACTGGCTCCCCCAGCTTTTTATACTGTCTGTACTTTCCGTAAAGCGAATGCTCTTTAGCCATTTAACCGACTCTTCCGTAAGCGTAACGGCATTGGCCGCGGTATGAAACATCAGGTTAACCGTATCTGTTTTGTTCAGTATAGCCCTCACGGAAAGATTGTTGTATTCTGTTAGCTGAAACGGAATGCTATCATTTTTTTGAGCCGGCAACATAAGTGATGAGCGCAGCATTACCTGTATTAAACAATGGCGTAATAAAATTGCACGCAGCATATTGATTTTGTTATTGCCTGTAATTAACGAATAATAAGCATTACTCTTTTTGCATTTATTTGGGCGGTTCTGATCTTTTGGTTACCGGGCAAACTGTTTTCATGGCACTCCTGTATCGCTTCATTGCCTTGTTTGATGATTTCAGGAGGTGGGTTTGTAAAAGGATTGTCTGCAACAAGGATGATGTTTCCTTTCCATTCCTGAACCCAGCTAATTGGGTGACCCAACCTTAATAAAAAATCCGGAATTTCGGTAAGTTTATTGTCGCTTAAATCAGCTGCTTTTATTTTGGTGAGATTTTCTAAAACTCTTATTTCACTGGGTTGATTTTGATTCAAAGTATTAAAGTTGGCTACATAAATATTATTCTTCTAAATGCGAAGTGTCTAACCTGCCGGTGAAAATGGAAGACATTTGTTTGGCGCTGTAAATATTGCGGTTAACCTTATTGCCAAGCACAATGATTGTGGCCGTATCCTGCACAAGCCGCGTGAACACGGTATTGCTGCCATGCCACTTGCCGTTGTGGTAAACCACCGTGTCGCCGTTGTTAAAATAAAGATGCCATGCAAGGCCGTAATTGTGCATGCTCCTGCGCTCGTTGCTGTAGGGCGTAAAAGCAAGATCGAGCGTGGATTTTTTCAGGAAAATATTTTCGTATAGAACCCGGTCCCACTGAAAGAGGTCGCGGACGGTGCTGTAAATATTTTTGTCGCCATAGGTGCAATCAAGATGATCCATGGGGAAAGGCCTGGTAACAGAATAAGTAGGAATATAATTAGCGGTGTCTGCTGCGCTGAACACGTAGGTATCCACCAGGCCCAGCGGCATGAACACACTGTCTTTCATGTATGTAGGAAAGGGCTGTTTGGTGAGTTGTTCAATGATGAGCGCAAGCAACACAAAATTGGTATTGCAGTAATGGTAGCTTCTTCCGGCGGGCGACATGATGGCGGGTTTGTGTACGATCATAAAATTGAGCACATCTTCGTTGGTCGCTTTTTGTTTTTTGTTCCAGATAGAATCCATAAAGTAGAGGTAATTCGGCAGCCCGCTGCGATGGTCGAGCAGCATTTGCACCGTAATACCCTTATAAGGAATTTGCGGAAAGTATTTAGTCAGTGAATCGTTCAGCGAAAGGCGGCCCTGCTCATAGAGTTTCAGGATCGTCATGCCAGTGAATGTTTTTGAAATAGAAGCCAGGTGAAAGGGCGTATGTTCTGTGATCGGTTCTTTTTTGGCGAAGTCGTAAAGGCCGCGGTAATCTTCAAATAAAACCTTTCCGTTTTTGGCCACAAGTATGGCTCCATTAAAACCGGTTCGAACGAGATTCTTGTTATAATAATCCTCGATGGCCCTATGATAAGCGCCCACTACAGCATCGCTTAATGGGTGAAAAATGGTATCAGCCTGGTCAGTAAGGCTGGATGTTGGGGTAGCTTTTTGGTTTTGACTGTTGCTAGAATCGCAACTTAAAAAAGACAAGAGCGATGATATAAGAAGCAGATATACTTTCATTAAAATTCGGATGCTTGTTTTGATGCGGACAAAGTAAAAGAAACGAATGCATAAATTTTTATAATTATTTTCTTTGTGACAATACCTTTACAAAATGTGCATTGCCTATGGCTGTTGTATTATTTGATAAAAAAGAGCGCAGGAAATTATACCCGCTGAACAATTGCTGTGCGGCGGCTGAACTGCGTTGCGGCATATTCAATGCCCTGGAAAGGTGGGCGCTGATTACAGGTGACAATGCCTATGTACATACGGCAGCACATCTTGCTCCGCTATACGCTCCTGTTCCCGCGGAAACGCATCTATGGATTGATGCCTCCCTTATTGTGGATGAGGCATTGGTTAAAGAAATGCTTTCTCTTGAAGAGGGTGCGTACATGGCTGATGAACATGGATTGATCGCGGCCAAAATCAATATCCAGTCTGCGGAATTTGATGAGGCTTTGTTCGCGTCAACGGCCAAACTGGTGGCAACGGTTCGCCGCATAGAATATCCCTGGCAAATATTCCAGTACAACGATGCGGCTATAAGGGCAGATTTTGAACTATTGACCGCAAGAAAAAAAACGGCACCGTTGCCCGAACAGAACAATTATTTAAACCCGTCGCAGATATTTTTAGAAGAAGGCGCATCGGTGGCATTCAGTTCTATCAATGCATCAACCGGCCCGGTGTATATCGGCCGCAATACAGTTATTATGGAAGGCTCGGCTATTCGCGGGCCCTTTGCTTTGTGTGAAGGCAGCGTTTTAAAAATGGGCGCTAAAATATATGGCGCCACTACCATCGGACCATACTGCGTGGTTGGCGGCGAGGTAAAGAATGCGGTACTGCAAGCCTGCAGCAACAAAGGCCACGACGGTTATCTGGGCGATGCGGTTATTGGCCGCTGGTGTAATCTTGGTGCAGGCACGAGCAACAGCAATGTGAAAAACAATGCCGGCCTTGTAAAAATGTGGAATGCATTTTCAGGCGGTTATGCGCATGTGGACGTGAAGTGTGGTGTGATCATGGGCGACTACAGCAAAACAGCTATCAACAGTTCCCTGAACACGGGAACAGTTATTGGCAGCTGCTGCAATGTTTTTGGCGAGGGATTGCTTCCAACTTATATCAAAGACTTTGAGTGGGGCACCAAGAGGTTCAGCCGCTACGAGCTCGACCGTGCCATTAACGATATTGCCAATTGGAAAAAAATGAAGGGCCAAACTTTATCCGATCCTGAAATAAATGTTTTGAAACATATCTTTGAAAAATTCTGAAATAAGCAAACAACCAAAAAACAGCAATTGTTATGAGAAAACAGATCGCGGCAGCAAACTGGAAAATGAACCTTACGATCAGCCAGGGCGCTGACCTGCTTGATGCAATTATTGCGAAGCCACATAGTCTTACAGAAAACCAGCAGGCGGTGTTTGCGGTTCCGTCACCCTACCTCGCCATGGCACAAGCTAAAGTAGCCGGCAAGAAAAATGTATTTATCGCCGCACAGAATTGCTACAGCAAAAAGAGTGGTGCTTACACCGGTGAGGTTTCTGTGGAAATGTTGCAGTCACTTGGCATCAGCGTAGTGGTACTCGGCCACTCAGAGCGCCGTGAATATTTTAATGAAAGCAACCAGTTTTTGGCGGATAAAGTAAATATCTGTCTCGAATATAATATAACGCCCATTTTCTGCTGCGGGGAAGCACTTGCCATTCGTGAAGCAGGTACACAAAATGATTATGTGGCCAAACAATTGGAAGAGTCCTTGTTTCATTTATCTGCAGAGCAATTGCAGAAGCTGGTAATAGCCTACGAACCAATCTGGGCCATCGGTACCGGCAAAACTGCCAGCAGTGAACAGGCGCAGGAAATGCATGCGCATCTTCGTGCGGTGCTGGCGTCGAAATATGGCGATGCCGTTGCGGCCAACATTTCCATTTTATATGGCGGCAGCGTAAAGGGCAGCAACGCAAAAGAATTGTTCTCACAGCCCGATGTTGATGGCGGCCTTGTCGGCGGTGCTTCATTGAACGCCGATGAATTTGTTACCATCATCAACAGTTTAAAAGCATAAGGTAAAATATTGCAGGGACCTGTTACAGGTCGCATTATTCTTTGTGCGTTAGTGCCGGGTACCGGGCATCACTCACTTGTACAATATATTTATGGCCGGCCGGCTTTGCTGGCCGGCCATTTACTTTTTTAAAACAAATTCTGAATGAAGCGCCACGAACAATTGCAACCGCTTTCAAGGCAGCACCATAACGGCCTTTTGGCGGCGTTGCTGTTGAGTAAAGGAGTGAAGAAAAATGCATCGACTTTTGTGATGCGTGATTTTATCATCTATACCTGGCAGACCGACCTTGAAAAACACTTCAGCGATGAAGAAAATTTCCTGCTGCCTGCGATAAAGCATACCGCTATCTACTCTACACTTGGCCAGCAATTATTGCAGGAGCACGCGGTGATCCGATCTTTGGTGGAATCGTTCCAAAAGCATGAAGTATCTCCCGCCGGCATTCAGCAATTTGCCGATCTGCTTGAAGCGCATATCCGTTTCGAAGAGCGGGTATTGTTTCCCCAAACAGAAGCGTTGTTAAGCGAAGCAGAAATGAATGCCTTTGGCGCCCATCTTCATCAAGGCGATGAGCACAATTGCATGAACTACTTTATTAAGTTCTGGGAGTAGCAGCATTGCCTGGCCAAACATTTCATTGGATCTTGTATAAACCTGTTACATTTATCTTCGATAATAAAATGCTGAGAAAGGCATTTAAAAACATTCAGCAGTAAAGCATGAATTTCCAAAAATTATTGTTGCAGAGCCTTACATGGAGAGGAGTGTACTTTATTTCCATGTTGCTTGTAAATGTTTTTTTATCGAGGTACCTGCAGGCTGCTTCCACGGGTATTGTGTATTACATTTCCAATATTTTTTCTTTTTCATTGATAATTGTCGGTCTAAGCTTTGAATCGGGCGTTACTTTTTATGCTTCAGGTGCTCTTATTCAAAAGAACAAGCTTATTTGGTTTGTTGTGTTGTGGAGTTTTGTGTTGGTGGCGCTTGTGCTTGCGGCCATAGCACTTTATTTTCATTTCAGCAGCGGTGCGCACGAAGTGTTGGACAACCGTTACTATTATTTTGGCGTTACCTACATAGCCGGGCTTTTTCTAACCAACTGTGCGGCCGCATTATTTTATACACAGAATAATTTTTTGCTGCCCAATGCGTTGCTTGCTGCCTGGAATATCCTGCTGATCATCTTCATACCAAAACATCCTGCGGCGAGTATCGAAGAAGCCACGCCCATACTCGACGCTTACTTCCTGGTTTTTATATTACAGGGTATTTCCATTTGCGTTGCATATTTATTCAGCGATAAAGCAACGCGACAATTTGCACTTCCGGTAAAAGCAGAACTAAAAGACCTGTTCCGGTTTTCTTCTTTGGCAATGGCGGCGAATATTGTTTTCTTCCTGGTTTACCGGGTCGATTACTTATTTGTAAATGCCAGCCCTGTTTGCACGGCCGCCGACCTCGGAAATTATATACAGGTTTCGAAACTCGGGCAGTTGCTCCTCATCATTCCCCAAATTATTGCCAGTGTTATCTTCCCGAGAACGGCAAGCGGCATCGAAAGGAAAGAACTGAACAACACACTTATGATCATGGCGCGACTTTTTTTGCAGTTGTATGTTGTGGTGCTGATCGTGGTAATCTTCGCGGGCCAGTATGTTTTTACTTTACTTTTTGGCGAAACATTCAATGCCATGAAACTGCCTTTTATTATTCTAATTCCCGGCATATTTTCTTTATCGGTGCTTACTTTACTCGCCGCTTATTTCTCCGGAAAAGGCAAAGTGATTGTAAATGTAACAGGCACCGGTATCGCGCTGGTAGTGGTAATTATTGGCGATTATTTGTTTGTGCCGCGTTATGGTATTGTGGCGGCAGCTGCTGTTAGTACGGTTGGCTACACGGTTAACCTGCTGTATATTTTGTATGTATTCTATAAAGATTACTCCATTAATCTCTACGATTTTTTTCACTGGCGCAAAGAAGACTATACGTGGATAAAAAATTTGCTGTTGAAGGGTAAGTGACTTTTGGTTGCCGGCTTTTGTGCTGCTATGGAGCATCGTTGTGTCACTCACTTCAACGTTCTTCTCATAGAGGAGTTTCGGGATGAAGATAATCGCCTTTATAACTGCTCCGTGCGATGCAGTAAAAGAGTGCGACGCAACGAAGCTGCCACAAGACACAACAGCCGGTTACATAAAATTCTTTAACCGGCGAACATGCTGCTGCTGCAAAAAGAAAATGCTGTAACCTTCGCGGAAAGTATTTTCAACGGGTGTGAGTTTTTCGCCAGACAATATCCATGATGAGTAATCAAAAGCGTACAGCATTTGATAAATGTCTTGCGGGTTATGGCCAAACCTTTCGAGGGTGCTTTTTAAAATCTCTATCATTACGAACGGCTTGTCTCTCCCGATCCTTTGTTGCAGGCCTTTCAACACTTCCAGTTCGTGACCTTCTACGTCTATTTTAATGCCGGCAATACTGTTATTGAAATTTTGCTGTAGCCATTCGTCGCCGGTAATGGTGGTTACTTCAACAGTTTCGCCGCTGAACTCGTCAGAAGCTGAAAGCCCCGTGCTGCCAATGTTTGCGGTATTTGATAAATAGAGTTTTACTTTCTCTTTTTTATCTGACAGCGCATTTTGCACCGTAATGATATTGCTGAAATTGTTGAGCGCGATATTGCTGTTAAGTTGTTCAAACGTTTTGGGCGAAGGCTCAAACGCGATAACAGTTCCGCTTTTTACCTGTTGCGCCGCGTGCAGCGAGTGATTGCCGATATTGGCACCTGCATCAAGAAAATTATCACCGGGTTGAAGCATAGTGCAGATGATGTTTATCTCTTCGGTTTCATAACCGTTGTGCCAGAACAATTGCCGTTGAATATGGTCAGCGATACCGAGTTTCATCAAGACACCGGAAGGAAGTTTTTTTAGAAAAAATGTTTGCTCTATCCGGAATAGCTTACAGCACTGGAAAAATATTTTGAACCCTCTCGGCGGAAAGCGGAAATGGGTTGCATAGTAGTTAATGGCGCCTGTAAGCAATTTTTTCATCTTGGTATATTAAAGAAAGAGTACAATCTTTGAAATGAATGAAAAAGGTTGTATGGCTTGCAAGTTGGTATCCTACGGAAGAGCATCCGCTGCCGGGTGATTTTATCGAGCGTCATGCAAAAGCTGTTTCCATTTACCTGCCTGTTCATGTTATCCACGTTGCAAGAATTCACGATAAAAATAGCCGTTCCGGTGTTTATATAAAAGAATATGAGCGCTACCCGTTGTTAAAGTCGGAAATATGCCCGTACAGGCTTCCCCGTTTTTTGGGGATTGATCTGCTGATTTCTTACTGTTGGTCACTGGTGCTTTATGCGAGACTTGTAAAGGCTTTTATTCGTACTAATGGAAAGCCATCCCTTCTGCATGTGCACGTTACATTGCGCTGCGGGCTCGTTGCGTTGTATTTTAAATGGTTTTACCGCATTCCTTTTGTAGTGTCGGAACACAACGGGGCATTGCTGGAAGCGGCGAAGCAGTTTGACGGGCGCATTGGTTTTACCACGTTACAGTTGATGAAGCTGGTTATAAAAAATGCGGCTGCCATAACTACCGTCTCTGCGGTTTTAAGGAATGGGATTGCAAAACGGTTTGCCGTAAAAAGGTCTTTTGTTATTCCGAATGTGGTTGACACTTCCATATTTAATTTCCGGCCTGGCAGCGCAGCAAATAATGCCGGAGACTTTTTGCATGTGTCAACGCTTTCAGCGATAAAAAATGTTGATTTGATTTTAAGGGCGTTTGCGCTGGTAAAGCAGGAGCATGGCCTTTCTTTTTGTTTTAGGATCGTTGGCCCCCGGAATGATTCGCTGAAAAGACTTGCTGAGGAACTTGGCATCGCAGATAGCGTGCTATGGCTGGCTGAAACAGATCAGGATGGTATTGCCGCGGAAATGCGAACAGCCGGTGCCGTAATCCTGTACTCTTCTTATGAGAGCTTTGGCTGCATCAATATTGAAGCAAACGCTACAGGCAGGCCTGTTATCGTCAGCGATATACCGGCGTTCAGGGAATATTTGAAGGCAGCTGTCAATGCGGTGTTTGTGCCATTGGGCGATGTGGTTGCACTTTCAAATGTACTAGCCGGGTTTATAGAAGGCCGCTACCATTTTGATCCGGGCGTTATTTCGGATGCTGCGACTGATTTTTCTTTTGCTGCTGTGGGGAAAATGTTTGCCGGTTTGTATGACAGTATAGAAGCGAAGATTTAGAAAAGGCTTTTGAAGATAAGAAAATTCATCCCGGTCAACAGCGCCCAAACGTAAAGGCAGATATTGATATAATTATTCAGCTTCATATAATTCTGCCTGTTACTGTCGTTGGCCATATCGACTTCTGCGTAGGAATAGATGCGGAAGAAACTTCCAACAATGGCAATTACGTCTATGCCTTTATTGATTAATATTATGATGATCTTCAGCAGCATCAGCACAGATGCAGCCAGGTGAAGATATGGGATGGATTGGTGCAGTAGTTCGAGTACCCGGTCCATGCTCATTGTTTGTTTTAAATGAATGAAAAATCGTTCATTTTAATAGAGACCGGATTAAAATTCTTGTTGGAAAAAATTCAGTTTCAGAACTGTATACAGCTAAAATAAGCAATTGATTTTACAGCGAAATGATTTTTTTTTAACAGGCAGGTGAATTAGCGTGGCCGAAACCCCGGGGCCGTACAGCAATTGCTGTTAATACCACCTTTCGAAAACCACGAGTACGATAATGGTTAATACGATCCAGGTATAGAGATAATAATTAATCAGGTTGTTCCATTTCATAAAGCGGCGCCTGCCTGCGCTTTCGGTCATCGAATGATCGCTTTGGGAATATATCCGGAAAAAACTGGAAAAAACAGCCGGCAGGTTAAACCCTTTGTTTTGAAAAACGAGGATGGCTTTAAAGGTCACGCCGATTATTGCCAGCAGATGCAGCCACGGAATAATTGCGCCAATCATTTCCAATATCCAATCGATCATAATTTGTTTTTTTCTGGCTTTCGCCTTTTCTCTGCTTCATTGGAGGTAGGGATTAAGGAAGACTGTTGCCAATCGTTTATCTGATCCTGGATTTACCAGGAATCTTGCCGGCACTGTCTTCTATGCACCAGAATTTATCTGAACCTGGTTGCTTTTTATGGGGGTGGGCGAAGTTAACCTGAAATCTTCAATTTAAGAAAGTTCAAGTATTATCTTTGCCGCATCATGAAGGAAATAAGGAACTTTTGCATTATTGCGCATATAGATCATGGAAAGAGCACGCTTGCCGACAGGTTACTTGAGCATACCAAAACCATTGGTGAACGCGATATGATGAACCAGGTGCTCGATGATATGGACCTGGAAAGGGAAAAGGGGATTACTATTAAAAGCCACGCTATACAGATAAATTATCTTTATAAGGGAGAGCAATACACCCTCAACCTCATTGATACGCCGGGACATGTGGATTTTAGTTACGAAGTGAGCCGGGCGTTAGCCGCCTGTGAAGGAGCGCTGCTGCTGGTAGATGCAAGCCAGGGCATACAGGCACAAACCATCAGCAACCTTTACCTTGCTATAGACAATGATCTTGAGATAATCCCGGTAATCAATAAGATCGATATGGATGGCGCCATGATTCCCGAAGTGAAAGATCAGATCATTGACCTGATCGGTTGCAAGGAGTCAGACATTTTACTTGCCAGCGGTAAAACAGGTATCGGTATTGAGGAAATCCTGGCTGCGATTATTGAAAGAATTCCGCCGCCTAAAGGCGCTAATGAAGCTCCTTTACAGGCGTTGATCTTCGACAGTGTTTTTAATAGCTTCCGCGGAATTATCGTGTATTACCGTATCATGAACGGAACGATAAGAAAAGGCGACAAAATTCAATTCGTTTCTTCAGGCGAGGAATACAATGCCGATGAGGTCGGGGTATTAAAACTTACGATGACGCCAAAGGACGAGGTGAAGTGCGGCGATGTGGGCTATATTATCACCGGCATCAAAAATGCAAAGGAAGTGCGGGTGGGCGATACCATTACCCTCGCAAATAATCCGGCCGCCATGATCAAAGGTTTTGTTGAAGTTAAACCGATGGTGTTTGCAGGAATATTTCCTGTGAATACCGATGATTTTGCCGAACTGCGCGACTGCATGGAAAAACTGCAACTCAATGATGCTTCGCTCATCTTTGAACTGGAAACCTCACAAGCGCTCGGCTTTGGTTTCCGTTGCGGATTTCTCGGATTGCTCCATATGGAAATTATCCAGGAGCGCCTCGAACGGGAGTTTAACCAAACGGTTATTACCACGGTGCCCAACGTAAGCTTTGTTGCCTATACCGCGAAAGGCGAAAAGCTTATTGTAAACAACCCTACAGAAATGCCCGACCCCACGAGAATCGACAGAATTGAGGAACCATTTATAAGAGCACAGATCATCACGCTACCAGATTACATTGGTAATATTATGACGCTCTGTTTAGGCAAGCGCGGTATTCTTGTTAATCAGAGCTATCTCACGCCAACAAGGGTAGAACTTTCTTTTGAAATGCCGCTGACAGAGATTGTGTTCGATTTTTACGACAAGCTCAAAAGCCAGACACGGGGTTACGCTTCATTCGACTACACACCTATCGGTTACCGCGAGGCCGACATTGTAAAGATGGACATACTCCTCAACGGCGATAAGGTAGATGCATTGAGTGCGCTTATTCATCGCGGACGTGCGCAGGATTTTGGCCGCAAACTCTGCGAAAAACTAAAAGAACTATTGCCCCGCCAGCAATTCCAGATCGTGATACAGGCTGCCATCGGTGCAAAAATCCTGGCCCGTGAAAATATCAGCGCCATCAGAAAAGATGTAACCGCCAAGTGTTATGGCGGCGACATCAGCCGTAAACGCAAACTGCTCGAAAAGCAAAAAGAAGGAAAAAAACGCATGCGCCAGATCGGTAACGTGGAAGTGCCCCAGGAGGCATTCCTAGCTGTTCTTAAATTAGACTAAAGCATACACTTTTTTTATAAAAGCCGGGAATTTTTATGTTCCCGGCTTTTGGTTTTCATGGCATCTATGCTTGCGTCGCACCCTTGTACAATTAGCCCGGACACCGGCAAAGGCGGAAAGTCCGAAAGCCATTTCAATCATGATAAATAGCGCCCGACTATTGAACTCCCGCCTCGCCGATATGCTTGCAACAGTATAAGCGTGCGATCCTGAATCATTCCTCTGGCGATGGGTGCAACCGAAGCTTAATGGCCCCATTAAAACCCGGCTACTGAAAGTTTTCCTGCGGCAAATACCCTGGTAAATATTCAGCCGGTTGCGCGAAACATATCTCTGCTTAATTTAGCGGTATCAATTTTATAATCTATGATCGACATTGTTATTGAAGCACGCGAGGCAGCCATCAGCGAGTCTATGAAAGTTAAGCGTATTCTGCCTTTCCGGCTTCGCCGTATGGTGGGTCCCTTTATTTTTATGGATCATGCCGGCCCGGTTACCCATGTGCCCCAGAAAGCATCTTCGCTTGATGTGCTTCCGCATCCTCATATCGGGCTTTCAACTGTAAGTTATCTTTTTGGCGGGCAGGTTACGCACCGCGACAGCCTCGGTGTGGAGCAGATCATTCGCCCGGGCGAAGTCAACTGGATGACTGCCGGCAGTGGCATTGCACATTCCGAACGCTTTGAAGATCCGTCGGCTTTGGCGGGCGGGCAATTGGAAATGATCCAGACATGGGTGGCGCTCCCGGAGAAAGACGAAGAAGCGGCGCCTTCATTCAATAACTATACTCCCGAACAGCTCCCGGTGTTTACCGAAAAAGGGATCTGGATGCGTTTGATTGCGGGTGATGCATACGGATTAAGGAATGATGTTAAAACTCATTCACCGCTTTTTTACCTGCATGTTGTATTGAATGCGGGTACCAGGTTCGGACTTCCAAAGGAACATTCCGAGCGCGGGTTTTATATAGCAAGGGGAAGCGTTGAAATGAATGGTGTAATTTACCGCGAAGGGCAAATGCCCGTATTTACCAAATCTGTTGATCCCCTGATCGTGGCAAAGGAAGATACCACGCTTATGTTGCTTGGCGGCGAGCCTTTGGGCGACCGGTTTATCTGGTGGAATTTTGTTTCTTCCCGAAGGGAGCGCATCGACCAGGCAAAGGAAGACTGGAAGCAGGGCCGCATCATATTACCGCCAAATGATAACGCAGCATTTATTCCACTTCCGGAAGACAAAACGAGACCGGCCGGGGGGCCGCCACGGCCTGAGCCACTCTCCTAAACTGCTATATTGTATAAACACTTATATAATTTAATGAAAAAGCCGGGGTGTTTTTTTACCCGGCTTTTGACTTTTATGTCATCGGCTCCTGCGTCGCACGCTTGTGCTTTGTGCGCATTGAGCACCAGGAAAATTAAGGATTGATCATAATGTGCGCCCTGTGCGTGCCGGGATTCATGATCCATGGCATGCCTTTACCGGATGGCTTGTCAGGTAAACCTGTACTTTCTACCGTTGCGTAAGCGATATAAATTACGGAGCGCAAATAACCGTTTTTTACTTCGCCGGTTGTGGCGTCAACATCTTTTTCGTCGGCTGAATAAACAAACATCGCTGCAGGCTGCTTTGGCATTTGCAGGGTGCCGGCTTTTACTTCTTTTTCTCTTTCTTCGAAGATCTGCTGGTCGTTCATGCCTTGCTTTCTCAGTTCACGGCCGCGTTGCATAAAAGCATCCAGTTCTTTAAAGTAACAGGCCACAGAAAAGCCCGGCTGGTTGGGGTCATCTGCGATGCAGATCATTTCATTCGTGCCTTTTCTCAAAAGAATGAATTGTTTATCGGGCGAATAGCCGTAAACAGTGCAGCTATCTTTTTTGTCTTTTGGCGCAGCCAGTAACGCATATTTTATCTGTTGGTCAGCAGTCGGAACGGCATTTTGCGCATAGGAACAGTAACCGGTGGCGATCAGCGCAGCAAGGAGCAGCATCGTTTTCATGTGTAATACTTTTAGTTTTTGGGGGTAATGAATTTAAGCAAAGCATCTTAAAGGTAATATTATTGTTCAAGGGTATGGTAATTTGCTTTTACCGGAACGCATTGGGTTTAACCTTCAAGGAGTGCTTCTACAGATACCTTGTTGCTGAAAAGCATGATAGCTGCCGATGCTTGCGATGCCTTATGCATGCTCACTGTAGCGCATAACAAGTGTCAAACATATGCCTTGGTTCGATTCTTTACCGGCCAATAAATTTTATGCCATTATTGTATGGCAACCTGGAATGTTTTGTCGGTTTTTAATTCTTTGGCTGCAGTATTTTTCAGCACAATGTTGTTGCCGGGCACGTCGCCGGTAAGACGGTTGTTCAGCACTTCCACCTTCAGGCATGATTCCAGGGTAATTGTTGCCTTGCGATGATGATAAGGTGCAAACCTGCCGGAGTGCGCGATGGTATTGCCGCTGAAGATGAGCCCTTCAGTTGATTTTGCATAAAGCACCGGGTAATCAAACGCGTGGAAAGTATTTTGTTCGATGGTAATATTCCGGTGAAACGGTTTGCCAGCCTGCATTTTAGGAATCTCCGGGTCTATGCTGATGATGCCTTCGCAAAACTGGTACATAGATGTAAGGCACGGGTCGTTAAATATATTGTTGCGGATTGTCACGTTTTGCACGGCGCCTGACTCGAACCAGCCGTTGGCGTCGCCGGGAATTAAAATAGCGCTGCCGCTCGACTCAAATGTATTATGCTCTATGAGCACTTCGCCTGGCGTGGATACAAGAATACCTCTTGCCCTGTTTGAACCAAAATGGCTGTTTTGGATATGCACATCCGGAGTCCATGTCAGGTTTTCCAATGCATCACCAATTGTAATGCTGTCCGGAATATCATTATCAAATGTAAGCTCAAACTCTGTTGCAGAAAGCTTTGTGAATAATGCAACCTTTCCTTTTGCAACCGTACTCATTGATTCGTTTTCTATAAACCCAACTTCATCGCCCGGCTGTGCCCATGTAAAGCCAATGCTTTGCTCATGCATGAACTTACACTTCACTTTTTTACTGCTGATCTTTTCTTTGATCTGCACGCTGGTGCCATGCACATTGATGGGGTCATCCATGAGCCCGGCAAAGCTGCAGCCATCGACAAGAATTTTTCCCTTGCAGTTCGAAATATGAAGGCCATCATCATGCCCCGACAGTATGCGGTTCTTTGCTTTATTGGGAACGCAATTCACGTTTCTGAAAGTTAAGTTTTCAGCGTACTGAGATAAAATGCCCAGCCCGGAAGTCTGGTACAGGTTCATGTTTTCGATGGTTACATTCCTGCTGTTTTGTATAAATGTACCGGCATGATCACGTGCACTGTGCCGCAGTACAAGGTAGTTGCCGACTGCAGGTTTACGTTTAAACGCATAGTTCAGCCGCACCACGCCTTTTGCTATTTCTGATGCTTTGTAGTTGCTGAACCCGTCGCCGAGGCAGCCTTCATCGCCGGTACGTGGCACAATCAGTTTTGAATCTTTTTCAAATTCCATTGCGTCCCAGAAAGGGCTCTTCCAACCTTCACCAACGAAGGTGAGTTTGCCGTTTTCTATAATGTATGGCGACTCGTAAGCGTTTATCTGTAAGTCAATATAGTCGCTGGTAACCTGCAGCACCTGCGCCTGTGCCGTCATTGGAATATCCCAATCTATGTTTACATTTTTTAGTGAAATGTTGCTGCTGCCATCGATCGTAAACGGTTGCATGCGGCCGTGAAAAATAAAATCAGATCCGCCGCAGTCGATCGTGAGCCCGCTGGCGTTTTCGATCAGTACCGGGCATGTACGCAAGGGAATTACGTCGGTGTTTGATTCGTAATATAATTTTTCTGCACAGTATTGCGGCCAGAAATCGTAACGGCCTTTTGGAAAAATAAGTACCGCGCGTGGTTTGGTTTTACACAGTTCGATTGCTTTGGCAACAAAAGGTACCGCGTTTTCCCTTGAGCCGGGTTGGTAGCCAAATTGCGTGATGGAGACCGTATCCTGCGCAAATACCCGTAAACTAAAAAATATAAGCGCTAATATAACCAAAGGTTTATTCATTTTTGATCCATGCTTGTTTTATATAACTGTACCTGTTCGGTTCGAAAATAATTTTTTTTATGTTTCCGGCGCCAGCATGTTATGGTAAGGCCGGTTGTGTCACCCAACTGTGCGTTCCAAACTTTTTGCAGCAATGGTTTTGCCGGTATGATAACCAGGCGTTGAAGTGTGCGACGCAACAACAGCTACATGCATATTCAATTGCCGGCCCATAAAAATAAAATCGCAATGCAGGTGATAACGAAGATGTGGGTGTTTACCAGCGTATCGTTCAACTACCTCTTCTTTAGCACCTTCTTTAATAAAGCTGCCGCGTTGCCACCCATTATTTTCTCCACTTCATTAGCTGCGAGGCCTTTGTTTTTAAGTGTTTCGGCAAATGTGGGGTATTGCGTGTAGGTCGACAATACAGGTTTGAAATTGCCGTCCATGTCGGTGCCAATGCCAACATGATCGATGCCCACTGCATCAACGAGGCGCAAGGTGTTGTCGGCAAATTCATCAAAACTTTTATTAAAGCCGGAAGGCCATGCACCAATGATGCCACCTGTATCTGCCACCAGCTTTGCATGTTCTTTTGATATGGCGCGTTTGGCGATCGGCCTGCCTGTTTCCATTTCCAGTATGCTATGCGACAGCATGATTGGCGCATCGGTCGCGGAAGCTACATCTTTTGTTGTTTGGTAAGATGCGTGGGCTACATCGACCAGCATGCCAAGCCTGTTCATTTTGCGTACCACTGCTTTACCAAATTCGGACAGACCGTTGTGCACCGCCGCTGCCGTTTGCAGATCGCCAAGTGTATTGGGCACGTAATGCACCAGTTGGATGCATCGCACCCCATCGTCGTAAGCCTCTTCCAGTTTATCGGCCTGGCTTTCCAAAAAGTCGCCGCCTTCCACCGCGATATATGGCGCCAATGGCCCGGCAATTGTTAGCTCCTTTGCAGTTGTTGCCGGTATAAGATTGTTACGGAAAAGAAAATCTTTCATCTCCCTCAACTGCAGCTTGTATTCCTGCCATGCTTCCCCTGCCTGGTACTGGCCAACTATGGAAATGCCGGCCGGGCCCGGCTTTAGCAGTTTCGAGTCAGCCACCAGCGCAAAGAATGCGCCACTCAGGTGTGCAGCATTCATGTCGCCAAGGGTTTTCTCGGGGGGAAAGTTTTCTCCGAACTCGTTGCCGCCATGTGCAAACAGTTTACCGGGGTGACAGTGCAGGTCAAATGTTATATAAGGAGCTTCGGGCTGTACAGGCATTTTGAAGCCCAACAACGCCGCACCTGATGCCAGTGAAAGGGAATTGATCAGGAACTGTTTTCTCGTTTGCATTTGAATTGGTTTGGGAAAGGTGAACCTTAAATTTCTAATGAAAGTAAGAAGTAATCTGGCTAAAGGAGTACCCATCACGCTTAACGAGCGCCGGCATGCCCCAATAAGGAAAACAGCAACAATGAACCGGGCAGCATCCTGATACCTGTTCAATATTTTATCATTATTCCTTTCCTATGGCCTTTGCGCGCCCTGTGCATTTACATAGAGCGAATAAACAGATGTACTTGCGGTCATAAACAGCCGGTTTTTTTTGAGTCCGCCAAAACAAAGATTGGCACATGCTTCCGGAAGCAGCACCTGGCCAATCATTTTTCCATCGGGTGCAAAAACATGTACGCCATCGTAGTCTTTGCCTACCCATCCTGCAGATGCCCATACATTGCCATCTGTATCGCAGCGGATACCATCTGCAAGCCCCTTGCCCATATCGCAAAACATCTTTCCGTTCTTGAGTTCTTTGCCATTCACCACATCAAACACTCTAATCGGGTTCGGCTTATCTTTTGGCTGGCCGGTATCGGCGATGTACAGCAACTTTTCATCAGGTGAAAAACACAATCCGTTCGGCCTTGCGAAATCATCTGCCACAACGGTAATATCGCCGGTTGATGGATCAAGCCGGTAAACATTGGTCGGCAATTCAAACTTGTCGACGTGTCCTTCATAATTTGATAAAATGCCATAGCCCGGATCGGTGAACCAGATACTTCCGTTCGTATGCACCACCACATCATTCGGCGCATTGAATTTCCTGCCCTGGTAATTATCTATTAAAGTTGTTATTGTTCCGTCAAGTTCTGTTCTTGTAACACGGCGGCTGTCATGCTCGCAGGAAATCAATCTTCCCTGCCGGTCCCTGGTATTGCCATTCGAATAATTTGCAGGGCTTCTGAATTTGCTCACTTCGCCTGTTTCTTCATTCCACCTCAGCATAACATTGTTTGGAATATCACTGAACAACAAATACCTGCCATCGCCAAACCAAACCGGGCCTTCGGTCCAACGCCCGCCTGTCCATAGGCGTTCCACAGCTGCATTCAGCTGCACATATTTCTTGAAACGTTCATCTAGTATTATGATTGAGGGATCAGGATAACCTTTTTCTGCAACTTCAGCTGTGTCATGTCCGGCTGCGAGCAAAGAAGGTGCAATCAAACCACCCGCAAAAGTGGTCATGGCAGTTTTTAGAAAATGCCGGCGATTGTTTTCGTGCAGTTGGTTTTGCCGGTCCAAAATTCCGGGTGATGGAGGAACACTTTGTTTCATATTTTGCAGGTATTGTTAGAACGTCTCTAGCAGCTTTCTTAACATTCAGGGCACTACATCATTTTCTTAACGAAAGCTCCTTAAATGTATACCAAAAAATTGATGGTACACGCCGCCAGCGCAAGCCGATTTTTTGTGGGCCGGGCTTTTGCATCTTATGGCATCGCCTGTTGCGTCGCACTCTTCCGGGTTCGGAGCGCTAACAGGGCAGTCGCCTATTGTTTGGTGAAGTGTTATATTTTTATGCGCCTGCCTTTTATCCTTCCGTCGGTGGTGAACTTATCATAGCACCGGTTATCCATCACGAGCCAGCCAAATTGTTGCAACAGATCATGCGGCAATATTTCTTTTTCATATTCAAGCAGGTGAATATTGCCATGTTTGCAAATATTAAAAGAGAGACGGTCCGCTGCATCGTGAAAAAAAGTGTATTCCGGAGCACTGGCGTCGCATCTTGCTATCCAGAATGCAATGTCCACGAGATCACCCAGGTCATCCATATCAATACTGATAACTTCGTTGTAGTTGATATCGCCGGTAATATTTTGGAATTTTTTAAATGCTTTTTGCAGTGGCGGATATTTGTTATCAGTATTTCCGATAAAAGCCGTATTCAAATGGGCCATGACAAAAAAGCTCTCTATGCCTGTTGCCAAAAAAAGTTTTTTAAGACGATCAGCAAGCGTTTTAGTGTACGTTTTCAACTCGTCGTGATCAATGGCAGTCACTTTATAGCTCGTATTTATTTTTGGAAACGACAAGTCTTTGATGTCAAATAAATCAAGGTAGGCTTTTCGTTCCTGTTCGTTGTCGCATAATGCTAGGTAGTCTTCGTCATAGAAAGCCTTTTGCATCTCCGAAATTTCAGTGGCAATATTTTTATGTTGGGCAAAAACTGTTTCCCGGCTCACCAGCGTTATCATATCTTTTTTATTGCTGCTTTTTTTAAAAGGCACAATTGCGTTGTGTATGCGAAGATAATTGCTGGCGAATTGACTTTTTTAACCGGGCAACATTATCCCATTTCTCTTTCAGGTCAACGCTACCATGAAAGAGGAACCTTGAAGGGAGTGACACAACAGCCGATGCCATTTGCACAACCGCCGGCTATATAAAAAAAGGCTGGCCAAAAAGCCAGCCCAAAGTGCGCTCATAGATTGCATGTGTTTTTCAATGGGAATTAATCAACTTATATTCATCTACGATAAAAGAAAGCGTTTGGTTTTGCTGCGTGGCGGAATATTACCTTTGCCGGGAAAATTTTTTGATCAATGAAGCTTTACCCGGAATCTGCGGCGTTACAACTGGAATTTGATAAAATAAAAAGCCTGCTTACGGAACATTGCAGCGGCGAGTATGCAAAGCGTAAGTCAGGCGACCTGCGCATTCATACAAGAAAGGATTATATAGAACTGGAACTGAAGCAGAGCTATGAATACAAACTGCTGCTGCAAACGGCTCAATATTTTCCCAATGATTTCACTTCCAATATTTCCAGAGAAATAAAACTGCTGGGCATTCCCGGCGCAACGCTTTCCGGCGAGGAGTTTATGCAACTGCATAAACTGGCAACTGCCATTGAAAGAATTTTTCGCTGGTTTGACAGTGAGAGAAGGTCTGCTTACCCGGCCCTGGCCGAAGTGGTCAAAGACACCTACTACGAAAAGGTGATCGTGCAAATGATTGAGGAAAAGCTGGACGAAACGGGTGCCGTAAAAGATACGGCGAGCCCTGAGCTGCAAAAGATTCGCATGAGCCTTTACCGAAAGCGCAATGAGCTGCGGCGCATGTTTGAGAAAGTTGTTGCGAAACTGAATAAGGCCGGTTATGCGGCAGATATTGAGGAAAGTTTTAGCAACGGCAGAAGGGTAGTGGCAGTTTTTGCTGAACATAAGCGTATGGTGAAAGGTATTCTGCATGGTGAAAGTGATAGCCGTAAAACCGCTTTCATTGAACCGGAAGAAACGATCGGCCTGAACAATGATGTGTTTAACCTGGAGAATGATGAACGCAAAGAAGTGCAGCGCATCTTAAAAGCATTGACAGGCGAGCTGAGTATTTACAGCACGTTGTTGCAAACCTGGTATGCGATCGCCGGTGAGTATGATTTTATCCGCGCCAAGGCAAGGCTTGCGGTTGACTACAATGGCAATTACCCGAACATTCTTGATAAGGCATATATCGATTTAAAAGATGCCTATCATCCGTTGCTTTTTCTTTACAATAAAAATTCGTCAAGAAAGACCATTCCAGTCAGTATTACGCTGGATGAGAAAAGCAGGATATTGGTTATCAGTGGCCCGAATGCAGGTGGCAAAACAGTAACGATGAAAACCATCGGCCTTAACCAGATGATGATGCAGAGCGGATTGCTTGTGCCCGTGCACCCGGTATCGCAGATGGGTATTTTTAAACAGCTTTATATTCATATCGGTGATACGCAGAGCATAGAATTTGAGCTGAGTACTTACTCTTCGCATTTGATGCACATGAAACATTTTATCGAAAATGCGAATGGCAGAACCATGTTCTTTATTGATGAACTTGGCAGTGGCAGCGACCCTAATCTCGGCGGTGCTTTTGCTGAAGTGATTATGGAAGAGTTGTCGAGGAAACATGCTTTTGGAATTGTTACGACCCACTACCTCAACCTGAAAGTGATGGCGGGTAAAACAAGTGGCATCATCAACGGCGCCATGGCCTTTGATGAAGAAAAACTACAGCCGTTATACCGGCTTATCGTTGGCAAGCCGGGTAGCTCTTATACTTTTTCTATTGCTGAAAGAATAGGTTTGCCTAAACAACTCATTGGCCGGGCAAGACAGTTGGTGGAACAGGATCATTTCAGGCTGGATAAGCTGCTCAACAGAACCGAACAAACGCAGCAGCAACTGGATAAAGAGAAAACGGAATTGCAGCAGCTGATGAAAGAGAATGAAAGGCTTAAGAAAGAAATGGAGGTCTTTATTAACAAAGAAAAACACCGCCAGCAGGTTGAACTGGCAAAGCACCAGAACAAAATTACCGAAGAGCGCATTGCCGAAATGAAAGAGACCGAACGAAAGTTAAAGCAGATCGTGCTCGAATGGAAGAAGACGGAAAATAAAGATGAAGTGTTGAAGCAGATTCAAAACTTATTATTCAGGAAAAAAGAACACGCCATAACCAATAAACTGGCAAAGAAGATCGACTCGAAGTACCAGGAGGTAAAAGCTGAGATAACTGCGGGTGTAAAAGTGAAGATGAAAAAGAATCACCAGGTGGGCGAAGTAAAAGAAATAAGAGGCAAACGCGCCATAGTACAAATAGGCCTGTTGCCTATGAGTGTCGATATAAACGATTTGGTTGTGGTGCAGGAAAAAACAGTAAACCAGTAAATAAGATATTCTTTTTTATTTATTGGCTAACCCTCGATCAGTTTCGCAATAGCAAATGCGGTAGCAGCTGCTGCGGCGCCGATCATCATCACTTTTAGCCCACCCATTAAAGGGTTCACGCCGGTGAGTTTGCTTTTAAAATAGCCGAATATAAATAAGCAGATAAGCGTTATTACTACAGAAACCTCGAGCGCTTTTATTGAGTCGTCGATAAAGAAATAAGGGCTCAAAGGAACCAGGCCGCCGACGATATATGACATGCCAATATTAAATGCACTTCGCCCGGCTCTTTTTGGATCTGGTTTATCAAGACCGAGCTCGTGTTTCATCATAAAATCCACCCAGCGGTCTTTGTCTTTGATCAATTCTTTTGTCGCTTCCTGTTGCAATGCCGGACTTAACCCAAGACCTTCAAAAAACACGCGCACTTCTTCCTCTTCTTTCTCGGGCAAATGATCTACTTCCCAGTACTCGCGCTTTAGTTCGCTGGCGTAATGGTCCTGCTCTGTTTTGCCGGCAAGAAAACCGCCAAGCCCCATTGCAATGGAGCCGGCAGCGATCTCCGCCACGCCTGCGAGGACGATTACCGAAGTGCTGTCAACCGCGCCGCTGAGGCCCGCAGCCAATGCAAACGGAACGGTAAGGCCATCGCTCATGCCAATAACAATATCGGTAAGAAGGTCGCTGCTTTCAAGATGCTCTTCGTGGTGAAGGTGTGTATCCGTCATAGTCCAAAAAATTGATGCGGCAAGATACTTATTCAGCGCAAGAAATAAGGCGATATATAAAAGGGAGCTGAATTTTTTGTGCCGGGCTGCAGTGCATCTGCCGGGCTTTTCTTGCGTCGCACTCTTGTACTTCCTGTTCCATGTTGGTCGGGACGTACAAGTGAGTGACAAAACCGCAGCTGACCAATATTCCACAGCTGGTAAACAACAGTTTTAAAACAGCAGATAAAGGCAGTTTTATTGAGGATCAGGCACCATGGCCATCATGGGAAAATACTCATACCGGTTGATGGTTGCCGCAGGATCGTTTGCAATAAATTCTTCCAGTTCGGCAATGTTGTCTACGCAAACAATGCCAAGCCCGTATGTTGCTTTTGGGTCGAACACAGGACCAAAGACCACGACGCCACCTTTTTTCATCAATACGGTCCAATAAGCCACATGCTTCATCATAATGCTGCGTTCTTCATCGCTCATGGTCTGTGCAAAATCGGGCCGGCAAGGCAAAAGGTGCAGCACAAAATATTTCTTTTCCATTGTGTTGGTTTAGTCGTGAAAGTAATTAATGCAGCCAGTATTTTAAACATCACTACACAATTTTGCATGGTATCAAGGCATCCTCGTCGTAAGTATACACTGCGCATAAACGGTGATAGCCATCTGCGATGATCAGCTTGCCGTTGGCAGCATCCCTTACCAGTAACAACGGCGAAAGCGGAGTGCCGGTTTCAATTTTTTCTTTGTCTCTTTTTACATGCGCGTTGCTTATGCCGAGGAGCGAAAGCGAGGACGCCCTGAAAATATCTTTCGCCTTAAAACTACTGATGACAGCGGTTTTAAGTTGTTTGGCCAGTTTACCGGCTTCGCTTTCTTTGTATAGCAGGCTTAAGTAAGAAAGGGCAGCGGGATAGTTATGTTCTTCCGGCTCTTTCAGCCATTTGATGAGGGTTTTGTCTTGCATATTAGGCCAGTTTTTCTTGTGATTGCGGCAGGGATTGAAGCGTAATGGAGTAGTGAAATCAGGCTGTAAGGTAAAAAATAATCAACGGTTTTAAAAGGCAATGATGAATGTGATCAAGGCCGCAAACATGGTATTCAAAAGGTTTACGATATCGTTGCTGATATAGCCTTTTCGTTGCAGGGTTGCACCAAGCAACGAATCAAAAAGATTGCCTGCCATGCCGGCAATAATGATCATCAAAACATTTGCCGAAAAGCCAAGACCGGCTGCATAAACAAGGCCGATGATCAAGCTTCCTGCAATACCGGCGAGCGTGCCTTCAATACTTACCACACCGTCGCGGCCGCGATCATCTTTGGCAAAGCTGGTGACATTGAAATATCTTTTGCCATACACGTTGCCCAACTCGGAAGAAAGTGTATCAGCCGTTGCTGAAGAGAGGGAAGCGGCGATCATCAACAGGTAAACAGGGTTGTGGCTTGCATCAAACATCATCATGGCAGCAAGTGCAGCAGCAACACCGCCATTGGCAACCACCTGCATTGCGTTTCTTGCGCCTGATCTTTTTTCGGTGAGTTTTAGCTGCTCTTTCTTTGTCCACTGGTGCCTGGTGGCCCATGTTCCGCTTATAAAAAATGCAACAAGCATTGCAAGCGCTGTGAGTCCGCCACCGCAATAGACAAAAAATCCAACAAGTATAGCGACGAGTGCGGCGGATAGTGTGAGTTTGTTTTTGTAGAAACTCAACGCTGCACCCGAAATCAAAAAAAGGTAAACAATTATGTGTTGCAGATCAAACATGCAGACAATGTAAATGAAATGTGCTAAGGAAATAAGCGGAGGGTGCTAATTGAGGCTGATTTATCATTCATCCTTTTGATAAACTCTTACATAATCTACCTCATATTTTATAACCCTGTTTGTGGAAGATGGATCGCCACCATTGCCGCCCAACGCAAGATTCAGCAGCAGGTATTGAGGTTTTAAAAACGGGTTGCTGCCATCGGCGTTAACCGTTGTGTTGAGCGTGGTTGTGTTCAGCAATTCGTTGTCGAGATAAAGTTTGATTGATTCTTTATCCCAATCCATGCGCCATATATGAAATTTGTTTGCCCAGTCCGTATCTTTTGTTGTGAAATGTGTTAAGGGAATTCTCTCCGTATGCCATTTGGCGACATATTGTTTACCGGTGCCCCATGCAACATTTGCAAGTATGGTTGCCTGTTGATTGAACCTGTAAAATTCCATAATATCTATTTCACCGTTTGAGGGCCATTCCTGCTCTGTGCCCAGTGTCCAGATTGCGGGCCAAGCGCCCATTGCAGTGTCTATTTTGGCCCTTATCTCAAAGCGGCCATATGTCCATTGTTTTTTCCCATGCGTTTGAATGCTCGAGGAGGTGTATTCAGCATGCTGACGATTGAGTCGCCAGTCATTGCTTGCGGCATTATATTGAGGGTTGACTGTTTGTTCTTTTCTACCTTCGATCAGCAGCACTCCATTCTTGCAATAGGCGTTGTTTTCACTATACCATTGCAGTTCTTCGTTGCGCATAAAGCCATGTTCGTATTTCCAGTTTGAGGTATCGGGCTTGCCGGTACTATTGAATTCATCATGCCAGGCAAGTTTATACCCCGGCAGCACCGCAGGTTTGTTCATGTCGGGCTTTAAAGGATCGGCTTGCTGCGCGGAGATGCCTGTTGTAAAGAACAGCACTGTGATGAATGTGAACAGTAATTTGTGACGCGTCATCTTATAAACACGATTTAGTGCAGCCGTTGCAGAGATTATTTTGAAAAGATGTCTTTATCCCATTTCCTGAATTCGTAGTATTTACTTTTTGGCTCGCCTGACCAGCCATTGATACCTTTTTTCTTTGGCAAATAATAACCATGAACATAGAGTATTGGTAGCGCAGTCATTGCCAGGATTATCATGGCAACGGACCTGCCAAAAAGCACAGATATGCCACAAATGAGTACCGTCGTGAGTATGTATTTGCCGACCCTTTTTAATTTAGGCGTGCGTTCTTCAAAATGGCCCATTGTTATATTCCCCAGGGCGAATATGATACTTACAATAGCAATCTCAAACCAAAGCGATCCTGTTGTAAACATAACTTATGTTTTATTCGTCTTCAGCGAAGGTGAGCACATAGCCGTTGTTGTCTGTGATGGAAAATTCTGTTGCGCCGTAGAAAGTTTTTTCCAAACCTTTCAGCACATTGACTTTTTCTTTGATAGTATCGAAGAATGTCCGGATGTTTTTGATCTTAATGTAAAGTAATAGAGAGCCACCATCCGTTCTGCGGATCTCGGGCAGTTCTTCGGCCAGGCTTTCAAAAGTCTGGAACATCATAGAAACATTGCCGCAAACCATCATTGCCCAAACGAAGTCGCCTTCTCCCGGAACGCTCATGACAACGTTGAAACCAAGCAATTGGTAGAATGCAATCGTTGCATTCATGTCTTTAACAAAGATGTTGGGTGTGAGGCTATCCATGTTGAGTTTGTTTTGAAGTAAAAGAATTGATTGACGAAGCTGTTCCTGTTGTAACTAAAATTAAACAACTTTCGCCAATGCAATTTGTCGGACATCACCGGCGAAGGTTTATAAAAGTTGCTGACATGAACACTTAAAGTACAAGAGTGCGACGCAACAGGGATGCCACGAAGTACTAAAGCCGGTGACCAAAAAATACTATTCTACTTATTCAGCCATCTTTCGAAGAACTCGTATGTACGCAGCATTTGGTCGATGCGCTGGCGGTTGTCGCCGCTTCTTGTGATCTCATGTGTAGCGCCGGGATGCACCACGTATTCAACAGGGCGGCCCAACACTTTTAGGCTTCGGAACATCATTTCGCCCTGCACAAACCCGGTACGCCTGTCGTTGCCGCCATGGAAAATGATATACGGCGTGGTAATGTTTTGCACGTAGGTGATCGGCGATTCATGCTGCAGCAATTCTTTTACTTTGGGTTCCCATGGGTAACCGCCAAAATAAACAGGCACGAGCCGCCACGCGTTGCCCTCGCCAAAGAACGTGGCGAGATCATAAACACCACGTTGTGAGCAGGCCGCTTTAAAGCGGTGGTCATGCGCGATGATCCATGCGGTCAGGTAGCCCGCATAAGAGCCGCCGGTAATGAGTAATTTGCCGGTATCGGCCCAGCCTTCGGCAACAGCTTTATCAAGCGAAGTAAGCACATCAGCTGTTGGCCCGGCGCCCCAATCAGCAACATTGCCTCTTAGGAAATCAACACCATAACCACCGGAGCCCCTCGGGTTGCAATAAACAACTCCATAACCTTTGCTGCAGAAATACTGGAACTCGTGCCACATGCTTGCTTCGCCCGGTCCCCACATGGCAGAGGGGCCACCGTGTATTTCCAGTAACAATGGATATTTATTGCCGGGGACATAGTTGGTTGGTTTCATAACCCAATATTCTACCTGCATACCCTTGTCGTTTGTGAATACATGTTTTTCAGGGAGAGACAATTTTTTAAGTTGCACCCAATCATTAAAACCACCGGCTTTTTTTTCATTCTTCATGGTTGCATCGGCAATGAATAGTCCAGACGGATCAGCCACTGATGTTCTTGCGAAAACGATCTTGCCATTGGCGATGTCGAAGCTGTTGATGCCTGCATCCATACCACTAAGCGTATCTATTTTTTTGGAAGTAATATTAAGCCTGTATAAAGGAGCGCCACCATTGCTCTGTGCGTTGAAGTACAGAAACTGGTCGTCTTTTGTCCAGGTGAGGTTTGAAGCAGCGCGGTCAAACGGAATGTTGATGATGTCTTTAGCTGAACCATTTACCGGCATCAATGCCAGCAACGGCACTGTTGCAAAAGAAGTGCTGCTGTATTCAAAAGCCAGCCATTTGCCATTGTTTGACACCGATGCGGCAAAATAGCGTTTGTCTTTTTCGCCGAGCAGTTGTTTCATATTCCCTGTGGCGATATCTGCAAGCATGATCGCGCTTTCCAGGGAGCGGTCTGGATTTTCCAGCGAGTCAACATCACCAGATAAAATAACCTGTTTGCCGTCGGGAGTAAAATCTGCATTGCTGTAGCGATAAAATCCCTTCGTGATTGCAATGGGCTCGCCGCCTTTTGCAGCATCTACCAAAAAGAACTGACTAAAACTTTGTTCCGATGAAATTCCAAACTCATTCTGAAAATTCAGCTTGTCAAGCACCACGGCTTTTTTATCTGATTCATCTTTATCGAGGTAAGCGCGAATCTCCTGTAAGCTTCCATCCGGGTTTGATTTTGCTGCATTGGCCTTTAGCTGTTCATTGTTGTCGAACCCTGGTTTTTCAAAAGGCCAGGGCGGCAGGTTGTGGGCCGGGTTCAATACCGAATCCTTTAAAAGATCCTGTAACGAAATGCCGGCAGAAAATAAGATCTGCTTTCCATCGGGCGACCATTTCGGGTTGGTTGCGCCATATTTATATTTTGTAAGCTGCATTGCTTCGCCGCCACTCATGGCGAGCATAAAAACCTGCGGCTTGCCATCGACAGCGCGAACAAATGCCAACTGCTTTCCGTCGGGGCTCCATGCGGGCTGCGAACCGCCTTCTTTTGCTGTGGTTAACTGAACGGGAGCCTCGTTGCCTGTTGCAGAGAGGAGATATATCTGCGTAAGATATTTATAGTCGGATTTATTTGTTTCATCCGGCTCAATTGAAGTCACGGTAAACGCGGCTTTGCTGCCATCTTTCGACAATGTAATATTGCCAACCGTTTTAATTTTCAGCATGTCGGTAACTTCCACCGGTTTTTTATCAGCCTGCGCAAAGCATAGTTCCGCTATCGCAAGAAACGCCAAAGACGAACAAATTTTTCTCATGATTTAAGTTTGCAGTTAAGCAATCAAGATACAGAAGTTTGCTGTTAGTTGTTGCAGGTAAATGCAGAAGTTTATGAAGCCGGCTTATGTTCTTTGTGGCGTCGCCTCTTGCGTCGCACGCTTCAACTTTTCGTTCCTTGCTGAGCAATGTGAAGAGCCGCCAATGCGGCATGCCAGGTACTTGTACGTCCTGGTTTCATGGCGACCGGGTACAGATTTAGTCAACAGGTCATCTTTGTGTTAATGCTTTTTATTAGCTTAGAGACATGGTTCCAGAAAAAGACCGGCTAAAACTTGCCTCTGGCCGCCTCGAGGCGCTGGGCGACGGCATATTTGGTGTAGCCATGACCATACTGGTAATTAATCTTGGCGTGCCTGTTATGAAAGGCAATACCTGGCAAAACTTTACCGCATCATTGCATGAATCCTCAACCGATTTTCTCTGTTATGTCATAAGCTTTATTGTGTTAGGCATAATGTGGTTCGGGCACCGTATGATGTTTGAGTATATCGGCAGAACAAACCGCCATTTTATTTTTCTCGGCGTATTATTTTATATGGTTATTTGTTTTGTGCCATTCACCACACAGTTTCTTGCAAAGTATACCTTGCAATGGTATGCTATTATGGTTTATGGGCTCAACCTTAGCCTTTGCAATATCACATTATACATTCAGTGGAGCTATGGCATAAAGCGGGCTGCATTGCTTGAACGCCCATTACCGGCAGAAGTAAGGAGAGAGGCGCGGATATTATTTTTATTGTCGCCCGCAGTGTATTGTCTTGCCATTGTTATTGCTTTCTTCCAGCCCTATATAAGTATTGGCATTTTTATCATTACACCTGTTCTCTATTTAATACCTAACAAATTGGATAAATACCTGCCCTAATGGTAGTGGTTTATTTTATCTTAACAATACCTTCAGCCACTTTTGGAAAAAGAGAAAACACTTTCGAATCATGCCCGGGAATAATGTATTTGTTGCCAGAGGCAAGTGTCTTCATCCGCTGCATGGATTTCACATAAGCAGTTGTATCGAAAGTGCCGCCGGTGGAGGGCGGCCTCATATGCTCCAGGCTGTAATAAACCCATATATTATCCGAGGCCAGTACAATCCTGCTCACCCCGGTTTCCACCAGCACAAATTGTGAATTGAAAGTGTGCCGCGAACCCGTATACACTTTTATCCCGGGGAATAGTTCTTTGTTATCGCCATCAACAAGGGTTACCCTGCCTGCCATATTTAAATCGGTCAGCATCCGAACGTCGCGTTTATTAAATCCGCCACTGCTGCCATCTTTTTGCCATGCAGCACCAACGAAATAATTGAAATCTTCTTTCTGTATCCATACCTGAGCATTGGGAAATAAATTAAGTCCATCGATATGATCCCAGTGCGGGTGGCTCAAGATAATGTCGGTGATGTCTGTAGCTTTCAGGCCAAGCTTTAACAGCATGGAGTCGGGGCGCACATAATTAACTATAGCAAAATCTTTGGCATCTTCAATATCATTCAGAAAACCGGCATCTAATAAAATATTTTTGCCATTGACTCCCTTTATCAGCCATATCACAAAATCTATGTTGATGCTGTCTGTCGCTGGGGCGCCATAAGCCCAGTCAGCAACAGCAGATTTCTGCGACATGGAAGTAAACTTTATCGCATACACTTCATAATTTTCCTGCTGTGATCGTGCAGGCATTGTTATGCAAAAAGACAAGGTCAAAAGCAATATTATTTTCATTGGTCAATTTTAAAAAATAATCGGCTTAGCTGTTTTATGGGGCATTTGCAACGCATTGGATAACGGAAAGGCACTTTGCAGCGCATTTAACTTTTTATGCTTCCAGCACTCTTAACGAACGGCCGATGATATCAACGCATTCAAGCACCTGTTCTTTTGTGATGATCAGCGGCGGCGCAAAACGAATTTTGTCGCCATGCGTTGGTTTGGCAAGGAGCCCGTTTTCTTTTAGCCCGATGCAAAGGTCCCATGCCGCTTCAGGATTTACGTGATTCACTACAATGGCATTCAGTAAACCTTTGCCGCGCACCGTTTTTATAAAAGGTGAGTTCAAGTTGTTCAACGATTCGCGGAAGAGTTCACCCATCACAGCCGCATTCCCGGCAAGCCTTTCATCTTCGAGCACTTTCAGTGACTCCAGTGCAACGGCGCAGGCCAATGCATTGCCGCCGTAAGTGGATCCATGCTGGCCGGGCTGAATGTTCAGCATAATATCGTCATTGGCAAGCACAGCAGATACGGGCAAAGTGCCGCCGCTCAATGCTTTTCCAAGAATTAAGATATCTGCATGCACATTTTCGTGATCGATGGCGAGCATCTTGCCGGTGCGGGCAAGACCTGTTTGAATTTCGTCTGCCAGCATCAATACATTGTACTCGGTGCACAGGTTCCTGATGCCGCTTATATAACCATCATCGGGTACCACCACGCCTGCTTCGCCCTGGATGGGTTCAAAAAGAAATGCGCAAACATTTTTATCCTGGAACGCTTTCTCAAGTTCAGCGAGGTTGTTATAAGGAATATGATCAAAGCCTGGCATCAATGGACCAAAACGCGTATAAGCAGACGGGTCGGTGCTGAAGGAGACAACAGTGCTTGTTCTCCCATGAAAGTTTTGTGCACACACGATTATTTTCGCTTTGTTGTCTTCGATGCCTTTTACCACGTAGCCCCAGCGGCGGGCCAGTTTAATGGCCGTCTCCACGGCTTCTACCCCGGTATTCATCGGCAGCACTTTGTCGTAGCCAAACAAACCGGTAATATATTTGGCATATTCGCCCAGCACATTGTTAAAGAATGCTCTTGACGTTAGCGTAAGTTTCTGCGATTGCTCTATCAGCTTATTGATGATGCGTGGATGGCAATGGCCCTGATTTAGCGCCGAATAGCCACTTAGAAAATCGTAGTAACGTTTACCGTCAACATCCCACATAAAAACGCCTTCGCCGCGTTCTAATACAACAGGAATAGGATGGTAATTGTGTGCACCGTAGCTGTCTTCCAGTTCAAGATAGTAGGCAGCTTTCTGCGATAATGTATGCGTAAGCATAAAAGCAAGTTTTAAGATTGTTGATTAAGATGGTACTAAACAAAATGAGGGAACAGGCAACAGCTCATGTTGCCAAAACTGATCAGAAAGATCGGTGATCGAGGAAGTCAAGATTTAAGTGCAGAAATTTCATCGCCGTTATAATAGGGCTGCAAGATAGTGAAATTGGCCGAAAGGCAAACAGGGAGTGGATTTTTGGTTGCCGGTCCTGGGCTCTTGTAGCGGCGCTTGTTGCGTCGCACGCTTGTACTGCAGTCCTTTACTGAGCCAGGCAGGGACAAAACCAACATGCAAAAAAGCAGGAAAACCAAAACAGTAAATCCAATCTTTACGAGCGATATTTCCCAACGAGTTTAACGGCTTCCATTGCTTCTTTTACATCGTGCACACGCAAAATGTTTGCGCCATTGAGCAAGCCAATCGTATTCATTACCGTTGTACCGTTCAATGCTTCGGCGGCAGTTATGCCAAGAGTTTTGAAAATACTTGATTTGCGGGAGAGTCCGAGGAGCATGGGCTTCTCCAATATTTTAAAGACGGAAAGTTTACGCAGCAGTTCAAAACTGTGGTTGATACTCTTGGCAAAACCAAAACCCGGGTCAATGATCACATCGTGAATGCCTGCGATACGGCAGGCTTCTGTTCTTTCGATGAAATAATCCAGCACTTCCAGTGCTACATCATCGTAGTTTGTTTTTTCGTGCATGTTCTGCGGTGTGCCACGCATGTGCATGCAAACATATGGTACCCGCAGTGATGCGACGGTAGCCAGCATCGCGTCATCGGCTTGCCCGCCGCTGATATCGTTTACCATATTAGCGCCTGCCTGAACGGCTTGCCTGGCCACGGAAGCATAATACGTATCGATGGAAATAACCGTTCCAGGGAAAGCTTTGCTAACCGCCTCGACTACTGGTAACACTCTTGATGCCTCTTCCTCCGCACTAACTTTTTCGCTTTTGGGCCGGGTGCTTTGTCCGCCAATGTCGAGCATGGCAGCGCCTTCGCCGAGCATTTTTCCTGCTGTTGCAAGTGCGGTATCAACCGTTGGGTTACGGCTGCCACTGTAAAAGGAGTCGGGTGTGGTATTTAAAATACCCATTACCACAGGTGTGTTAAATGTTAGTAACCTTCCTTTGCAGTTTAGTGTGAACATTATCGGCTTTGGTTTATTTTTGATCGGTTTATGCTGCTGCAATTAACGACAGCGTAAAGATAAGCACGGAGAAGCCTGCCGAAGAAAGTTATAACGCAGAAGTGTGCGACGCAAGAGTCGATGCCATAATAACCGGAGGCCGGGTACACAAAAAAATATTTGAAATCAAATGGCGGATACGAACAAACAATACGACGATGCAGTGGCATCATGCAAAGAGATTTTTATTAAGAAGACAAAGGATTATGGTACATCTTGGCGGGTGCTGCGGACGATTTCTGTCGTTGACCAGGTATTTATAAAGGCCCTGCGCATTCGCACGATACAGGAAAAAAAAGCGCAGCGTGTAGGTGACGATATCGCGAGTGAATTCAAAGGTATTCTTAATTATGGTATCATTGGTTTGATACAGCTTGCACTCAAAGAACCATCGGTGGAAGATGTGGATGCAGAAAAAGTAAGTGTATGGTATGATGAGCAATCGGCAACTGCGAAAAAAATTATGCTGGACAAAAATCACGATTATGGCGAGGCATGGCGGGAGATGAGCCAGGAGAGTTTTGCCGATCTTATTTTAGTGAAGCTGTTGCGCATAAAACAGATACTGCTGAACGATGGCAAAACGTTGATAAGCGAAGGCATTGATGCGAATTATATTGATATTATTAATTACGCGGTTTTTGCGCTGATACTGATAGCAGAAGGAAAGCAGTGATGGGAGAACCTTACAAAACATTTTTATGAAAAAGTCAAAGTCATTGATCGTTACCAGGTGGGTGGTTGGAATATTGTTTATTTTTTCGGGGCTGGTGAAGGCGAACGACCCGTCGGGGTTGAGTTATAAAATGCAGGAATTTTTCGAAGCGTGGGGCTGGGACGGACTTAACAATTACACACTGGCATTGTCTGTAATCATGAACACTTTTGAAGTGCTCGCCGGTGTTGCTGTGATCATCGGGTGGAGAATGCGTTTGTTCAGCTGGCTATTATTGCTGCTTATTTTATTCTTCTGCTTTTTAACGGCCTACGCTTATCTCTCGGGCAAAATAAGAACCTGTGGTTGCTTTGGTGATTGCCTGCCGTTAACACCGCTTACTTCGTTTATAAAAGATGTTTTCCTGCTAATCTTAATTCTTGTGCTGTTTGCAAACAGGAAGCATATTCATACGAACTTGTCTTCCCCTGTACCGCAAGTTTTGTTGATGGCTTCGCTGATTGGGACGGTTTATATGCAGTATTATGCTTTGAGGCATTTGCCGTTCAGAGACTGTTTGCCTTACAAAAAGGGCAACAATATTCTCGACCAGATGAAGGTGCCCGCAGGTGCAGTTCCCGATAGTTTTGCAGTTACTTTCAAATACAAAAAGGCGGGTAAAGAGGTGGAGTTTGATGCCAATCATTTTCCGGCAGATTTTGACTCAACCTATGAGTTTGCAGACCGTTTTCAAAAACTGGTGAAAGCCGGCTCCGGCGGCCCTGCGATCGTTGATTTTTCGCTGCAGAGCCTGGAAGGGAATGATACCACGAGCGCGGTACTGGAACAGCAAAATGACTATGTGACATTGTGGGTAAATGATTTTTCCGGCTATGCAGACTGGAAAGATGGATTTGATAAGCTGGTCGCTTCTATGGGGGCGAAGAATATCCCTGTATTTCTTATTACATCGGTTAAAGAAAAAGCTATTGAACATTATGGCTCCAACAAGCAAGTGTGCATACTGCTTTGTGATGGCACTGTAATAAAAACTGCCGCAAGGGTAACCCCAACCTATATTCTTATGCATGGCGCTGATGTAAAAGATAAGTTCAGCTTTCTTGACATCGACAAAGTGAATGCTGCTGCCGGCGCACTTTCAGGCAAATAAATATTTGGTATAGTGGCTAAAACCTTTTCATGCTATCCTTTATCACAAGAAAATTATTGTATGGCTTCTTAGTGCTGTTTGGCGTGGTGATATTGGTGTTTTTTCTGTTCCAGGGTTTTGGCGATCCGGCAAGGTTGGTGATCGGTCAAACAGGCGACAGCGCAACTATACAGAATATCCGTAAAGAACTGGCGCTTGACCAGCCAAAGTGGAAACAGTTTGTTTTATACCTCAATGATGTTTCTCCCATAAGTTTTTATTCCGCCGATGATATTCAGGCGCTTGGCATCGAAGGCCTGCAAATCGGAAGTGATAGCAAACTGGTAATAAAATTCCCTTACCTGCGGCGTTCCTATCAAAGCAGGAGAGCAGTGTCTGACATCCTGCTCGAAGCTCTCCCCGGAACACTTACGCTAGCTTTATCCGCTATGCTTTTTGCCACGGTTATCGGCGTATTGCTCGGCGTGCTGGCTGCAGTAAAACAAAATACATGGATGGATAGTTCCGCTGTTTTTGCAAGCGTGCTCGGTATTTCGGCACCGTCTTTTTTTATGGGCATCGTTATAGCATACCTGTTCGGCTTTGTGTTAAGCGCTTATACCGGTCTGCATATGACGGGAAGCCTTTTTGCCTATGATGCTTTTGAAGGCCGGCAACTGCAATTGCAAAACCTTATCCTTCCTGCCATAACGCTGGGAATAAGGCCATTGGCTATTATTACACAGCTTACCCGCAGTGCCATGCTTGATGTACTAGGGCAAGACTATATACGTACTGCTTATGCCAAGGGGCTTCGTAAAAGCGCTGTTATATTTAAACATGCGCTGCGAAATGCGTTAAACCCGGTCGTTACGGCTATCACAGGATGGTTTGCGGAACTGCTGGCTGGCGCCTTTTTCGTTGAGTATATTTTTGGCTGGAAGGGTATTGGCAAAATAACCGTAGATGCTTTGGAAAGGCTCGATTTTCCGGTAGTAATGGGCAGCGTATTGCTTACCGCATCCTTCTTCGTTTTGGTGAATTTACTTGCCGATGTCTTCTATGGCATTATAGACCCGAGAGCGAGAATATTTTAAGCCCTTTACTGATCAATATCATATTCGCCATTACCCCCGATCATTATATTTGTAGTAATTCGAACACCAAATTCTTTTTTGCCATGCGTACTGTTAAAGAAATCCTTAAACAAAAGGGACCTCATTTCAATTTTATTGATGCCGATAAAACTGTAAGGGAAGCCATTGCCGTTATGAAAGCGGAAAATATCAGCTACCTCATTGTGAGGGAACATAACCGGTATGCGGGTATTGTTTCTGAGCGTGATTACACGCATAAAGTTATTCTGCAGGATAAACATTCCGACACTACGGTAGTACGGGAAATTATGACCTGCGACATGCCCATCGTTTCCCTGGATGATACTGCAGAACAATGCATGAAGCTGATGAACTCTTCCAAATCGCGGTACCTGCCTGCCTACGATGGCCCCGATTTTAAGGGAATTATCACCATCCATGATCTAATGCGTGCGGCCATTTCCGAACTGGAGGCACCTGGTGCCCAGCCACAGGAACATCATGAAAATCTGTTGCGTGATTATTGGATATGATCAGCGGATGATCACTTCTTTAATTGCTTTTTCACCCAGCGCTTCGTTGATGCGCTCAATAATTTTTTCTTTCTGGTAAACGAGCTCATTTTTTAACGGGCCTACAGATGTTTGTATAAAAAGCGTTTGATTTACGATCTCAATCTTTTCGGTATAGCGTGCAATTGTTTTGCCCATCAGCATTTCCCAAATACTTTCTATCTGCACCGAGCGAATGCCGTTTTTTAATTTGCTCTTGTCAAGAAACTGTTTCAATGCATCACCGATTTGTAGCTGTGCCATGCGGTAAAAGTATAAACTAACCGCGCGAAGAAAAATTAATTTCGACCGATCCCTTTGTTATTTTTTTGGGGGCCGGGCTTTTGTAACTTATGGCATCGGCTGTTGCGTCGCACACTTGTGCAGTTAGTTGGGACGTCAGCAAGCCGGCAAAAGTCTTTCAGCCCCTCCCAATCCGCATCTTAATGGCTTTATGAATTGATCAGCAGCCCGCTTCAACGGATACTTGTTGCGGCCCAAAGCGATGCGGTACAAGGGTGCGACGCAACAGAAGCCTCATAGCAGCAGTTTTGCCCGGCACAAAAAAATGATACAACCGCGTCAGGGCCTGGTGCTGTAAAGCAGTCTTGTTTAATAATATTATATTGCAAAAGGTATTCCTAGCCCACCTGCAGAGAAAAAAGAACCCATGTTTCGCCTTAGTTTAATAATTGTTTTTTTTATGGTGCCGGTGGTTCGCTGCCTGCCGCAGCATTTAAATCCTGCACTGGCCGAGCACATTACAGTGGCTGATGGCCTGCCGGACGCAACTATTACCGCTATTTGCGGCGACGAAGATGGTTTTTTGTGGATAGGCACCAACAACGGCCTTTGCCGTTATGACGGGGTAGCGTTTAAAAAATATTTTCATTCAAAAGATACCAGCAGTATCCCGGGTAATCTTATCAAAGGAATTATCAGTTTAAGCAACCATCGCCTTTTGATAAATACGGGGACAGGGTTATGTATTTGGAATACGGGTGCAGAAAAAGCCAATAATTTCCTGGTAAGGTCAACGCCCGGCATGTTTGCCTACGACAATAATTTTACCGTTGCGGCGACAGATGCGGCGGGCTTAATATGGGCTGGCACGCAAACCACCCTATATAAACTTGACACAGCGCTTCACATTTTGCAACAGTGGCAAGACTACCAGGGCAATACCCGTAACAATGCGTCGCTGTTGTATGTCCACAAACTGCAATTACTGAATAGTGGCGATATGCTTGCGGAATTAAATTCCTATACGGGAACAGGCGGCTACTATTTGAGCGAAAAAAATTCAAAGCTGTTGCTGCCAGCGGCGCAATCTCCCGAACAGTCACTTTCCGTTTTCCGTCATCCATACGTGAGAGATTGCATTTTTAAGGCAAATGGTGATGCGGTATATATCAAACATCTTACCGACAGTTTGTTTTTTTATGACCATGTAAACGGTCGCACTACTAGTGTTTCGCTGGGGCTGATCAAAGGGAAAAAGGAAATTTACTATAACTCCCGTCTTTTACAGCTTTTAAATAATGTTACGGGCATTACCTTGAGCAATGGTGGTGTACTGGTGATCACAAAAGACCAGTCAGGCAACAATCACAGCGATCTTATTCTTGGCAACGATGAGGTGCTTTGCAGCTACTCCGATCCCACAGGCAGCATCTGGTTAGGAACGAGCAATGGATTATATAGATTCACAAAGGCTTCACTAAATATGGGGCTTTACAATTTTCCCGCGTACAATAATAATACTCATCAAAGAAATGAGTTGCTGAACATTTTTGAAGCAGATCGAACCTTGTTTATCAGCACTTCCGGCGGTGGTTTTTTTTATAACACTGCCAACCAGTGGAAAAATGTTGCCTGGAACGACAACGTGTTAACCCGCGATACATGGAATGTAAGGCATACGCACGCTGACAGCTTTTGGATTGCCACCCAGGCAGGCATTTATTGCTGGTGTATGCATACTGACCAATATCGGATTGTGCAGTGGCCTAAAGAATATAGCTGGATCAACACGATCGCTGTTACTACGCAGTTTACCGATTCCCATCAGTTGTTATGGATGGGCCTTGGTATGGGCAATGGGGTGATGGCTTACAATACAATTACTGGTTCTATCAGGCATTACAACGGCGGATCGAGCCCAACATTTCCTTTGCGATACCCCATAGCTATTGGCGAGGACGAATATGGGAATATCTGGATGGGGAGTTCACACGGTACAGGTCTTTGTTGCTGGAACAGGAACGCTGATAGTTTCAGCATTATTCATCCGGCGTACAATACCGATTTTGATAACGGCATTATTCTCTCAATATATGCTGATAAGCACAATCATATCTGGATGGCCACCGCAGATGGGTTGACCGAGTACAATATCAGCGAAAAGACTTTTAAAAAATACACCGTTGCCGATGGGCTGCCTTCTTCGTTCATCAATAGTATTGCTGATGATAAGAATGGCCATCTTTGGTTGGCAACAAGAAACGGACTCTGCTGTATTGACATAGTCACAAGAAGGGTAACAGCCTTTGACGGCCTTTTTCACTTTCCCGAATCAGCAATCGGCTCGGTTTTTTATTCATCGCAGTTGGATAGTTTGTATTTCCTGACTGGTCTGTCTGTTTGCTCCATTAAGCCCGGCGACTGGTTAGATAAACTGCCACCGGCGAAAATTTTTATTACGGAAGCATCGGCCTCCGATAAAAATTTTACACGTCAACAACATTTTGCACTTGGATACGATGAGCAGAATATCCGCATCGCTTTTACTGCCGTAAACCTTACAGATGGCCGTAACAACCAGTATTTTTACAGGCTTGATTCGTCAGCAAGCAAGCCTTGGATACCGGTTAACCATGAAAGACAGATTAGTTTTTCCAATCTGGCTCCTGGCAATTACGTTTTCCAGGTCAAGGCGCTGATGAGTGACGGTTACGAAAGCTCTAATATTGCTTCAATAGCTTTTTCTATAGCATATCCTTTCTGGCAGCAATGGTGGTTTATTCTTTTGTGTATCTTTTTTGTGGTTGCTTTATTTTATTTTTTATACCTGTACCGGATAAGACAACTTGTGTTACTGCAACAGGTTCGTAACCGGATCGCGACAGACCTTCATGATGATATCGGCTCCACGCTTACCAATATCAGCATTTTGTCAACGCTAAGCAGTGCAAACATAAACTCGCCCGGTAAAACCTCCGGTTTTTTAGAACGGATATCAGAAGAAGTGCAACGATCAGGGCAATCGCTGGACGATATTGTTTGGAGCATTAATTCCATCAATGACAATTTTGAACAGCTTGCAGCGCGGATGCGTCGTTATGCTGCGGAGTTGTTTGATGCGTCGGGCATACAATACTACATAAGTATAGATGAAAAGTTGGCGGGTAAGAAGATTTCCATGGAACAGCGAAAGGATATTTACCTCGTTTTTAAAGAGGCCGTGAATAATATTTATAAGCACGCAAACGCTACGTTAGTTAACATTGACCTCTTGCAGGAAAAAAAGCAACTTCACATGCGTATTGCGGATAACGGTAAAGGTTTCGATGCTGCTTTGCCAACCGATAGAAACGGCTTGAAAAATATTAGGAGCCGTGCTGCAAAATGGAAAGGAACGGTCATTGTAGACACGTCTAAAAGCGGAACTACTTTGTTTGTGGGGATGCAGGTGATTTAAGATCACTCAAAAAGATGAACGGTTTGCCTCGTTTTTAAAACTAATTTCACTGATGCCAACCTCAGTTATCCTTTTTGAAGACAATGACCGGCTAAGGGAGTCTCTCGCTTTTCTTTTGAGTAACGATGAGGATTTTGTGGTGCTTGCCCATTTCAATAATTGCAATGAGGCTGCAGCCGTCATCTCCGGCTATGAACCCGATGCGGTGTTAATGGATATCGACATGCCGGGCATGTCGGGTATACAGGGCGTTGTCGCGATAAAAGCCGTGAGGCCGCAAACGGCCGTGATCATGTATACGGTTTTTGAAGATGATGATCGCCTTTTTCAATGCCTGTGCGCCGGAGCCGATGGATACCTGCTTAAGAAAACGCCACCGGCGCAATTATTCAGCGCGATTCACGACGTAATGAAGGGCGGCGCACCCATGTCGCCATTGATCGCCAAAAAAGTGCTGAACAGTTTTCAGCAGAAGCACCCGTCACAGCAATACAATCTTTCACACCGTGAAATAGAAGTGCTGCAACTGCTGATAAAAGGCTACAGTATAAAAATAATTGCGGCAGAACTAAATGTTGCTTTTGACACCGTACGCTCCCATCTCAAAAATATTTACCAGAAGCTGCATGTATCCTGCGGCAAAGAGGCCATCGCAAAAGCCATCAATGAAAAAATCGTATAAGCGATAATGTATTTTATGGCGCAGGCTATGGTAATGCTGTTAAGTTTCCGTTGCGTCGCACACTTGTGCTGCAGCAACTGCACGCAGCAAGCTTTTTGATTTATAAAAAATAATAAATCTGCCTTAGCCTGGTCGCATTTCGCAGCTAAGAGCCCATGAACATTCTGCAGCTCAAGTGAGTGACACAACCGGTGCCGGGCAGTGTTACTTATGCCGGTAACAAAGGATAGTAAGCATTCTTATCACTCAAAAAGAGGATTGTTTTGCCGGATAATTGCAACCAATTTTAGCAAAAGCTTTTTCTGCACAATATCAATAACCAAAGCACTGCTACTGCAGCCTCAAATCAGTCACTCGTATGAAAAAAAATCTGCTGGCTTTAACCACATTCTTTTGTGTAAGCACTGTTGCAATAAATGCACAAAACACATTTCCTGCCAATGGATCTGTAGGTATAGGTACAACCGCGCCCAACACATCGGCACTGCTTGATGTTACTTCAACCAGCAGAGGCTTACTCATTCCCCGCATGACGCAAGCACAGCGCAATGCCATTGTATCACCGGCAACGGGGTTATTTATTTACCAGACTAACGGAACCGCGGGGTTTTACTACTATAGTGGAACGACCTGGACACCTGTTTCAGGTAAAGGCGCCAACACAAGTTTATCAAACCTTGTAACTACGTCCATAAACGCTGCGCTACTTCCGAAGATAACGGCTACTTATGATCTTGGGTCGGCTGGTCTCAAATGGGGTAATGGCTATTACTCAGGCGCAGTACAAGTTGGGGCCGCACCTGCTGCACCTGCTGCGGGGATGATACAATGGACTGGTGCAGATTTCCAGGGTTATAACGGAGCTTCATGGCTTTCTCTTACGGGAAGTGGCGGCGGTGGCGGGCCCTGGGCTTATACGGGCGTGAATATTTATAATACCAATTCTGGAGCTGTGCTTATGGGGCCAATGTCGGTTAATCCGTTTGCTGGCAGTAATAAAGTACAGATCGGCAATCCTGACGATCCATTTAATCCTGTTTTCAGTGGTAACGACCTGGCTATATACAATGCAGATGGTATAAACGGGATGTCTTTTTTTAATTCAGGCACATCCTCTAACTGGTACAGTACAGGCAACTTTGCCCTGATGCCATACGGTGGCAGCGGCTTTGTAGGCATTGGCACTGCCACACCGGCTACAAAACTCCAGGTATTTACTGGCGATGCCAGTTACGGGCTCACTCACACAAATGGTGTCGTTACGGTAGGTTCTTATGTCGGCAATAATGGTGGCTGGCTGGGAACAAAATCAAATCACCCTTTATACTTTTTCACTAATAACAGTACTGCCCTAATGACGATTACTACAGCGGGTAGTGTTGGTATTGGTACGATAAGCCCTGCCACAAAGTTCCAGTTGCAAACAGCCGATGCCAGTTACGGTATTACTCATACCAACGGAACCGTAACAGTGGGTACCTATGTAGGTTCAAGTGGCGGATGGATCGCTACAAAATCAAATAGCCCTCTGTATTTCTGCACAGGCCTCCTTGCTCAGAATGGCTCTGCACAAATGACCCTCTTGTTAAACGGCAATGTTGGTATTGGAACACTTAATCCATCGTATAAGCTTTCTGTCAACGGTACCATACAGGCCAAAGAAGTTAGGGTGGAAACCGGTTGGGCAGATTTTGTTTTTGAAAAGAACTATAAACTGCGCTCACTGAGTGAGGTGGAAAACTATATCAATGAAAACAATCATTTGCCAGATCTGCCATCGGCAAAAGAAATGCAGGCAGATGGCCTGCCTGTTGCCGAAACCGAAACGAAAATGATGCAGAAAATTGAAGAGCTTACCCTTTACGTAATACAGTTGCAAAAAGAAATTGATCAGCTCAAAGCACACAAAAAATGAGAACGACAATACTGAAGAAATCAATTTTGCTGTTGTCTTTTTTTGCCTGTTTTTTGTTCGTCCGGTCACAGCAAAACATCATAAAGCCTTACCAGTTAGACAAAGCTGCTTTGAACAATGCGCTTGCATATGAAAGGGTGAATCACCGGCTTCAGCCGGCATTAACATCGCCCGTGGTAATACGCGTATTTTTCCGCATCGTTGATCCTGCAGGCGGTAAGCTTTTTGACATAACAGAAGCCCAGATTGCACAGGATTTTAAACATCTTGTGGGCGCTTATTCGAAAGATAATATTTGCTTCATCAATATGGGTTTTGATCATTTGTACAACACTGCGCTTGATACTTTTAATACCAGTAACGACAGCTATAAAATATTTCTGCCGTATGGATTACAAAACTGCATTACCGTGTTTTATATCGATCAGTTGGGTGGACAGAATGGCTCCAGCGGCGGCGGGTCGTCAGGGGTAACATACGGCATCCCCAGTGCATGGACTATTATAGCGAAGTCTTATGCAGGGCAGGGCGTATTGGAGCACGAGGTGGGCCATTGTTTTGGCCTGTTGCACACTTTCGATTTTGCAAATGGAAACGGCCTTGAAAATATAGACGGCTCCAACGGCTCTACTTCTGCCGATTTAATTGCAGACACCAAAGCCGATCCATATGCCTTCGCATATGAAAATGCTTCATCCTGTTATTCTGCCACCAATGGCGGTTGCACTTATAACGGAACCTGTAAAGATCCCAAAGGCAGATCGGATTACAGCCCGCCATATACAAACATGATGAGTTATTGGTGTAGTGCGTTCTACCCGTCGTACATCATTACAAACGGCCAATATACACGGGTAACTTCTTTTCTCAGCACCTCTTCTGCCCTGCAGGCAACCGAATCGCCACAAACAGCTGTGGACGGGCCTTACAGCATCAGCAGCGGTTATCATATGAACTCGGCGGTAACAACACTTACTACTTCGGGTACTGTGCTTATTACCGGCACTGCAAATACATCTTTGGGTGCGGGGCAAACCGTTTTTCTGGAGCCTGGGTTCGATGCTGTTCCCGGTTCAGGCGGACAGGTTTTTATCCGCCATTCATTCTGCGATACAATAAGCAATGGTTATACGTTGAATGGATCGGTGACAACATCTTTTCAAAATCAGCAGACCAGTCTTCCGGCAACACAAAAAGCAGATTTATTTGCTTATCCTAATCCAGCCTCGTCATCTGTGCAACTTTCGTTTTACCTGAATGCCAATACAGACAATGCCGAAATCAAAATTTATGATATGAATATGCGACAGGTAAAGAGTATACGATTGGGCGTCTTGAATGCAGGCGCCCACACCATTCCGGCCGATATTCATTCCTTAAGTGCAGGGTTGTATTTTATCATGCTGCAAACGCCCAATGCACTAATGAAAACTAAAGTCATGGTTGTAAAATAAGGTGAATTCTTGGGCCAGGCCTTTTACCAACAGGCATCTTTGTTGCGTCGCACACTTGTACTTTGCCGCGATGAGCAACACTAATACAGTATCCCGCGGCAAGCATTGCGGGATACTCCTTAGCTTTGCGCTGCAATGAATGAATACATCAATGTCGGCAAGTTTGTAGCGGCATCGGGCGTTACCGGCGAGCTCATTTTAAAACATGGCCTTGGTAAGAAAACCATTTTCAAAAATATCGAAGCCGTGTTTGTGGAGCAACAGAAAGGTGCTGAAATCCCGTACTTTGTACAATCGTCGAAGGCAAAGGATCACGAAGAATCTTACCTTAAGCTTGAAGGAGTTGATACAAGAGAGAAGGCGAAGTTGCTTGTCCCAAAAAAGGTCTGGTTGCTGAAAGATGATTTTTTAAAGCTGGTTCCTAAGAATGCACCGATCGCTTTGATTGGTTACAGGTTAATAAACGAAGGAAAATACGTTGGCACAGTGGAAGAAACCATTGAACAACCACACCAGGTATTACTAAGGATCAATGTTTCGGGCAAAGAAGCCCTGGTGCCTTTACACGCGGAAACGCTGAGAAAGATCGATCATGCGAAAAAAGAAGTACATGTAGCACTTCCCGATGGATTACTGGAAATTTATCTTGGATAATATCAAAACTGAAAATAGTAAACCGGCCCGCTGTAAGCGGGCCGGTTGCGTTTAATATTCTTTCTTTATCCAGTTTACGTTTCTTTCTTTCAGGTATTGTAGAATGTAATCAAAACAAGCTTTGTGTTTACCAACCAGTTCCGGTGGAAACACGCCTTTCCCGCTAAATAAGCCCTCTGCAAACGCATTGGCGGCGGCTGTGCAAGTATAGCCTGTTGTACGCGACATAGAAGAAGTCTGGGTTGCGGTATCATATTTATCGAGCACACTGTATTCAATTGTTTTAGGCTGCCCGTTCATCGTTCCTTTTACAATAACTTTCATTATTGTCAATTCTTCCTCCGTTGTGCCGAGTTTCCATTCATTTAATAAAACAGCTGAGGTAAATTCCAGCGGGTTGATGGTTTTGCCTTTATAGTTAATCGGCTCTGCAGCGAAAAACCCGCTTCTTTGTAACGCGATGATCAGTTCCGCATGTCCAGGGTAACGCAATGTCTTTTCTTTTTGATTGGGAACGTGTGGCATTGTAAAGAGGATGGAACGAAGGCCATCGGTATTAAAGCATTCGAGGGTTCCTACTTCATCAAAGTCCATCAGTTCAACTTCGGTCATAGCCGGTTTTACAACAATCTGACCGTTCTCTTTCAACCTGGCCGGTCTTGTGTACTCTTCAATTACGTCGATCGGGGAGAAGGGGGCCTTGTATTCAAAAGGTTTTTTCCTCAGCTTAGGCAAGCCTCCTACATAGCATTCGAAACTGTCGATAATCATTTCCTCGTTGTACCTACCGATAACGAGGTTGCTCACACCCGGTGCTACACCGCAATCGGTGATCGCTGTTACATTTTTTTCCTTTGCCAGTTTGTCGAGGGCAAGTGCATCTTCCGGAAAGAATGATATATCAACTACATTCATTCCTGCTTTTATTACGGCTTCCAGTGTAGCATAACCCATAAAACCCGGAACTGCTGTAATGGCGAGATCAAAGCCTGCAAGCAGGGTGCTGTAATTATTATAGTCAGAGAGGTCTGCTTTTACTGTTGTTATATTGGGGGCTTTTGCTTTTAAAATGCTCAATGCATTTTCGCTTGCATCGAAAGAAGTTACTTCGTGTTTTGTTGAAAGATCTATGGCCATTGTGCGCCCGACCATTCCACTGCCTAATACTGCTATCTTCATATGACTGTGTTTTTGAGGCGGCAAAGCTAAGGAAAACCCAGCCCCATTTTAAAAGCTACAACAATTTCTGAACGTTGAAGTGTGCGACCCCGAATCGTGCCTCTCGGGACGGGTGCAAACGGCGATGTCACAGGCTTTACTGCCTGGTTCAAAAAAAATATTATTGCGAAGTGCTGTAATTAAGCGGAAAAGCTTTCCTTGATCTTGTTGCAGAGGTCGCTTTCGATCATTTTCTCGGCCGAAGCAATCATGTTTTTGAATGCCTTGTCGTTGCTGATGCCATGGCCAATCACAACGGGTTTTGCTACACCAAGCACCGGCGTTCCGCCATAATTTTCATAGTGAAAGCGATTGAAATACTCATCGTTTCCAACATTGCGGCTGGCAGCGATGTCGTAAAGGGTTTCGGCCATTTTGAGGATAACATTGCCGGTAAAACCGTCGCATACCGTAACATCGGTTTTGTCGTAAAACAGGTCGCGGCCTTCTACATTTCCAAAAAAATTGATCTTGCTGTTTTCTTTCATCAGGGGAAAAGTGGCCTGTAAAACCTGGTTGCCTTTGCCTTCTTCTTCGCCAACATTGAGTAATCCAACGCGTGGATTGCTGATGTTGAAGATGTGCTGCATGTAAAGGCTGCCCAGTATTGCGAACTGGTTGAGCTGTTCTGGTTTGCAATCGACATTTAAACCAACATCTAGCAACAAGCCCGTTCCGCCGTTGAGTTTCGGAACGATTGTGGGAATGGATGGGCGTAAAACTCCATCGATGGTTTTGATGGTATACATGGTACCCACCAGCATGGCACCGGTGTTACCCGCACTTATAAAAGCATCGACCTTACCGGATGCCAGAAGGTAGAAACCTATGGCGATGGAAGACTTTTGTTTCTCTTTTAATGCACGTGTGGGAGACTCGTGATAACCGATTATTTCCGGGGCGTGCACCAGCTTTATTTTATCGGCAGGAATATTATACTCCTGCAAAAGTGGCTGCACCCGGGTTTCATCGCCTAAACAAAATACAAAAGCCGGATTTGAATTCGCGGCAAAATAAAGTTGCAGACCTTTCACCGCTTCAAGCGGTGCAAAGTCGCCACCCATCATGTCTAAAGCAATATTCATTTCCGGGATTCTGAGAGTTAATTAGAAAAGATTAAGCCTTCAACGGAGCCTTTTCAGCAACGAGCTTACCCTTGTAATAGAGTTTGCCTTCGCTTACATGTGCGCGGTGGCGTACATGTGTTTCACCCGTGGTGGAATCTTTGCTTAATGTAACAGACTCAGCTATGTAATGTGTTCTTCTCTTTGCACTACGCTGTTGTGAGTGTCTGCGTTTCGGATTTGGCATAATTCAAAATTTATACGTCTAAAAAATTAATCTTTTTTGTTTCCGGCTTTTGCGCTCCTGGCATCGTTTGTTGTGTCACTCACTTGTGCCGCGGCTTTTCAGTCGTCTAACATGCCGGTTATTCTTCCATATTTTTAAACTTCTCCAGGCCTTTCCACACGGTGTTGTTTTCCTTGTTTACGTCTTCCTGCATCTTTTTCAGCTTCTCCAACACTTCTTTGTTGCATTGTGGGCCGCCCATTTCCTCTTCACTGCACATCCGCTGCATTGGAATGCTCAGGTTAATGAATTCGTATATCCAGTCTCCTACATAAAGGTGACTTTCAGTCCGGGCCAGGTAAAACACGTCGGGATCTTCCTCCTGGTTATTCATTGTTTCCGGATCTTCCACCATTTTCACCGTAACCTTAAATTCGTCCCAAAGTTGCATATTCAGACTGTTGCCACAGCGGTCACAATTTACGTCGGCCCGGCCGTCAACATCAAAAGTTAGCAACATGAAAGCATTATTTTTCTCCAACTGCAGCTTTATAGAAGCTTTACAGTTTGAAAAATCCTGGTCGCCATAATGAGTAAAGAACTTGCTATCCACCTGGTATTCAAAGGAATGTACTCCCGGCTTTAATCCTACAAACGCAATTTCATATGCTCTCCGGTGGTTCATCTCACTTTTTTTGGGCTGGCAAAGGTAACAGAAAAACCATTTCAATCCAAAGGTATACATATGCTTTTAAATCAATGCCCGAAGGATTTCTTTATTTATAGCAACGCATATTGGGTTTTTAATGTTTATCGGCTTAATGTGGGTTTTATACGTGCAAATTCCTGATTTTAGCTTTCTAATTGACCGAACAATGAAAAAGGATGGAAAAAAAGTGACGAAAAAGTCCCTGGCGTGGTTCCTGTTTATTTTCCTGTTCGCGATTGTCATTAATGTATTTTCTTATTTCCCGGCGGTGGTAGAGGCGTATTACAGCGGGAAGATATACCCCGTTATCAGCGTCGTGCTCCGGTTGGTTACAGGCTGGATTCCTTTCAGTATTGGCGATATTCTTTATACACTTGCCGGCGCGTGGATGGCTGTGAGGCTTTTCAAAACAGTCGCGGCGGTAATAAAAAGGCGCGTTTCCGTTCAGACTTTTCTCTATTCTTTTTACCGAACGATTTTTATAGCTCTCTGGGTTTACTTTGTTTTTAATGTTTTATGGGGGCTTAACTATAACAGGCTGGGCATAGCCTTTCAATTAAAACTTGACCCGAAAGCATACAACGAAGCGGATGTTAAAAACCTGACGCAGCAACTCGTACAAAAAGTAAATGAAGCACGGCGTTCTCTTGGCGATAGCACATTTGCCTATCCTGACGCAAAAGAAATATTCCTGGAGGCCGACGAAGCCTATGCAAAAGCATACCTGCGCTACCCTTTTCTCAATTACACGGCATTTTCGATAAAATCCTCGCTCTATGGATGGCTGGGTAATTATACCGGTTTTCTTGGCTATTACGATCCCTTTAGTGGTGAGGCGCAGGTAAACACCACAGTGCCCGCATTTGTAATTCCGTATACGGCCTGCCATGAAATAGGCCATCAACTGGGCTACGGCTCGGAAGATGAGGCTAATTTCAGCGGCTACCTCGCCGCGGTATCATCTGACAAGCGATATTTCAGGTATTCTGCGTACTTCGACCTGTTCGCTTATTCCAACAGCAAACTTTTTATGATGGATTCCCTGCTCGCAAAAGAGCAGTACAAATCGCTCGATACTTTGGTGAAAAAAGACTTTAGTACATACCGGAAATTCCTCGCAGAGCACCGTAACCCGGTTGAGCCGTACATCAGCCTGCTGTATGGGAAATATCTCCAGGCCAACAACCAGCCCAAAGGTTTGGACACTTATGACGAAGTAATCGGCTGGCTTATTGCCTATGAAAAAAAATACGGCAAATTGTAGCATTGCCAATAAAAAAGATGCCTGTTCGGGGCATCTTTTGATGACTATTGTTTTGCAGTTGAAGTGTGCGATGCCGGATAAGCCGGCATTTCGCGCAACGATGTTAAACCGGTGTTGCTGAAGCCGGGTAACAAAAATCGTTATAAGAAATCATCGCTCCACCTGTAAGCTTCAATGAGTTTCATTTCACCTTCCTTACCCGGATTTAAAGTGCCATGTTCCATGCCGAGCACACCCTTGTAACCCTTGCTGTGAATATGTTTAAAAATGTTTTTGTAATTCATTTCACCGGTAGTTGGTTCGTTGCGCCCGGGGTTATCGCCAATCTGGAAATAACCGATCTCGTCCCATGCAGCATCTATGTTATTAATGATATTGCCTTCGTTGCGTTGCATGTGATACATGTCGAAAAGAAATTTGCAAGATGGACTATTGACCGCTTTGCATATCATGAAAGTCTGATCGCTGTGGCGAAGAAACAGGTCGGGTGTATCGCTTAATGCTTCAAGCACCATCACCAGGCCATGCGGTTCGAGCATATCACATGCGGGCCGTAATGCTTCGATTACATTACTTGTCTGGTATTCCATTGGCAGGCTGCGTTCGTAATTGCCGGGCACGACGGTTATCCATTTGCCATTACATCGTTTAGCGACTTCAATGGCATCGTTGCATGATTTTAAAAACTTATCTCTCCATTCTTTGCTGCCCGAGGTAAGCGATGTCTTTACCGGCCAGTGATCGAAATTCATTACGAACACGCCCATGCTCATCCCGAGTTTTGCGAGTGTATCGCCGATCTTTTTCTGCTGATCAACGGGACGGTCCATAAAGCCATTGTCTTCTATGGCGCGAAACCCCATATCGTACGCAAACTTTATCTGGTCGGTAAAATCTTTGCCGGCATTATCTTCAAACATACCATCGTGAATGCCATAATTGAGATTAAACGGTTTGCCACTTGCCTTATTTGTTTTTCCCGAAGCGGTTGCTGCCGAAGCTGCCAGCATACCAGCCGAAGCAAGCACTGATTGCTGCATAAATTTTCTGCGTTGCATGTTAGAGATTTAGTGCAGGAAGATACGGCAACAAGTTTAATGCTGCGGTTACGGGAAAATATTTTTGTTGATGAAAATCATTGCAAACGAGACAGTAAATATGCCGCGGTCTTATTTCAATAATTTCCAAAACCTCTCCAACTCTGTTGCTTCTGCGGGGGAAAGTGTTTCGTTCTTGTCGTCTTTTAGCTTGAAGTAAAGCACCCGTTTGTGTTGCGGGTATTTGGCGAGAATGGCATTGATAAGGTCAGTACTATGCGTGTCTTTAACAACAGCCGCAGGCGCTGCAGGTGCTTCTGATTTAAAGCGGTTGGGCATTTTTGATATGATCGCTTCCAGCGTTGCAAGCCAGTTTGCAGGCATATCTTTTATCTTCGCTGCCTTTGAATGCAAGCCCTGCAGTTGCTTCTTGCTAAGGCTTCCGCGTTCTTCGTATTGATGCATCAGGCTCATTACAAAAAGCGCGTCGGGATTGGCTGCATAACAAGCTTCCAGTATTTTATCGATTATGTCGAGCTCTTTATTTTTCTTTTTTGGCTGCATACACTGCCTGTAAAATTATCCGTTGATTGATTGGTTACCTTATTATTTTGAATGAAATCCCTTATGAGCCCATCATTAGAATATATATTGTGCTTTTGTTGCGTCGCACTCTTGTGCTGAAGGTTGGCTATTAGCAATTTGCTGTTGGCTAATAGCTAACAGCTAACAGCTGCACGAAGCGCAAACGTACAAGAGTGCGACGCAACGGCCGGTGCCATGAAATACCAATGCTGGCCACAAAAAAATAATTGCTCTTTTACTCTTTCACAAATTTTATGGTGGTCTTTCCCCCTGCATCTAACAGCGAAAGAAAATATATACCGGGTTTAAGCGCAGCTATATTGAGCTGATGGATATTTGTGCCGGTAGTGTTTTGCACTTGTTTTGACAGCAGCGTATTTCCCGCAGCCCCAGTTACCACTAATTGTGCAGCAGCATTCTTATCCGCATTCAGTTGAATATTGATCTTGTCTTTTGCGGGATTGGGGTAAACGGTAAAGCTTTTCTTACCGGCTGCGCCACTGACAATATTGTTTTCCGCGCTTAATTCAGTTGTGTTAAGCGATTGCTGGCAGAGTGTGTATTCACTGGTGCCTGCATCGGTAAAAACAGTGCCCGTGTTGATCTGTTGAACAGTTCCGTCGCTGATGGTAAAAGCTGCAGGCTGGGCTATGAGTGAATCACTCAATAACGTATAAGTACGCGTATAAGACGCATTGCAGGTATTGCCCGCACTGTCTGTTTTTACAATGTTCAATTGGGATGAATTGTACTGGCTGAAGGTGAGCAGTCCATTGTCTTTTGTTTCAAACAAGGGGTATGCAGCATCGGTAAAAGCCTGCAGGGATGTCCACTGTATTTTTCCTTTTTTGGTGAGCTTATATAATTCAATTCCTGTCAGCGCGTAACCGCCATCACTTGTTTGTACCGCCGAAACGGGCGTGCTGTTGCTCGAGAAATGGACCAGTGTATTCCATTGCACATTGCCGTTATTATCCAGCTTCACAAAACGACTGTTGGTATTGGAGCTGATATACTGGTAGCCATACATGAAATACCCGCCGTCTTTAGCCTGTATAATCCCTGTTATTTCTTCCATCAGACCGGTAGCATATGTTTTAGTCCACTGAATATTTAGTTTGTCATCGAGCTTGCAACAGAATAAATCGCGCTGGCCCAGGCCGAAACTATACATCACGTTTCCGGTTAGCATGAAGCCACCATCACTGGTTGGCACGAGATCCTGGAACAGCAGCATATAGCTGCCATAATTCAGGCTTTTGATGGTGGTGAATTTACCTTTTGCATTTAATACCATCAGGCCAATCGTTCCGGCGCTGTTGGCATCGAGGCCCACCAGGAATTTACCCTGCGGCAAAGGCAGTATCCTGCAATAGCCACCGGCACTTACCCCATATAACACAGAGACAGTACCCATTTCTTTTCCGCGCCTGCTCATTTTAGAAATCAGCAGGTCGTATTCGGGACGTGAAGGGTCGTATGTTGTTCCAATCATGCAAAAGCTGCTGTCGAGCGTTGACTGAGCGATCGCCTGCCCGGCGCTTTTATGGGTGCTTTGAATATTGATATTTTTTGACCATTGCAGGGAAAGGCTGCTGTCGAACACCGCCACATAGGCATTGTTGCCATTAGACTGGGCGTAGGCGTAACCGCCGGTATTTGTTGTGGTGCCATTAACACCTGAATGATAGAGCAGGGTTCCGGGTTGTTTGTAAACGATCTTGTTGAACTCTTTTTGTGCGTGGATGGCACTGAATGTAAGCAGCGCAGCTAAGAGTGTAAGGGATTTTCTTTTCATAAGCATGTCAATATTAACCTGACCAAACAAAAGTATGTTTTGGCGGTTAATAAATATTGTTCTTCCGGTTTTATTTATCTTTCGGAATAAGTATAAAGACCACACTTATGGGAAGAGGACGTTTAGAAGCTTTCAGCGATGGCGTGCTTGCCATCATTATAACGATTATGGTGCTGGAGTTAAAAGTGCCACACGGGAATGACCTGGAGGCTTTACGGCCACTGCTGCCGGTGTTTTTAAGCTACCTGTTAAGTTTTGTTTATATCGGCATTTACTGGAACAACCACCATCATATGCTGCATACTGTTCAGCATGTAAACGGGAAAGTGTTGTGGGCGAATATTCATTTGTTGTTCTGGCTTTCGCTTGTGCCTTTTGCAACCGCATGGGCAGGGGAAAACAATTTTTCGCAATGGCCGATGGTGTTGTATGGTTTTGTGCTGCTTATGTCAGGGGTTGCATATTACATTTTAGCGCAGTTATTGATAAAGCTGCATGGGAAAAAATCGACGATCTCAATAGCCCTTGGCAACGACGTGAAAGGCAAAATATCTGTCGCCATATATTCGGTGGCAATAGCATTGGCTTTCGTGAACTCCTGGATCAGCCTCGCTTTATATGCGCTGGTGGCGATTATGTGGTTTATTCCAGACTCGAGAATAGAAAAGGTAATTGAAAACGGGGCCGGATAATATCAATCACTTCAGCAAATAAAAATGCAGCATCTGCATGCTGCATTTTTTATGTTGCCGGTTTAATTTTGCTTTATTCCAGGATCTTCTCTTCGATCTTTCCCGAGTGTTTGTTTTTGATGATCACTTTCTTTGCGCCATAATGTGTCATCTCTTCTTTTATGAGGTAATGATCTGTATCGTATTCCACTAAGTGGTTGTCTTTGGTAAGGCCTTCTTTGCCGCGCCACACGGCCAGTTCAACCGGTTCCCATTGTTTGGTTTTTGCGCTCTTGTAAGCCGCATCGAGTATGGCGTTTACAATATAACCATCATAAAATGTTTCCCTTGGTTCGGTGCCTTTTTCTATACAATCAAACATTTCCGTAAACATGTGGTTGTAGCCAAGATCATTCACTTCGTCTCCAACGGGGAACAGCCAGCCGGTATTGCTTTCGGCTTTTTCTGCCACATAATCCGCTCCTTTGCCCGTGGTGAACATTTCAAGACCTGTGCGCAAGAAGTTGTTGATCCATATTGTGCCTTCGGTACCCATCACTTCATCGCGCAGATCCATTCCACCTCGGAATGTCCAGCTTACTTCAAATTGTGCAATGGAGCCGTTTTCGTATTTGATCAGCCCGATGGCATGGTCTTCCGCTTCTATCGGTTTTACCTGCGTATCTGCCCAGCACATTACTTCAACAGGCTTGATGTCTTTGCCGATAAAGGTTCTTGTTATTTCCACGCAATGGCAGCCCAGGTCGAGCATACAACCGCCACCGGCAAGCTCTATATTCCAGAACCAGTCACTGTGCGGGCCGGGATGCGTTTCTCTCGACTTGGCCCAGAGGATCCTTCCCAATGCGCCGCTTTTTACACTCTCAAATGCTTTTAAAAATTTGGGCGTGTACACAAGGTCTTCGAGGTAGCCGTGAAATATTCCCGCTTCTTCCACGGCACGGAGCATGCGTAAAGCTTCAGCGCCATTGCGGCCCAACGGTTTGGTGGTTACCACCGGTTTTTTGTGTTTTGCGCAAAGTAACACGGCAGCCTCATGCACGTTGTTGGGCAGGGCAATACAAACCACATCCACATCGGGGTGGGCGATGGCTTCTTCCATGTTGGAGGTAAAGTGATCGCAGCCGTAGTCGGCGGCAAACTTTTTTGCATTCTCTTCCTTGCGGGCATAAATACTCACGATCCTGTCTTTACTTCTCTGGCCCTGGATAGAGTCGGCATAAAACCGCCCGATAAAACCGGAACCCAGCATAGCAATACGTTTCATGTTTTGAAATTTGATATTTGTGATTGGATAGTTGATTTTAACCCGGATGTTACATGTGGGCTATCTCGTTATTTGCAGCACTTAGCATCCGTACATCGCTCCTTTGCCGGATAGGGGGCTAACGGCGTATTGTCAATGTTCAATCGAGTTCGTCGTCGATCCCTTTCATTACCTCTTTGCATTTGCCTATCGCTTTTTGGTGATAAGGAATAATACTATTTGAGATCAGGCTTTTCAGCAAAAGCATCTGAAGTTTCATTTGCGAGCTACGGACAACTTCTTCTGCATTCCTGATATTGAAATTATTATCCAGTTGCACATGTGCGAATACATACGGCTCTGTTTTGGTAGCGTTATAGTTGTTGAATACATTGTCTAATACCTGTATATGAGAAAAAACCACTTCGTGCAGGTCGATGATCTCGCCGAGCAGGTCTTTGTTTTCAATAATTTCGAATTTAGCACTTCCCTTAAAACCTGTATAGCGGCTGGTATTTGCCTCGAGGTTGGTGGATGCAGAAAACACAAAGTTGTATTTAGCCAGGCTGTCGTTACTTAAGGGTTGCCCTGCAGCAACGGCTAAAAAATAATTGATGCCATCCAGTTCCTGCTGGTAGAATGATTTACTGTTGACCAGGTTAAATGTATCTACTTCAAGGTCCAGCTTTAAGCCTTGCAGGAATTCTTTTGCTTCTTTTTTTTCTTTCAGGCCGTCACTCCAGTTATGTAACCAGATAGACACGGAAACAGCAAAAATAATAATCATCACTTCAAGCAGTATTTCGTGCAATTTGTGTTTCCAGCCGTGTTGTTTACCTGTGGCTGCACTGATTGCTGCTTTTGTATGCTTTCTTATTTCATCTTCGGCCATATAAGACTGCTTATTTTGTTTCCCTGGATTTAACGGCTGTATTGCCGATACCGGCCTTTACCTGGCAGGCACCCACGCGGGCAAAGCCCTCGGGGGTGAGCGAGGCAGTGCTCCTCTTTTTCCTCATCAGGCCGCCGCAACCGGGTGTTTCTTTTCCTTGAATGCAAAGATGAACAACAGTAACACCGCGACAGCAATGCCTGCAGGAACCATCCACACGCCCGTCCAGTCAGTCACCGCATTGGCGCCTGTTCCGGTGGTATAGCGGTCTTTTACCGTACCCGACAACAGTGAACCTATGAGCATGCCGAGGCCGTAGGTGGCCAGGCTGATCAATCCCTGCGCCTGTGATTTTATTTTTTCGCCCGCCTTTTCATCGGTGTAGATCATGCCGCTTACAAAAAAGAAATCGTAACACATGCCATGCAGTAAAATACCGCCATAGAGCATCCACTCTGCGCTGCCGGCATTGCCGTAGCCAAAGCATATGAACCGGATGATCCATGCAAGCAGGCCCACGATCAAAATATTTTTGATGCCGAAACGTGCGTAGGCAAAGGGCAGTAACAGCATAAAGAAAACTTCTGATGCCTGGCCGAGCGACATTTTATTTTCCACAAAAAAAGTAACCGGCAGCGGTTGCCCCGGGTTGGCTGCAACGAATGCATTTTTGTAGGCATCTGTTATGGAAGGGTTGGCCATGGCGTAATAAAAAGAAAGCGGGATGCAAATGAGCACCGATGCGATAAAGAAGATGAGAAAGGACCTGTTTTTGAACAACACGAATGCGTCTTTACCAATGATCTGTGCTGCAGAAACGCGGCCAGTAATTGTTGGCGGCGTATTGGGTAATGTAAAGGAGTAAAGCCCTATTACCGCGGCCACGACCATTGATATGTAGAAGATGGTTACTTTATCGCCCCAGCCCATGTAGCCGATGAGATTGGTTACGGCGATCCAGGCGATGGTACCGAGCACCCGTATGGGGGGGAATTGTTTTTCCGGATCGGTCATTTGCTTCATCGAGATCGACGCGGTTAAGGCTATGGTAGGCGCAAAGGTTAAGCAATACAAGAGCATGATCCAGTAGAAGCGGTCGTAATCGGTTGTATTGATAAGGATGAATAAGAGCCCGGCACCGATAAGGTTTAATGCGCCGAGTACTTTTTGCGCAGCAAAGAAGCGGTCGGCGAGCATTCCCACAAAGAAGGGGGAGATGATCATAGCAATGGAAAAGGTTGCATAGATATTCCCGACCTGTTCTCCTGTAAAATTGATGGCAAAAAGATATTTTGATAACTGGCCGTACCATGCGCCCCATACAATAAACTGGAGGAACATCATAATGCTGAGCTGGACCTTGATTGTTGCTTTCATGTGTGATTTTGTGGTTAAAATGCTGAAATATTCCGGGCAGCTAACTTATCAATTTTAACTGTCAATGCAATAGCAAGTGCTTGTTTTATTTTGGTTATAAAAAAAAGCGGGTGCGC
>DLKC01000019.1:0-9480 GCA_002478885.1 Chitinophagaceae bacterium UBA7600
GCATCCCATTTCGGGTGCATGAGAAATTTGCGCAGCAAACGGGGCGCATTTTTCTTAACGATAATTTTTTGCTCGAAGTCCATACCCGCGCTGTAACCCCAGTATTCATGCACATTTCGGGCATAGCAATAGATACAACCGTGTTCGCAGCCCGCGTAGGGATTCATGCTGTAACTCATTCCTACATCAGGGCTTTCGATTTTGTTTACGATGGTTTTTACTTCCTGTTCGAGATAAATTGTATTTAAAGTTTTTTCTTCCCAATCATCGATTCCTTCGATATGTTCTTTTGTTGATTCGTTGATGAGAAATTTGTTTTTTGTGTTGATCTGAGCACCACGGCCATGGTGGTATATTCCTCCATCTACAGCGCTATTCGATTGAGCAGGCTTCGGATTTGCATTTGGATTATGCGATATGTTTTTCATTGGTTATGCTTTAGTTCCCCAAAGGGGAATTATTAAGTGAAACAGCAAAGCTGTTCAACCAGGGAGGTAGTTGAATCAGCATCAAAACAATTGCTGCTGCCTGTTGCGAACGCACAAGAGTGCGACGCAACGAAAGCGGTATAGGTTGACAACAGCCGGGTCCATAAAAATTTTCTTATTAATAAAGTATACGGTAGTCTTCGCCTTGCTGCCGTTTATTTTTATGATTGCCCGTATGGGTAAGCAAACGACTTTCGAGGATATGAATAACACAGGTAACCACGCCCCAGGCGGCGTATTCGCTGAACTCTGACAGCTCAATGTTTGCATACCTTGGATTTTCGGCAACCAGCGATAGATGGTTGAACGATTGCTGAAACCTGCGCACCACGAGATCGCCATTGATAGAAGCAATAATGATTTTTCCATTGCCTGCTTTTATACTTCTGTCAACAACCAGAACATCGCCGGTGTTAATTCCGGCGCCGGTCATGGCATCGCCATTCATGCGGAAGAAAAAAGTAGCTGGTTTGTTTAAGATGAGCTGTTCATTAAGGTCGATGCCCCGCTCCATGTAGTCATCGGCAGCTGCGGCAAAGCCATTAGCGTTAGCGGTTTTCACCTCGTGCTGGGTATAACCCTTTGTGCCGCTATAGGCGGCGTTGTACATAATTTCCCTTTCCATATAAATAAAAATTTAACAACTAAATTATTTAGTAAATCTAAACTAAAATATTTATCTTTATCATCAAATGTGAAAAGAAAATTTTTTCACCCGGTAAGTACACTAAAATATAAGTATATGGAAAAGGGGTTAACAACAACATCATCAGCCCAGGCATTTGCTATGCCTGAACAATACGAATACCTGTTGGTAGTGCATCCTTCCGAGGATGTGTATGCGCAGGTAATGCAGGAAAAGCAACACTTCTTCAATACCTACCATGAAAAAGTGGCTATTAAAACATTGCCACATATAACAGTCGCCAATTTTATGGCGAAAGAGTTGATGGAAGACACTATTATCCGTTACATGCACCGCATTTTAAGCACGGTCAGGAGATTTGATATTACCCTCAATAACTTTAGCGGGTTTCCGCCGCATACCATTTATACACGCGTGCAGGATCATAAGCCATTTAAACAATTGGCAAACGCGCTTTCAGCGGTTGATATGTATGTACGCAGTAACGGATGCCCGCCGGCAAAATTCATCCACCACCCGCATGTGACCATTGCGCGCAGGTTAAAACCTGACGTATATGAAAAAGCCATGTTCGAGTTTTCTCAAAGAATGTTTCATGCATCTTTTACCGCAAATGAACTTGTGCTGCTGAAGCGGCAGAACCTGTTTGACAAATGCAGGCAGGTAAATGTGTTTAGGTTGTTGTAGTTTTTTGTTACCGGCACATGTATTCCATGGCGTCACCCGTTGTGTCACTCACTTGAGCGTCCTGCTCTTTGTTGGGCGAATACTTCATCGCCGGTAATGATGCATCCAACGTTACGACCATTTGCATAAGCTGACAATAAAGACCAGTAAAACTTTATGAAAGATCCCATCGCAACACAAGCATATCTCAGTGCGGAAGAAATGAGGAAGATCAACGACCTGCTTCCTGCAGACTATTTATTAGTGTTATCGCCGCATGAAGAATTGTGGAACCAGGTAAAAGCTATTAAAGAGAAATTTGCAACGGACTACAATTGCGGAACTGCAAGGAGCGGACTGCCGCATATAACGCTGGCAACCTTCAGGCAGCAACAGGTTTTTGAGACGCGTATAACGCAACGGCTAAGGAACATTGCCAGGAACCTTTCCGCTTTTAAAGTAGAGCTGAAAGATTTTGGCAGCTTCCCCTCACACACGATTTATATTAATATCGTTAGCAAGGTCCAGATTATGGATGCCGTAAAGGCTTTACGCGCTCCGCAAAAATTGATGAAACCGGATAATGATCATAAGCCATATTTCAGTACGGAACCGCATTTGACTATTGCCCGTAAGCTTCAACCTTGGCAATATGAAAAAGGATGGCTGGAATATGAACACCAGCATTTTCACGGCAGGTTTATCGCTGACCACACGCTGTTATTAAAACGTAGAGCCGGCGAAACATTTAAGGTTGTTGAAAAATTTATGTTTGAAGGAACCCGGGCAGCAGCACAGGCAAGTCTTTTTTAACTCATCACGATTCATTCTGAACCATCATGAAAGCCGTAGTTGATTGTAATAGCTTTTATTGTTCTGCAGAAAGAGTGTTCAGGCCCGACCTGCAACACAAACCTGTAGTGGTGCTAAGCAATAACGATGGCTGTATTATTTCGAGAACAGATGAAGCAAAAGAACTTGGCGTAGAAATGGCTGGTCCGTATTTTAAGGCTAAGCCAGTTATTGAACAACATGGCGTAGCAACATTCTCTTCGAATTATAACCTGTACGGCGACATGAGCTGGCGCGTAATGGAAACGCTACGGTATATCATGGGCAAGGAAAACGTGGAAGTATATTCTGTTGATGAAGCATTTCTCAACCTTGATGAAGTGGCTTTTGATAAGTTGCAGGAGGTTGCCATGATGATCCGCAAAACAGTGGAACAGTGGACCGGCGTTGCCGTTTCCGTTGGAGTAGCCCCTACGAAAACGTTGAGCAAGGTGGCCAACCATATCGCTAAGAAGGACAAGCAGGCAACACAATGCGTAACTGTATTGGAGACAGCGGAAAAAGTAAATGAGGCGCTATGCCGCACACCGGTGAAAGAAATATGGGGCGTTGGCGGGCAATATGCAGAAAAACTGAAGGCTTTTGGTATTTACGACGCCTACCAACTTAGCCGGATGCCCGAGGAGTGGGGCAGGAAAAATCTTGGTGGTGTTGTAGGCATCCGTTTGATAAAAGAATTGCGCGGTGAGCCATCTATTGGTTTGGATGAAGAACTGACCGAAAAAAAGATGATCGCGACTACCCGTATGTTCGGCTCACCCGTGAGTGAACTGCGGGATATTAAAGAGGCCGTTGCTACCTATACTTCAAGAGCTGCTGAGAAGCTGCGCCGTCAATACGGCGCGGCTTCCATGATCAGCGTGTTTGTAGTACCGAAAGAGGAAAGGAAGCCGGGGCAATCATTCAGGCATGGGCCTAGTGTAAGCAGTGCCATAACGTTGCCCCACGCCACATGTGTTACCAGTGAATTGATAAAGCCGGCACTCCAGATGGCCGAGAAGGCGTATCATAAATCCATCTCCGAACATAAAACCCAGCTTTTTAAGAAGGCAGGCGTAATGCTCAGCGGCATTGTGCCCGATACAACGCTGCAGGGCAATTTGTTTATACCTGCCTCAGGCAACAATGCGCGCATGCTTATGGACGCCATGGACAATATCAATTTCAGCATGAGAAACGATATTTTAAAATTTGCTTCAACGGGTATGGAACGAAACTGGAAAATGCGGCAGGAGCTTCGTTCGCCGCGCTACACCTCACGCTGGGATGAACTGAGAGAGGTGAAATAAGCACCTGCAAATTAGTTTAACCGGGGATGCTGAAAAGGGCTGTATTTTTGTGATTCAATAAAAATTAAGCGGTGAAATTTTTGAGGGAAAGAACGTTGATGATAACAATAGCGGCGAGCGTTATTGCTTTACTGGTGTTGCCAGCCTGTATCGAAAAAAGCCAGGTGCCCCCGGTAGTTGAACCGAAGGATAGCAGTGAAAAAATAATCGGTGCGGATATTTCCTTTCTGCCGCAACTGGAGAAGGAAGGCGTGCATTTTTCGGTTGACGGAAAGCAGGACGATGCGATCAACATTTTAAAAGCACATGGTTTTAATTATATCAGGCTTCGCATTTTTAACAACCCCACTGCAGACAGTGGCTATTCAAAGGACGGCTACTGCGGGTTAGATGAAACGCTTAGAATGGCCAAACGCATTAAGGCGGCGAACATGAAATTCCTACTCGATTTTCACTACAGCGATACATGGGCCGACCCGGGTAAACAATTTAAACCCGAAGCATGGAAAACCCTTTCTTTCTCCAACATGACCCAGGCTTTGCACGACTATACAAGAGATGTACTCAACGCGCTAAAAGCGCAAGGTACCTTACCCGATATGGTGCAGGTAGGCAACGAAATCAATCATGGCATTTTATGGCCCGATGGCGCTTTTACCAATACAGATAATCTTGCTGCTTTGCTAAAAGCAGGTATTGGCGCTACCCGGGAAGTGTCTCCTTCCATAAGAATCATGTTACATATTGCCGACGGCGGGCAGAACGATGAATCCCGTTCATTCGTTGATAATATGCTCAGCCGGGGCGTACAGTTCGATATCATCGGAGAATCGTATTACCCGCAATGGCATGGCACTTTGGATGAGTTAAAATATAACCTCAATGACCTTTCAAAGCGGTACAATATGGATGTTGTTGTGGCCGAATATACTGCCCACAAAATTGAAGTGAACGATATCGCCTTTACCTTACCAGGCGGAAACGTGAAGGGCACTTTTATCTGGGAACCGCTTAACACATGGGAATATATTTTTGATAAACAGGGAAAGGCGATCGATTCCCTACTCAATATTTACCCGGCAATAGCGAAGAAATACAGTATTAAGTAGTTTTTGGTTATCGGCTTTGTGCCTGTGGCATCGTCCCTTGCGTCGCACACTTCAACCGCATGTCATTGTTGACCGCTGAAGCGAAAATCAATTGATTGTTATGGTAACAACAGCAGATGCTAAGATACTGGCATTATCCTTTCCCGGAACCGGTGAACAACCGCATTTTAACCGCACGGCTTTCACCGTCAAAAAGAAAATATTTGCCACTTTATCCGAGCAGGATCAAACACTTAATCTCAAGTTTACCCCGGCCGAACAATTTATCTTTTGCCCGCCGGGCAGCGACGTTATACATCCCGTTGCGGGTGGCTGGGGCCGGCAGGGCTGGACAACCATTCACCTTAGCAGGGCAACAAAAAAGCTGGTAGCCGAAGCTTTGAAAGAAGCTTATCGTTTAAGAGCTCAGAAGTGACATGGCCGTGGTTGCTGCGCAAAGAGCAGGAACCTGAACGGAGCGTCGCAAGCAAAGATGCCACCGGTTATTGCTGCCGGTCAACAACAATTATTTGATATCCTCATCATCAAGCCGGTCGACAGACTGGATGCCGTTTAACTGTTTCAGCCTGTCGACAAGTTCATCGAGTTCTTCTTTGTCGTGCACAAACACTTTTATGGTTCCCTGGAAAAGCCCAACCTCAGATTCGATAGTGAGGGCTGCAATGTTGACCCGCATTTCACCGCTGATAACATTGGTGATTTTATTGATGACCCCAACATCATCCATGCCAACGATCTTGAGACCTGTGAGGAATGAGATTTCCTTGTTCTTGGCCCATTTGGTTTTAACGATGCGGTGACCGTAATTCGCCATCATTTGCGCTGCGTTTGGGCAATTGGTGCGGTGAATAGTAAGCCCTTTGCCCGATGTTACAAAGCCAAATACATCGTCGCCGGGAATAGGATTGCAGCACTTTGCAAGGTTATACATGATCTTGTCGCTGCTTTCGCCAAAAATAATAAGTTCCGAATCTTTCTTGGGAATATGCGTTTTGTCGTAATCATGTTTTATCTCGGTGACCAGTTTTACGGGCTTTGGCGCTTCCAGTTTATCACCAAGCACATGAAAATCTTTTAGCTCTTTCAGGTCGATTTGCTTAATGGATATTTTATAAAAAAGATCCAGCTGTGAAGGAACCTTGTAAAAGTTAACCAACTCATCAATATTGTGCTGGTTAAAAGCTGCACCTGTACCTTCTATCTTGCGCTGAAGCGTATATTTTCCTTCATCTGCAATTTTGCGTTTTTCTTCTTTAAGGGCATCCTTTATTTTGCTTTTCGCTTTTGCCGTAACAACAAAGTTGAGCCAGTCTTCGGTGGGCTTTTGTTTGTTGCTGGTGATGATTTCTATCTGGTCGCCGCTCCTGAGCTTGTGACTTATCGGCACCAGTTTATGATTAACCTTTGCCCCTATACATTTACCTCCGATCGCAGAGTGAATAGAAAAAGCGAAATCCAGCGCGGTGGAGCCGATGGGCAACATCTTAACGTCGCCTTTGGGCGTGTATACGTAAATCTCTTCGGCAAGAAAGCTGGTTTTAAAATCTTCAAGAAAGTCGACACTGTCGGTATCCTGGCTGCTGATAACCTCCCTTATCTGGCCGAACCATTTATCAAAACGGTCTTCATCGGAGCTGCCTTCTTTGTATTTATAATGCGCAGCGAGCCCTTTCTCGGCGATCTCGTTCATGCGCTTTGTACGTATCTGCACTTCCACCCAGCGACCCTGGGGGCCCATTACCGTTGTATGTAAAGCCTCGTAGCCGTTACTCTTGGGATTGCTTAGCCAGTCGCGCAACCTTTCCGGGGAGGGCGTGTATTCGTCGGTGATAAGCGAATACACTTTCCAGCATTCTTCTTTTTCTTTTTCGGGTGAGGAGTTTAGTATAACCCTGATGGCAAAAAGATCATATACCTCTTCAAAAGCCACAGCCTTCTTTTTTATTTTAGTCCATATAGAGTGTATACTTTTCGGGCGCCCGTATATGTCGAAATCAAAGTCAGCGGCCTGCAGCTTTTCTTTGATGGGTTTTATAAATTCATTGATATAACGCGACCTTTCCCTCTTTGTTTCTGCAAGTTTGCGGGCAATATCGCGGTAAGCTTCGGGTTCAAGGTATTTCATGGACAGGTCTTCCAGCTCTGTCTTGATGTTGTATAAGCCCATTCTGCTGGCCAGGGGGGCGTATACCCAAACCGTTTCGCTGGAGATCTTTAATTGCTTTTCGCGCTTCATGTAATCGAGTGTGCGCATATTGTGCAGGCGGTCGGCCAGCTTAATGAGAATTACCCGTGGGTCATCGGTAAGCGTTAGCAGTATTTTCTTGAAATTATCCGCCTGCTGGCTGCTGCTGGTATCAATTACGGAGGATATTTTGGTAAGTCCATCCACGATCCTGGCGATCTCGTTACCGAATTCGCGTTCTACGTCGTCGAGGTTAATATCGGTGTCTTCTACCGTATCGTGCAGCAGCGCACAAATGGTAGATCTTATACCCAAGCCGATTTCTTCCACACAAATGCGTGCCACGGCCAATGGGTGAAGAATGTATGGCTCACCACTTTTGCGGCGCATTGTCTTGTGTGCCTCCGCCGCCATTTCAAATGCAGTACGTACCAATTCTTTATCACCCCGTTTCAATTTGCTCCGCAAGTCCCGGAGCAATGCCCGATACTGGCGCAATATTTCTTTGCGCTCCTGCTCTTCATTCAAAGTGTATTTTGGCAAAAAGCCGTCCAATAAAAATGCCTGCTCATCCTCCATATTACGAATTTACGCAAAAGCATTTTATGTTGACCCTGCAGCTGATTTGAAGGCTTCTAAAAACCAGGAGTTTAGGCGGTGACCGGTATCAATGCTCATTTCCGGGCCGAACGTACAAGAGCGTGACACTGCCTGCTAAAAAAATCCATGAAATAACCAACACGGTATTAAATTGCACAGACGAAACAGACCTCATGTCACTGCCTTATTTTTTTGTTCCCGGTATTGATGGCAATCTTGTTGACCTTCCCGAAGAAACGGCAAGGCACTGTGTACAAGTGTTGCGGATGAGGCCAGGTGAGCAACTGTCGCTGACTGACGGCATCGGGCACCTTTACGATGCGACCATACGTAGTGCCGGTAAGCGACACTGTACCGTTTCGGTAGATGGCGTACAGATGGAGGAGCGGGTTGCCCGGAAGGTTTCCATTGCTATTTCCCCTCTTAAGAATGCCGGGCGTTTTGAGTGGTTTCTTGAGAAAGCTACAGAAATAGGCGTTGTTGAGATTGTGCCATTAATCTGCCAGCGTACTGAAAGACAGCATTTTAAAGCTGAGCGAGCCAAAAGCATTCTTATATCGGCCATGTTGCAAAGCAAGCAAAGCTGGCTACCGGTGCTAAAGGAGCCGGTAGCTTTTGAACAAGCTGTTGCGCAAAGTGGCTGGACCCAAAAACTAATTGCCCATTGTGAAGACATTCAAAAAACCGCTCTCTCCCATTTTTATAATAGCAACGATACCCAGATACTGATAGGCCCGGAAGGTGATTTTACACAAACTGAAATAGACGCTGCCCGGTTTTACGGCTACCATGAAGTATCACTTGGTCTCACCCGTTTGCGAACTGAAACTGCCGGCATTGTAGCGGCGACACTTTTGATCAACCACGATTAGGTGCTAATCCAACTGATTTTAAGCTTTCGATACCGTTCATCCTCAATAATTGCCGTTTATTGTTATTAATACTACTATGTAATACACAGTACATATCTTTACTGTGTAATTAATTAAAACAAGTACTAAAACATATTGGAGGATATATGAAAACTTATTTAGCCTGGTTGCCAGCATCGCTTATTGTAATAGCAGGGGCCGTCATTTCACCGGTTCAACAAATTTTCGTTGGCAAAAGAACAGTTTCCAAAACGGTGGAATTAAGTATTTATAAAGGCAATGACTATTCTGCTGCAGTCTACCATAACAGCTATGCCCAATTGCATATTGTAGTGGAAAAAGTGAGTGGACAAACCCGCACTAAAGTTTGGGATACCACGATTGACGCAAAACAATTAAGAGATTTTCCAACCGAATCTGCAGCGAAATCGCAGTCCATTACTGTTACGGGGATGGTCGACAAAAAGGAGCACCTGGAAATCAGTTACTTGCTAACCTATGATTCGGATGGCAGCAAGTTGAGTATGCAGGATGCCGCAGCAGTTTATGACATAAAAGGAAGAGTGAATATTAATATTTAAAGTGCTGCCGGATTTGATTTTTGGTTGCGTGCCGCAGCCGGTAAAGTGCCGGGTGCGGCATTTTTTATGTGTCCGGGCAATAACTTTCTCAGGCTGTAGCGCAGCAAAGTGATTTACGATAAGGACGGCCCCGGCCTGCGCACATACATATCACAAGCCTCCGTAAGGGTTTCTACCAACTCCCTACCAACC
>DLKC01000019.1:9640-22911 GCA_002478885.1 Chitinophagaceae bacterium UBA7600
TATCTACCAAGTAAGGCCTAAGTAAAAGCTGTATTGTACTGAAAAAACCTAACATTTGTTTGTGTCTTGCTCTTTAAACCGTGAGACGTCACACGGGAATTGTGGGACTGTGCTGCAAAACCGGGTGGTCTTTGTAGCGTTAATCACAGCAGCGAAGAGCTGGGCTTGCATTAGCCGGAGACAAGTGTGGATTTTGTTTCAAATTATATAACTTTAGCTTTGCCGTATTCAGACCACACAAACTGGAATTGAAGGCGTAGAGGTGTTGTCAAGCCAAGGCAGGTAGACGTGCCGGGTACCCTGGTAAAACTTTATACAAACTTTATACATACTGATAAACCTGTTTTTTCTAAAAAACGTTCACACATTATACATCATAAAAAATTATGGAAAACAAATCGCTGGGTAAGTCAATTATTTTAGGCGTTTCCCTTTTAGCAGGGCTGTCTCTATTGGGCACTTTTATTTACAAAGGCCTAAAAACATTTAGCGACAAGGATCGTATTGTAACCGTTAAAGGCCTGGCCGAAATAAATATGACGGCCGTTGCGGCATCCATCAGCCTGAGCTATTCGTTTTCCGGCGATGATTTGAAAAGCATCATCGAGTCATCGGAAGCCAAAAAAAATTCCATCATTGCTTATTTAACGAGTCTTGGATACAATAAGAACGACATCCAGGTAAATAATATCGATATCCTTGACAAGCAAAAATATTTTGAAACAGAATGGCAAAACGGGCAACAGGTAAAGACTAAAATAGACAGGTATACTACCACGCAAAGTTTATCGATCGAATCCAAAGACATAAAGGCAACAGAAGACAAATCTGCCCGGATAAAGCTGGACCTGGTCAGTAAAGATTTAACATCGACCATTACAACCAACTACACATTTCCAGAATTAAACTCCATTAAGCCAAAGCTTATTGCAGAAAGCACCAAAAATGCGAGAATTGCCGGGGAGCAGTTTGCGAATGACTCAAAAGCCACACTGGGCAAAATAAAAACGGCATCGCAGGGACAAATTACCATTGCCGGTAAATACTATTATGATGAAGACGGCGGTGCTGACAGTGAAATGCCCAAAGAGCCCTATATTCAAAAGGCGAGGGTTGTGAGCACCATTGTGTTCTTCCTGGAGTAGCTGTGTCAAGAAGCAATGGGAAGGCATCTTACAACCTTTGCTGTGTAAAGTGTTGGTGCTAAAGAGCGGGAACCAATCCCGTGCTTACGGGACTGCCATAAAATATTTTAGCTAATCAGCCATATCCATTTAATCACTTTCTAACTATTCCATTCCCTAAACGGTATTAGTAAAACAGCCAACCCAACAGGCATTTCAAAACATTTAAAAAATAATTGTCATAAACTATGCGAAACTGATTGGTTGCGCATATATTTGCAACCAATCAGTTTCATTAAATAAAACAAGCCAGATGAGAAGAGACATTTTCCAGGCAATAGCCGATCCTACGAGGCGTGCCATTATCGCATTGATTGCATTACAGGCAATGACCCCGAATGCCATTGCCGAAAACTTTAATACCACCCGGCAAGCCGTTTCCAAGCACCTGCGCATATTAACAGAATGCGAACTGGTGAAGCAAGACCAGCAAGGCCGGGAAATTTATTACTCCCTTGAATTGGAGAAAATGAAGGAGATCGACAAATGGTTAGACCAGTTCAGGAAAATGTGGGAAACAAGGTTTAATCAGCTTGACAAAGTATTGGCATCAATGAAAAAACAAAAAAAATGAGCAACAATCTATTATTTGACTTTACTGTTGACAAAACAGCGAAGACCGTATTTATCAGGAGGGAATTTGCTGCCGGACTGCCCCTTGTATGGGATGCGTTTACCAAACAGGAATTTCTTGACGAATGGACAGCCCCGGCGCCCTGGACAGCCAAAACCAAATACATGAATTTTGAAGTTGGTGGCAAGCGTTTTTACGCCATGATAAGTCCTGAGGGGCAGGCGCGCTGGTCGATACAGGAATACACTTCCATTACCCCCATGACCAATTTCAAATTGTACAATGCTTTTGCAGATGAAAATGAAAACCGCGAACTGCCGGGTTCGGAGTGGGACTACCATTTTAGCGAGCAGGGTGGAATTACCACCGTTACCATTACAGTTTTTAATGAATCGTTTGACCGGATGGAGCGATTGCTCGAAGGCTTCCGCAATGGATTTACCGCATCACTCAAAAACCTTGAACAGCTGTTGGCCCGCTTATCGCAAAATGATGCGTAAACGCAGGGGCGACTTAATTAATCACCACTAAAAATAAACACTATGGCACTTGTTAATCCTTACATTCACTTCAATGGCAATGCTGAAGAAGCGTTCAATTTTTACCAAACTGTATTTGGCGGGTCGTTTGCAAAAAAGATGCGCTACAAAGACTTACCGGAAACGTCATTTTCAATTGCTGAGCCGGATGCCGGCAGGATCATGCATATTGCGCTCCCCATCGGGAAACGGAGCATGCTACTCGGCAGCGATGTGCTGTCGGCCATGGGACAGGTAACAGAAAACGATAACAGGAACAGCATATCGATCAGCGCCGAAAGCCGGGAGGAGGCAGACCGCCTGTTTAATGGGCTTTCAGCAGGAGGTACGATTGAAATGCCTATTTCCGACGGACCGCTTGGCTCTTATTTTGGTATGTTCGCAGACAAGTATGGCATTGAGTGGCTGATTGATTTTACTGAAAATCGTGAATCCTGAATGATCAAAAGCTACCCCTGTCAATTTTAAAAGAACAATGCACAGGCAAGCAACCATACCGGTTGCTTTTTTGCTGTTATACCCATACAGAAAGCTGACCGCGTTACGGCAAGCCCAATGAAGCCGGCATCCGGTAACGTCATCCAATGGCCTTGGCCCGGGCCAAAATCTGTATAAGTACTGATATTATTTTGGGACCTGCAAACTACCCGCTTCAGCACCCGTTGCGTCGCACTCTTCGGCGCGTTGAACAAGGCCGGGCAAAAAACACTGGTCACAGGTCTAACTCCTGCATTTTACCCACGTTTATATAAAGAACTGCCGATGCTGTTGCAATAGCACAAGTGTGCGACGCAACAACTGCCAAATAAGCACCCTGCAGCCAGGCCCATCGAAAAAAATCTCTCCTGACTTTGAAACAATGGCCAGCTACTGTCTAGCAATACCCACGCGAAGCAATTTTTGGCCGGCACAGTGTTTGACACTGCGGCATACTGCCTGGGGGGAAAGAGATAAAAGCGCTAACCTGCTCCACGCACCTAAAATTCTCCACTCTTTTCTACAGGCGGTTAAAGCCGTTAGCGATAAAATGTATAGATTTATCGCTTTCTAAAAATTGAACCATTTAATGCTATGAGAAAAATTTCAATGCTATTCCTATGCATGCTGATGCTCACCCTGCTGCATGCACAGGAAACTTTTCCCGTTAACGGTGTTGCAGATGAACGAAGCGGCTCTTACGCTTTCACCAACGCAACCATTGTAAAGGATGCGCAAACAACCATTCAGAATGCAACACTGGTGATCAGCCACGGAAAAATTGTTGCGGTTGGCGCCAACGTTGCCGTTCCGAAAGATGCGGCAGTGATCGATTGCAAAGGCAAATACATTTACCCGTCGTTTATAGATCTGTTCAGCGACTATGGCATTACCCCGCCAAAGGCAGGTAACGGCAATTTCCGGTCATACCAGAACATCAGCGATACAAAAGGCGCCTATGGCTGGAACGAAGCATTGAAACCTGAGACAGATGCTTCCAGGATCTTTGCATCAGATGCGGGCAAAGCCAAAGACCTGCGCAGCATAGGTTTTGGTACCGTGCTTACCCACCAGCAGGATGGTATTGCAAGGGGAACCGGCGCTGTGGTAACATTGGGAGACAGCCGTGAAAATTTTGAGATGATCAAAGAGAAGGCTGCTGCGTTTTATTCTTTTGACCGTGGCTCATCGTCGCAGAGTTATCCCAACTCCTTAATGGGCATGATCGCCTTGCTGCGCCAGACTTACCTGGATGCGCAATGGTATAAAAACAAACCAGCAACAGAAGGGACAAACCTTAGCCTGCAGGCGTGGAACGATAACCAGGCGCTGCCACAGATATTTGATGCAGCCGATAAATGGAATGTACTTCGTGCCCTTAAAATTGCTAACGAATATGGGGTTAAATATATCGTGAAAGGCGGCGGCAACGAATACCAGCGTATGGCTGAAATGAAAGCAACCAAGGCGTCCTTTATCCTGCCGTTGAATTTCCCGCTGGCAGTTGATGTAGAAGATCCAAACGAAGCACGGGTAGTTGCACTAAGCGTTATGAAAAACTGGGAGCTTGCGCCATATGAACCCGCGATGTTTGAAAAGGAAGGGATCAATTTTGCCTTAACGGCATCGGGGTTAAAAAATACAGATGACTTTACCGCCAACCTTCAAAAAGCGATCAGCGATGGTTTAAGCGCAGCCAAGGCACTGGAAGCATTGACACGCACACCGGCCACACTTGCCGGTATATACGATAAGGTGGGCAGTATTGAAACCGGCAAACTCGCCAACTTCCTCATCAGCAGCGGACCTATTTTCGATGAAAAAACGGTTGTTTATCAAAACTGGGTACAGGGTACCAGGTATACAATCAGCGATAATGGCTGGAACGACTACCGCGGCAATTACAAGCTTACCTTAAAGCAAGGCGGTCAGACGAAAGAATACAATGTTGAAGTGAAAGGCTCACCGAATAAATTAGCCGCCAATATACAGGCAACAGGCGACTCAGTAAAGAATGATATCAAGCTTTCTGTCAGCGACAGGATGGTGAAAATGAACTGGAGCGGGAAAGCAGACAGCAGCAAGCTTAATAGCCTGAATGGTATTATTTCCGACAAAACCTGGATGGGCAATGGTTACAGCGCCAATGGCGACGTGATCAACTGGAATATGCAATATGTTTCTGCGTTTGTGGAAAAACCAGATACAGCCAAAAAAGCCGATGCTGCGAAAGAAGTAACAGGCAAAATAAACTACCCGTTTGTATCTTATGGCTGGACGGAAGCGCCCAAACAGGAAGACCTGCTGATAAAAAATACCACCGTATGGACCAATGAAAAAGACGGCAACCTTGAGAATACCGATGTGTTGCTTAAGAATGGCAAGATCGCATCTATCGGTAAAAACCTCTCAGCTGGCAATGCAAAAGTGATCGATGGAACAGGCAAACACTTAACCGCAGGTATTATCGACGAACACTCGCATATTGCTGCAACGGGTGGAATAAACGAATGTTCACAGTCGGTAACAGCCGAAGTGAGAATTGCTGATGTCATCGATCCAGATGATATTAATATCTACCGCCAGTTAGCAGGAGGTGTTACCAGTTCTCATATACTGCATGGAAGTTGCAATACCATTGGCGGGCAAACACAACTGATCAAACTGCGCTGGGGTGCCAGTGCCGAAGACATGAAGTTTGCCAATTGGGATCCCTTCATCAAGTTTGCGTTGGGCGAGAATGTTAAGCGCTCTTACAATAACCAGAATAACCGTTTCCCCGACAGCCGTATGGGCGTTGAGCAGGTGCTTGTAGATGCATTCCAACGTGCCAAAGACTACCAGGCAATGGGACCAAATAAAAGAAAGGATCTGGAACTCGAAACGCTCTCTGAAATCCTGAATGGCAAAAGATTTATTACATGCCACTCTTATGTGCAGAGCGAGATCAATATGCTGATGCATGTTGGAGACAGCATGGGCTTTAAAGTGAACACTTTCACGCATATTCTTGAAGGTTATAAGGTTGCCGATAAAATGAAAGCACGCAATATTGCCGCTTCCACTTTCAGCGACTGGTATACTTACAAGAGCGAGGTACAGGATGCCATCGCATACAATGCTGCCATTATGCAAAAAGTAGGATTGATCGTTGCGGTAAACAGTGACGATGCTGAAATGGCGAGGCACTTGAATAAAGAAGCTGCAAAAAGCATTAAGTATGGTGGTGTTCCTGAAAGCGAGGCGCTGAAAATGTGTACGCTTAACCCGGCCACCATGTTGCATGTTGCCGACCGCGTAGGCAGCATTAAAGTGGGCAAAGATGCCGACCTTGTTTTGTGGAGCGACAATCCTTTAAGCACTTATGCAAAACCGGAAAAGACGATCGTTGATGGTGTTGTTTATTTCGATATCGTAAAAGACGCAGCCATGCACCAGCAAATTGCCGCCGAGCGCAACCGGTTAATCCAAAAGATGATCGCTGCCAAAAAAGACGGGGCAAAAACAACGCCTGCAACTGTTACGTTCGACGTGCAGAATGAATGCGAAATCGATCATCATGAAAAGAACAGCATATGGGATTAAAGATGAGAAGCATTGTGAGCCCGGCTTCACAGCTTCCGGCATCTTTTCTTGCGTCGCACACTTGTACAAAAGAACAATGTGCAGCCTCTAAAAACAAGTACAAACAAAAATGAACCAGATGAAAAAAATATTCGCTTCGCTTTTCGTTGTTATTGCGATAACGAAAGCATCAGCACAGGAAACCATTTATCCTGCGCCTGCGCAAAATGCTACCATCGCATTAACGCATGCAACCATACATATCGGCAATGGAGAAGTGCTTAACGATGGCATGATTGTTTTCTCCAACGGCAAGATCATCGATGTAAGGCCAACTGCAAACATTGCAGACATTAAGGTGTTTGACTGCAGCGGCAAACATATTTACCCGGGACTGATCTCACCCGTAACGAACCTTGGTTTAAACGAGATAAGCGCTGTACGTTCGACAGTTGACGACCGTGAATTAGGCGATATCAACCCGAACATTCATGCCGCCATCGCATACAATACCGACTCCAAGGTGATCGACATCCTGCGCGCCAACGGTGTGTTGCTGGCTAACGTAATACCCGATGGTGGTATTATCAGCGGCACTTCATCTGTTATGCAGCTCGACGCATGGAACTGGGAAGACGCTTTATACAAAAAAGATGCAGGCATTCATTTTCGGTTGCCTTACCTCGTAAGGTACTCTGCCGAAGAAGATGCACTAAAAGAAGGTATGAAACAAATTGAAGAAGTGCGCCAGTTTTTCCGTGATGCCAAAGCATATTTCGGGGAATCAAAACATGAGCACACCAACATAAAATTCGAAGCTGTAAAAGGTTTGTTTGACAGAACACAGATCTTTTATGCGCATTGCGAACTCGTAAAAGAAATGATGGTGGCAGTTGAGTTTGCCAATGAGTTTGGTTTTAAAACCGTGATCGTTGGTGGCACCGACAGCTGGAAGATCGCAGATTACCTGAAACAAAATAATATCAGCGTAATTCTAAACCAGGTCTATTCATTACCTGCCATGCAGGATGACGATTATGATCTGCCGTACAAGACTCCCTACCTGTTGCAGCAGGCTGGCGTGTTGTATTGCATAAGCGATGCCGATCAAAGCACAAGATTCCGCAACCTGCCCTTTGATGCGGGCACCGCAGTGGGTTTCGGGCTTACCAAAGAGCAGGCCTTGCAGGCAGTTACACTGAACACTGCAAAGATCCTGGGTATTGACAATAGTACCGGCTCGCTCGAAAAAGGAAAGGACGCCAATATCGTGGTAAGCGATGGCGACCTGCTGGATATGAAAACCAGCAACGTGGCATATGCGTTTATACAGGGCAGGCAGATTAACCTTGATAACAAACAAAAACAGTTATTTGAAAAGTATAAGTACAAATACAATTTAAAATAACGGTTTCTTATAAAATTAAAAGCCCCGTAAACTTATTTGTTTACGGGGCTTTTATTATTGTAGCAGTTTATTATGCAGTACAAGTACACTGCCCAGTTAGGCGCATGTCAGGAGGCCTGAGCCAGTATGGGGCACCACCCATAGATGAAATTTTTATTTAGTGCTACCCGTCAATGAACGTAAATTACACTAATTAATATTCAAAATTTATTTCGAAATAATGCCAGATTTTGTTGAAAACATAAAAGAGTTAAAAACGAGAAATCAACGAATAGAAGTTGAAAATGAAGTTATAATTATCAGCACGACTCCACTGAATGGTAATTTGATTAGCGATTACCTGTTTTTAATAATAGTAATATTCTTATCTCTTCATATTTCGGAAGTTGGGCTATTTCTTACATTAATTATGCAATTTTTTGTGTTGGGTAATCTGTGGCAAGATTTCGCTACCGTTAACTTAATACAAATATTCTTGAAGTCAAGGGAGATTTCTGTTAAAACCAAAAATCCAATTAAAAGGATTTTTAATAACACAAAGAGGTTTCATTTTTCAGAAATTGAATCGTTCACCTATCTGCCTGTAAAAACATTACATTCCTCAAGAAGATACCAATTTTCGGCACAATTAAAAGACCGAAGCAAAATATTAATTACAGATTTCGCCACTGAAGTTGAAGCAAAAAAAATTAAAGACTTTTTCGAAAGTATTCTTTGAGACACTTATGATGGTATCAGTTTGGCGCAGGTCTCCTGGCCTGTGCCTTAATGTTACTTGACTATTTGCCTGAACGACTAAGAATGTTATTGGGGCTTTATATTATTACAACATCAAGTGATCCGTTTTCATTTGTGTTAAAATCCACACAGCCTTCTTTAAAACTAATGCTGCCGATAAAAGTTGTGGAGCACAGGTCCCGATACGCTATCGGGATGTACTGCATCTGCTTTTCGCATAGCTGCTCAAAGTGATGCAGTAGACAAGTGCGACGCAAGGTACGACGCCACGAAGTGCAACTGCCGGTAACATAAAAAATCTATTTGCTGAACTGCTTACTGATAAAATCGTAAGTGGCGTGGTAAATTTTCAGCCAGTTGCTATGCAGCAAAATATCGTGAATCTCATCGGGCAGTATCAGTTGCTCGGTATGCACTCCTTTCTCACGCAGTTTGTCGAGCATGGTAATGGTTTCGTTGAAAGGCACATTGCGGTCATCATCGCCATGGATGAACAATACGGGTGAGGTCCATGTATCGGCGTAAGCGATCGGCGATGACTGGTAAGCTTTTTCGGCAAACGCTTTTTCTTTCTGCGGGTCGTAACTGGGCAACCATGTAGGTATCTCACTGTTCCAGTTATGTACGCCATGAATATCTACGCCGCAGGCAAAGATGTCGGATGCTTTGGCAAGACCGAATGCGGTAAGATAGCCACCGTAAGAGCCGCCCCACAAAGCGATGTGCTGCGCATCCACATCGCTGCGGTTACGCAGGTATAAGCCTGCGCCGATCACATCATTCACTTCGCTTGCACCGCCTGCTCCATAATTTTTTGCCTCCCTGAAATTCAACCCATAGCCAATGCCGCTGCGGTAATTGACCGAGAGAACTATATAACCTTTGGAAGCAAAATACTGGTTGAATGCGTAGGCATTGGAATAATAATCCATGTAGTGAAATGCGGGCAGCATTTGCCTTCGGGAGCCACCATGGAAGAAAATAAGTGCCGGGTGTTTTTCACCTGCTTTATAATCTTTCGGCAGGAACAATGTTGCGGGAATTTTCATTCCGTCGGATGCGGTAACCGTTACTACTTCGGGGATAACGAGTGAAGCCGAAGGAAATTCTTTTGGAAATTCTTCCGCGGCTATATCCTGGATGCTGCCATCATTTTTTAGCAGTGCCGGCCATGCCGGATGCGTTGCAGACGAGTGCAGGATTATTGTTCCGCTTTCCGCATTCAATGGCGACCATTCCACTTCGTTGCCTTTGGTAAGCTGTGTTGCAGTGCCGTCGCTTACCGTTACTTTCCAGATATGGCGACGATTGATATTGGCAATATTGGTCGTGTAGATTACCTGTTTTTTATCTGCGCTTTGTATTACATTCTCCACTTCCCCATCACCGGGTGTAAGCAAACGGGTAGCGCCAGATTTTATATCGAGCGCATACAGGTGTTGCCAGCCATCTTTTTCATAAGGGAAAACAACCAGGTCGTTGGCGCAATACAACAGCATGTTTTGCATGATGGGAATATCGGTAAGCAATATGCTGCCCATGCCTGTTGCAGCCTTCCATATTTCACGGCTTTGGCCGGTTGCTATGTCGAGCATGCGGATGGTCCAGGGCTGGCCTTCCAACTGCGGCACAAATGGCACTGCCGTTCTGAAATTACTGGTGCGTATATACACCAGGCTTTTGCTGTCTGCAGCCCATGCAGGTTCGATGTCAAAATCAACAGAGGCGTCGGGATACTGAATGGTTTTCGCGGCGATGTCATAAACGCCAACAAAGGAGTAAGCTGCACGGCTGCTAACAAAAGCGATTTTCTTACCATCGGGCGACCAGCGTATCGAGTTCTGGCTGCCCCGTGACTGAAAAAGTTTTGTTGCTTTTAGACTGTCGGTTGAGGCCATAAAAACCTGCCCGTGAGAAACAAAAGCAAAGCTTTTGCCATCGGGAGCAAACGACGGTGAGCTACCCTCTTCAATTTTAACGGGATCGCCTTTCTCGGTACTCAAAAAATAAACAGCGGGAGCAACCGGGGTTTGCAGCCTTGCCGGGTTTGCATTTTCACCGGCGCCGTTGGCATCGTTGCCCTTTACAAAAAGCAGGCTTTTGCCGTCGGGCGAAAAAGTGAGTGAAGTAATGTCGATGCCATCATCGGCGGTGAACGAGGTAAGGCTACGCGCTTTTAGTGAAGAACCGGTTGCCAGCCAAATATTACGCACCCCTTCTTTATTAAATACCCAGGCGACCTTTTTACCGTCGGGCGAGGTGGTTATAGAAGAAGGGAAGGGCGCAGAAAGTAAACTTTCAATGGTTGGCTGCGCGAAGCTCCAGGCGATTGCAAGCATGCAAAAGCATAACGTTGACAGAATTTTTCTCACGGCAAATTATTTGCTTGTTAAGCTAAGAAAGATTTATTAGCCGGGCATAAAAATTCTTATCAGCACCTGTTGCGTCGCACTCTTCAGGGCCCCAACTTTTTTCAGCTTTTATTCGAGTAATTTGTCAGGTTCATCGGAAAGGCTCAGGTTAACTGCATCGGCGCCGGCTATACCTTCAATGGAACCTCTTATGTGTGCAGCGTTGAGCAATACTTTTTCCAGCTGCTTTTCTCTTGACTTCCAAAGTTTCTCCATGGTATCCCGCTCTCTCTGGATGCTCAGCTTCATGCTCATAAACCCTTCACGAATAGCTTTCCATTGTTCACTGAATTCGTTGCCGGTTAAATAATCATAGAGCATAACCATTTTATCGCCTTTATTTTCCTGGCTCTTTTTTGCATCGGCGATTTTAAGAATGGCGTTGCGCAACAGCAGGGCCACACTGCGCACCTCGGAGAAGGAGCAGATATATACACCATTCTTTTCGCCAAAGCGGTCCATTTCCTTTGGAAAAGTTTGCGTAACGATCACGGCCACATCGGCGCCGAGGTTGCGCATGTCGGTTTTTAATTTGTCTATCCAATCAACTGAGAAGTCTTTGGTGCGCTTACTTTCATAGATGATCTTTCCGGCTTCGTTGCCAAACTGGTTGCGTACAAACTGTATGCAGTCGGCGCCACGAACACCTTTGCCGACTTCTTCCACCCTGTCGAAGGGGAAGGTCGCCTGCAGCATTTCTTCCAATAACAGTTCCTGCACTTCGCCCTGTAATTGCATGCTGCCCTGCTCGGATTTGCGCTTCATTTCTTCCAGTAGTTTTTTCTGGTCTTCGAGTTGTTTTTCCAACTCCCGGTTGCGCAGTTTGTATTCCTCTTCTTTTAATATCAGCCGCTCTCCTTCTTCTTTCAGCAATTGTTCTTTCATTTTTTCGCGTTCTGCCATGAGTGTGCGCTGCACGCTTAGCTCCATCTGTGCTTCTTTTTCCTTCAGCATTTTTTCTTTTTGCAGGAACTCCAGTTCTTTGCGGCGGGCCTCTTTCAGTTTTTCCTCGTTTTCTGTTGCCGATTGCTGCAGCATTGTCAATTGGTTCTCATAATCGGAAGAAAGCGACTTGCGGATGGATTCTTCCAGTTGAACATTTTTGCGTTTTAATTCCTCGCTGAGTTTTTTTTGAAACAAATCTTCCTGCATTTGTTTTTGCCTGTTGTATTCTTCTTCTTTTCTTTTCAGTTCTTCGTCTTTTGTTTTTTTATATTCCAGCATTTGCTGTCGCAGTTCCTGCTTTTCTTTTTCAATCGTTTCTTTTTGTTCGGCGCTCAATGCATCTTCCAGCGGAAACTCAAAACCACAACTCGGGCATTTTATGATCGTTGACATACCAATCGAATTTTACACAAATTAGCCGTAAGCGTTAAAATAAAAAAGGGAAAGATTGTGCTGTATGTTTATGCCGCGCAATGGATCAAACGCCGAAGTGTGCGACGCAACAGTTGCCAAATGTTTATTCAGCAGCGGGGCCCAAAAAAAGATTATTCATTTATTTGCCTGCCATAAAGGTGCTGGTAAAACAGGTAGGCCAGCACGTCGGCGCCCGTCTTCAGCAGTAAAAACAAGGTGCTTGCCTGCCAACCGAAGAAGAGCGGCCCGAGGATCATGAGATGCATGGGTACAATACGCAGGTAGGGCAGAAAGAAAAGTGCGCCTATGCTAACGGGATTTACATTTTCGATGGCCTTTTGCTTGCGGAAACTGATGATGCCTTCCACAAAAAATCCCGCCACAACAAGCATTATTACGCTGCTGTTCAGGTTGCTGATGCCAAGTTGCACCAGCAGGAAAATGGCGTAACCGAAATGAAATGCGCCGTAGTGCACCAAAAAAAACCAGGCAATACAGCCCTTATTCTTGTCAGTAGCAGGTTCGCCATTTATCTTGAAAGTACCGGCATCAAATTTTTTTAGGGTGAGCAGGTCGAGAAAATTGAACAGCCCGATAATAATGCTCTGAAACCAATAGATCCAGACAATGGTGGAAAAGCCGTCGGGATGTTCACTATAATACCAGATACAAAAAATATTGGCTGCAACCAGGAACAGCAAAGATGGGTTTAAGAAGGCATTTTTTGTCATGTGGCAATATTGTGTCGAAATTAGGCTGCCTGTCGCACTTGCAGCTACCCTTTCAACGGTATTTATCGCCATTGAGGCATTTATCGTTTTTGTAGCCAGTCTGTTGAACAGGCATTGGGCTTTTCTTGCGTCGCACACTTCGGGGCCCTGCGCATATTTCGGCAGGGCAACGGGCAAAAAAAACCCGGATCAACTGATCCGGGCAATTAAGTGCGGAAGAGGAGATTCGAACTCCCACACCCTTTCGGGCGCTACCACCTCAAAGTAGTGCGTCTACCAGTTTCGC
>DLKC01000080.1 GCA_002478885.1 Chitinophagaceae bacterium UBA7600
CCCATCATCCATTTCATGCCAAAACCCAACCCACCATCATACAATGGCTTGCTAATCTTCGGCCAGTCTGTTGCTTCTTCAGCAATGGTTTGTATACCGGGGAAATCGCGATACAATGTTTCGTTCAGGTCTTTAATAAATTTGATTGCTTCGAGATTTCCGTTGCCTCCAAATTCGTTGGGCTCCCATTGGCCGGCGTTGCGGCTGTAATCGAGCCGGAGCATGGAGCTGACCGCATCAACCCTCAGGCCATCGGCGTGAAAGCGGTCGCACCAGAATCTTGCATTACTTATAAGAAAGCTTTTTACCTCGCCGCGGGCATAGTTAAATATGTAGGAATTCCAGTCAGGGTGATAACCTTTGCGCATATCCGCATACTCATAGGTGTGCGTTCCATCGAACATAAATAAGCCGTGCGAATCGTAAGGAAAATGTGATGGCACCCAATCAAGTATTACACCGATATTCTCGGCATGAAATGCATCGACCATTGCTGCAAAATCCTGCGGTCCGCCAAAACGGGAAGTTGGCGCAAAATAACCTGTTCCCTGGTAACCCCAACTGCCATCAAAAGGATGCTCCATCACCGGCATAAATTCAACATGGGTAAATCCCATTTCTTTTACATAAGGAACCAGCTGCTCGGTTATTTCCTTATAGGTATGATATCTGTGTTCATTGTTTTTATCGGGACGTATCCAGCTTGCCAGGTGCACCTCGTACACACTCCAGGGAGAATTGAGTGCATTGTGTTTTGCCCGCTTTTTCATCCATTCATCGTCTTTCCATTCATGAAAGGTTCCCCATGTGATAGACGCAGTGAGCGGCTTTAATTCCCAAAAATGAGCATATGGATCACCTTTGTCAAGCCTAAGGCCCGCAAAACCGTGAATGTGATATTTATATGATTCCCCTGCGTTAACATTCGGGATAAAACCTTCCCAAATACCAGAATGATCAAGCCTAACAAACAGCTGGTGTGTTTCGTTGTTCCAATCATTAAAATTACCGATAACACTTACCTGTGTTGCGTTTGGTGCCCAAACGGCAAAATAGGTTCCCGATTTGCCGAGTACCTCAAACTGTTTATTTCCAAGTAATTCATAGATACGATAATGAGTACCGGCCTGGAAGTTCTTAATATCTTCTTCGGTGAACAGCGAGTAATTCCAGACTGTTTTTGTGCTATCTATAAAATGTATATCCTCATATCTTATGGTTGGGTTGATTTCTTCAGGAATTCCGGAATTTGTTTTTGCTGACATATCGATTGCCGTTTATAAGTTTAAAAAACCCTTAACGTAAAATTAGGGATACTAAAATTGCTTTGTACAATTATTTACTCAATTTCAAGTTTTAAATAAACGTCGATTACAAACATAACTTCGGGAGATACTTAAAGAGATGTGTACTAAATTATTATGGAAAATTGTTCGCTAAGCATCTCAGTCAACTGTCTCCTGTAATCACGGAACCTTGCAAACAGCTATCTATAACAAACTGCTTAATTCATGAGAAGAATAATCCTTCTGTATATACTTGTTTTTCTTTCGTCCGGTACAATGTCTTTTGCTCAAAATGCAACCGTAAGAGGAACCGTATATGATACCATCAATAAACAAACCCTGGTGAACGGTTCTGTATCGCTTTTAAGACAGAAGGACTCGGTGTTGTATAAATTTGCACGCAGCGGGGAAAAAGGAATGTTTGAATTAAATAACCTGAAAGCTGGAAAGTACAGCATACTCGTAACCTACCCACTTTATGCAGACTATACCGACAATTTTGAGTTAACAGATACGTCAAAACTCGATCTCGGAATTGTGAGAATGATTCTTAAAGCAAATCTCCTAAACGATGTTATTGTAAAATCTAAAATCAGTGCCATAAAAATCAACGGGGATACTACCGAGTTTAAAGCGGATAGCTTTAAAGTACGGGAAGGCGCCAGCGTAGAAGAAATGCTGAAAAAATTGCCCGGAATACAGGTAGACAAAGACGGCAAGATCACAGCGATGGGGGAGAAGGTCAACAAAGTCCTTGTTGATGGTGAAGAGTTTTTCGGCGACGATCCTACTATTGCTACCCGGAACCTGCAGGCTGATGCTATTGACAAGGTTCAGGTATTTGATAAAAAAAGCGACCAAGCAACATTTACCGGTATTGACGATGGCCAAAGGGAAAAGACGATCAATCTTAAGATGAAAGAGGATAAAAAGAAAGGGTATTTTGGAAAAATAGATCTGGGTGCAGGGCTAAATGACCGATGGAATAATAGCGCAATGCTTAACCGCTTCAGAGCGAAAATGAAATTGTCAGCTTTTGGCATAATGAGCAGTACCGGTAAGACAGGACTTGACTGGACAGAGAATAATCAATATGGCGGCGGCTCAGATGGTTTTGAATACGATGAAGATAATGGCTTTTTCTTTTCACAAGAGGAGAGTGATGATCTCAGCAACAGTTCCTATTATGGCGAAGGCTTGCCAAAGAGTTGGGCTGCCGGATTAAACTATTCTAACAAGTTCAACGATCAGAAACAATCACTGAACGGTAGCTACAGATACAATAAATTAAATACGGAAGGGGCTGGCACTAATCTTTCCCAGCAAATAACAGCTAACAATACTTTTACTACAAATGAGAGTGGCAACACTTTTAGTAGTAAGGAGAGAAATTCGCTTAACGGAATTTATGACTGGAACCTCGACAGCAGCACTTCTATTAAGATTAAAGGCAATGGATATATTGGAAACAGCATAAGTCAGAGTTACAACAATTCACAAACAACCAATACGGCCGGTGATCTTACCAATAGTTCTGAAAGGTCATACAACAGTAAGTCAGACAATTCTAACTTGGTAGCCTCCATTTTGTTCAGGCATAAGTTTAAAAAAGTGGGCAAAAGCTTTTCCTGGAATATCGAAGAAAAAAGGAATACATCCACTTCTGATGGCCTGCTATACGCAAATGTGCAAACATTGAACGGCGACGGAGGGTTACAGACCACTATAACAGACCAGAAAAAGGACAATTCTAGCACAACCTCTTCCTTCAACTCTAAAATGACTTACACACAACCGCTTTCTAAGAAAATATTTGCAGAAATAAACTATGCTTTTCGAAAATCAGGTAATGAAGCAGAGTTACTGGCTTACAATAAAGATGCTTCCGGAAAATACACGATGCTTAGCGATACATTCAGCAATCACTATAAGTATGATGTTTTTACCAACTCAACCGGGCTATTCCTTAAATACAACGGCAAAAAGACAGTTGTTTCACTCGGTTCCGACGTTGCTTTTGCTAACTTCAAACAAACAGATGTTTTTAGAAATACAGAAACAACAAGAGACTTTACAAATTTTTTCCCAAGAGCTAATTTTACCTATAAATTCAAGCAAAGCAGCCGTATTAATGTTGGTTACAACGGTCGAACCCAGCAACCAACCTTACAACAAATACAACCAATCCCAGATAACAGCAACCCGCTTTACATAACCGTTGGTAATCCAAACCTTAAACAGCAGTTCAATCATAACCTTTTTCTGAATTTTAACTCGTTTAAAGTGCTTAGTCAACGCGGTTTTTTTGTTTACAGTAACTTCATGATGCAACAGAACGCGATTGTTACCAACACCTATGTAAATGATACTTCGGGAAAAACCATCAACCAGTATATAAATGCAGATGGCAACTACAACTACTATTTTGGTGGGAACTTTTTTATAAAACTTAAGAAGCTTGATGCAAATTTTGACATGGGTTTGAATGCAAACGGGTCAAAATTCAAATCCTTTGTAAATGGCGTTGAAAATGTTACTTTAAATAATGCGCCGGGCGTAAGCTTTGGTCTTGGGAAAGACAAAGAGAAAAAGTACAATTTTTACCTGCGATCAAGCTTCAACTATAATTTCTCCACAACGCAGGTCAAGGAAAAAACAACGACAAATTACTACACAATCAATTTTAATTTTAATTACACGCTGCAGTTGCCAAAGAAGTTTGAATTGAATACTGATATGGATGCCAACATTCGTCAGAAAACAGAACTCTTTACCGACAACAACAATGTGTTCCTATGGAATGCATACATCGGGCGCAAACTGCTTAAGAATGACAAAGCTCTATTGAAAATAGTCGCACACGACATACTTAACCAAAATATAGGCTACAGCCGCTACGTAAGCGCAAACCAAATTTCTGAAAGAAATTACCAGACCATAACAAGATATTTTATGCTCAGCTTTGTATGGAATTTTTCTAAAACACCAGGTGGAACAGCGCCTTCAAACGATTAATCATGAAAAAGATACTTCTTATTTGCATAACAATGTTTACCGCTTGCTGCACCTTGCAAGCGCAACAGATTTTTATTTCAAAAGGCAAGGTTGAATTTGAAAAAAAGGTAAATCTTTATAAAGATATTGATGCATGGAGCGACGGCGATGACAACGATTGGATTCAAAACATCAAGAAAACAATTCCGCAATTTGAAGTAAGTTATTTCGATCTTTTTTTCGATGCCGATGCAAACAAAACGCTCTACAAACCCGGACGTGAATTGCCACGCGATCCTAAAGTTCCCGATTGGTTTCGTGGCCCTGCAACCGATAACGTTGTTTATGCCGATTTAAACAATCAGGCTACCACGAGTCTTAAAAATGTGTTTGAAAATACTTTTTTAATAAAAGACAGTGTTAGAAAAATCGAATGGAAAATCACCAACGACGAACGGGTTATTGCAGGGCTCGACTGCCGCAAAGCTGTGGGCCGTATTATGGACAGCGTTTACGTTATTGCATTTTATTCCGAACAAATACTGGTAAGCGGAGGTCCCGAAAGCTTTAATGGCTTACCTGGCCTTATTCTCGGCGTTGCTATTCCACGAATAAACACCACCTGGTTTGCCACAAAGCTCGAACTGATTGAAGTCAAACCCCAAGACATCGTTGCTCCGCAAAAAGGAAAAAAGGTAAACGAGGCCGAGTTGCTTAAACAATTGCAAGGCTCCATGAAAGACTGGGGAAAAAGCGGGCAGCGCAATATCTGGAAGATCATGATCTGATGAACTTTCTTATTATATTGGTGCTTATATATTTTATTCGCCAGCTTTTGTTCCTTATTCAGTACCTGTTGTGTCACTCACTTCAGCGTTGCGAACGCTGTGCATCAATCTCTGCCGGAGAGCCATTTAAAAAGCCACACTAAAACGAAGTAAGCTTGATGCTAAGTCGTATGGTGCACAAGAGTGCGACGCAGGCAAAGCTTAATGCATATTCAACTGCCAGGTTTAAAATGCCAATAAGTCAAGGAAGGGTTACATTAATTTTTTGGCTTCGTAGCTTAACACTTCTGCCACAATCTCGTGCAGCGACCCTTTTTTGTCTGTCATTAAATACTCCAGTAATATCTTACTCAAATCGAGACCTGTAGCAGGCGGTGGAAGTACATTGGCAAACTGGTTTATGATAAGCAAGTTCTGTTCTTTAAGATTCTTGAGCGCAGTCCACGCGTCTGCGCTTACATAAATCTGCTGCGTGATATTGTAATTGAACTCTTCCTTTATATTTTGAACAAGCATTTGCTGAAACTCCCTGGCAGAAGTTCCATGGTGCCCAATGCGACTGACAAGATTGGGTAATGCGATTCGTTCTGTTAAAAGAATTAGGCGCTCGTAAGCTTGTAATTGTATTTGCAAACTGCCCTTGCTATCGAAGGCAGACAATGTGTTCTTATTGTCTTTACTGTTTTTTGCGAACATAAGATAGATGGCGCCAACGGCAACAAACACCACGATGATGAGAACAAGCAGAAGATTTTCTGTATCCAAAGTTTTTTGATTTCTGCAAAAATAAGCCCGGGCCCTGTTCGGCAAATGCTATATTTCCGTAAACCGAAAATACGAGTGCCCGGTACGATTTTTTGGCAGCTTATCTTTGTCTTTTTAAACTTTGGATATGGAAATTAGCTTATCAGCACCGGTTACGCTTACAAAGGGTGCCATCAAAGAACTCAAAAGATTAATGCATGAGCCTGGCTTTGACGCGAGCAAGAAACTGCGGGTAGGCGTAAAGGGTGGCGGCTGCAGTGGAATGACATATATTCTTTGTTTCGACCATATGCAGGAAGGCGATGAGCTTTTCGAAATAGAGGGTATCAACTGCGTAATGAATAAGGCGCATGAGCTCTATTTGTATGGGATGCAGGTGGATTGGCAGGACGGCTTGAATAACCGCGGCTTTACATTTTCAAATCCGAATGCATCTTCTACGTGTGGGTGCGGAACTTCATTCGCTGTGTAAGGTTTTGTTTGATTGTGATGAATAAAAAGAATGCCCGGATATCCGGGCATTCTTCTTTTCCATTTACAGGTTTATTCTTTTTTACGTTTAACCGGTTGCTGTTGTGGCTGCGGTGCCGGCCTGTATTGCGGTTGACTGTTATTTTGCAGATTTTTATAACGATCATTATTGCTTACCGGTGGCCTTGATACTGATCCTGGGTTTCTTGTCGTGGGCTGATTTTGAGGAATATTATTGTACTGGCTATTTTGATCTTTTGACCTCCTGTCTATTGCTTTGTTGTTCCATTCCCTGTTCACTGGCTTAGTATTATCGTAGTTGACCGGAGGCTTGTTATTCCTGATTTCTCCCGGAGCCTTATTTCTAGTAAGCCTGTTATCGCGATTTAATTCATTGGGATTTCTTCTTATTTCTTCCTGCCTGTCGTTGTCGTGATTGTTTGGCTTGTTTCGTTCGTTTAAATCCTGCGGAGGTCTTTTGCCGGGCTTTTCCGTTCTTTTATCATCCCTGGTATTATCGTAACTTCTATTAGCGGGTATCGGCTGATTGTTATAGTCGCGGGTGTTATCTCTGTTTACCTGAATCTCACTTCCATGGCCAGTTTCATATCCATGTCTTTTTACATTGTGATCGTAATCACCGGTTCTTCCAACCTCTCTTAGGGATGGTCTGTACATACTTACTGTGTTCTTATCTACCATACGATAATTTCCGGGCTTGTTGTCATTGTTTATTCTTACTGTATTTATTCTTTGGCCGCTAAATCGCTCCACCTCCGTTCTTGATGGGCCCGTAACATAACGAGTATTATGATAGATATTAGTGTTATTAATAATCGTCGTGTTGTTTATTATGGTTGTGTTTCTCCGGTTATCAATCCTATAATTCATAAAGTGAGGACTTGTCATATATCTTCTCGGCACAAAGCACCATCTGTCGGCAGGCATGTAATTGCCAAAAGAAAATCCTATACTTATATTTATTCCAGGCGCAAGAGGTGCCCAGCCATAATAATCTCCACCGCTTCGCCATCCGACCCATGCTGGTGCCCATTCATACCCAGGTACCCACATCCATCCGTAGAATGGATCGTATGCCCAACGCCCATAGTGAAATGGCGCCCAGCCCCAACTGTAGTCAGAAGCCCACGTCCAGCCGTAACTGCTGTACATCCAGTGACCTCTTGTATAATATGGTGTAAACCCGGGCTCATTGCAAACCCATACCCGGCCATAGCTTGCGGAGTTTAGCCATCGGCCGTAGGGATTCAATGCATCAACAAACACAGTAATGTCAACATTTGCCTGGCTGCTGCTATAGTCATCGTAATTATCGTCATTTTGGTTATAGTATTCATCCTCTTCATATGTCTGCGCCGTTGCATGACGCCCGGCGCTGCACGCCGAAAAGGAGACAACGGCTGCAATGTAAAGAATGATTAATTTGTAATTAGCTTTCATGATCTTTAGTTTTTAATTGTGAATGATAGTACTATCATTTCAATACTAATGCCAATGGGGCTAACGACTGTTCATTTTACAAAAGCTTTTACTTAAATAAACTACAAAGTATTCATAGCGGAATGTTAACGAAGGCGAAAATTTGCGCTAGGAAGAAGGCAAGCAAAACTTATTTAATGTGATACATTAGTGTCAGATGCCGGGATTTGCTTTATAAGCAGTGGCAGCAGCATTACAGAAGCTGAAATGTGCGACGCAACAGGGGCTGGAGGCAGAAGTTACAGCCTGGCACAAAAAATTTTCATCGGTTGAGTACTTCTCCGGGCTGTTTAATTATCGCAATATATGTGACTAACTATTTTAAGTGATAATATGTGAGCTCTGATATTTTTCTGAAAGTTGCTACAATTATCTGCTTGGGTTATATACTATTAGGTATGCAATGCATCAAAATATTTATAAAACAATTTGGTGCGTTCTTCCAGGCCGATATAACCACCATTTACTATTTTGGTAACCATTTTAACAACGGCATCAGTGGCACCCTGATCTGCGACGGCGTTTAATTTTTTGTCGATAACATACTCCCATAGCGCAGCATCCAATGCGTAATGATCATTCGATCTAAGCAGGTCGGAAGTTTCGCCTACACTTTTTCCTATATAATTTGCATAGCCTTTGTAAGCATCTTTGCCGGTAAGTTGTAGAAAGCCTCCGCCCCTAAAACGGAAACCGTCTCCAGGTTCAGTATTACCTAACTGGGGCCTGTTATCGTAAACTGCGCCAGCTAATTTTTCTTCATTCTTAATATAGTCATTCGCATTTCTTTTACCCCCTGAGCCATCAAGGTTAAAACGGCTGGGCCACACGTTGACTATTCTTTGGGGAGTGCTGTAGCGCAGGCTTTCCGTTTTAATAGTGAAGTTACCCGATTCATGCGCGATCTGGCCGAGAAAATGTGACGCCCTTAAAGGCGTATTGATATCGTATTTTGCAAACGCGTCCGGCAACAAAGCCAGAATGTTCTCCGGAAGATGTGGAACGACTGTTTTAAGTTTATTAAGGTCCATATGATGAGATTTAATTTACCTACTCTTTTAATCCCGCTTTTCGGCATGCGCGGTTGCTATACAAAAGCTCCGGGGCTTTAATAGTTGATGGCATAAATTCGTGCAGTAATATTGGAGAAATCGATTCACCAGAAACACGATACTAAGTTTTTCATTTATTGCTTTAAACCCATGTGTTTCAATTCGGTCCTGATATCGGCTGCAGTCTTAAATCTGGCTTTCTTATGAGTCCCATCGCTCCATTCACACTCGCATCCGCCGGATAGTTTTTCGCTTATTTTTTTAAGGTGTGTAAGCCGGGATTCCGCGTCCTTAAATAAGTTATCGTATACGTATGTTCCATAAAGTGTACCGTTAACATCGCGGTGCCGCTGTTGCCAGGATACAATAAGCACCAATTCTGTTGCGGGATCTTTATCTGTGTTTGCAAAAAAAGCACTTTCTATTACCGGCTTGCTTCCTTCACCGTCTATGCTATCGATATGAATTATTCTGTATTGGTTGAGCGCTGTTTGTAAAAACATTGTTGCTATGATCCTGAATTGCTCTTCCTGCGACGGATCATCCTGTTGAGAAAGCTTGTAAGACTGTTCAAAGAAAGCCATAATCACGAATGAATTATTCCATTTAACACTAAGTACTTTGTGCGTTAACTGTGCATTTTCAGGCATTGACCTACTTACAAACTGTTCAGCCGTTTCATGTTCACTTTGTGTAACAGTTTGCCCGGAAATTATTGTGGAAATCAGGAGTGATATTGCAGCAATGAAAAAAGCTTTCATACAAGATCGGGCTAGATGCATTTAGTAAATCTAACCAGATTTTATTTACTATAAAAATAATCTGTAGCGGCAATGGCTCTGTATACAGCGTGAACTCAGGGATATTACTTGCATAGTGCGCCCCATTAACGTGATCGATAATAGTCATTTGTGTGTGCAATTTCGTACTGTAAAATAATAAAAAAGCCCACGGGAAACGTGGGCTTAAAAATATCAGCGAAGGAATACTATCTTACAACAACCGGTTTTTTCTTTTCTTCTGTGCGACCCAAAGGCTTGTTTTTAGCAAAATCAACAAGAATTGGTGACGCAATAAAGATAGACGAATAGGTACCGGTAATTACACCCACTAGCATTGCAAACGCAAATCCTTTGGTTACCTCACCCCCAAAAATGAAGAGGATTAGAATTGTGAGAAATACTGTGAGGGAAGTCATCACCGTACGGCTTAGCGTTTGGTTGATGGCAGTGTTGATTATAGTAGTCTTATCAGCTCCTTTCAACAATCTTGAATCCTCTCGAATTCTGTCATACACAATTACTGTATCATTCATCGAGAAACCTATTACCGTAAGAATGGCCGCGATAAAATACTGGTCAATTTCCAGCGGGAACGGCACAACGCCTTTTGCAAAACTGAATACGGCCAACGTTACCAATACATCATGCAAAAGGGAAACGATGGTTCCGAGAGAATATCTCCAATCGCGAAAACGAATAAAGATGTACAAGCAAATCACAATGATCGAAATGATCGTCGCTTTTGTTGCACCACTTTTAAGATCTTCTGAAATGGTCGGTAATACAGTTTGAGAGCTTTGTTTATATTTTGTTTCAAAGTCTTTAAAACTCGTTCCTGCCGGAAGATATTTCTGAAGGCCGCTGAACAGGGCTGCTTCAACAGTTGAATCAACATTCTCCCCAATTTCTGTGATCTTATAAGAAGTAGTGATATTAAGCTGGTCGCTTGTGTTCACCGTCTTAATGATCGGAAATTCATTGAATACAGTCTTGAGGTCTTCGCGCACATTTTCTATGTTAGGGGCCTTGTCAAATTTAACTGTGTAGCTGCGGCCACCTTTAAATTCTACACCTTCATCAAAACCATGTACAAAAGAACCGATACCCAACAGCAATACCACTACGGAAATACCATAAGCGACTTTCCTATATTCAATAAACTTGAAGTTTGCATGTTTGAATATTTTTTTGGAAATACCGGTAAAATATTCAAAGTGTCTTTGCTTATTGGTAAATAAGTCTGTTATCAATCTTGATACAAGGATACCGCAGAATAACGACAATGCGATACCGAGCATCTGTGTAGTCGCAAAGCCTAAAACAGGGCCAAGGCCAAAAATGAACAGGATGGCTGCCGTTAAGAACGTTGTAACGTGTGCATCTAAAACCGGTGCATAAGAACGCTTGTAACCATCAGAAACAGCTGTTAAATAACCTTTGCCTTTTGTAAGCTCCTCTTTTATCCTTTCAAAAATGATAACGTTAGTGTCAACCGCCATACCAATAGTAAGTACTAGACCCGCAATACCCGGGGCAGTAAGTGTGAAGCCCAGTGCGGCAAGAATACCAATCGTGAAAAGCAGGTTCAATATCAAAGCAATATTTGCAACCCATCCGGCTGTATTATAATATATCAGCATGAGGGCAAAAATCACTATAAATGAAATAAGGAACGATAAAGCGCCACCTGATACAGCTGCCTGTCCGAGTGTTGGACCTACAACCTGTTCCGCAACGATCTTAGCGGGTGCTGGCAGTTTGCCGGATTGAAGAATATCTGAAAGATCCTGCGCTTCCTGAACGCTGAAATTGCCAGAGATCTGTGAGTTTCCGCTTGGTATTGCGTTTAACACATTTGGCGCGCTGTAAACAAAATTATCGAGCACAATCGCAATTGGTTTACCAACATTTTCGCCTGTCATCTTTGCCCAGATACGTGTACCTGTGGCATCCATATTCATACTAATTGCAGGCTTTCCTTTTTCATCGTAATCCTGCCTTGCTGTTGTTACATGCTCACCTTCTAATTTGGCAATCCCGTTGTCAAGTGTTTTGATAGCATATAGTGAAAGCCGGTCTTTTAATATGGCACCTGTATTGTCTTCAGCCACGCCATACATGAACTTAAGATTCGAGGGGAATTTGTTGTTTACAAAATCAAGCCTCAAATACTGGCCTAACAAACCGGTATCTCTTGTCATTACTACGCCTATATAACCGGGGAAATGAACGCTTCCGTTTTGTTCTCTCTGGCCTTGTGCAATACCGGCAAATAAAGTAAAGATTGGGTTCTCGGCTTTACGCAATGCAGCAGAATCCACAGTTTTTGAACCGGTTGGTTTGGTGCTGGCAGACGTGCCTGAATCGCCGGATAAAGTGAATGTTTTTGTTGTATCAACTACCGCCTGGGCAACAGCCTTTGTTGCGGTATCTTTTACTGCAGACGTGTCTGCAGTAGTTTTTACTCCTTTCAGGTAATCGGCAACGGCTTTGTCACTGCTTTGCAAAGCCTCGGCAATATCGTTTACATTATATACTTCAAAGAATTGAAGGTTAGCAGTAGACTGGAGGTAACGACGAACCCTTTCCGGGTCATTAATGCCGGCCAGTTCTATATTGATCGTACCTTTTTTCTGGTTGGGATTTATGGTAGGAGAAGCAACACCAAAACGGTCAATTCTCTTTGTAAGAATTCTAACAGTATTGTCAAAAGCGGCATCCGCCTGTGTGCGCAAATAGTTGATTACAGCATCATCAGAGGCATCAAATTTAATTTTGCCATCGCTTCTGGTAACAAAAAGCGGGGCAAGTTTTGCGCCATTCGACACTTTGTTATACTCTTCCTGGAACAGGCTTATAAGGTCGGCACCGCCAGTAGCTTTTCTGGTTACAGCACTGCTTAATGCCTTATTAAATGCAGCATCCTTTGAGTAGTTGGCTAGTGAGCGAATCAGTCCGTCGAGACCTACTTCCATGGTTACACTCATACCACCCTGCAAGTCAAGGCCAAGCATCAATTCTTTATCTTTTGCATTTTGGTAGCTGGTTAAACCAAATGGACCGATATTGGTTTCTTTGGTGCTGTCGAGCAAACGCTGTTTTCTCAGCTTCTTAAAATTTGCGAGAGAATCTTCGTAAGAAGCACGCAGTTCCTTGTTGTCAGGATATTTCTGCTGTGCGGCGGGATAATTGGCTTTCACCCATAAATCTGCTTTTTCATCCATGCTGCTTTCATGGCTGCGAACAATCCATGTAAACGATAATTGATAGAGACAAATTAGAATGAGCGCTATGGCAAAAAAACGCACCAAACCTTTCAGTTGCATATACTATGTGGGTTTACAAATTTTTTGTGAGCGGCAAAGATAGGGGTTTGGGATTTAAATCAAACCGGAAAAATATAGCCTGAAAAACGCCTTAAATAAACGCGGTAAAATGGAGCATATGCAGGCTGGGCAACACTTTCGAAGAACAGGTGGTTGTGCAAAATAAGGAAGAGAACATTCCGGTTACCGGCTTTTGAACCACTGTTTGGCTGTGGTTGCGTCGCACTCTTGTGCTCCTGTAACTACATGCAGCAGTTGAGTGCCACGCAGCGATAAAAAGTACAAGAGTGCGACGCAAGGAACGTTGAATGCAGTGCTATAGCAGGGTACAAAAAATGTATTCTTTTAAGCAGCTATTGTTCCTTATAATAACACCTACGGCAGCGGGGTTCGTATTTGTCTTTTTCGCCAAGCAATACCTGTTGTTCGTCGTTGGTTGTACGGTAAGACATGCTTGCAATGTTGCCGCATTGCGCACAAATGGCGTGCAGTTTTGTTATAAAATCTCCGATCGCAAGAAGTTGTGGCACAGGGCCGAAGGGCTTGCCGAGAAAATCCATATCGAGGCCGGCAACAATTACCCGAATGCCTCGCAGTGCAAGCGTTTCACAAACATCAACAATATCATTTTCGAAGAACTGAGCCTCGTCGATGCCAATAACATCTACGTCTTTTGCAAGCTCGAGTATGCCGGCTGCATGCGTTACCGAGGTTGATTGGATGCTGTTCGCATCGTGGCTTATAACCCTGTCGTGATCATACCTTTTGTCAACAGCAGGCTTAAATATCTCGGTTTTAAGATGAGCAATTTTTGCACGTTTGAGCCGCCTTATAAGTTCCTCGGTCTTTCCGCTGAACATAGATCCGCATATAATTTCTATCCAGCCTTTTCGTTCTGTATTTATGTTTGGCTCGATGAACATTTTATAAATGTTAGATTTTCTTAATAAAAAGCTTAGTAAATTTATTGCGGCAATATTAGCCATTATTGGTTTGCAAAGTTAGGTTTTGCGTCGCCGGTAATATTTAAAATCACATGGTCCATGGAAAGAACTGGTTCACTGATTAAGAGATTGCAGGAACTGTATGAGTCGAAGGCGTCGGCAACGAGCCTTCTTGCAACCGCACAGTTGCTCATCAGGGAATTGAAACAACATAGCGATGCCGAAACGCCCTCATCAAAGATTGTATCGGTAATACTTCCGGAAATAAATTTTTTGACCGCACCCGAAACAGAGGCTCCGCACGTAACAATAGTTGAAAAAACTCCGGTTGTTATCGAAGAGCCCATTGTTTCCATAGCGCCGGCTGATCAGGAAGAGATTCCGGTTCTCGCAGAGAGTTTGGAAAAAAAGGTTGCACCTCTTATTCCTGCATTTTTAACCGTGCCCCGGTTCGATGAAATACCCACCATTGCCTACCAGCAAAAAGAGGTTTTTGAATTGAACGACGCGGTCGGTTTCAAGGAAGAAAGTCTCAATGATCGGTTGAAGATGGATAAGAAAGAATTGGGAAGCATACTTAAGGAAAGCCCGGTAAAGGATCTGAGAAAGGCGATCGGCATTAACGATCGTTTTGTTTTTATCAATGAGCTGTTTCGCGGTGATGAAGACATGTACGAGCGCAGCATAAAAACCATCAATGCGTTTAATATTCTTCCCGAGGCTGAATACTGGATACAAAGAGAATTAAAAACCAAGGTAGGTTGGAACGAAGATTCAGAAGCCGTGCAGCATTTTGATCAATTGGTAAGAAGAAGGTTTGCCTGAATATAGGTTAGCACGCAGGCGGTAGCGCCTGTTTTTTCTCTAATGAAAGTCGCTGCATTTTTTGCAGTTTCAAGATAATATGCTTCATCTTCCAGCAGGTCGGAAATTACCGTTTCAAGTTCCAGCGCATCTTCTATAGAAAACGCCCCCTCGTACTGAATAAGCCCTGAGGCTTCAATAAATTTATCGTAAACCGGTCCAAAAATTACCGGCTTTTGATATACGGCTGCTTCCAGCACATTGTGCACGCCGTCACCTCCAAAACCGCCGCCGACATAACAAATGGTTCCATATCGGTACAGGAATTTGAGCATTCCAATATTGTCGATGAGCAACACATTTTTACCATTACTATCGAATTGCCCAGCCTTGTACTGGGAATAACGGATAGCGTTTTTATAAAGCGATTCACATTCTTTCAATCTTTCCTCTCCAATATCGTGAGGTGCGATTATGAAACGTTTATCCGGGTTCGTGTTCACAAAATGATTCAGCTCTTCATCATCTTCGAGCCACGTGCTGCCGGCTACTATGGTTGTTTTGTTGTCGCAAAACCCGTCGATCAAATCAATCGGCTGAGCGTTCGAAGCTAACTCCAACACACGGTCAAAACGTGTGTCGCCGCTTACCGACACGTTTTGGATATTGATTGTTCGAAGCAATTTCATTGCTTCATCATATTGCACAAATAAATGGGTAAAACAACCCAGCATTTTGCGATGAAAATTTCCATACCATTTAAAAAAAGGTTGGCTGCTTCTGAATATTCCAGATACAAGCAATAAAGGAATACCACGTTTTTTTGCTTCAGCGAGGTAGTAATGCCAAAACTCATATTTTATAAATAATACGAGGCCGGGTTGTATAAGTTCAAAAAATGCCGAGGCATTGCTTTTGCTGTCAATAGGCAAATAAAAAACATGATCGGCTACCTGGTTGTTTTTCTCATGTTCATAGCCTGACGGAGAAAAAAAAGTAACCACGATACAATATTCCGGGTACTGTTTTTTTATTTGTTCAATAACGGTAAGCCCTTGTTCAAACTCTCCGAGAGATGAGCAATGCATCCAGATTTTTTTGCGGCTGTCATTTAACACGCCTTCAGCAATTGTTCTAAAAATATGCTTTCGACCCACCAGCCAAAGCCTCGCTTTACGGTTAAAAGGAGCAAGCATGGCGGCTGCGGCCGGGTAAAGTTTTGTAAAGAGTATGTAAAGGAGTTTACTCATGCTTACACAAAGAAAATGAATCTACAATATACGCATGACCATTTTTTTGTGCCCCGGCTTTAGAACAGGAATGAAGCATCGTTGCGTCGCACGCTTGTACAGCCGGAATTACATCAACTGTTTTTATAGTTGCAAATGATCCGTTTCCTAAGCGAATGATCATTGTCAGGTTTTGTTGAAACGTGCGGCTGTTGCTGTATTTGTTGCGGTTCAAGAGTGCGACGCAACAACAGCCACATCCTACTACTACAGTTTGGTACAACGCTGTATTCTATATTTCGCACCTTTATTGGTAACCCATTTTACATTAGTTTTGCCCGACCAAAAATTTGAAATATGAAGCCCATACAAATGGTGGATCTGAAAACACAATACCAAAAAATAAAACCGGAAATCGACAAGGCTGTGATTGATGTGCTGGAGAGTTCCGCGTATATAAATGGAAAGCCTGTGCACGAATTTTGCGCAAACCTGGCCCAATATCTTTCGGTGAAGCACGTGATACCTTGTGCCAACGGAACCGATGCATTGCAGATAGCGATGATGGCGCTCGGCCTCGAACCCGGTGATGAAGTTATTACGCCCTCGTTTACCTACATAGCCACAACTGAAGTGGTGGCATTGCTTAGATTAAAACCGGTATTTGTTGAGGTAGATGCCAAAACATTTTGCATGGATGCGGAAGCGTTGCGCAAGGCTATAACAACGAAAACGAAAGCAATCGTTCCCGTTCATTTGTACGGGCAGGCAGCCAATATGGAAGAGATTATGAAAGTGGCTGGCGAACATAATATTGCTGTAATTGAAGATAATGCGCAGGCAATAGGTTGCGATTATACGTTTAGCGATGGAGCAAAAAAGAAGACGGGCACAATCGGAACGATTGGCACCACCTCGTTCTTTCCGTCAAAAAACCTGGGCGGGTATGGGGACGGCGGAGCTATTTTTACAAATGATGACGCACTGGCAAAAAAAATGACGATGATAGCCAACCATGGCCAGAGTAAAAAATATTATCACGATATCGTGGGCTGTAACTCCAGGCTGGATACCTTGCAGGCAGCTATACTCAATATTAAGCTTAAGGAGCTTGATAACTACATTGCGGCAAGAAGACAGGCTGCAGATTTTTATGACGCTGCGTTTGCTAGTGACGCAAAAATAACCACGCCAGTAAGAGCGCATTACAGTAATCATGTTTTTCACCAGTATACCATGTTAGTGGAAGGAGTGGACAGAGATGCATTGGTGGCGCACCTCGCATCAAAAAATATCCCTTCAATGATTTACTACCCTGTACCTGGCCACAAACAGCAGATGTTTGCATCGTCAGGCATTGGTGAGTACAACCTGGCGATTACCGACTGGCTAACGGAAAGAGTTATTTCTTTACCAATTCATACAGAACTGGAAGAAACACAATTAATTTACATAACAGACTCTGTTCTGGAATTCATAAAATAATCAATGACCATGCCCCGGAAAAGAGTTTTAATCACAGGAGCTGCAGGATTTCTTGGATCGCATTTGTGTGACAGGTTCATTAAGCAAGATTTTCATGTTATCGGCATGGATAATCTTATTACCGGCGATATGAATAATATAGCCCATCTTTTTCCGCTGGAGAACTTTGAATTCTATCACCATGATGTCACCAAGTTTATTCATGTTCCGGGCGAGTTGCATTACATTCTCCATTTTGCTTCCCCCGCGAGCCCGATCGATTATTTAAAGATCCCCATTCAAACACTTAAGGTGGGGTCGCTGGGCACGCATAATTGCCTAGGTCTTGCTGCTGCCAAAGGTGCAACGATATTAGTGGCATCGACCAGTGAAGTGTATGGAGATCCCCTTGTACATCCGCAAAACGAGGACTACTGGGGCAATGTAAATCCGGTTGGCCCACGTGGTGTTTATGACGAAGCAAAGCGTTTCCAGGAAGCTATAACAATGGCTTATCATACTTATCATGGAGTAAATACCCGCATTGTGAGAATTTTCAATACTTATGGTCCACGAATGAGACTAAATGACGGACGCGCATTGCCGGCTTTTATAGGACAGGCATTGCGAGGTGAAGATCTCACGGTTTTTGGCAGCGGAAATCAAACAAGATCTTTCTGTTATGTGGATGATTTGATCGAGGGTATTTACAGGTTGTTGATGAGTGACTATACCTACCCTGTTAATATTGGTAATCCCGACGAGGTTTCGTTAAAAGAATTTGCAGAGGAAGTACTTAAACTCACAGGAGCAGGCGTGAAAATTATTTATAAACCGCTGCCATTAGATGATCCTAAACAAAGACAGCCCGACATTACAAAAGCGAGGGAACTGCTGGGCTGGGAACCAAAAGTTACCCGTGCTGAAGGATTAGCACGAACTTATACCTACTACCAAACTTTGCCTAAGGAGGAACTTTATAAATTGCCTAAAGATTTTGCCGCTAAAAATAAGTAAGCTACAAGGTTAAATAGATTACTGCAGTTATTAATGATTTGGGAAGTTTTGTCTTTACACGAACCTGGTTAGGCCTAAATTAAATGTTAATGAATTGTTTAATTTCAGTTAGAAAAAATATTTACATTGCGGCCTGAAAAAACCGGGCTACGATTTTCGTAGATCAATTTGTGGATGGACTTGATAGAAATATTGATTTTTGTCCATTATAATAAAACCACTCTTTGCGTTCTTCAGTGTAACATTGACAAATAAAAGAACAAAGAGATCATTTGCTAAAGGAATTATTCAATAAAACGCAAAAACCATTATGATTGTAAAACACCTTGAAGAAAAGAAAAGTAAAATTGCAGTTATTGGCCTTGGATATGTTGGATTACCTATTGCGCTGGCGTTTTCAAAAAAGTTGAGTGTAATTGGATTTGATCTCAATAAGCGTCGTATCGAAATGCTCAACAAGGGCGAAGATCCAAGTATGCAAATGGAAAAGGCTGATTTTGAAAATTCAGACATTGTATTCACCGATGATTATGAAGAACTAAAAAAGGCCAACTTTTATATCATCGCCGTTCCAACCCCGGTCGACGAGCATAAAGTTCCTGACATCTCCCTCTTATTGCTGGCCTGCAGTACTATCGGACGCGTAATTAAACCCGGAGATTATGTGATTTTTGAATCAACAGTATATCCAGGGTGTACAGAGGAGGATTGTATACCGGTTATTGAAGAGATGAGCGGGTTAAAATTTGTCAAAGACTTTAAAGTCGGTTATTCGCCTGAAAGAATAAACCCGGGAGACAAGCAACACCTGCTTCATAATGTAATCAAAATTGTTTCCGGTTGTGATGAGGAGTCGCTTGATAATATCGCCACCATATATTGCAAAGTGGTGGAAGCGGGCGTGCATAAAGCATCATCCATAAAAGTTGCAGAGGCCGCCAAAGTGATTGAAAATTCCCAGCGGGATATCAATATCGCTTTGATGAACGAACTATCCATCATTTTTGATAAAATGAATATTAACACCTATGAAGTGCTTGAAGCTGCAGGAACCAAATGGAACTTCCTCAACTTTCAACCCGGTTTGGTAGGAGGGCACTGTATAGGCGTTGATCCTTACTATTTAACCTACAAGGCAGAGGCACTCGGTTTTACTTCCAACGTTATTCTTGCCGGTCGCCAGATAAATGATGGAATGGGCACCCATATAGCCGAAAAGGTATTGCAACATATTGCAAAGAACAGCAACAACATTCACGAATCAAAAGTGTTGATTATGGGCGCCACCTTTAAAGAGAATGTGCCTGACATACGCAACTGTAAAGTGTTTGATATCGTAAAATCGCTGCAGACCTATCATATTAATGTGCATGTAGCTGATCCACTGGCTTCTTCTGAGGAAGTGGAAGAGGAATATGGCATTTCACTCACCGAGGAATTAGCGAAAGATTACGATGCAGTCGTACTCGCCGTTCAACACGACCAGTACAAAGACCTTTCCCCGGAATATTTCAGGTCTATTACAAAAGAGAACGCACTACTCGTCGACGTTAAGGGAATATTCAGGCGCATCGAAACAGGCAGGCAATACTGGAGCCTTTAATATATTATGCAAAAGCAATCCGTTATTGTGTCGGGTAAAAATGGACAGTTGGGAAATGAACTAGCCGTGCTTGCGGCTTTATTTCCCAATTTTCATTTTGTATTTGCTGGTCATGCTGAACTGGATATATCAAACAGCATTGCTGTTGAAAATATTTTTACAGCTAACCAGCCTTCATGGTTCATCAATGCGGCCGCTTATACAGCAGTTGACAAAGCCGAAACCGACCAGGAGCAAGCCTATAAAGTAAATGCTGAGGCGGCAGGCATCATCGCTTCGAATTGTAGAAAGCATAAAACAAAACTCATTCACATTTCTACTGATTATGTTTTCGACGGAAATGGCAATGAACCTTACCTTGAAAGTGATGCTACAAACCCGGTTAATTATTACGGTTATACTAAATGGATGGGAGAGCAGCTTGCCTTGCAAAACAATCCTGACTCGATCATTATCCGTACTTCGTGGGTATATAGCAGGTTTGGAAACAATTTTGTGAAAACGATGATGAGGCTCATGAAAGAGAGGCCCCAGCTAAACGTTGTAAACGATCAGTTTGGGTCACCAACGTGGGCAAAAGACCTGGCGGAAACTATCTTAACAATCGTGCGGCGCACTGGGGAACAGCCCACGTTTTTCAAGCCGGGTATATACCATTACAGCAACGAAGGGCAGATCAGCTGGTTTGACTTCGCTGCAGGCATTCGCGATCTTATGAAATTCGGGTGTGCAGTTAACCCAATTCCCACAAGCCAGTTTCCAACACCTGCCAAAAGACCGTCATGGTCGGTCATGAGTAAGCAAAAGATAAAGCAAACATTTGAAGTCGAAGTGCCGGAATGGCACCAAAGCCTTGTAAAATGTCTTGCGGATTTCGAATAGTGTTTGGAGCCCGACGTAGTATTTTCTTCTCAACGTTCCTTGCGTCGCACACTTGTGCGGCAGCACATGAATTAGCAGCGAAAGACGAAAACGTGATCCACTGGCAGATGCAACATGTACTGCAGCACAAGAGAGTGACACAACCAGGATGCCATGAAAAACATACGCCGGCACAAACTCATGCTGCACTTGTCCTGATTAAGCCTTATTTAAACATTTTGCAATCAATTTTTTATCGATTCCCAAAATATAAAGCTGCAATTATATTTTGCTGTAACCGCTCCAGCAAGAAAGATAAATATTAAATTTGTTTTAAATTCGATATCTGCTTTTGATAAAATCACCTGTATGAAAAAATATTTTTTCTTACTTCTTACCCTTCTTGTATTTCTCACCGCTGCCAAATCTCAGTTATATAGAAACGAATGGATCGATTATAATAAGACCTACTATAAATTTAAAGTAGGGCCATTTGGATATGATAACGTTGGGGCTCCTTTGAAAAAGGGAATTGTTAGAATAACACAACCATCGTTGGCGTCTGTAGGATTGGGAAATGTGCCTGCAGAGCAACTTCAACTATGGCGGGACGGCCAAGAAGTAGCCATTTATACTTCTAAACCTACGGGACTTTTATCGTCATCTGATTACATAGAATTTTTTGGAGAGCTTGCTAACGGCAAAGCAGATAGAGACTTATACACCAGTCCGGATTATCAACTAACGGACTACTGGAACCTTTCATCCGATTCTGCTGCGTATTTTTTCACGGTGAATTCATCGGGAACGAATAAAAGGATCATTGATGCCAGCAATGATCTTACGGGTAATACGATGCAGCCTGAGAAAAATTTTTACTACACGGCCGGCAGATACTACAGGGCAACTATGACTGAAGGTCGCGGAGCCTATTTTTACCAGATTTATGACCTGAAAATTCTCTACGAATCAGAATATCTTTCCGGCGAAGGTTTTTCAAGCCGGCCTGTGCATCCTGATGATTTTTATGAAGACGTTCAAATGCCGCAAACTTTTTCGTCGTTATACCTCGACACGACCGGACCGGCAATGAGTGTGAATTATCGAATGTGTGGCAATGCTCCCGACACGTTTCGTAATGTGAAGATATATATGAACGGAGACTCATTGTCGCAGTTTTATTTCCCGGCGTTTTCTTATGGTACGAAAACATTCGAAAATATTCCGGCTAATAAAATAAAAGCAGATAATGTTACATTCATTATTCAAAATCTCTCTCAAGGATGGGGCGATGAAATAAGAGTTGCGGCGATCGAATTTCAATATCCAAGGAAATTTAACTTCGGCGGTGCTTCTACTTTTGAATTTAATGTAGCGGCTTCAACAACCGGCAGGTATCTTAAGATAGCTAATTTCAACAAAGGGGTTTCGGTTCCTGAGTTGATAGATTTGACAAATAATAAGAGATACCTCGCAAATACCGATAATCCAGACACGCTTCAATTTCTGTTACCCCCATCGACAGAAAATTATCACCTTGTTTTAGGTAGGTCTGATGGCTCTGCCGCAAAATCAATCACCTCTTTTCAGCAGAAGCAATTCATGAATTACGGTCTGCAGCAAAATCAGGGGGACTACCTGATAATTTCGAACCCGGTTTTATATGGATCAGGGACTCAGAATAATTACGTTCAGCAATATAAGGATTACCGGAGTTCAGATTCAGGCGGGCACTTTAATGCGCAGATATATGACATTGACCAATTAATTGATCAGTTTGCTTACGGAATAGATATGCATCCATTATCTGTTAAGAATTTTCTCCGGTATGCCCAGGACAATTTTACCGTCAAGCCTGCTTTCACTTTTCTCATCGGTAAAGGGCTTTCTTACATTACATATAGAGTTGACCACTATTACGACCCGCTTACATTAAAACTGAACCTGATTCCAACATTCGGTAGCCCGGGTTCAGATAATTTATTAAGTGCAAAAAGTCTTGTCTCAATTCCCCAAACACCGATTGGACGATTGTCTGTAATATCAGCAGCCGAAGTAGGAGACTATTTGAAAAAGGTAAAACAATATGAGGCGTTGCAACGAGATACCACAATGGCCGCAGATGATAAGAAGTGGGCGAAGAAAATTTTATTACTTGCAGGTGCGGACGATGAATTTACTGGTGAAGTGCTCGACACGGTAATGCCAGCCCATGCAAAAATAATTGCTGACACTCTATTCGGCGCCGACGTTTACAGTTATAACAAACACGCAAACCCGGTTGGTTACTCTGAAGCGGTCCTTGACTTTACTAATCAGTTTAACCAGGGAAGCTCCTTGTTGGAGTATACAGGGCATTCAAATTCAAGTAACATTGATTTTAATCTTGATAACCCGGAGAACTATAAGAATGACGGCAAGTATCCCTTTTTTGTAGTTAACGGATGTCTTGCAGGCAACATTTTCGACTACGATATAAACCGCTACAATAACAGGCAAACACTGTCGGAAAAATTTGTTTTAGAGCCAGGTAAAGGCGCGATTGGCTACCTTGCTTCTACAAACCTTGCCGAATTGAGTTACCTTGATCTTTACACAAGGGAATTTTATAAATCCATGAGGTCGGCTTATTACGGCAAGGCTTATGGTAGTGTAATAAAAGATGCAATTACAAATGCATTGACCGCGTACCCGGATGAGTTTTTCTCGAAAATACTGTCGCAGCAATACACATTGCATGGAGACCCTGCTGTAAAAATGAATGCTTACGCCGCTCCTGATTTTTTTATCGACAGTGCCGAAATACGGGTGATGCCTTCCCGGCTTAATGTTACATCAGATTCGTTTACAGTAAAATTTACCATTCACAATCTGGGCAAAGCGATCAACGACTCACTTCCTGTAAAAATCACCCGAACATTTCCAGATCAAAGCAAGTCAACAGTATTTTCGGCAAAGATTGCCCCCGTCTTTTCTAAAGATTCTATGCTTATAAAATTACCGATCGTTGGGAACAGGGATAAAGGGAGGACGACTATTGCCGTCACGGTAAATGAAAATAGGGCATTGGACGAATCAGATTCAACAAATAATACAGCTTCAGTTATAGTAAATATTACTTCGGCCGATCTCTTACCAATAGCTCCATACAACTATTCAATTGTAAATGTTTCGGAACTAAATCTAATTGCTTCAGCTGCCACCAGTTTCAGCCAAACCACTCAATATGTTATGGAACTGGATACTACAGCATTATTTAATTCTCCTGTCAAAACCAGTCAAATTGCTGTCTCTGCAGGTGGAACGGTTGAATTTAATAATGTGCCTTTAACATTGGATAATGTGGTCTATTATTGGAGGGTGTCCGAAGATAGCGCAACCAAATATTGGAACGGTTTTTCTTTTATCCATAAGCAGGCTGGTAATCAAGGGTTTGAACAGGCGCATTTTTATCAGCATACTGAATCTGCTTTTGAACAAATTTATCCTGATTCATCTTCACGTCTGTTCAAGTTTGGGAAAGCATATCATAATCTTTATGTGCAACACTCTATCTATCCGACCAGCGGCACTGAGGATAATCAATTCAGTGCTGCTTTAAATGGAGCTATTTTCACGTGGAGTGCGTGTGTGGGTAGTTCGATAATTTTCAACGTTATCGATCCGGTTACTTTTAAGCCAATAGCCAACACAACATTTCCGTATGGAGCCGGACCAGTTTGTGATCCGATGCGTTTATACAATTTCGAATACAGTACGCAGGACCGCTATTCACGCAAAAATGCAATGGACTTTCTTGACAACTTTGTTGCAAATGGCTATTACGTTGTCGCAAGAAAGATTTACGACCTTGGTAATGCCGACTGGGCTCCAACAGTATGGCGAAGTGATACTACTTTCTTCGGCCATAATAATTCTCTTTACCATCGGTTAAAAGACCAGGGAACACAAATTGATTCATTCAATTATCCCAGGACTTTTGTTATGATATTTAAGAAAAACGATAGCTTGAATTATAAACCGAGATCTGTTTTTTCAAAAGGGATATATGATCGTATCAGCTTCAGCGACAACATTGCTTCAGCTGACACAATCGGCACCGTAACCTCGCCGCTTTTCGGACCTGGCAAATCCTGGAACAAGGTTCTTTGGAACGGGTATGCCATTAACAAAAATAACCGAAGCTCACTCGATGTGTTGGCTGTTGGAAAAGATGGAACTGATACGCTGTTCTATACAATAGATACTGCCCAGCACGGCTACGATATCTCGGCAATCGATGCCGGGAAATATCCATATGTCCGGCTTCGTATGCACACGCTAGATTCAGTTACCGCTAATCCATACCAATTAAAAGATTGGACTGTGGAGTTTGTCCCCGTGCCCGAAGGCGCATTGGCTCCAAATATTGGTGGAAATATTCCTGATACACTTTGGCTTGGTCACGAGGTGAATTTGCAATATGATACACTCAAAGGCTCTGTTGTATTTAAAAATATCAGCAGCACCGCATTTACTCCATTAAAGGTTAGAGTGCTGTTATACGATCTAAACAATAACCTGTTACAGGAAATACCTGTTTCCAATACCAAACCGCTGGCACCCGGCGATACCGTTTTGATTTCCTTCAAAACAAATGTTACTTCCCTGCCAACCGGTAAGTACAACTTATACCTCGATGTTAACCCCGATGATGATCAGCCGGAACAATACCACTTCAATAACTTCTTCTATAAATACATTTTTATTGAACGGGAAATCGTTTTGGCTTCAAGATTATTTGATCTCACAGCCAAACCGTTCGCCGGCAGTGTTAAACTCGATTGGAATATAACAAATGAAACAAATGCCGCTTACTATGTGGTTGAACACAGCCTCAATGGAAGAGAATTTAAAGAAGTTGGTAAAGTAAATGCCACATCATTGCTCACGACGGTAAAGTATTATGGCTTTATACATAATCAGCCGTCACCTGGCAAAAACTATTACCGCATTAAATTGGTTACAAAGAGCGGAACCATTGCATGGTCACCTGTGAGAATGGTGGTGATCGATAATGTTGGTGTAAAAGTATTCCCTAATCCATTTAAAGAACAACTTACTGTTTCAATGACCGGCAACAGTATCAACGGCAATATCAAATTACTAGACCTCAGTGGAAGGGTTATACTGCAACAGCCATTTAACGGGTTTGCCACAATTAATACCGGGAAAATAAGCTCGGGTATTTATGTTGTTCAACTTTACGATGGAACCACCATGCATTCGTTTAAGGTGTTCAGGAACTAAAGGAAAATATATATAAAACAAAACACCTGCCCAGTTTAGGGGCAGGTGTTTTGTTTTCATTAAACATAATTGAGGTCTACACTAAAATTCTCGGGGTATTTTGGATGCATCTGTTTATAAAACGCCATAATCTCCTTCATGTCTTTTTCCATTTCCGACGGAAAAATCGTCTTGCCTATGCCCGCTATCTTCCTTTTATAATCAACATATCCCAGTAAAATGGGCACATTGGCAGTTTTCGCTACATACCAAAAGCCGGTTTTCCATTCCGTTCGCTTACTTCTGGTACCCTCAGGTGTAATAAGAATAATCAATTCTTTGTTTTCTTTAAAAAGGTTGATCATTGCTTCAGTATAGCTTATTCTTTCCGGCGAATCTTTTTTTGGTGTTCGGTCAATACCAATGCCACCAAGCGGTTTTGTAAGCAGGCTGAAAGGGAAATTCATCCACTCTTTTTTTATGGTGTACCTTATTTTTAAACCATAAATTTTAAATGCAGACATGGCATACCAAAAGTCCCAGTTGCTGGTATGCGGCGCGGCAATTACAATGCAACGCTTTATTTCCGATGGCACATTCGTGTCGAGGTGCCAGCCGGTGACTTTTAAAATATAACTACAGATGCGCTTTATCATATGGCGACTTATCAGTGGCAATAATAAGCTGAAATAAATTACCATTGAACTGTTTAAGACGTTTTTAAAAGCGGGCTTAAATTTTTGGAGCCAGGGCTTAAGTAACAATGTTTATACATCGTTGCGTCGCACTCTTCGACTGCAGTAACGCTCCTGAACACTATAAATTAAGGCCGCAAAACGGCGCACTCAGCAAACGCTATCGGGTTAAATATTTCCTACTCCAAGATGTTTAGAATGTTGAAGAGTGCGACGCAAGTGAAGCTGAATGAAGTTTTGGTGCCGGGTTCAAAAAGCATTATTCAGCCACGCCGTTGTTGCTTAAAATAAAACCTCTGATACAAGTATTGCAGTACCTTTAGCAACGACTGACTGTAATAATTTCATTGCTTTACCTACTAATAATAAAGACTTTAATCGTCTCGCAAATTTTAAAACACAGATTTTATGGCACTCATTATTATCGGGGTTATCATTTTTATAGTTGGAATAAGTATTTCAAGAGGTAACGATAACTTCAGAAAGCTTGGAAGCCCTGCCCGCATCGTTGGTTTGATTTTTATTCTACTTGGAGTTGTTACCGCCTGCATTATCCAGATCGACGCAGGGCAGGTTGGCGTTAAAAAATTATTTGGTAAGGTTCAGGATGATGTACTTGGAAGCGGCCTTCACTTTATAAATCCTTTGCTCGATATAGAACGAATGGATGTGAAAACACAAAACTATACCATGAGTGGTATTCATGATGAAGGAACAAAAAGCGGTGACGATGCCATTCGCGTTTTAACCAACGACGGCCTGGAAGTAACCATCGACCTCTCCGTTTTGTACAGGGTTGTTCCTACCGATGCGCCGAAAATATTGCGCGAAACGGGCATCGACTACGAAGACAAAATAGTGCGCCCGTTAACGAGAACGCGAATAAGAGACAACGCAGTTTACTACGATGCAGTCTCACTTTTTTCAACCAAGAGGGATGAGTTTCAGCAACGGATATTTAAAAGCATCGAAAACGACTTTAAAAACCGGGGTCTTAGCCTTGAGCAGTTGCTGGTAAGAAATATATCACTGCCTGAAAGTGTAAAAGCTACCATTGAACAGAAGATAAATGCAGAGCAGGATGCGCAAAAGATGCAGTTCGTGTTGCAAAAAGAGAGACAGGAGGCAGACAGGAAAAGGGTAGAGGCACAGGGTATTGCAGACTATCAGCGTATCATTAGCGAAAGCCTTACCGATAGACAGCTTCAGTACGAAAGTATTAAGGCCCAACTTGAAATCGCTAAATCAGCGAATGCCAAAGTAATCATTATGGGTAAGGGAAGCGCACCTTTGATACTCGATACAAAAGACAGTAACAAATAATCTGACAAAGAACGCTGGCAAAAAAAGAACAACTAAATAATGGTTGTTCTTTTTTTATTTGCAAACTGCTGGTAGAGCCGGTTCAGTTAAAGTGTCGGCGCATTTAAGCATTGTCATAAGTTGAAATCGTTAACACTTTCATTTAGTTGGTAGCGGTTTTTTTAGTGTTCGCCGCAAATCGCAATGGTATTTAGTGCTAATTGCTTTTACTTTGCGGGATAACATTAACCAGCAATGGCATATTACCTCCGTAGAACATGGGTTTTGTGTGTTGTATTGATATCGGGGATCGGGTCTATTTCTGCTCAAACGAATGATTCTCTTCTCAGCAACGCTTCGCTTGAACAATGTGTGCAGTATGCACTCATGCATCAACCCGTTATTCAGCAATCGCTGATCGACGAATCAATAACCGAAACAATAATTAAAGACAAGCTTTCTGATTGGTACCCGCAATTGAATTTCGCTTACCTGTTTCAGCATAATTTTCAACTGCAGAAAGTGGTGTTCCAGGGCAATACGATAAAGCTTGGTACCGATAATACCTCCGCCATGCAGGTTACGCTTCATCAAAATCTTTTTAACCGCGATGTTTTGTTGGCGAGTAAAACAAAGGACGATGTGCGCACCCAGGTTAAGCAGGTAACCACCGGTACTAAAATTGAAATAGCTGCAGCCACTGCAAAAGCATTTTATGATGTGCTCACCACCCTGCAGCAAATAAAAGCGACAGATGAAGATATTGTTCGGCTCGAACGGAGCCTTAAAGATGCTTATAGCCGCTATACGGTTGGCATAGCCGACAAGACCGATTATAAACGCGCCACCATTGCATTGAATAATGCAAATGCCTTACGTAAATCCAATAATGCGGCATTGGAGGCGAAGATGGAATACCTTAAATCCCTGATGGGTTATCCTGTTTCGGGCGACCTCACCATTACCTACGACAGCCTGAAAATGGAAAATGAACTGTTTGTTGATACTGTTGCCAAAGCAGCATACAGCAACCGGGTAGAATACCAATTGCTCGCAACAAAAAGAAAATTGCAGGAAGCAAATCTCCGCTATAACAAGTGGAGTTATTTACCTGATGTTTCTTTGAACGGTGCTTACAATCTTAATTTCCAGGACAACAGTTTCAGCAAATTGTATGGCCAGGCATTTCCGAATTCTTATGCCGGCCTGAATATTTCCGTCCCCATTTTCCAGGGAGGTAAAAGAAAATACAATATCCGGCAACAGGAATGGGAATTGAAACGCATGGATTGGGATATGGTAAAACTGCAGCAAAACATCAGCACCGAGTATGCGCAGGCAATGGCACTTTATAAAAGTAATCTCGCAGCCTTTGTTGCCCTGAAAGAAAACGTGGAACTGGCGAAAGAAGTTTATGACGTTATCGAATTGCAATATAAATCGGGCGTTAAAACTTACCTGGAAGTGGTAGCTGCAGAAACAGATCTCCGCACGGCAAAGATCAATTACTATGATGCACTAAACAGGTTGCTTTCCTCAAAGATCGACGTGCAGAAAGCAATGGGAGCATTAATTTTCTGATTATATAAATCATCAGTATGTCATTAAAGCAAATTATACATTGTTTTTTATCGGCCGGCGTTGTCGTATTTGCCTCCTGCGGCAGCACCCCGCAGCAACAGCAACAAGGTCCGCCGCCGGTAGCCACCGTTACCGCGCAAACAGTCACCACAAATGCTGCGGTTTATTACGATGACTACCCGGCAACGGTGACGGCGTTTAATCAAACCGACCTGCGCTCGCAGGTGAGCGGATTTGTTACCGGTATTTACTTCAAAGATGGCGAGCATGTGAAAAAAGGCCAGAAGCTATACACTTTCGATCAGCAGCAGTTCCAGGCTAACTACCAGCAGGCCGTGGCAAACCTGCAGGTGCAGCAAACCAATCTTCTGAAAGCTCAGAAAGATGCGGACCGCTACCATGAGCTTGATAAGAAAGATGCCATTGCAAAACAACAGGTCGACTATGCCGATGCAGCACTTGAAGCTGCGAAAAAGCAGGTTGATGCCGCAGAAGCAAATGTTCGTGCAGTGCAAACCGCGGTGAATTACTCTGCTGTGTATGCGCCTTTTGATGGTACAATCGGTATTTCTCAGGTAAAAGTTGGTTCGCCGGTTAATGCCGGGCAAACCATTCTTAATACTGTTTCATCCGATAATCCTATGGCGGTTGACGTCGCGGTAGACCAAAGCCAGATATTCCGGTTTACCAAGCTTCAACAGGAAGGCATGAAAGAAAAAGACAGCAGTTTCCGCCTGCAATTTGGTGGCGAGGTTTACCCGGTTGGCGGCAAAATAAGTTTGATCGACCGGGCAGTTGACCCCCAAACAGGCACTATCAAAATGCGTCTCGAGTTTGCCAACGACAAGGGCGAACTAAAAGCAGGTATGTCCGGCATACTCCGCGTACTGAATAACTCAGGCGTGCAGTCGGTTGTCATTCCCTACAAAGCCATTACCGAACAGCTTGGCGAGTTTTTCGTATATGTAATCAACGACAGCAGCAAAGTAACGCAGCGCCGCGTTGTGGTTGGTAAGCAAATCGGAACAAATGTTATTATTAAAAACGGACTGTCGGGCGGTGAGCGTATCGCTGTGCAGGGCGTACAAAATCTAAGGGAAGGGGCCGCCGTGAAAATTGATACTGCCCTGCATGCAAACTGATTTTTTTGTGCCGGGCGACAGAACAGGCAGCAGGCTTTTGTTGCGTCGCACCCTTCAGCTGTTGCAACCGGTATCTTCCACCAAAGCAGCCACTGACTGAGCCACGTACATTATGAATGGTAAACCAGTTTATGGTACATACATGCGGGATGGCACGAAGCAAACAAGCGGTAACAGGATTTTTCCCGGGTAAATATTATAGTGCGATCAGTTGATGATTAAGGATTGACCACACACGATAAAAACGAAACAGGGTATGATTGCAGATACTTTTATAAAAAGACCGGTAACAGCGATGGTTATTTCCATCGTTATTGTGCTTGTGGGCATCATCGCCATGACCACCCTGCCAGTTGCGCAGTACCCCGATATTACGCCACCGGTTGTGTCCATAAGTTCAAACTTTATAGGAGCGGATGCACAAACCGTTGAACAAACAACCACCACCGCAATTGAGACGCAGGTAAACGGTACGCCGGGCATGGCGTTTCTCAGCAGTACGAGCACAGCAAGCGGGCAGAGTGGTGTGAGCGTGACATTTGACATTGGTACCAATATCGATATCGCCGCACTGGATGTACAGAACAGGGTGAGCGTTGCACAGCCGACGCTTCCAGACGCAGTAAAACGTTTAGGCGTTACCGTACGTAAACGTAACCCAACGATCATGATGGTGCTGTCTGTGTATTCGCCAAACGGCACTCACGACGGAACCTTCATCGGCAACTACACCAATATTTACATTAAAGATGCCTTGCTTCGTGTGAAGGGTGTTGGTGACATCACCTCGCTCGGTGATGATTTTGGGATGCGTGTATGGCTAGACCCGGAAAAACTGGCGGCGTTGCATTTAACGGCCAATGATGTAACTTCTGCGCTCCAGGAACAGAACCTCCAGGTCGCAGCAGGTACCATCGGCGGAGTGCCTCAGCCCAACGTGCAAACATTTGAATACAGTGTGCTTACCAACAGCCGCATTAATAAAAAGGAAGATTTTGAAAACATTATTGTAAGAACAAACCCCTCGCAGGGTTCTATCGTGTACCTGCGCGATGTGGCACGTGTAGAGCTTGCCAAATTTAATTATGGCAACAATGCGTTTGTAAATGGCCAGCGGGCTGCTTTCGTACTGGTTTACCAGGCACCCGGCGCCAACGCGCTGGATACTTACAAGGGCGTAATGGCGGAATTGGACAACCTGAAGAAGACCTTTCCAAAAGACATCGATTTCCTGATTCCTTTTGAAACGGTTTCTGTGGTGCAGGCATCCATCAACGAAGTACTGCATACTTTAGGCATTGCATTGTTGCTGGTGGTGATCGTTGTATTCCTGTTTCTGCAGAACTGGCGGGCAACACTTATTCCCGTGCTGGCAATTCCTGTCTCCATCATTGGCACGTTCATCTTTTTCGTACCCCTTGGCTTTACAATTAATACGCTTACCTTATTTGGGTTTGTCCTGGCAATCGGTATTGTAGTTGATGATGCCATCGTGGTTACGGAGGCGGTACAGCACTATATCGATCATGAGCACCTGTCTGCAAAGGAAGCAACGGTAAGGGCCATGAAAGATATCTCGGGCCCGGTAGTTGCCATCGCGCTGATCCTGGCGGCCGTGTTTATCCCGGTGGGTTTTGTGCCGGGTATTGTTGGAAGGTTATATCAGCAGTTCGCTATAACGATCGCCATATCAGTGCTTATATCGGCATTTGTCGCACTCTCTTTAACACCGGCACTTTGTATGTTGCTTTTGAAACCTGTTGATGAACAAAAGCCCAAAAGGAATTTTCTTGCCAGGTTTTTCCGTGGGTTTAACAATGGTTTTGGCAGGATCAACAGCTCCTATACACGAGGGGTGAAAAACAGCATAAAGGCTACCCCATTGGTTTTGGTGATGCTTACCTGTTTGTTTGTGGGCTTGTTTATGCTGTTTAAGAATAAGCCGACTGCGTTCATTCCTTCTGAGGATAATGGCCGTCTCTTTGTTACCTATGAAATGCCGGAAGCAACCTCCACAAAAAGGAGTATGGACATGTTGCTGGAGATACAAAAACGTTTGAGGGAAATACCGGCGGTAGGCGTGGTGGGTGGACTGGCTGGTTTTAACGTAGTGAGCTTTTCCAACAAATCAAACGTAGGCACCATCTTCGTTTCATTAAAACCCTGGGACGACCGTAAAGAAAAAGAGGCCCAGCTGCAGGGCGTCATTGCTGAAATACAGAAAAAGACGCACGATTTGAAAGAGGCAAGGGTGCTTGCCATAGCGCCACCGGCCATTAATGGTTTGGGAGCTACGGCAGGTTTTACTTTTGAACTGCAGCAAACCACCAGTACAGACAATATTCAACAGTTTGAAAAGGTTGCCCGCAACTTTCTTGCGGCATTAAACAAGCGCCCTGAAATAGGGATGGCGTATACGTACTTTACAGCGAATACGCCTGCTTACCAGGTTGATGTTGACCGCGAGCAGGCCAAGAAACTGGGTGTTTCCGTCAGCGAAGTATACAGCAACCTTTCTACGTTGCTGGGCAGCAGTTATGTAAACGACTTTAATGTATATGGAAGAAACTTTCGCGTGATGGCACAGGCCGACACCGGTTACCGGAAAGATATTGACGATCTTTCCAAATTCTATGTACGCAACAGCCAGGGCAATATGGTTCCCCTGAATTCGCTCGTTAAAACAAAGGTCATAGAAACGCCTTCGCTTATTTCGCACTATAATATTTACCGTTCTATCGAGATCAATGGAACGCCCAAGCCTGGCTATAGCAGCGGGCAGGCTTTGGATGCCTTAAAAGACGTGGCTTCCAAAACACTGCCACGTGGTTACAGCTACGATTTCTCCGGCCTTAGCCGGGAAGAAATAAAAGCCGGCAGCAGCACCGGCATCATCTTTACCATATCAATTGTATTTGTGTTTTTGTTTCTTGCCGCGTTGTATGAAAGCTGGAGCATTCCCTTCTCGGTGTTGTTTGCCGTTCCCATTGGTGCGTTTGGTTCCATTGTTACCCTTACGTTATTACCGAATATCTCCAACAATATTTATGCGCAGATCGGTTTAATAACGCTTATCGGGCTTTCTGCAAAGAATGCGATCCTTATCGTTGAGTTTGCAAAGGAAAGGGTTGACAGGGGGATGGACATTGTTCACTCAACACTGCAGGCCGTGCAGTTGCGTTTGCGACCGATTGTAATGACTTCACTTGCTTTCATCTTTGGCGTATTGCCACTTGCCTTTGCCACCGGCGCAGGGGCCGAAGCCCGTAAGACCATTGGCTGGACGGTGTTTGGCGGCATGCTCGCAGCGACGACACTCGCCATATTTGTAGTGCCCGTTTTATTTGTACTCATCACAAAAATCGCCTACGGCCGTAAACTCAAACGCCTGCGGCAAATGCAGGAAGCGGAGGAAGAAATCGATCAAACCATTGCGGGAACACTGTAGCCACTATTTATTTGTCTTTGTTTTGGAGCCAGGCTTTGGGATAAGCATAAGGCATCGTTGCGTCGCACGCTTCGGCTGTATCGCTTTTGGCAGCAGGGAAGCCCGGGAAATACCGGAAGCCTGTGCTGAGTTCAGGGCAAACCGTACAAGTGTGCGATGCAAGTAAAGCCTGGTGGATGGCTAAAGCCGGGCAAAAAAAAACCTGTATTATTGTTGATATTCATCATTCATAATACAGGGCAAAACCAGTTTTTCAATCGTTACTGCTTAACGATCTTCACTTCTTTTTTGGTTCCATCTTCCAGCGTAACCGTAAGTATGTAACTGCCGGCAGGCCAGGCCGACGCCTTATAATTTAAGACGCTGCTGCCGCCCTGCATATTGCGGGTTTCTGCGAGTAAGGTGTTGCCACCTGCATCATTCACTTTTACCAGTAGTTTTTGTGCAGCCTTTAGTTGCAGGTTCAGTTGAAAATTATTGATAACAGGATTTGGCAATACGTTGACAGTGATCATATTCTTTAAATTCACTGCTACGGTTTTAGTGCTGATAATGGCATCATCACCTGCCAACTGCTGTAACCTGTAATAGACCGTTGAAGCCGTTGATTCGCCGATATTGCGATCGGTGTAGCTGTAGTTATTGTATGCCTGCAATTTGCGTGCGCTGAGCTTGCCAATGGTCGTAAAATCGATACCATTTTCGCTTCGCTGAAGCGTGTAGCCCGCCACTTCTTTTTCGTTAACGGCCTGCCAGTTAAGCAAGGCATCGGTACCTGCCATATTACCCGCAAACTGAAGCGAGGCCGCTGCTGCCGTGTTTAATAAAGCCTGGGTGGGCTCAGAGCCGAGTTCTGCGGTACTTGCCTGCAGGAACATTTTGTTATTGATCACGAGCCATGGCCAGAAGCTACCGATGGAAAGTGCGGGGAAATTATTATCGGCAACCGGGTGTGTACCCGCTTCTGTTCCGTCGCTTTGCCACATAACAATATTATAAAGGGCGTCTGTTACTGTAAAATAGAGGATGCCATTGGCATTGGTAAGGTTGCCGAGTTGAGAAGACGCTGAACCTGTTGAAATATCTTTCACCAGCACCGTTCCTTTTTTTGTTCCGTCTGATTTCCAGAGTTCCTTTCCATGCGAGCCATCATTGGCTGTAAAAAACACGGTGCTGTTGACCAATGTAAAATTATTGGGATAGCTGCCTGTCGCGCCGGGGTTGATATCTTTCACCAGTTTTGTACCGGCCGTTGTTCCATTGGTGATCCAGAGTTCTGTGCCCGCAAGAAAATCATCAGCGCCAAAAGCAAGATTGCCATTCAGCGAAGCGGAATGCTGGGGGAAGAAGTCAAAGTCAATCGCGTATACGGCGAAGTTTGATTTTAACATATGGGTGCCTTCATTTGTTCCGTCCGACACCCAGAAGTTATTGTCATTACTGTTGAAATAAACCAGGCTGTCTTTATAACTACGAAACGATGCAGCTTTAGGATCAATGCCATTCAGCGTAATAGTGCCGGCAGCAGTGCCATCGGTAACCATCAATTGTGATGGCACATAGTAAGAAAAACCGGTAAACATCAGCTTGTTGTTTACAGCTGTAAGATCTCTCAAATAAGAATCGTTCAAAAAGTAATTAATCAAATGAGTTCCGCCTTCGGTACCGTCTGTTACCCATAGATTAACGTCGCCGTAACTGGGATTGTTCGACAGCACAAAATAACACTTATTGCCCGAGGAATGGAATTGGGAAACGTCGGCCTGGTCGATCACAAAATTTGAACCGGCTGAACCGGGTGTAAGGTCTTTCAGCATCTGCGTACCTGCGCTGGTTCCGTCGGTCTTCCATAACTCATTACCAAAAACAGGAGAGGCAGCTGACAGTACCAGCCCGTTACCCGCAGGGGCCATGAGAACCAGGGCGCTGTTCTGGTTACTGGTTTGTGAGCCCGGGTAAATATCTTTTACCATCACTGTACCCGCATTTGTTCCATCAGTTTTCCACAGCTCCTGGCCGTATGCATTGGTATTTGCATAGAAAAGCGCGTTGTTGTTAAGCGCGGCAAATCCATATGGGTAAGAGGAACTGGTGGTGCTCCGGTTGATATCTTTTACAAGCTCAGTTCCGGCTTCAGTGCCATCGCTTTTCCACAATTCAGCACCTGATGTTCCTGTCGCAGCAAAGATTACCTTGTTTTTATTGGGCGTTAAGTAAGACGGGTTTGAGCCCCCAAGGCCCGGGAATATGTCTTTAACAAGTTTCGTATTTGAATTCGTGCCGTCGCTCACCCAAAGTTCCTGGCCGTTTGCATCTTCGGCAGAGAAATATAACAGGTTATTGGCAGCCGTAAGTTTGGTCACACTGGTATTGTTAAATGGTTTTACCAGGAAGGTGCCCTCAGCAGTGCCATCTGACTTCCATAAGCCAAAACCGAGTTCATTGGTAGCGGTGAAAAATACTTGATTGCGCACAACAGTAAGATAGGTTGGCGCTGAACTGTTGTATGGCCCGGCATAAATGTCAGCAACTTTATAAGTGCCATCGTAAGTACCATCGGAACGGTATAGCTCCCTGTCGCCGTTGCCGATATAGTATGGGTTAGCACCGGCACTGAAATAGAGTATGCCATTCATATTTACCAGTTCGCCAGGCAAAGAGCCATCCGTGCCGGGGAGAATATCTTTCACTATATTGCTGGTCACGCCGTCGGTTACCCATAACTCTGAACCATAATTGTAATCGTAGTTTACAAAGAATACTTTCTTTCCAATGCCCAGCATCTGACCGCAACCGAGCGAAGAGAAAACCTGTGTTGTTCCTTCGGAAGTGCCGTCGGATGCATAAATGCCGTCAGCAGCGGAATAAGTACTGTTGAGTACAAACCATAATTTGTTCCCGATTTTTGTCAGGTAAATGGGGTTTTGATAGTTCAGCCCCGGTGACAGGTCTTTTGTCAGGAATGTCCCGGCTTCGGTACCATCGCTTCTCCAGATCTCATAGCCATTTACGTCATCAAAGCCAATAAAAAAAACGAGATTGTTTACAGCGGTAAGATAATTGGGGAAAGAACCAACGGTGCCCGGCAAAATATCACTTACCATTACTGTTCCTTCCGCGGTGCCATCGGTCTTCCACAACTCCATGCCGTGCTGCCCGTCATCGGCTACAAAAAATATAATGTTGCCGGCAAGCGTAAGCGATGAAGGAAATGAGCCGGCGCCTGTATTGGGATTAATATCTTTCAGCATAAAAGTGCCGTTTTTCGTCCCGTCGGTACGCCACAATTCATACCCATGCACACCATCACTGCTGGTGAAATAAGTAACGTTATTCAGCGTGGGAAATGTACGCTCCCTGTTGTTGATCGAAAAAGCGGAATTGGAAGGGTAGCTGTCTTTAGCATCGTTTACGTCTTTAATGATGCTGATATTCTGCGCATGCAGGGTGGTACAAAGCAACGCAGCAAGCCCTGCCAGCAGGTAGTTTTTTTTCATATGCACTATTTGTTTTGGTTTGCGAAAGACATGAAATTATAGCTCAAAAAGATAATACAAAAAACTATTTTACCGGCGGATAGATTTTATAAACAATTGATAAAAAAGAATTTGGGGCTTTCAACTGTTTACGGGTACCGGGCAACAGTCCGGGCCTTTCCGGGCTGCGCTTCGCTACGGCCCGCCCATGGGCGGGCTACACCCTGCAAGTCCCGCAGCCATTCAGCAACACAGCAATATTCAACTGCAACAGCCAGTGTACCAGGCATAAAAAACCTGCGCAAATAAGTTGCGCAGGCTGGTTAATTTTTGAAACGTTGTTATTGTGCGGGCTTTCGTTCTGCCTTTACATCTGCGGGTAAAACAGGTTCGCCCTTGTTGCCCCAGGAGTTCCGGATGAAGTTCAATACATCTGATGTTTCCTGGTCGGTAAGGTCATAACCCGTCATGTCGGTATTGTATGCTGCACCGTTCACCGTGATCTCACCGGTGGCGCCATACAGCGTTTGTTTGATGGATCTTTTTTTGTCGGCCATGAGGTAGTCTGATTTGGCCAGCGGTGGATAAACGCCTTCCAGGCCCTGGCCTTCCTCCATATGGCAGCTTTGGCAGTTGGTTACATAAAGTTCTTTGCCCCTTTCCATGCTTGCCTTTAAATCAAAAGTCTGGCCGGCAAAAGAACAGAACAATAACGACGCTGTGATTGCCGTCGCTGAAAAAAGATTTTGTTTTTGTTTCATACAGCTCAATACATATTCCTGTTGAATAAAATAATGCAGTATAAGCGAGCCTGTCATCCAATCGAAGCTGCAAAGGCAACGACGCTGATACGTGGATCGCAGCCCGCTACCGAATTGTAACAGCACTTATATAAATGCGCTATACTTCATTAAGATCGAAAGGCAACCTGCGGATGCGTTTGCCTGTAAGATCAAAAATGGCATTGCACAGTGCCGGCGTAAAAGGAGGAAGCCCGGGCTCGCCAACGCCACCGGCTTTTTCGTTGTTATCCATGATATGCACTTCTATCACCGGGGTGTCAGTAAGGCGCGGCATCCGGTAGGCGTCAAAATTCTTTTCCACAGCCTTGCCGTCGGTGAAATGTGTTTCGTGTTTGGTAGCGGCACCAAGTGCCATTACAATACTGCCTTCCACCTGCTGGCGGATAATATCCGGGTTAACGTACCAGCCGCAGTCCATCACAGCTGTTACCTTATCAATCTTTACTTTGCCTTCTGTGTTCTTTGAGACTTTGACCACTTCGCCTACAATGCTTCCAAAACATTCCGTGATTGCTACGCCCCAGCCTTCCTTTTTGCCGCGGTTTTTCCATCCTGTTTTTTCTTCCAGCATATCGATCAACGCCTGGTAGCGGTCGTTGTTTAAATGATTGCGCCTGAAGTCGAGCGGATCTTTGCCAGCGGCTATGGCCATTTCATCGAAGAAGCTTTCGTAGGCAAAGCCATTGGTTGATGAGTATACCGAACGCCACCACATAACAGGTATGGGCGATTCTGTTGGCACATCACCAAAACTGTAATGCGGGATGCTTTCAAAATAGGGTTGCAGAAAGCCTTCCCCCGTACTGCCATTGTAAAATGTTTTATCGGCGCCGGGGTTCTGGTGATCCATATTCTGCGCCGCCATTTTTGCCTGCAGGGAAGTGATGTTGCCATTTTTGCTGATACCTGCTTTCATGCCGTAGGTAGCGCCGGGGCGGAAAGGCCCTTGTGTCATATCATCTTCGCGTGCCCATACGACCTGCACGGGTCCCTTTATTTCTTTTGAGATTACCACTGCTTCATAAGTGTAATCCGTGAAAGCCTTGCGGCCAAAGCCACCACCAAGGAAGGTCATGTTTACGGTAACGTCTTCCGGCTTGAGGCCAAGCCGTTGGGCAACATCGCTCTGTACCCAGTCAGGCCCCTGGATAGGTCCCCATATCTCTACCTTGCCCTCTTTTACATGCGCTATACAATTCAGTGGTTCCATACAGCTATGGCTTTCGTACGGCGTTTCATAAATGGCTTCTACTTTCAGGTCGGCTTTGTCAAATGCGGCCGGTGCGTTACCGCCCGTTCTTTGTGAAAGGCCTGGTTTGTTCAGGTCACTCTTCATCCTGTCGTAGACCTGGTCAGTGCCCAGGTGTTCAAAGCCACTGTCGTCCCATTCTACTTTTAATGCCTTTCTGCCCTGCATGGCCGCCCAGGTATTGGTCGCCACAACGGCAACGCCTTCTCTTGTTGTAGCAAATACCGGCATCTGTACTTTAAAAACATGTTTAACACCCGGCACTGCTTTGGCAGCCGTATCATCAAAGCTCTTTACTTTACCAAGAAAACGCGGGTTGCGTTCCACCACTGCATAGAGCATTCCCTCTATTTTTTTATCAAGACCAAAGATGGCTTTGCCGTTGACTTTGGAAGGTATGTCCTGGCGCTGGAGCGGCTTGCGTATGATCTTATAATCTTCCACATTTTTCAGCTTCACCGTTTTTGGCGGCTCAAGTTTGGCAGCGTCTTCCACCAACTCCCCGTAGGTGAATTTCTTCCCTGAAGGTTTGTGGAATACGGCACTGCTTTCGGCATAACATTCATGGCTGTCGACATTCCATCTTTTTGCCGCAGCCTGTATAAGCATTTCCCTTGCAGAAGCACCAACGCGCATGAGGTGTAAATAAGAACCGCGCACTGTTGAACTGCCGCCTGTGATCTGGCTGCCGTATTTATCCTGCGAACCCGGCGCAAAAAGTATCTGCACTTTATCCAGGTCCACTTCCAGTTCTTCCGCGATCATTTGTGGCACCACCTGGAAAGAACCTTGTCCCATTTCGGAACGGTGATTCATAATCGTTACTTTGCCCGATGAATCGATCGATACCCACGCATTCAGGCTTACGCCAAGGGTGTCGGCGGAGCCTGCATGAATAATCTTTGTTGCGTCATTGGCAGCAGCAGGCAGGTAATAGCCGATGGTAAGTGCGGCGCCGGTAAGTCCTGAAGCCTTTAAGAAATTCCGGCGGGAAACATTTTTATGTACCGTTTTCATTGTAGTCTTTTTTGTTGGTTAAGCTTTTTGCATAATGTCAGCAGCGGTCTTTACCGCCTTGCGGATGCGGGTATAGGTACCGCAGCGGCAAATCAAACCGCCCAGCGCGATGTCAATCTGCTTATCGTCCGGGGCAGGATTTTTCTTTAGCAATGCGGCCGCTGTCATGATGTGACCGCTCTGGCAATAGCCACATTGCGGCACCTGTTCTGCTATCCAGGCTTTCTGCACCGGGTGGGAATTATCTTCAGACAGTCCTTCAATGGTGGTGATCTTTTGATTTACTGCTGCAGAAACGGGCAGCGTGCAGGAACGGACCGCGTTGCCGTTCAGGTGAACCGTGCAGGCACCGCACTGCGCAATGCCACAGCCATATTTTGTTCCTGTTAAACCAACAAGATCGCGTATAGCCCACAGCAGCGGCATTTTTGCATCTGCTTCAACCGTATAAGTCTTTTCGTTGATCTGTAAATTGTAGGTTGGCATAGTGGAGATTTTGTGGCCCAAGTTACTAAAATTTATATGGGCAAGACCATGGAGCCGAGCGAATTTATTTGGCAAAGGTCCAGGGTCAGGGGCCATGATTCCTCCACCGTTTATTTTACCCGGCCCTGTTGGTCCATAGGGCTGTTTTCCCGATATTTGAGCATGGATTAAAGGGGCCCGGCTTTTTCTCGGCTGCCGGGCATCGTTGCGTCGCACACTGGTACGGCATTACGTAATTAAGCCTTGCGTATTTAATGTACTGGCTACAATAATAAATTGTTCGGCAGAGTTGTATAAAAATATTTTAAAAAATTAAAGTCCATTATTTTGGTAGACTAATATTTTACCCCTACTTTTGTCCCATCATTATTTTATGCTTCTCAAACACAGTACATATATGGTTCACGACTCCCGAATGCGATGTTGCCGCATATGTCATACTATTTGATTTTTTTTAATTTATTAGTCTACTATTTTTATAGACAAAAATTTAAACCATTACCAACTAATGAAAAGGATTCTTATTGCCATTACATTTCTTATACCAGCATTTACATTTGCCCAGCTAAATGGTGCCTTGCAGTTAAGCGGCCGCATTGT
>DLKC01000093.1 GCA_002478885.1 Chitinophagaceae bacterium UBA7600
ACCCTCTGATTAACAGTCAGATGCTCTAACCAACTGAGCTACTGAGGAATCCTTTATTTTCCCTTTCGGGGCTGCAAAAATAGGAGATTTTGGTTTGTAGCCAAATGCTTTCAATTATTTTTTTAGATCAAAAGCCAAAGAGACCTTTTTCTTCCATCCCGATATAAATGCCGTCGGCACGTTGTTCAATGGGCCAGTGTTTGAGAAAATAGCCTTCACCGCTTACGTTTCTTCCGTTCCGGGGATTGAAACGATAACGGTGTAAGGGGCAAACAAGATTTCCTGCAGCATCCATAAAACCTTCTGAGATAATGCCGCCTGCATGCGGACATTTATTTGCGCAGGCAAAGAGGTCTTTATCTTTCCGGGCGATTGTTATTGTTTTATCTGCGACCTGAATTGTGGTCATATTATTGGCGGCAAACTGAAATTCTGTAACTGACTCAGCAATTTTTGTCCATTTATACCTGCCTGTATTCATAAGAATTCAAAGTTCTTGCGAAACGCCGGACTACTCAAATGATTTTTGGGCAGCCTTTTTCCTGTTCCATTCAGCACAGCAGCTGAAGTGTGCGACGCAAGGGAAGTTGGGATAAGTATTACCGCCGGGTTCAAAAAGTGGTTTCTTCCGGTCTTAAAAAAAAGTCCTCTTAAATTTATAAATGTAATAATAACACTTATCTTTAATCCCCGCAAACTCTTGCCATCATATTAAAATCGTTATTATGAAATTTAACCGCTTGCCATTCCTTGCGTCCTCATTATTCCTTTACGTTACTGCATTCGCGCAGCAAACCAACATCGTAGTGAACACTGCAGATGCGATCACTACTATCAATAAAAATATATATGGCCACTTCGCTGAACACCTGGGCCATTGCATTTATGGAGGTTTTTATGTTGGCGATACCAGCAAAACCATTCCCAATACAGACGGTGTGCGTAATGATATTATTGACGCACTGAAAAAGCTAAAGATCCCGAACCTGCGCTGGCCCGGTGGATGTTTTGCAGATACTTACCACTGGAAGGATGGCGTAGGCCCTCAAAGCAAGCGGCCAACGATCGTAAACAGGTGGTGGGGAGGTGTTACCGAAGACAACAGTTTTGGAACACATAACTTTTTAAACATGTGCGAACTGCTTGGTGCAGAGCCTTACCTCACCGGCAATGTAGGCAGCGGTTCCCCGCAGGAAATGGCAGATTGGGTGCAATATGTAAACTTCGATGGTAAAAGCCCCATGAGCGATTGGCGCAAACAGAATGGCAGGGAGCAACCATGGAAAGTTAAATTCTGGGGTATCGGCAACGAGGCCTGGGGCTGCGGCGGAAACATGCGTCCCGAATATTATGCCGATGAATTTCGCAAGTTCGCGACTTTTATGACCGACTGGGGAAACACGGGCGGACTTGTCAGGATTGCTTCCGGTGCAAGCGATGCAGATTATAACTGGACAGAAACATTAATGAAAAATATCCCTGTTGATATGCTTGGCGGACTTGGTGTGCACCACTACTCGATTATCGATTGGAACAAGAAAAGCTCCGCAACCGAATTTACCGAAGACCAGTATTTCGCCACCATGAAAAGCGCTTTGCAAATGGATGAACTCGTAACTAAGCACGCTGCCATAATGGATAAATACGACCCAAAGAAAAAAGTAGCAATGGTTGTTGACGAATGGGGCGGGTGGTACGATGTGGAGCCCGGCACTAATCCCGGCTTTTTATACCAGCAAAATACCATGCGTGATGCAATGATTGCGGGTGTTACACTTAATATTTTCAACAATCATGCAGACCGCGTTCGCATGGCCAACCTTGCCCAGTGCATCAACGTGCTGCAGGCCGTGATTCTTACAGACAAAGAAAAAATGATCCTTACGCCAACCTACCATGTAATGGAAATGTACAATGTGCACCAGGATGCGAAGCTGTTGCCGCTGAAAATTCTCAGCAGCGATTACGTGCTGGGCAGCGAAAAGCTTCCCGCCGTTTCTGCCTCAGCTTCAAAAGATGCTGCGGGTAAAACCCATATTTCATTGGTAAATATTGATACAAAAAACACGCAAACAATTACCGTTAGCCTGGAAGGCGGGCAGTACGCCTCTGTAACAGGAAGAATTCTCACTTCAGCAAAGCTGCAGAACTACAATTCTTTTGAAGAGCCCAACAAAATAACGCCGGCAGCTTTTAACGGGGCCAGTTTAAAAGCAAATACATTAACTGTTAAACTGCCTCCTTTTTCTGTAGTGGTGCTTGAATTGAAATAAGGTTTTTTGAGCCGGGCAGCAGAACAGAAACCGGCTTATGTTGCGTCGCACCCTTCGGCTGCAGAATGCCTGTTCACCAGGCGTAGCAGGTTAAACTTTAGATCATTTCACGGTTCATGAACAGATGAACAATGTGCCGAACCTTGAAGTGAGTGCCACAACAGGCGATGCCACAATTGCAAAAGCCGGCACACAAATAAAACATGCAATAATACCGCAGTATGAAAATATATAAGCGCTTATGCTATTTACTTGCCCTGGTCGCCTGCATTAATGCACATGCACAACATTCGCTTGTAGTAAAAGTAAACGAACCCAAAGGCGACATACAGAAAACCATGTGGGGCATTTTTTTCGAAGACATCAACATGGGCGCCGACGGCGGTATTTATGCCGAACTGGTAAAGAACCGTTCCTTTGAATTTTACCGTCCGCTGATGGGCTGGAAAGTAAACCAGAAAAATTTCAGGGAGGGCGCTGTGCTGGTAATGAACCGCAAGGCGAATGATAGCGCAAACCCACGATTCATAAGGGTTACAGCTGCAGGTGGCTCAAAGGGCGACTTTGGCATGACCAATGAAGGCTTTCGTGGCATGGGTATAAAAAAAGACCTGCGTTATGATTTTTCCGTTCAGTATAGGCAAGTGAATCCCGGTATAAAAATGCATGTGGAACTGGTGGACAGTACAGGAATGGTTTTGGGTGGCACTACGGTTGCAACCGATGCGCCCGATACCAACTGGCATAAAGCAACTGCGTCTTTCACGGCAAATGCAACAGTTATGAGGGCGAAGATGAACCTGTGGTTCGAAGGCAGCGGTGTGATCGATCTTGATATGGTATCGCTCTTCCCCTCCGATACCTGGAAGAACAGGCCCGGTGGTTTGAGAGCCGATATGGTGCAAAAACTCGCTGATCTTAAACCCGGTTTTATCCGTTTTCCCGGTGGTTGTATCGTGGAAGGATTTGATTTGTCGCAACGTTACCAATGGAAGAAAACCGTTGGCCCGGTTGAGCAAAGGCAACTGATCATTAACCGGTGGAATACAGAATTTACTGACCGTTTAACACCCGATTATTATCAAACATTCGGGCTTGGTTTCTTTGAATATTTTCAGTTGGCAGAAGATATCGGTGCAGAAGCATTGCCTATTCTCAACTGTGGCATGGCCTGCCAGTTCAATTCCTGCGAACTGGTACCACTCGATCAGTTGGGACCTTATGTGCAGGATGCACTGGACCTGATTGAGTTTGCCAACGGCGATGTGTCAACCAAATGGGGAAAGCTTCGTGCCGATATGGGGCACCCGGCTCCATTCCGTCTCAAAATGATGGGTATTGGCAATGAAAACTGGGGACCCCAGTATGTGGAACGCCTTAAAATTTTCACCAAAGCGATCAAGGAAAAATATCCTGACTTTAAACTGGTGAACAGCTCAGGAACAGATCCCAATGGCCAGCGTTTCGATTTCCTGAACACGGAACTACGCCATATGAATGCCGACCTGATAGATGAACATTACTACCGTCCGCCTTCATGGTTTTTCAGCAACGCAAAACGATACGATACGTTCCCCCGCAACGCTTCAAAAATATTCGCAGGCGAATACGCTTCCCATTACAGCTGGGATATTGACGGCACGCTGCGCAACAACTGGATCGCCGCTTTATCAGAGGCTGCTTATATGACCGGGCTGGAGCGCAATGCAGATGTGGTAAGCATGGCATCGTATGCGCCTTTGTTTGCGCATGTGGATGGCTGGCAGTGGTCACCTGATTTGATCTGGGTAAACAACCTGCAGTCTTACGGCACCCCCAATTATTACGTGCAGCAACTCTTCTCAGTGAATAAGGGAAATAAGATTTTACCCATCACTATGAACAATATGGTGATCGCCGGGCAGGATAGTTTGTATGCTACTGCCTGTTTTGATACGGCCACTAATGAAATAATTGTAAAGCTGGTAAATGCTTCTGCCAATGCGCAGGTTGGATCAATCAATCTTGCGGGTGTAAAAAAACTAGCCAAAGAAGGCTCGCTCACCGTATTAAAAAGTGAAGACCTGCTGACAGCAAATTCCTTTGATCAACCGCAGAAAGTTGCGCCGCAACAATCAGCCATACCTGTTAAAGGAAAAGATATCGTTTTAAACGCTGCACCTTATTCGCTTAATATCGTAAGAGTGAAGATGGAAAAGTAGGAGCAGCATGTGTTTATCAATCACCTTGTTCAAAAACAACTGTTATGAAATCTAAGATTGTCTTAGCTACATTCATCATGATGAGTTGCTTTAGCTGGCAGCCTCTGTTTGCACAGTCACCCAAATACCAGCCAACATGGGAGTCACTGGAAAATTACCAGGTGCCTGACTGGTTCAGGGATGCCAAGTTTGGCATTTTTATTCACTGGGGCGTTTATTCTGTTCCCGCATTTGGCAGTGAGTGGTACCCCCGCCAGATGTACCAGAAAGATTCAAAGGAATACCAGCACCATATTGCAACTTATGGTACCCAGGATAAGTTTGGCTATAAGGATTTTATTCCGATGTTCAAGGCAGAGAAATTCAATGCAGATAAATGGGCTGATCTGTTTAAAAAAGCCGGCGCAAAGTATGTGGTGCCGGTTGCAGAACATCATGACGGATTCCCGATGTACAATACATCGCTTTCAAGATGGAATGCTTACAATATGGGACCGAAAAGAGATGTAGTAGGCGAAATAGCCGAGGCAGTAAAAAAGCAGGGATTGATATTGGGTGTTTCCTCTCACCGCATAGAACATTGGTGGTTTATGAATGGTGGCCGCGATTTTAACTCAGACGTTAATGATCCGGCTTATGCCGATTTCTATGGCCCCGCCACCAAAGAGAATCCATGGGATACTTTACAAAAACCAAAAGTATCAGCAGAGTATATGAACGACTGGCTGATGCGTGACATTGAACTGGTGAATAAATACCATCCGCAGTTGTTCTGGTTCGACTGGTGGATAGAACAAAAAGAAATGGAACCGTACAGGAAATCTTTTGCCGCCTATTACTATAACCAGGGGCTTGCCTGGAACAAAGGCGTGGTGATCAACTACAAAAATGAATCTTATCCCGGCCATACGGCAGTGCTTGACCTGGAGCGTGGTAAACTTGGCGGTATCCGTGAAATGGCATGGCAAACAGATGATGCCATCGGCAATAATTCATGGGGCTATGCAGCAGGCAATACATTCAAAAGTGTTCAATACGTGGTAACAAATCTTATCGATATCGTTAGTAAGAATGGCAACCTGTTGCTGAATATCGGGCCAAGATCAGATGGCACTATTACAGAAGAAGAAACCAATGTATTGCTCGGAACCGGTAAATGGCTTAATGTAAACGGAGAAGCAATTTATGGAACAAGGCCATGGAAAGTATTTGGCGAAGGGCCAACGGAATCGGCCAGTGGTTCTTTTGCAGACCAGAAGATTCCTTTTAATGCCAAAGACATCCGCTTTACTACTAAAGGCAAAACCTTGTATGCAATTGCTATGGGTTTGCCAACAGAAAATACCACGATCAATTCACTTGGCTTAAAGCAGGGCAATGGCAAAATCGCTTCGGTAAAAATGGTGGGAAGTACTCAACCGGTTAAATGGAAACAGCAGGATGATGCATTGGTGATTGAACCATTCAAAAACTACCCGTCGGCAAATGCTGTTGTTTACAAAATTGAATTTGCTAAATAATATGAGAGTATTACTGGTAATTGCTGTGCTGTTTTTTTCTTTAGCGGTTTTCAGCCAGGTGGCACAAACACCACCGATGGGATGGAACAGTTATAACTGTTTTGGATCAGCCGTGCATGAAGATGAAGTAAAGGGTAACGCAGATTATATGGCCGCTCGTTTGAAACAATATGGATGGCAATATATAGTGGTTGATTTTTTATGGTCTTACGATAATCCTCCAGGAAGCACCATCGGCAACCCTTTTCAAAAGCAACTAGACGATGGATCTTATGTGCCCTGGCTTACAATGGATGAATATGGAAGGCTGTTGCCCAATATCAATAAGTTTCCCTCGGCCTTTGGTGGCAAGGGTTTTAAACCGCTTGGCGACTATATTCATTCACTCGGTTTAAAATTTGGTATACATGTGATGCGTGGCATACCGCGGCAAGCAGTTTGGGCCAGGTCGAAAGTGTTGGGAGCAAACGGCATTACTGCTGATATGATCGCAGACACTTCCTCTACCTGCCCATGGATGAACCATATGTACGGGTTAAACATGAGCAAACCCGGCGCACAGGAATACCTCAATTCCATATTGCAATTATATGCTTCATGGGGTGTTGATTTTATCAAAGTCGATGATATTGCCCGCCCCTACAGCGTGAAAGAAATTGAAGGGTATAAAAAAGCAATTGAGAATAGCGGCAGGCCAATAGTGCTGAGTATTTCGCCCGGCGAAACACCGTTGGCGCAGTCAGCACATGTGCAGCAATATGCCAATATGTGGCGCATGGCCGATGATTTCTGGGATAGCTGGCCTGAAATGCTCAAGATGTTTGACTATGCAAAGTCATGGGAAGGCAAAGGTGGTCCCGGCCACTGGCCCGATTGTGATATGATACAAATCGGGAAGCTTTCCAAACGCGGCCCTGTTGGCCCGGAGCGTTATAGCCGTTTCAACGAAGATGAATTGCTCACGCACATGACATTCTGGTGTATTTACCGCTCGCCTTTGATGCTTGGTGGCAACCTTCCTGAAAACAGGGAAACAGAGAATAGGCTGTTTACCAATGAGGAAGTGCTTGCTGTAAACCAGCAAGGCTATAATCCACGCCAGTTGTATAAAGCCAATGGCAGCATGATCTGGATATCTGATGCACCTGGCACAGGTGATAAATATGTCGCGCTATTCAACATCAGCGACACGGTGCAATCAGTTAAACTGGATTTTACCGCGGCCGGTTTAAAAGGAAAGATTCGGGTCAGGGACTTGTGGAATAAAAGAGACACCGGTGTTTACAGCAAGGAGTTTACACAACAGATCAATGCGCATGGCGCCCTGCTTTTAAAGTTGAGCGGGGTTACAAATAACAAATGATATTTTTATCACTCTTAATAAAGAAAAATCATCAAAAACTTAAACATGAAATCAGCAGGTGCCATATTAGCTGCCGCAGTGTTATTCACAGCAGCATGCAACAATGCGACAGATAAAACTGAAGCGTCATCTCAAACAATTAAAGCAGGAATTATGAAAACAGATTGGGGCGAAGCCGATGGCCAACGCGTAAGCCTTTTTACGCTTACCAATGCAAAAGGTACTGAAGTAAAAATCAGTACTTATGGTGGCATTGTTACATCGTTTGTTACAGCCGATAAATCGGGTGGTAAGTCAAATATTGTGCTGGGGTTCGATAGCCTTAGCGGGTATCTTGCAAAGCCGCCATATTTTGGCGCATTGGTTGGCCGTTATGGCAACCGTATTGCCGATGGCAAGTTTACCCTCGATGGCAAAGACTATCACCTGGCAACCAACAATGGTAAAAACGCATTGCATGGCGGCTTGAAAGGTTTTGATAAAGTTGTCTGGGCCGCATCTGTTGCCAGCGACACCGTTCCATCCCTTACCCTTACTTACCTGAGCAAAGACGGTGAAGAAGGGTATCCCGGCAACCTTAATGTAACCGTTCAATACACGCTAACCGACGACAATGAATTAAAGATTGAATACACGGCGACAACCGACAAGGCAACACCGGTGAACCTTACCAATCACAGCTATTTCAATCTAAGTGGCGATGTCAGCAAAGGTATTCTTGGTCACAGCCTGATGATCGATGCAGATGCTTACACGCCTGTTGACACAACGCTTATTCCTACCGGCGAGATCAAGGCGGTAAAAGGATCGCCGTTTGATTTTACCACCGCAAAGCCCATCGGCCGCGATATTGATTCCGTTCCCGGTGGATACGATCACAATTTTGTACTGAACAGCAAAGGCAATCAATTTGCGAAAGTGGCGGTCCTGTCTGATTCGACGAGTGGCCGCAGCCTCGAAGTATATACCGATCAGCCGGGGCTTCAATTTTACACCGGTAATTTCCTCGACGGGAAATTTACCAACAGGGATGGAAAGGCTATCAACCAGCACGCAGCGCTGTGCATGGAAACGCAGCATTTTCCTGATTCACCGAATAAGCCAGCCTTTCCGTCAACGATCTTAAAGCCGGGCGAAACTTATCATACGGTTACGGTTTATAAAATAGTGCTGCAATAATTTTATGGTACAAGCTGCATTGCCTGTGGCATCGCCGGTTGTGTCACTCACTTGTACGTTCTTTTATCAATCGTCAATAAAAAATGCGCATACAGTTATTGCATATGGCCTTCCCGATTGATGATCGGGGCTGAGAAAGCACAAGAGTGCGACGCAAGAAATGTTCCATAGCGCTACAAAGGCCGGGCTCCTGTTTTTTTAATACAAACGAAAAGGTACATGCATAAAAAAGCATTTTTATTTGATCTCAACGGTACTATGATCGATGATATGGAATACCATGTGGTTGCGTGGTCTGATATTCTCAATAATGATTTGAAAGCCGGCTTGAGTTACAACGAAGTGAAGTCGCAGATGTATGGCAAAAACGATGAAGTACTTGCCCGAATTTTTGGCGAAGGCTATTTTCCGGCACAGCAGGTGCGTGAGCTTTCGGTTGAAAAAGAGCGTCGTTATCAACGCGCATACTTGCCCCAACTGAGGCTTATCCACGGCTTACATGAATTTCTTGCGCAGGCAAAAGAACTGGGTATTCAACTGGCAATAGGATCGGCTGCTATTCCATTCAACATCGATTTTGTGCTGGATAACCTTAACATCAGGGAGTATTTCGGTGCTATCGTAAGCGCCGATGATGTAGATATAAGCAAGCCTCATCCCGAGACTTATTTAAAGTGCGCTGCGCAGTTGGGTGTGGCGCCATCTGAATGCCTCGTTTTTGAAGATGCGCCAAAAGGCGTGGAGGCTGCGATGAATGCAGGAATGCAGGCCGTGGTGATAACGACCATGCACAAAGCGGGTGAGTTTGCTGCTTACAACAACATACAATGTTTCATTGAAAATTATGCTGCGTTAAACCCTGCACAATTGCTGTAAAACGCAGTATTTTTATAAATGTACTTTCGACACTTATGGAAATTAACTTATCTTGCTTTACATACTGATTGCTTCCATTTATGACTGCAGAAACATTTGTTATAGGAGTTGATTATGGAACGGATTCTGTCCGCTCCGTGATTGTCGACACTTCGAACGGAAACGAAGTCGCCTCTTCGGTTTTTTATTATCCACGCTGGAGAGCCGGCCTCTACTGCAATGCTGCAGAGAACCAGTTCAGGCAGCACCCGCTCGACTATATTGAAGGGCTTGAAGCCACCATAAATGACTGTTTATACAAGGCAGGCCCATCGATCACGGACAAAGTGAAAGCAATTTCCGTTGATACCACGGGGTCTACCCCCGTAGCCGTTGACAGCACAGGAACGCCTTTGGCACTCACACCCGGCTTTGAAGAAAATCCCCATGCCATGTTTGTGTTGTGGAAGGATCATACTTCAACAAAGGAAGCAGCGGAAATTAACGCGCATGCCGAAAAATTCCCGGTTAACTATTTACAATTTGTAGGCGGCATTTATTCCTCAGAATGGTTCTGGGCAAAATTGTTAAGAACACTACGCACAGATGAACCTGTTCGCAAAGCCTGCTATTCATGGGTGGAGCATTGCGACTGGATACCCTTTCTCTTAACCGGTGGTAATGATGCACAGCAAATGAAACGCGGTGTTTGTTCCGCAGGACACAAAGCCTTATGGGCCGCGGAATTTGGCGGGTTGCCACCCAATGATTTCTTTGCTTCTTTAGATCCATTGCTTGATGGATTTACTTCAAGATTATTTACTGATACTTCCACTGCTGATAAAGCGGCCGGTACCCTTTCTTCGGAATGGGCAGAGCGGCTGGGCCTCTCAACCGATGTGGTCATTGGTGTCGGAGCGTTCGATGCGCATATGGGAGCAGTCGGTGGACAAATAGAGCCATACCACCTGAGCAAGGTGATGGGAACATCTACCTGCGATATGCTGGTTGCGCCAGTGGAAGAAGTAAAAGATATTTTGGTAAAAGGTATTTGCGGCCAGGTGCCCGGCTCCGTTATTCCCGGTATGATGGGCATGGAAGCGGGGCAATCTGCATTCGGTGATACCTATGCATGGTTTAAAAATGTTTTGTATTGGCCGATCAACAATATGCTCAAGCAATCAGCGGCGATCGACCAAATGACAGCCGATGCCTTGCGCAGGGAGATCAGTGACAATATGATCCGCGAATTATCTGATGCAGCTGCAGAACTGCCTTTGAATGACAAAGATGAATTATCTGTGGACTGGCTCAATGGCCGCCGCACGCCGGATGCCAACCAGGAACTGAAAGCAGCCATTACCGGGTTAAACCTTGGAACAGACGCACCAAGAATTTTTAAAGCGTTGGTTGAGTCAACCTGTTTTGGCGCAAAGGCCATTGTAGAAAGGTTCAGGAGTGAAGGCGTTCCTGTAAAGGGGCTAATCGGCCTGGGTGGCGTAGCAAGAAAGTCGCCATACATTATGCAAATGATGGCTGATGTAATGAATATGCCGATCCGCATTCACCGCTCGGAACAAACCTGTGCTGCCGGCGCTGCTATGTTTGCCGCAACTGCCGCAGGTATTTACAGCAAAGTGGAAGATGCGATGGCAGCGATGGGCCAGGGCTTTGATGCGGAATATCATCCCGATCAAAGCAAAGTGGCACTTTATGCAAAGCGGTATGAGCGATATAGAAAAACGGGTCATTTTATTGAACAATATTAAGCCGAGAAAGGTGAAACGGCAGGCGTAAAAGTTATTATAGGCTTGATCACACTTCAGCTTTCACCTCACGTTTATGAAATACGAACACATACAACAGGAAGCATACGAAGCTAATATGCAATTACCAAAACTTGGGCTGGTATTGTTTACGTTTGGTAATGTAAGTGCGGTTGACAGGGGTCTCGGCGTGTTTGCTATTAAACCCAGCGGCGTGCCATACGAAGAACTTTCGCCTGATAAGATGGTGATTGTTGACCTGGATGGAAACGTGGTTGAAGGAATGTTGCGCCCGTCATCTGATACGAAAACGCATGCTGTATTGTATAAGCACTGGCATAAAATCGGCGGTATTGCCCACACACATTCTGTTTATGCAACTGCATGGGCACAGTCGCAACGCGATATACCGATTTTTGGTACCACGCACGCCGACCACAATACTGTTGATATTCCCTGCGCGGCACCCATGAGCGACGAAATGATCGGGGGTAACTATGAATACGAAACGGGCTTCCAGATCATGAACTGTTTTAACGAACGTAAGCTCGATTATAACGAAGTGGAAATGATTCTGGTGGGCAACCATGCTCCCTTCACCTGGGGTAAGAACGCTGCGAAAGCAGTATACAACAGCGCAGTGCTCGAGCAGGTAGCGCACATGGCTTTGCTCACAGAGCAAATCAACGGAAATGCAGCAAGATTGAAAGATGCGTTGATCAAAAAACATTTTGAGCGCAAGCACGGCCCGGATAGTTATTACGGCCAATAGGTTTATCACTTTTTGGCAGCGGGCTTTTGAACAGGCATTAAGCTGCGGTTGTGTCACTCACTTCAGCGTTCCGTTAATGTGGCGGCTGGACCCAGGATTTGATCGCGTTCTGTTTTTCCTGGTTGCTGAATATAATTCCTGCTGCCGAAGCGTGCGACGCAACAGGCGATGATGGTAGTAACAGTGGCTGGCCAATAAAAATAATTTGCATGAAGTATTTTTTTATCATCGTTTTTATTGCTGCATGTATCGCAACACATGCACAGGGTTATACGCCTGAACGGGAGCATAAAAAAATGGCGGTACATCCTGTGGTGCCTTTGCAGGCGTACGCATTTAATCTTGCTGATGTGCAATTGCTCGATGGCAGCCCTTTCAAAAACGCGATGCAAAAAGATGCCGCTTATTTGTTGCTGCTCGACCCTAACCGTTTACTGCACCGCTTCTACGAAAATGCAGGCCTCCCCCCGAAGGGCGATGTGTATGGTGGCTGGGAAAGTGATGGCTTGTCGGGCCATACAATGGGCCATTATTTATCTGCCTGTTCTATGATGTATGCCTCGCTTAAAGATGAGCTGTTTAAACAACGGGTAGATTATATTGTTGGCGAGTTAGCGCGTTGCCAGCAGGCGCGCAAAACAGGTTATGTAGGCGCCATACCAAAAGAAGATTCGATCTTCGGGAAGCTTGCAAAGGGAGAAATACATACATCGGGTTTTGACCTTAATGGTGGATGGAGCCCTTTTTACACGATGCATAAAGTGATGGCAGGCCTTGTAGACGCTTACCTGTATTGCGATAATAAGCAAGCCTTGAAAGTTGCTACCGGCATGGCTGATTGGGTTGGTAATACTTTAAAGAACCTTTCGCCCGAACAACTTCAGCAAATGATGAAATGTGAGTATGGGGGTATGAACGATGTACTTGCGAATATTTATGCGATTACGGGAAACAAGAAATACCTGGCGCTTGCCAATGTTTTTTTTGATGATTTTGTGATGAAGCCTTTATCGCAGAAGATCGACCCCATGCCTGGCAAACATTCCAATACCAATGTTCCCAAAGCCATCGGCTGTGCACGTTTGTATGAGCTTACAGGAAGTGACACTGACAAAACTGTTGCGGCTTATTTCTGGCAGCTGATGGTACATGATCACAGTTATGTGATCGGCGGTAACAGCAACTATGAATATTGTGGCGCTGCCGGTAAACTTAATGACCAGCTTAGTGATGCCACCTGCGAAACCTGCAACACCTACAACATGCTGAAGCTGACGAAGCATTTATTTGAATGGCAACCGACTGCAGAGCTGGGTGATTATTACGAGCGTGCTTTGTACAATCATATACTCGCTTCACAAAACCCGGATGATGGCATGATGTGTTATTTTGTTCCGTTGCGCATGGGAACAAAAAAGCAGTTCAGCGATTCATTCAACACTTTTACCTGTTGTGTTGGAAGCGGTATGGAAAATCACAGCAAATATGCAGAGAGCATCTATTTCGAAGACAAAGACGGAAACCTGTATGTCAATCTTTTTATCGCGTCAAAACTCAATTGGAGAACCAAGCAATACAGTGTTACACAAACAACCGCATTTCCCGAGAGTGACAACACAACCATAAAACTACGTACTGCAAATGCAAAGCAGTTTACTGTTTTTATAAGGCAGCCACACTGGGCTAAACAAGGCATTACGGTTTTGGTGAACGGCATGCCCGTTGAGGCGAAAGCCAACAACGATGGCTTTCTTGAGATCAACCGCACATGGAAAAACGATGATGAAATTAACGTGAGCTTCCCGAAAACACTGTACACCGAAAGCATGCCCGACAATAGCAAGCGTATTGCTGTGCTGTATGGCCCACTCGTTCTCGCAGGACAGTTGGGCGACACGATGCCCGACCCGGTATATGGCATCCCGGTTTTACTCACTGATAACACAAATGTAAGTGACTGGGTAAAGCCTGTGAAAGGCCAGCCAAATACTTTTACCACGGTTGATGTGGCAAAGCCTTTCAATACAACGTTGATTCCGTTTTATAAAACGTATAAGCAGCATTACACTGTTTACTGGGATTATTTTACCAATGATGAATGGGTTGATAAGCAGGCTGCTTACGAAGCAGAAAAGAAAAGACTGCAACAAATTGATGAACGCACTATAGATATAATGCGACTTGGCGAAATGCAACCAGAACGTGACCACAATTTACAGGCAAGCACCAATTCTTACACCGACGAAGCTATTGGACGTACGGCGCGTGAAGCCCGCAGCGGTGGTTATTTTTCGTTTGACGTAAAGGTGCAACCCGATGCGCCAAATATATTGCTCTGCTCCTATATCGGTGATGACAAAAACCGGCTGTTCGACATTCTTATCGACGGAAATAAAATTGCAACACAAGAGCTCAAGGGCGGTGAAACAGGGAAATTCTTTGATATAGAATATGCGATCCCAGCAGAGCTTACAAAAAATAAAACAAAGGTCACGATAAGAGTTGAAGCCAATGCAGGTAAAACGGCCGGAAGAATTTTTGGCTGCCGCATTTTGAAAGCACAGTGAATATGAATTTTAGCCTGGTTATAGAATAAGCATCAGCCTTACTCGCCACTGTTTTGGGAGGAGCGAAGTCGATAAATAAAAATTTAAAGGAAAATGAAGCGTATTCTTTTTTCATTCTGTTTCTTATATACTGCTATTGCATTTGGGCAAAAAGGCGATTATGCGTATAAGCCTGTGCCTTTTACCAGTGTGCAACTGACAGATAATTTCTGGATGCCGCGTATTAAAGTGAACCACATGGTCACGATCCCTGCGTCGTTTGAGCGTTGCGAAAGCACCGGGCGTGTGAAGAATTTTGTGATGGCTGCCAACCGCAGCGGAAAGTTCTGCACCATTTTTCCGTTTGACGATACCGATATTTATAAAACCATTGAAGGAGCTTCATATTCGCTGAGTTTATTTCCGGACCCGAAACTTTCTGCGTATTTAGATTCATTGATAGCCATTGTTGGCCGGGCACAGGAACCCGATGGTTATTTATACACGGCAAGAACGATCAATCCCGACAGCGTGCATCCATGGTCGGGCAAAGTGCGTTGGGAAAAAGAAAGAGAGCTAAGTCATGAGTTGTATAATTCAGGCCATTTATACGAGGCTGCTGCGGCGCATTACCTCGCAACAGGCAAAAGAAATTTTCTCGACATTGCACTAAAGAACGCCGATCTTGTTTGTTCAGTATTCGGCCCCGGGAAAAGACATGTGGCGCCTGGCCACGAGATCGTTGAAATGGGATTGGTGAAACTCTACCGTATTACCGGCAAGCCGGAATACCTTGCTACAGCAAAAGATTTCATTGAATACCGCGGACATTATAACGGCTACGATTCTACCAGTAAAGACGAATGGAAGAACGGAACATACTGGCAGGATGCTATTCCTGTTGTTGATCAGCGTGAGGCAATGGGCCATGCCGTCCGTGCCGGTTATTTGTATGCAGGCGTGGCAGATATAGCCGCATTAACAGGCGATCAAAAATTGATCGTTGCCATCGACAGCATATGGGATAACGTAGTATCGAAAAAAATGTATGTGCAGGGAGGTGCCGGCGCAATTGGTGATGGCGAACGCTATGGCGACAATTATGAATTGCCCAATGAAACGGCTTACAACGAAACATGTGCAGCCATCGCCAATGTTTTTTGGAATGAAAGGATGTTTATGCTGCATGGCGATTCCAAATACATTGATGTACTGGAGAAAATTTTATACAACGGATTAATATCCGGCGTTGGTCTCGACGGAAAATCTTTTTTCTACACCAATGCCATGCAGATTAAAAGCGATTTCACACATCCTTCTATGGAGGCAGAGCGTTCGGGCTGGTTTCCCTGCTCCTGTTGCCCTACAAACCTTGTGCGCTTGCTGCCTTCCATTCCCGGTTATGTGTATGCACAAAAAGATGATAAGCTTTTTGTGAATCTTTTTATCAACAGCAAGGCAACGCTGAAAATTGTTGACAACGATATCACCCTCGAACAGCAGAACAATTATCCCTGGAATGGCGATTTGAATTTTGTTGTTGATTCAAAAAAGCCAGTAGCGTTCAGCATGCTGGTGCGTATACCCGGCTGGGCGCGAGGACAGGCAATTCCGTCAGACCTCTATACATTTCAGCACGCAACACAATCGCAGGTGCTCATCATCGTGAATGGTGAAAAAATAGAATATGCATTGGAAAATGGGTATGCCGTTATCAAACGGAAATGGAAAAAAGGAGATGTTTTACAGGTGCAGTTGCCGATGAATATAGATCGCGTTACCGCCAATGAAAAAGTAACATCAGACATCGGAAAAATTGCGTTGCAGCGCGGCCCTATTATGTACTGCGCGGAATGGGTAGACAATAACGGGAAGGCAGCAAACATGTTTATACCGGAAAATACAACGTTTACCGCAGCGTTTAGTCCCAACCTTTTGAGTGGTGTGGAATTGATCAAAGGCAGTGTGCCTGCGGTACAGGTTTCAGCCGATGGCAAATCGGTTCAAACCGTTTCACAGCCGTTCACAGCCATTCCTTACTATGCGTGGGCCAACCGCGGCAAAGGCGAAATGATGTTGTGGTTTCCGCAAAAAATAAAAGAGGTAGACCTTGTTGCAGGGCAGTGATTTTTTTTGAACCCGGCAACCGTGCAGCATTCAGCTTTGGTTGCGTCGCACTCTTGTACGGTTAGCCCGTTACTGAACAACAAAAGAACAAGTTTAAAATAACCAAACCAAGTTTTTCAAATGAACGATCTTAAACAACTGGAAGTATGGTTCGTTACCGGCAGCCAGCATTTGTATGGCGATGAAACATTGAAACAGGTTGCGGCACATTCGCAGGAAATTGCAGGTGCACTAAATGCATCTGCTGTTATACCAGTAAATGTAATATTTAAGCCAACCGTGAAGTCAACAGAAGAAATCTATGCCGTTTGCCAGGAAGCGAATATCGCCAATAACTGCATCGGTATTATTGCATGGATGCATACCTTTTCTCCCGCTAAAATGTGGATCAACGGGCTTAAGATTTTACGAAAGCCGCTGTTGCACCTGCACACCCAATACAACCGCGATATTCCATGGGCTGATATTGATATGGACTTTATGAACCTTAACCAGAGCGCTCATGGCGACCGCGAGTTTGGTTTTATGGCAAGCCGTATGGGCATCAGGAGAAAGGTTGTTGTTGGCCACTGGCAAAATGCAGATGTGCATGACCGCATTAACGTATGGGCACGCGCCGCAGCTGGCTGGAACGACTGGCAGGGGGCAAGGTTTGTGCGTTTTGGCGACAACATGCGCTTCGTTGCTGTAACTGATGGCGATAAAGTCGAGGCAGAATTGAAGTTTGGTTATTCAGTAAACACGCATGGCATAGGCGACCTTGTAAAAGTAATTGCCGAAGTGAGCGATGCGGAGATTAATGCATTGTGCGTTTCGTTTGAGGAAATATATAATGTTGCTGATGCCTTGAAAAAAGGGGGCGCACAGCATGCCTCATTAAGAGAATCAGCACGTATCGAAATCGGTTTGCGCAGGTTTTTACAGCAAGGGAATTACAAAGGCTTTACTGATACATTTGAAGACCTGCATGGCATGATACAGTTGCCCGGCATGGCCGTGCAAAGACTGATGGCTGAAGGCTACGGGTTTGGCGGCGAAGGCGATTGGAAAACAGCCGCGCTGGTAAGGGCGATGAAAGTGATGGGTTCAGGTTTGAGCGGTGGTAATTCTTTTATGGAAGATTATACTTATCATTTTGAGCCGGGTAATGAAATGGTGCTCGGTGCGCATATGCTGGAGATCTGTGAGAGCATCGCCGATGGTAAGGCTTCCTGCGAAATACACCCATTGGGTATCGGTGGCAAAGCCGACCCGGTAAGGCTTGTTTTTAATGTTGCCGGTGGCGCTGCCTTAAATGCATCTGTTGTTGATATGGGCAACCGCTTCAGGCTTTTGGTAAATACAGTTGACGCTGTTGCGCCGCAACATGCCTTGCCGAAACTTCCCGTGGCACGAGTGCTGTGGAAACCGCATCCCAATATGGCTGATGGCTGTGCTGCATGGATTTATGCCGGTGGCGCACATCATACAGGTTATAGCCAGAACCTTACCGCGGAGCACCTGCAGGATTTTGCCGACATGGCTGGTATTGAATGTGTACTTATAAGCGAGCACACAACACTCCGCGACCTTAAAAATGAATTGAGATGGAGCGATGTGTACTATCAATTAAATAAATAGCTATTTTACGCTGCTGTATTTGATGCAGTACAAGTGTGCGACGCAACATAAGCCTGCCACTTGTTCAAAAGCCGGGCCCCAAAAATATATTAACCAACATAACGATTGATTTATCATGAACAACCAACTGGCATTCTCCGACTACTTAGTCTTTATTATTTATTTTTTGATCGTGGCATCTTATGGCTATATGATCTATCGCAGACGTAAGAGCCGTGAGCACGATTCAAAAGCGTTTTTTCTTGCAGAGGGTTCGCTTACCTGGTGGGCGATTGGCGCCTCGCTGATCGCGTCGAATATTTCTGCAGAGCAGTTTATAGGAATGAGCGGGAACGGTTTTTTTGTTGGCATAGCTGTATCTGCCTATGAATGGCTGGCTGCACTTGCACTGGTGATCATCGCTGTGTGGTTTATACCCATCTATCTAAAGAACAAGATATATACGATGCCGCAGTTTTTGAAAACGCGGTATAACGAAACCGTAGCGCTGATTATGGCGATCTTCTGGTTGTTTCTTTATGTGTTTGTGAATCTTACTTCTATTCTTTATCTCGGGGCAATTGCCATCAATGGTTTATTGCCTGGGCACGAATACCTGCACACCGTGATGATTGCGCTGGCAATATTTGCCGTGATCATTACGCTTGGTGGCATGAAGGTGATCGGCTATACCGATGTAATACAGGTGACGGTGCTTATCATTGGTGGGTTTGCTACCATTTATATGGCGTTGAGTGTAGTCGCTGAAAAATTTGGGACAGGCAGTGGCGTGATCGATGGCTTTACCACGTTGATGAGAGAAGCGCCTGAGCATTTTCATATGATACTCGACAAGCCGACGGCTGCTTCATCACAACAGGATATTGATAAATACCTTATCATTCCGGGTATACTCATGTATGCTGCGGGCCAGTGGATCGTAAACCTGAATTACTGGGGTTGTAACCAGTACATTACACAGCGTGCTTTGGGTGCTGATCTTAAAACTGCGAGAACAGGTATTCTTTTCGCAGCGATGCTAAAGTTGATGATGCCGATTATTGTGATGCTGCCGGGTATTGCTGCCTATGTGCTCAACAAGAGCGGCAAGCTTGATGTGGTGGGCGGCATGGATGGTGCGTACTCTGCGGTGCTCGGCTTTTTGCCAACTGGCCTTAAAGGCTTATCCATCGCAGCATTAACGGCGGCCATTGTTGCATCGCTTGCGGGTAAAGCCAACAGTATCTCCACCATTTTTACACTCGATATTTACAAGAAGTATATCAATACCGCGGCGGAAGAAAAGAAACTGGTGATCACCGGAAGGGTGGTAGTGGTATGCGCTATGATTGTAGCGGTGCTTTTTACATGGGACGATTTATTAGGCATTGGTGGTGCCGGCGGGTTTACTTTTATTCAAAAGTATACAGGTTTTATAAGTCCTGGTGTATTCGCCATGTTCCTTCTCGGTATGTTCTGGAAACGTACCACAGGCACTGCGGCTATTGTTGGCCTGTTAACCGGTTTTGGCCTCAGCGTGTTCTTTAACGAGTTCGCACCTGCGGTAATGGGTCATGAAACTTTCTTATATACGGCTTACCCGAATGGCAAAGGCGGTTTTGAAATTCCATTCCTGATATGTATGGGACTTGCCTTTATGTTTACCATAATTGTAATGGTACTGTTAAGTCTTGCAGGACCTAAAATCAATCCTAAAGCATTTGAACTTGATAAGAGCATGTTTAAACTACCTCCCAATATTATTGCCATGATCGTTGTGATACTCCTGATATTGATGGCACTTTATGTGAAGTTCTGGTAACAAAGTTTGGCCGGTCGTTCAATATTGAAGTTGATTTTCAGAAACATTAAATAGTCGAAATATTTACTCACTATATTATAGCGCAATTTATTGCGGGCACCCATGACAAGTATTGAACAGTATAAAGACCACGATCGCTTCCTGCTTGCTGTTGATTGTATCATCTTTGGGTTCGATGGAAAAAACCTGAAGGCATTATTTATCAAAAGAAGGCTTGAGCCGGAGTTTGGTAAATGGTCGCTGATGGGCGGATTTGTCAACCACAACGAAAGTGTTGAACAGGCCGCGGCCCGCGTGTTAAACCTGTTAACGGGCCTCGACAATATTTACATGGAACAGATTGGGTGTTTTGGTGATGTTGACCGCGATCCCGGTGGCCGGGTTGTTTCCATTGCGTACTTCGCGCTGATCAATATTGCCGACTACAGCGAAACTTTGATGAAGGAGCACAACGCAAAATGGTTTTCCATCGATAAGATCCCGGCACTGGTGTTTGATCATAAAAAAATGCTGTTGCTGGCGAAGGAACGCTTGCAGCAAAAAGTTGCCAATCACCCTATTGGTTTTGAATTGCTGCCTGAAAAATTTACCCTGCGGCAATTACAGAATCTATACGAAGCTATTTACGGCAGCGAGCTTGATAAAAGAAACTTTACGCGTAAAATACTTTCGCTCAGTATCCTAAATAAGCTGGAAGAAAAAGATAAGGAATCATCCCGGAAGGGATCTTTCTATTTCGTGTTCGATGAAAAGAAATATAAGAAGCTCGAAGCAGAAGGTGTTAAGTTTATTTAAGCGCTTACATATTTTTTTGCCCCGGCTGTATCAACTTGAGGCATCGCCTGTTGCGTCGCACTCTTGTGCGTTCTGTTGTTAAATCAGCAAATTGACTTGCATAAAAAAGAGAAGGCCGGATGCTTTCTCTTTTTTATGCCTATGACTTATCAGAATGGAATATCGGTATCAAAAATAAAGCGTTCCGGTTTTGGCAAAGGCTTACGGGGCAGCATGTCGGCCCGCATCGCTGTGTTGTAGGCAAATGCCGCAACTACAGCCGCCGCCTGCTGCAGGTCTTCGATAGACAAGTGATCGTAGTTGTCCATATTACTGTGGTGTGTACGGGTTTCATACTCCAGCGGATCCTGTATAAACTGGAAACCTGGAATACCTACTGCATCAAATGAAAGATGATCGGTTGAGCCGGTATTGCTGTTTGTAACGCCCGTGGCATCCATGTCTGCAAAAGGTGCGAGCCATGCTTTAAAAATATCTTTTACCTTATCGTTGTTTTGGGTATAGATGCCACGGATCTTTCCTGAGCCATTGTCAAGATTGTAATACGCAGATACCAATTGTTGCCCGGGTTTCAGCACCATGTCTTTCGGATCGCCGTAGTGTTTTTTTACATAACCGAAAGAGCCATAAAGTCCCTGTTCTTCGCCACCCCACAGGGCAATGCGTATGGTTCTTTTTGGCTGCACGTTGAGTGTTTTCAGGATGCGCATTGCCTCCATCATTACGATGCACCCGGCCCCATTATCTGTTGCACCTGTGCCGCTATGCCAGGAGTCGAGATGTCCGCCGATGATCACCACCTGGTCTTTCAGGCCTGGGTCGGTACCCGGAATTTCGCCCACAACATTGTAGCCCGTGAGATCATTGTCATAAAATTTATTCTGTGCATTCATTTCAACCTGTACCGGTTTATTGTCTTGCAGTAACCGCTGCAGTTTAAGGAAATCTTCCTTATCGATCACCATTTCGGGTAGGGTAGCGTCGTAGCCTTTTGCATAGCCTGGTGTTCCGTCAACGACGATAGTTCCGTCGCGGCGGGAGGAACAGCTCAACAGGCCTGCGGCTCCTTTTGATTGCAGGTACAATTTGGTCTTGTATTCTTTCGAAACGTAAGGCAGGAAGAAATCAAGTTGCTCTTTTGTCAGCATATAATCATCGGGGAGCGTGTCAAGCGCTGCAGCGTCATAACGTGTGGCGAAAGGTTTAAAAGCGCTCTGCAATTTTGTATTGTTGGCTTTCTCCATTATGATTTTGCCCTTGATATTTTTACCCAGTTTATTTATCGTTGCGGAGTCAAGCTTGTCAACCAGTATTACATCGGCGGTAATGGTTTTTTTTGTACCATTTGTCCATGCAACCGGATAAGCGATGATAGATTCATAATAAGGCTGTTTCATGGCGAGATAAGAACCCTCGGTGCTCCAGCCGCGGCCGAATTCTCCCCAGGCTTCGCGGCCGGCATTTTGCAGACCCCAGGCTTGAAGGGTTTGTGTAACCCAATCGAGTGCACGGTTATAACCCGGTGAGTTTGTTAAGCGCGGACCACAAACGTCGGTAAGATTGTGTGCGATCATCGTTACCTGCGAATTGTTCTTTTCCTCGTCTTTTATTTTCTTCATCATTTGCATATCTACAGTTTCCTGAGCACGTGATGCCGAAAAAAAGAACAGCAACAGGCCTGCGCCAATAAGCATTTTTTTCATGTGCATTTATTTTTGGTGCAACAAATTATGCAATAGCTGCGGGAATTTCAAAAGAGGTTTATGTTTTGAAGCACACAATAAACGGCGTATTGTTTTTGACACTGTTGCGCAAATGGCAAAATGTATCGGAACATTGGCCGAATAAAGTTAAGAATGCTGAAGCGTGCGACGCAACAGCAGCATCATCGTAGTTCTGTTGCCGGGCTCAAAAAAGATCAGATAAACGTTCTTACCCCCGAAGCGTTGTATGTTTCGCGAAACTCTTTTGGCGTGCAGTTCTTTTTCTTTTTGAAGATGCGGTTAAAGTTGCTCATATTATTAAAGCCGCATTTGTAGGCCACCTCGGTAATGTTGTAACTGGTATCGATGAGCATGCGTGATGCGTGGCCGAGCCTTATTTCGTTGAGCGTGTCGATAAAAGTTTTACCTGTTTTATTTTTAAAAAACCGGCTGAAGGCTACCTCGGTCATGGCGGCGATCTTCGCGGTTTCGCTTAAGGTAAGTTCTTTGTCGAAGTGGCGATTGATGTACTCCATTACTTTATCAACCCGGCGGCTGTTGTAGGAAAATCCATTTTCTGCGTTGGTGAAACCTGCATCGGAGAGCAGACGCATATTGCGCGACACAGAAAGGTCGTGCAGTACCGACATGAGTTCGAGGACAGAATCGAAGCCGTGTTTTTGTACCAGCCCGATTAGCCTTGGTGTAATGGCTTTTGTTGTTTCGGCCGAAAACAAAATGCCGCGGTTTGATTTTTCGAAGAGATTGCGGATAAAGCTCATTTGGTTGCGCTGCAGAAATTTGTCGTCGAAAAGATCGCGGTGAAACTGTATGGTTATCTCTTTTATTTCCCTGCTTTTACATTTGTGGGTAAACCAGCCATGCTGCACGTTAGGTCCAACGAGCACGAGTTCGATATCGCCGATCTCTTCAATATGGTCGCCAACAATACGCTTGGCATTTCCTGCATTTATCACGAGGTTTAGTTCAAACTCTTCATGATGGTGCAGGGGGAAGTCAAAATTTGTTTTTGTACGGGAGAAAATGGTAAAGCAATCATTCTTGGTGAGGGGAATAATTTCCTTCAGTAATTCTGCTGGCATGTTATGGCATCGATCGTTTCGGTATGATCTTACTGCAAATGTTAGAAAATTTTCATGAATGGAGCTAAAAAAATATTAGCGTTATTTATTATCTGCTGTATTCTCTGTTTCATTGCCTGTATTGGTCCCAACTGGTGAAATCACTACTCCTGGTTGTTAAACGCAATTAATCAGATAAAAAAGTATGCAGGTTGTGTAGCTATCAAAATTAATTTTGATGTAACAGGTATTAAGCACGTTTTTTGTACCTGGTGCGCTTAACGCCAACAACTGTATTGCTGATGCCATTGAGAAATTATTTTATATGTTTTTTTATGCTGCTACCTGTAGCCGGCATGCTTAAAGCGCAAAGCAATCTTCCGGCGGATAAGAACGCTGACCCCAAAACAATAGCGCTTTACCATAACCTGCAAAAGTTAAGACAGAAGGGTATAATGTTTGGCCACCAGGACGATCTTGCCTATGGTGTTGGCTGGCAATATGAAAATGGCCGAAGCGATGTTAAAGATGTAACGGGCGACTATCCTGCTGTCTACGGCTGGGAGCTAGGCCGAATTGAAATTGATCAACCGCAAAATCTCGATGGCGTTCCCTTTGACCTGATGAAAAAATTTATTCGCGAGGGCTACGAACGCGGTGGAGTAATAACCATCAGCTGGCATTTGAACAACCCCCTTACAGGTAAGTCGGCATGGGATCCGGCACCAGGTACAGTTGCATCTGTTTTACCTGGCGCTGCAAAGAATGAACTGTATAAATCCTGGCTTGATAAGGTCGCGGATTTTATGCTGAGCCTGAAAGACAAAAATGGCGACCCGATACCGGTCATCTTCCGCCCCTTTCATGAGCTAAACGGAAGCTGGTTCTGGTGGGGGAAAAACCATTGCCCGGCCGATGAGCTGATGCAGCTTTACCGTTTTACAGAAACGTACCTGCGCGATGTGAAAAATGTGCACAACCTGTTGTATGCTTTCAATACCGACCGCTTTAGCAGTGAAGCGGAATACCTGGAACGTTATCCCGGCGATGAATATGTAGATGTTATCGGCTTCGATATTTACCAGCGCGGTACTGACAACGCGAAGTTCATTGATGAAACAGGTAAGAGCCTTACAACACTGGAAAAAATCGCAACTGGTAAAAACAAAATACCTGCACTTACCGAATTTGGTTATTCCGGCTTGCCTGACCCAACGTGGTGGACCAATGTGCTGTTGAAAGCTGTACAACCTCACCATATCTCGTATATGCTTGCGTGGCGTAATGCGGGCAAAAAAACTGACGGCAGCGAAGAATTTTATATACCATATAAAGGACAGGCTTCGGCCGGCGACTTTATACTATTTTATAAAAGCAAAAGAACGCTCTTTGAAAGTGATATAGCTAAAGAGAAATTGTACAGGTAGTGTCTGTTGTGCGATTGAACCTGTATGTAACACACGCGTACGTGAACACTTGCTGCTTCCGGGGAATGGGACACCCGCAGGCGAAAGTTTAGCACACAAATGTTGTTATGAATGGATCGCACAACAGGCACAGGTTTCATTGCATCACCTGAAATTTTCTCAAGCAGTAGTTTAAAAAAAAACAGCCCGTAGTTTCTACTATGGGCTTCTGTTTTAAAAAGCTCGTACTATATCATTTTAATTCCGGAAACGGTTTTTTGGTAACCGGCTTCTGCAACTTTGTGCACCGGCGGTTGCGTCGCACACTTGTGCAACAACAAAAGCTTCGGCTGTTCGCCAGTTTATAGGCCGGCAATATTAACTGGTCATTCTGTGACCTTGTGAACCTTGAATTTGGCTGTTAAAGAAATGTTCTGCAGCAAGTGCGACACGTGAAAACGATATAGAAAGGCCCCGTAGTCGTAGAAGCATTTAAAAGCAAGAAAGTATCCCGATCTTTTAGCATAAATGACCGCAGATGAATTTAACCTGGTTAGATATAAGCATTCTGCTCTCCTATCTTATCGCCATGCTGGTGATCGGTTGGGTGTTGCGTAAAAAGGCAAGACAGAACAAAGAGAATTATTTAATGGGAGGCAAATCGCTGCCGTGGTACATGCTTGGCCTGAGCGATGCATCTGATATGTTTGATATAAGCGGTACTATGTGGATGGTTGCGCTCTGTTTTGTGTATGGTATGAAGAGTATGTGGATACCATGGTTATGGCCCGTATTCAACCAGATGTTTTTAATGATGTTTCTTTCAAAATGGTTGCGCCGCTCCAATGCAACAACCGGGGCAGAATGGCTGGTGACAAGATTTGGAAAGAATGAGCGGTCATCGGCTGCATCTCATAATATCGTGGTTGCTTTTGCATTGCTCAGTTGCTTTGGGTTTCTCGCTTATGGGTTTATCGGCCTGGGAAAATTCATGGAAATATTCATACCGTGGAGTGCGGTTCAGCCATATGTTCCCTTTCAAGTGGCACCGGAATATGTGCCGCATTTATATGGAATCGTGTTTACATTTTTCGCCATGTTTTATTCTATTCTCGGGGGCATGCATAGCATTGTGCTGGGCGATTTCATCAAGTATTGTGTTATGACCATTGCCTGCGTTTCTGTTGCCATTATCGCCGCTATGCGCCTGCATGGAAACGGTGAAACGATTACTGTGCCCGATGGGTGGTACACGCCCTTTTTTGGCTGGCGGCTCGACGATCTTGACTGGTCTGGCATTATTGCCGATGCCAATAAAAAGATCGCTGACGATGGCTTTTCTTTATTCTCGGTGTTTTTTATGATGATGTTGTTTAAAGGAGTATTTGCCAGCCTTGCGGGCCCTGCACCAAATTATGATATGCAGAAGATCCTCTCAACCCGTTCGCCAAAAGAGGCTTCAAAAATGACTGGCTTTGTTTCAATTGTTTTATTGCCTATCCGCTACTCGCTCATTATTGGCTTAACTGTATTAGGACTGTTGTATTATCATCAGCTTGATCTTAGCTCGGCGAACGGTACTGACTTTGAAAAAATACTGCCGTCGGCGATCAATAATTTCCTGCCGGTGGGCATTCTCGGCCTTGTGCTTACCGGTTTAATGGGCGCATTTATGGGAACATTCTCGGGAACCCTGAATGCGGCACAGGCTTATATTGTAAATGATATTTATCTCAAATACGTAAATCCACAAGCTTCCACTAAAAAAATTATCAGTACGAATTATATAGTCGGAACGCTTGTGGTAATCATCGGCATTGTACTTGGCATGTTTGTAAAAGATGTGAATACTGTTCTCCAATGGATCGTGGGGGGATTGTACGGCGGCTATATTGCTTCCAACATGTTCAAATGGTATTGGTGGCGTTTCAATGCCAATGGCTTTTTTTGGGGAATGATGGCCGGTATTGTTCCGGCGGTCGCATTGGCGGTTTTAAAATACTTTGATGTTTTATCAGGCCTCGACCTGTATTACTGGCCGGTGATATTTGTTCTCTCTTTATTAGGCTGTTTTATTGGAACCTATACGGCGCCGCCTGCCAGCGATGAAACCCTGAAACACTTTTACAAAACGGTAAAGCCATGGGGTTTCTGGAAGCCCGTACATGAAAAGGTAATTGCCGAAGATCCATCTTTCGAACCCAATAAAAGATTTAAACTCGACATGTTTAATGTTGCACTGGGTATAACAGCCCAATGCTGCTTAACCTTATTGCCCATGTACCTTGTTCTTTGGATGAAATTGCCATTGATGATCATTATAATCATCCTTGCTGTAATCGTATTCATTCTCAAAAGAACATGGTGGAATAAACTGGAAGATTAACAAACCCGACAAAATAACCATATGAGCGAAATTTTTTCAAGGAGGCTGGCGCAGGCTGAAAAAAATTACCTGCAGATCACCGGCCGCTCCAACGTGGCTGTTGAAAACAGCAATGGCATTTACCAGCGTTATAAATATCCCGTACTTACAGCACAGCACACGCCAGTGTTCTGGCGTTACGACCTTGACCCGCAAACCAATCCTTATTTTATTGAGCGGTTTGGTATTAATGCCGTATTCAATGCCGGTGCTATAAAATACAATGGCAAATATTTGCTGGTGGCTCGTGTGGAAGGGCTTGACAGAAAATCCTTTTTTGCTGTAGCCGAGAGTCCAAATGGCATAGACAATTTTACTTTTTGGGATTACCCGCTGCTTATGCCTGAGACAGAAGTTCCCGACACTAATGTATACGATATGCGCCTGGTTAAGCATGAAGATGGCTGGATTTATGGTTTGTTTTGCACCGAACGGCGCGACCCTAACGCGGCAGATTCAGACCAGTCAGCTGCCATCGCGCAATGCGGTATTGCCCGCACAAAAGATCTTGTTGAATGGGACAGACTACCCGACCTCAAAACACCATCGGCACAGCAACGCAACGTGGTGTTGCATCCGGAATTTGTAAATGGCAAGTACGCTTTTTACACAAGGCCGCAGGATAGTTTTATCGATGCGGGCGAAGGTGGGGGCATCGGTTTTGGCCTGGCAGAAGATATTACCAACGCCGTTATTAATGAAGAATCAATCGTTGACAGAAGAATCTATCATACAATATATGAGCTAAAAAATGGTGCAGGTGCACAACCCATCAAAACTGCATATGGCTGGCTACACCAGGCCCATGGCGTGCGCAACACCGCAGCCGGACTGCGTTACACCATCTATGTATATATGACCGACCTGCACGATCTTACCAAAGTAATTTACAAGCCCGCTGGCTACCTTATCGCGCCACAGGGCGAAGAATATGTAGGTGACGTATCCAATGTAGCATTCAGCAATGGCTGGATACTCGACGACGATGGCGAAACACTTTTCATCTATTATGCATCGTCAGACACCCGCATGCATGTGGCTACCACAACCATCGCGCAAATGCTCGATTATGTTATGAATAATCCACCCGATGGTTTACGGTCGTCCACATCTGTTAATACATTGGTCGGGATCATCAAAAAAAACAAGGCTTACCAGGAAGCAGTATTGTAGATTTTTGGGCCCGGCTGGTCAGCAAATGAACAGCCTGGTTGCGTCGCACACTTGTACTTTGTGATTCGCTGTTCAGCACAATTATTATGTTTTTTATGCTTCAATCGCTGCAAATATTTCAACAGGAGCTACAGCAAGAACTCAACAACATTCTTGAATACTGGATGCGGCATACGCCGGACTTGGAGAATGGCGGCTTTTATGGCAGCGTGAACAACAATAACCAGCCTTCCGGCACAGCGCCGAAGGCTGTGGTACTGCATGCGCGTATACTCTGGACCTTTTCTGCTGCTTACCGGCGATCTGGCAATAAGGCATACCTGGCTATTGCGGAACACGCATTTGATTACATCGGCCGAAAATTTAACGACCCGGAATATGCCGGTGTTTATTGGAGTGTTGATGCAAGCGGCAAAATGCTCGATGGCCGAAAGCAGGTGTATGGGTTAGCATTTTGTATTTACGGCTCAAGTGAATACGCCGCCGCAACAGATGATAAAACTGCATTAGACTATGCTATTCATCTGTATAATCTTATAGAAAAGTATAGCTACGACCGGGTGAACAATGGTTATATTGAAGCGTTCTCCCGTACGTGGCAGCCGGTTGATGATCTAAGATTAAGCACGAAAGATGCCAACGAAAAAAAGACTATGAATACGCACCTGCATATTATAGAGGCGTATGCAGCATTATATAAAGTGTGGCCCAACGAAAACCTGCAACAAAAAATAGAAAACCTGCTGGCGGTAATTGACCAGTATTTCATCAACCATAAAACCTACCACCTGCGTTTATTCTTTGATGAGCGATGGAGCGAACGCGTTGATGTTATTTCCTATGGCCACGATATTGAAGCAGGCTGGCTCTTACAACAATGTGCAGAGATTATTGGCAAAAAAAAATGGATCGAAAAATACAGGCAGTATGCCGTTAAACTTACAAACGCTGCAATGAGCGGCATCGATAAAGATGGCGGCCTTTGGTATGAATACGAACAGAAAAGCAAACATCTCATTAAGGAAAAGCATTGGTGGCCGCAGGCAGAAGCAATGGTCGGTTTCTATAATACCTACCAGGTTACCAATGACGAATCTTATTTGCAACTCGCCATCAATAGCTGGAATTTCATAAAGAGGTATTTGCTCGATAAAACAAACGGAGAATGGTTTTGGGGCATAAATGAAGATTACAATATAATGCAGGGGCAAGATAAAGCCGGTTTCTGGAAATGCCCTTATCACAATGCGCGTGCTTGCATGGAAGTGATTGCAAGAATTGAATGGATAAACAATGAAAATGAGCAGGATTAAATATTGCAAAAGTATTGCCATCATTTTACTGGCAGTCATTGCACTACGGTCTGATGCGCAGAATAGAATTGTTGTGTTTGATTTTGAAAAGCCGTTACCGCTGGGCGAATGGTGGGTGGATAATAGTGGCGTGAAACTATCTCAATGTGGCGCTGGTGAATGTGAGCAATTACCTGGTTCGGAAAAGTGTTTCAGGGTTGAGTGGCATCATTCTTCAATGTCCAGTCCTTATATATGGTTGACAGATATAAAGGTTGACACTTTTGGCAATCATGCAACGCAGCAACTGTGGGATCGTTTTAAAGACAATACATGGCTGTCATTCCAGGTGAATACGGCAAGTGCAGATTCTTTTTACCTGCAGTTCGTTGTTTTTACAAAAGATGAAAAAAATAAATGGGGTTCCAGGGAAATGATCGGCATTAAGTGCAGTGAATGGAAAAAGATAAAAGTAAAACTGAGCGATCTCGTTTATGATAAATGGGGTAAAGGAAATATTGCAAAACCTGATTTTAAAAGCATTGTTCCTGCAAGAATTGAAATAGGCATTCGTGCGCCATATGCAAGTGATAGAGGCAGAAATGATGTAAGGATAGATGACATTGCGCTTAGCAACTATGAGCCATGATTTTTTTGTTCAATGATGCACAGGCGTACAAGGGTGCGACGCAAGTAAAGAAGCTTTAACTGCCAAAGCTGTCTCCAAAAAATTTAAAATAAAAACAAATGATCAACAATTATTATCGCAGTGTTGTGGTATGTATTGTGCTTTTGCAGTATCAGTCGGCACTTGCACAAATTCCGCCTGATTATAAGGGCAAGCCATTTCGCGATTCTGTGTATGCCCGTGGTGCACAAATGATTCCCGGTCGTGTTGAACTCGCATTGTATGATCTTGGTGGGGAAGGCGTTGCATACCACGATGTAACAGCTGAGAATGAGGGCGCCAAATTAAATCATACGCAGGGTCATTGGAGGCCAGGTGTTCCGGAATATATTGCCTTCTTCCGCGAGAACGAAGCGGTGGATATTTCTTATACCAAAGACTGGGCTGATTTTAATCATCCCAACAAAGTAGACCCGGCGGTGAATCAGTTATATATTGGTTGGGAATCTGACAGTGAGTGGACTAATTATACCGTGTATGTAAACAAGCCCGGAAAATACCGGATTATTACGGTTTATGGCTACCAGGATAATCACAGCGAGTTATGGTTGAACGGAAAGAAAGCCACAACACTGTTGTTGCCAGAGAATACAGGAAACTGGCATTACTGGACCCAGGCAACTGTTGGTGAAATTACTTTTCCTGTTGCAGGTTTAAACCTTCTGACACTGAAATACAACAAGGGCAGTAATCTCGCCTATCTTGATTTTCTGCTTACTGAACCACGATAGTAAATGTACCTGATGCCATGAGAAAACAAATGCTTGTAATGCTTTTTACCGGGATATTCTTCCAGGTAATGGTAAATGCTCAGACCAATAATAACTGGCCGATTGTTAAGAGGAAAGGCGATCAGCTAATGGAGGGGGATAAACCGTTTTGTTTTTTTGGATTGGCCGCACCAAATATTCAGCAAAACGAATCGCAAATAAGAGCAGACAGAACAAATCGTTTTCCGGATGAGTTCGAGATAAGGGATATTCTTGGCGGTATTCAAAGAACAGGCGGACGAGCGACCAGAACGTTTGCTCTATCTGTGTATTCTCCAAAGGATAATGGCATGCCAGTTTATATAAGTGCTTACAGAACTTACAATGAAGGGGCATTCAGGTGTCTCGACCTGATTATTGCCTTATGCCACGAATATGATGTGCGCATTATTTTGCCTTTCATTGCGTCACAGTCTTTTGGTGGTATAAGAGGGGTGGATGAATTTGCAGCGTTATCGGGGAAACCAGGAAGCGCTTTCTGGACGGATGATACAGTAAAGAATGATTTTAAACACCTGCTGGGTTTTATTCTAAACAGGCGGAATACGGTAAACGGCATACTCTACAAAGATGATCCCGCTATACTTGCCTGGCAACTAGGTAATGAATTTGGCAGCTATGCCGGAGACAGAAAACTTGATTATACCGAATGGTCGCCACGCATTTTGGCATGGAGTAAGGAAATGGCGGCTTATATAAAACAGCTGGATTCGAATCACCTTGTAATGGAAGCAGGTGGTGTTGACAGGAATGCTTTATTGGAAGATCCCAATATCGATATCATCAGTGACCATTTATACGAATACTGGAACAGAATGGGTGGCCAGCCCTGGCAACTGGCACCAATAGCAAAAGCATCAAAAGATCAGACCAGGGGTAGGAAGCCACTGGTGGTTGATGAGTTCGGATTAGGCAGTACTGATAATCTTCGCTCGTTGATGGAAACAATAAGAACAGAGGATATCAGTGGCGGTTTATTGTGGAGTATACGCAGCCACAGAAGGGATGGCGGCTGGTATTACCATAATGAAGGAGGCACACCGGTTAATTCTTTTCATGTTCCCGGTTTTGCTGTGGGTGCAGCCTATGAAGAAACAAGGCTGCTTGACTTGTTAAAAAGTGAAGCATACGGGATAGGAGGAATCGCCGCAAAACCTGTTTCTAAACCTTCACCAGAACCGGTATTGATGAGGCATGCAGATGGCTTCACCTGGCGGGGATCAACCGGTGCAGCATCTTACACAATAGAGAGGTCAGAAACACGAAACGGACCTTTTAAAGTAATTGCTGTAGGCCTGCAGGATGCTATTGTCGCCGATGTGGCTTCATTTGAATCTTCAGACAAAGCTGCGGAACCATTGGTATTGTATTATGATGAATCTGCAGTGAAAGGGCAAACATACTTCTACAGGATAAAGGCAATTAACCTGGCGGGTGAATCACCTTATTCACCTGTTTTACAGGTAACCAACTGATGCTTTTTTGTTTCCTTAAAACAGCCGCATTTTGTGCCCATGGATAAAGTTTTGTAAGTTCATCTATTAAACTCGGCCATATGAACAGACGCCACTTCCTTCGTTTAACCGGAAGCTCCTTTGGAGGACTTCTGTTTTCACAGGGCTCTTTCGCTTTTGGTATTTCGAACGATTCGATCGTGTTGCCATCAAAAATTGCTGTACTTACCAATGATGGAACACACTTTTTAAAACGTGCCTACAAACAGGCATGGACATACCAGGACATTACGGTAGACCTTCACTATAAAAATGATGCATTAAGTGTGCTGGTGCAATCGCCTTCAGAGGCTTTGCTGAATGTGCAGCTTTATTGGAATTACCCGGTATCCATAAATGCTACTGTACTGGGCGACCATTGGGAGCGAACTTATGGGGATGTTTCTTTTGCGGCTATTGAAGCCAAAAGAAAAATGCCCTGGTACTTTATTCAGCACGATGACAATGGTGTTTTTTGTTTTGGCGTGAAAACCGGCTGTAACAGCATTTGCCACTGGCAGGTTGGAGAGGGAACCATGCAGTTGACGATGGATACACGCAATGGCGGCAGCGGTGTTTTGCCTGGGCATAACTTATTGCATACAGCAGATGTCATCACAACAAAAAATACAGGCGACGAAAATGTCTTCGAAACGGCCCGGCGGTTTTGTACTATGATGTGCACGAAACCGCGACTGCCTAAGCGGCCGGTTTATGGCATCAACGACTGGTACTTTGCCTATGGCAACAGTTCTTACGACCTGATAGTGCAACATACGTCGATGATGGCTGACCTGGCTACAGATACAGCCAACCGCCCTTTCTCTCTTGTTGATGCGGGCTGGGCAAAATACTCACCACTCCTTCCCGGCGATTGTTGCTGGCAGGAAGATTTTTCCACGCCCAACGATAAGTTTAAAGACATGATTAAACTGGCAGAGGAGATAAAGCGGCTTGGTATGCGACCCGGTTTATGGATGCGACCTCTTTGCGGCGCACACGATGATGGAAAGAATGTATTGCTTCCTTCTATTCCCGGCCGCGACAATCCACGCTACCCGGTACTCGACCCAACGATCGCGGAAAATATGGAGCGCATCCGTTACAATATTTCCAGTTACGACGCCTGGGGTTACGAAATGGTAAAGCACGATTTCAGCACTTACGACCTGTTAGGCAAGTGGGGCTTTCAAATGACGGAGAATATTACAACGAATGGCTGGCATTTCAACGACCGCAGCAAGACCAATGCACAAATCATTCTCGACCTTTACCTGGCCATACGCAATGAAGGCCGCAACATGTACCTTATTGGATGTAATACGGTGAGCCATTTGTCGGCAGGCATTTTCGAACTCAACCGCATTGGTGACGATACCAGTGGCAAAGAGTGGGAGCGAACGAGAAAAATGGGCGTTAACACCCTTGGCTTCCGCATGGTGCAGCATAATAATTTTTACGCTGCCGATGGCGATTGCGTGGGCCTGACCACTGCCATTCCATGGAATAAAAACAAACAATGGATGCATTTACTGGCGCAAAGCAGTACACCTCTGTTCATTTCCGCCCAACCCGATGCACTTGGTGAGGAGCAGCGCAGTTTCATTAAACAATGTTTCAGCGAGGCAGCAAAAGAACAGCCTGTTGCCGAGCCGCTCGACTGGCTTACGAACCCGTTTCCCTCAAAATGGAAGCTCGATGGAAGTGTTGAAACGTTTGACTGGAATTAGTTTTATTTGAAACGCGCTGCAGTACAAATATCAGCTCCGTTGTGTCACTCACTTGTGCGTTCGGTCCAGTGTTCAGCAAACCCGCACGTATCGTCGATGCCTGTACTGCGGTACAAGAGAGTGACACAACGAAGCTGCCACGACGCAGTACAGCCGGTTCCATAAAAAAAAGCCGGCAAAAAAAGCCGGCTTTATCATATGAGTGCTTATGCAATTTAGTATCCAGGATTTTGTGCGAGGTTTTTATTCACATCGATCTCCCGCTGGGGAATTGGAAAGACTAATTTCGGGTCGTCGAAGCTAAAACCGTCGATATCCATTTGTAGTCTTTTCAATGTCAGCATACGATCGCCCTCAAAACCAAGTTCTCGTAAACGCTCGTCTACAAAATCCTGTACTGTGGGCTCATCGATTGGCGTTGTGCCGGCTCTTGATCTTACGATATTGATGTCGTCTGCAGGGCTAGCATCGCCGACCTGCTCTCCCGAATGAAGATTGGCTTCGCCTCTTGTAAGGTACATTTCTGCAAGCCTTGCAACAGGAATGGTCTTGTAGAAGTCTTCCCATTTGCGGGTATAATAGCCGGAAAAGCCACCGATGCTAACGCCTTCGTAATAGTAATACAGCCTTGCGTCATCGTCATTGAAAAAGCTGAAATAGTTCGCATTCATCTGGGCATCACCGCGACCAGTTGGCTGTGCCGCATAAAAGGTGGTGAGCCCGCCATTGGAAGTTCCGGAGTTGCTTTGCGATGTTTGTTGTATGCCAAAAATATCTTCCGATGAATTGCCTACATTATTAAAACATTTGTCGAAAGAGGAGACGAGTGAAAGGCCACTATTGTTTATCACATCATCGGCCATTTGTGCAGCCCCGGTGTAATTGCCCATGTTCATATAAACCCGTGCGAGGAAAGCTTCTGCAGCATATTTGCCCGCCCGAAAATCTTCCGGTGCATCGGGCAGGCTTTGTGCAGCTTCGGTAAGATCGCTGATTACCTGTTGATAGACGGCTTCCACTGTGGCTCTTGCAGGATTGTCTTTCGATGCATCATAAGCATACACCGGAGCGGTGATTATCGGCACACCTGGTTGCGAACCTGCATTGCCGTTAGAATAAGGCTGCGCGTAGTAGTTTACCAGTTCGAACAGTGCAACGCCCCTCATAAATTTAGCCTCGCCGGCTATAGCGTCTTTTTCATCGTCACCTAAAAGGTTGATCTTGTCCAGCACAGTATTCACCGTGTTGATAAGCGTGTAGCTGTTGGCCCACATTGTTTGGGCAACACCATTATTCGCGACCATTGTTTTGTTTTGTACATCGCGGTATTCCGTGAATGTGCCCACGAAGTCTACCTGTGATTCCGATGCGATAAGGTCACCCATGAGTAGGTATTGCTCCCCAAATGCACTCGCACTCTGCATAAGTTTATAGCCGCCGAAAAGCAACGCTTTTACATCGCTTGCAGTTTTTATCTGGTCGGGCGTTATATTTTGCTGTGGCAGCACATCAAGCTTTTTGTCACAGGCAAACAAGGTTGCTGCAACCAACATGATGAACGATATATTTTTAAACTGTTTCATTGCATTAATTTTTTGATCGTTGAATACATTAGAATTTAACGTTAAGGCCGAGCGTTATGGTCTTTGGCTGTGGTATCGTATAAAAATCTTGTCCGCCGCCGATATTGCCCAGTGTTTGTGTATTCACTTCCGGATCGCCCGGGTATTTCGTGGCAGTCCAAAGATTGATTCCTGCAACATAAAGCCTTGCCGAGGTAATGTGCAATGCAGTATTTAGTTTTTTGGGCATGGTATAGCCGAACGTTACATTCCTGAGTCTTATATAAGAGCCTTCGTACAACCACCTTGAGGAGTTCCTGGAACCGGAGCCATAGAAGTAACCTATTCTTGGCACATCAGTTTTATCTCCGGGCTGTGTCCATGCGTTCAGCATATTGGTTGTTTGGTTATCGAAACCATTAAAAAATCCTGCGGTCATATAAACTCCGCCGCCATTGTAAACATTATTACCCTGTACAAAAGTGAATAGTATGTTCAGGTCAAAACCTTTGTACGAAAAAGTGTTTGTAAAACCGCCGGTCCAGTCAGGATTTGATTTACCCACGACCATTCTTTCGGCCTGGTCATAATCGGTTGTGATTTTGCCATCTTTATCAAGGTATTGGGCGTCGCCTGTTTCAGGGTCGACCCCAACAAATTTTTGCATAAAAAATACGCCGATGGGCTGGCCTTCAACCGCTCTTTGTAAACCACCGCCGCCTTCGATCACCTGACCTCCTATATTCAATACTTTGTTTTTGTTGTAACCTGCATTGATTGATGTGGTCCACTTGAATTTGCCGTCAAAATTTCTTGAAGTAAGTGTAAATTCCCAACCCTGGTTATCCATATTTCCAAGGTTCTGCAGTATGGTAGAATAACCTGTTGTTGCCGGAATATTTACGGCGAGCAAAAGGTCTGTCGTATGTTTCTTGTAATAGTCCACTTCACCATTCAGGCGATTATTAAGAACGGCAAATTCGAGACCGGCATCAGCCTGCGCCGTCTTCTCCCATTTAAGTCCGGGATTACCGAGTTGATTGGGTATATAGCCCGGTAAACCTGGATAGTTAGATACACCATACAATGCCTGGTAATTGCTCTCACCTATCTCTGCATTTCCTGTCAAACCCCAGCTGGCGCGAAGTTTTAAGAAGTTGATGAAAGAGATGTTTTCCATAAATTTCTCTTCAGATAAAACCCAGCCAACAGAACCTGCCGGGAACCAGCCATACCTGTTTTCGGGACCAAACCTGGAAGAGGCATCTGTTCTTACACTTGCAGAGAATAGGTATTTATTTTTATAACTGTAATTCCCTCTCAGGAAATAAGAAAGAAAAGTATACCGGAAACCTGTTGATGAAGATGCCGTGATAGAAGTAGCCCCGGCCAGGTTTTTGATCGCATCTGAAGGGTATTCTTCGCCGTAAGAGAATGTTTGACTCACATCGCCCTGCTGGTAACTCATGCCAAGCACGGCATTCAATTTATGATTTTCGCCAATCTTTGGTGCATAGGTAAAGTAATTGTTGGTGTTGAACACCACATTCTGCGAAGTAATAAAATTGCCTTTTCCTATTCCCCCTCCGTCAATGGTTTCTTTACCCTGGAAGGCCTGCTGGTCGAGATTAAGAATGTCCGCGCCAAATTCCGAACGGAAAGATAAAGACGGAATAATATTATAGTTGGCAAATGCATTACCCAATGTTCTGAATGTAACCTGCTCGTCAGAATTAAACTGTGCATCAAACAAGCCGTTTGAATAAAGCGTGTTCTTGTTCAAAGCACCTGTTGAATCGTACAGCGGTGATATCGGCAACTGAGCAACCAACTGCCCCGGTGTGGAAAATGCATTGTCGTTGCTTACCCTGTTCAATTGCGAACGGCTAACGGCCACATTTATGCCAAGACTGAGTTTTGCGCTTGCATTGTGTTCAAGATTAAAACGGCCACCATAGCGCTTAAAGGTGTTGTTGATCACAATTGCATCCTGGTCGTTATAAAACCCCGAAATAAAAAATCTTGTTTTATCATTACCCCCTGTAACGGAAAGGTCGATCTGCTTCGACATTGCATCTTTGTTATAAAGCTGGTCCTGCCAGTTGGTGTTCACTTCCTGGGTTTTCCAGTCTGTTCCCAGGGAAAAATAATCGAGTATGTTTCCCTCATAAAAGCTTTTATAATCGTTTACCGCATCATCAAGCGTTTCATAACCCGAAAGATCATTCTTGAAATCATAGGTGCCGTCACTTGTTGCAGCTAACTCTATCAGGTCAACATACTGCCTGGCATCAAGGAACGACCATTTCCGGGAAGGGTTACTCCAACTATTGGCAACATTCAGCTCTATCTGGGTCTTTTGGTTGTTGCGCCCTTTTTTGGTAGTGATCAGCACTACACCATTTGCAGCACGTGCGCCATAAATGGCTGCTGCAGACGCATCTTTCAGCACTTCTATCGACTCAATATCATTCGGGTTTATATCAGCCAGCGGGTTGGTTGGGTCATTGTTTACATCAGACTGGCTCTGGCTTGTTACCGGCAACCCGTCTATTACATAAAAGGGCTGGCTGCTCGCAGAGATAGACGATGTTCCCCTGATTCTCACTTTAATACTTTGGCCTATTTTGCCACTGCCCGATTCTACCACAACGCCGGCCGCTTTTCCCTGCAACGCAGACTCAAAGCTCGGTGCGGGAAAATTCTCTACTTCACGACCGCTTACCTTGGCAATGGAGCCGGTAAGGTTTCGTTTAACAGCACGGCCAAATCCTACCACAACTACTTCATTCAAACTCTTTTCTGATGCAGACATTTTTACAAGCATATTATCAGAAATACCGACGGTAATATCAGCAAAGCCGACGAAAGAAAATTCCAGTTCGGAAATATCCGCAGGAAGCGAAATGCTGAACGAACCGTCAGGCTGCGACGTTACAACCCGGGAAGAGCCTTTCCCCTTTATCGTAACGCCCGAAAGCGGCGAACCATCTTTGACGTCAATAACTTTTCCACTGATGTTTTTTGTTTGTTGAGCAAAGGCTGAAATGCAACTTAGCATTACCGCCAATAACAGAAATTTCAATCTCATAATGCATGATTTTTATGTAAAAAATTTGTCGGGTGTAGGGCTGAAAAGAAAATTGAACAAAACGTTCAGTACGAATTTGTGTTAAAAAGCAACTATTAAACAGTGTTCTTCTCCGGTAAAGACACTAATAACAATGCCAATGCTGTTTCGTTTAATAAAAAAACTAACCAAACGCTGTTTTTCCTAAAACAAAAATCTTATTGATATGCAAACCGGTTGCTTTGAATAACTACTTTTTTGTACCTGGCAATATCGCTTTTGGCATCACCTGTTGCGTCGCACACTTCAGCATAGGGATTAATGTGCAACAAAGTCTTAAGCATACTGTAAAGATGCGGCAAAATCGGCAGAAGCTTCTTTCTCATAAGCATGGCCATTAAATATGGCCGGTTTATTAATCAACAATAAAGCTAGAAAATGAGAGATCATTACGGCCCGTAGCCGGGTTCAAAACGTGATTTTTATAAACCAGCTCATGATTTTCTAAAACTAAACTCCCCAAAAGCAGCCTGCTTAAGTTCGTATTCCAAAAGTTTGCATGAGCGCATTCGTCATATTAAACGCAGATGAGCTATTATTGTGCAAATAAAAAAACCTATGCCGGTAACATCACATAAATACAGCAACGAAGAAATAACGGTCGTTTGGCAACCTAACCTCTGTATTCATTCGACTATTTGCTGGAAAGGATTGCGGCAGGTGTTCGACCCGGCGGTTAAACCCTGGATTAAGGTGCAGGGGGCTACAACGCAAACAATTATCGAACAGGTACGTAAATGCCCAAGCGGAGCCCTCAGTTACTTTGTAAACAATATCATGGAACAAAGTGCCTGGCCCGATCTTATAAAAGCCGAGCAGTCGGTTATAACAGATACCGAAATAACGCCCAACGGACCGATGGTTATCGGGTCAGATCACAAGACCATTTTTGCCGACGGTCATGAGCAAATACAAAAAGAAACAGTGTCAATCTGCCGTTGTGGTCGCTCATCAAATAAGCCATATTGCGATGATTCGCATCTTAGCACTACGGTTCAGGGTTAATCGACCGGTAATCTGCCAATTTCAAAAAAGCTTACCAGTGCAATACAAAGCATGGCAATCACGGCAAACATCATAATGAATTTCGCCTTTCGCATTTCGTATTCATCCTTTGCTTTCAGCGCTTTAAAATACATCACAATTCCAGCAAAAAGCGAAACAAGTGTAAGCGTAAACAGTAGTATGTAAAAATGGTAAACGGCAGCCACTGCGTCGAGCAATATCATAGACTACATTTTCTTCGTTTGTTTATAGCCCTGTTTCAACAACCATTGCAACACTCTATCCCGCTGATCTCCCTGTATTATTATTTCATTGTCTTTTGCCGATCCACCGGTACCGCAATGATTCTTTAACGATTTACCCAATTGCTCAAGATCTTCAACAGTGCCTTTAAACCCCTCAATAAGTGTAACAGATTTTCCTGCACGATGTTTTGTGTCGAGCCTGATTTTTAATTTTTGCTGGTCGGCTGGTAAACTGCTTGCAGGCGTGTTATCGCCCGTTTCCAGGTTGAAATCAGGATTTGTACTATAAACAAATCCGTAACTGTTGGTTGCAGAGGTGTGTTTCTTGCTCATATATGCTGGTTTAAAGAAGCACAGCCTTAAGGCTCAGATCGAGGCTTTTCGCCTGGTGAATTAACCCGCCCACGCTCACATAGTCTACACCAGTGGCCGCGTATGCAATGATATTATCGAGGTTTATACCGCCGCTGGCTTCTGTTTCAAATGCTTTGTTTATTATAGGTAATGCTTCGCTTATTTGTTCAGGAGAAAAGTTGTCAAGCATTACCCGAAAAACTTTTCCTTTTCCTATGGCGCAAACTTTTTTAATATCATCTATGTTCCTGGTCTCAACTTCAATTTTTAAACCTGGTTTATTTTGCTGCACATACTTATATGCTCTTTCAATAGCCTGCTCAATGCCTCCACAGTAATCGATGTGATTGTCTTTTAACATGATCATATCATACAACCCAAAGCGGTGGTTAATGCCGCCGCCAATACGCACCGATTCTTTTTCCAGCAGGCGAAAATTTGGTGTGGTTTTTCTTGTGTCTAAAATCCTGGTATGATAACCGATTAACATATCCGTGTACCTGCGGGTTATTGTAGCAATCCCACTCATGCGTTGCATGCAGTTGAGTACCAGTCTTTCGCATTTAAGAATAGTGTGTATGCCAGCTTCCACCTCAAAAGCAATTTCGCCGTTGTGCATGGTTTCGCCATCCTGCTTATGTATATGGAGTTTTGATGCCGGCTCAACAATGTTGAATATCTTTTGCGCAACGTTTACACCAGCCAGAACGCCATCCTGTTTTATTTTTAGTACAGCTTTTCCCTGTTTGCCCGGATCGATGCAACTTAAAGTTGAATGATCTCCATCACCCACATCTTCGGCAAGCGCTTCTTCAACAAGATGTTTTAATTTTTCATCGAAACTGTTCATGCAGGCAAAACTAAGCATTGATTATTATTATTGGCTTGCGACTTATTAAGTTGAGTTTGTTGCGGAACGTTGCAGTGTGCGACGCAAGAGACGATGATAAAGGGTAAGAAAGCCGGCCCCAAAAAAAGCTGGTCTGACCAAAATCAGTTTTGCGGCTTATTTAGTTTTGTTATTTTACAGCATTAACCAAACATATGGCGGCTGTAAAAAAACTGGGTAAAAGAAAACGTGTTGCACTTGTTGCACATGATCACCGCAAGGCAGATCTTATCGATTGGGCAGAATACAACAAGACTGTTCTGGCAAGGCATGAGCTTTTTGCTACGGGCACAACCGGCAAACTGCTGGAGGAAAAACTTGACAGGCCGGTAAGAAAATTATTGAGCGGGCCATTGGGGGGCGATCAACAGATTGGTTCCATGATTGCCGAAGGAGAAATTGATATGCTCATTTTTTTTTGGGACCCAATGGAAGCCCAGCCGCACGACAGTGATGTGAAAGCTTTACTGCGATTGGGCGTTGCCTGGAACATTCCCATGGCCTGCGACAGGGCCACCGCAGACTTTCTTCTCACTTCACCGTTTATGCACGAAGAATATGAAGCTGCATTACCCGATTACTCAGAATACCTTAAACGACCAATCTGATCGCATGAACGATGTTATTATACGGCCCTGGAAGCGTGAAGATGCCCAGGCGTTGGCGGCAATAGCGAACAACCGGAATATATGGAATAATTTAAGAGACCATCTGCCACATCCATACACTGTTATGGATGCGATGCAGTGGATAACCAGCTGCATGCCCCAGGAGCCGGTGCTGAATTTTGCTGTATTATGCAAAGGGGAATTGGTTGGCAGCATTGGTTGTGTGCCCAAAAGCGATGTATACCGAAAGACAATGGAGATTGGCTATTTTATCGGCGAACAATTTAAGGGACGAGGCATTGCGACTGAGGCGGTTCGTATACTGCTTCATTATATTGCGGAACAATTTGATATTGTAAGGGTGTATGCTGAAGTATTTGCATTCAATCGTGCATCTATGCAGGTGTTGCAAAAAAATGGCTTTATACTGGAAAGCATCCGGAGAAAAGCTGTGATAAAAAACAATGTGATCACTGATGATTGTGTGTGGGTGAAATTTATTGACCCCAAAAGGTGATGCAGTAAAACGTTGTACCCGCAACATCTCTTGCGTGTTTTTTTCAAATTCATATAACTTAACGTTGTGAATATTTATCATCCATATGACGTGATTGCCGACAATGAAGATTGTCTTCATTTGAAAGAAAGCGAGTCAAGGGAGCGGGTCGATTTTGTAATGCGCCGGGTGTTACCAATATTTCTGTTATTCTTCACCTGGTTTTTATTGCAACAGGTAGGCAGCCAAATGCCTGCGGCCGCTAGTATTGCGATCGTTGTCTCCATATTTTTTGTTGCAGGGTTGCTTTTTTTGCGACCCTACATCACCGAAATAAAAATCATTGACAGGCAGGAGTTATGGCTGGTGCAGAAAACATTTAATGGTTCGGCAGAAAAAACCATAGCGGTAGCAGACATTGACAAGCTGGTTTTGAGAAGACGAAGGGGCAAGGTTGCCGGTGCTTTTTTTAAGCTGTATACCAAATCGGGAAAACGCTACTGGATCATACGCATACCTGCTGTTTATCTCGACCAGCATCATGTGCCACTGATAAAGGAGCGGTTGCAGTCCATGTTGCGGCTTCAAATTGAGGGCGACTGAATAAACAAGTGCAGAGGCTTGCCCCAGGCTATTTGGGATTGTTTATGGGGCCAGACTGCAGCAACCAAGGCGGCGTTCCTTGCGTCGCACTCTTCAACTGCTGTATTTTTTTCAGCATTAAAAATATATTTTTAAGAAATTAACACTGCAGCCGGAACTATGCGCACAAAACAACAACTGTTTCTGATAAAATGTATAAGTGCTGTTGTATGCCTGTTTTGCACAAATATATCTTTAGCCAACATGGCTTCTCCCCTCAGGCCGGGAACATATGCAAGCGATGCTTTCTCCAGCCGCGATATCGATATTTTGAAGGAACGCATACATATTACAGTAGACCAGGATTTTCGAAATGCTTTTTATAAAATCGAGTATTACATACGAAGTGATAGCGCGGGCAGCCAAGTTCCTCTGTTATTTTATGCGAAAGACTATAAGGGAGCGTTCAGGGTTTGGGTAGACGACAAGGCGGTAACGCTGCTTGATATACCCCCATCTTACACAGCGGGCGACAGCGTCGTTGAAAAATTCTCCAATGCCTTTTCTGATGGTGCCAATAGCGAAAAGCCCGCGGTAACCATTCATTGGGATAAAAACAGATCTGCGCTTTACAGCCTGGATGATTTAAAATATTTCGAAGTCGCTATATCAAAAGGCGAGCACCAAATACGCGTAGAGTATGTTGCTGCGGTATGGACAGATGTTTCCGGATGGATAAAGGAATACAGTTTTCGTTATGCGCTTTCACCCGCACAGCATTGGCGCTCTTTTAGCTCACTCGAGATAACCGTTGACGGAACGGCATTTAACAGATCACTTGAGTCGAATGTTGGTAATCCATCAAGAGGTAGCACCAATGCAATAGCTACCTGGAATTTTTCGAAATTACCGGGTGACTATTTTGAGATCGTGTACAAGCCACAGGTTAATGCTTTTGTTGCTTTGCTCATTGCGGTAGCGCCTTTTGGACTCGCGATTATTTTTGGATTACTCCTTATGCTGTTGCATTTTTTCAGTATCAAAAAATTCAGGGGACAAAACCCGGAAACAAAATATTCCTGGATAATGATCGCCGGCAGTTTGCTCATCCCCTTGGCGATATTGATCTTTTATATTGGCGCCTATGATATTATTGACGACCTCATTGGTGAAGATGCAGGCAGGTATCACGGCTATACGTTCCTGGCAATTGCTTTATACCCGCTTATCTTGCCAGTCTACTTTTTCGTAATGTGGCTTGTTGATAAGCAGATAAAGCTTAGGATAGCCAAAAGCGCATAAAATTTTAATGCAGCCGAATTAAACAAAAGAGCGCCACAAGATTTTTGTGGCGCTCTTTTGTTTACAGTTTTATTCATGAGGCGTAAAGCTGCACAGGGCTATGCTGTACAAGAGTGCGACGCAAAGAACGATGCAAAAAGTGCAAATGCCGGTAACAAAATATTTGTCAGTTCAATTGCATTGCGGTGATAGAAGACGGATGTTCGGCATCGTGATAAATGCGGATGGTTGATTTTTTGAAGTCGCCATCATTTGCAGAAGGAATATCCATAAACTGCTGCGGATTTCTGTCGACGAGGGGAAACCAGCTACTTTGAATTTGGATCATGATTTTATGACCTTTTAGGAAGGTATGCGCCATATCGTTGAGCACCAGTTTTATGTCGGTGATTTTGTTTGGAACAAATGCTTCCGGTTTTTCAAAACTGTTGCGAAATTTACCACGCAATATCTCTGCGCGCACGAGTTGCTGCGTTTGACTTCCATCGGGTAAAACGTCGATCACCTTAACAATAAAGTCGGCATCGGTTGTGCTAATGCTTGCTGATAGATTTGCGGTTATTGGCCCGCAGATGGTTATATCATTTTTGAGTTCTGTGCTTTGGAAATACAACACATCACTGCGTTTAGAGGCAAAGCTTTGATCTGCGCACAAATACTCATTGATGCGATCGTCTGATTTTTGGTTAATGTATGGAACGGGATTCGCAGGGTCGGAAACATAGTCGTCGTAACCGGAAAGTCTTGGCTTATCAAGGCTTAATTCATGATTTGCATTCAGTGACCAGGTTGCAGTGCTGGTATTTTTAGGCGGCCATACATCAAAGGATTTCCATTCGTTGCTGCCGGTGAAAAATACAGTTGCTTCGGCAGCGTTATAATTGCCTTTGCCTTTCAGGTAATGATTAAAGAAATCGAATTCTATTTGCTGAAAATAATCAGCGGTATTGCTGTTAAAATTGTAAGAGCCAAAATGGCTCCAGTCTTTGCTTTCCCATGCTCCATGCGTCCACGGGCCAAATACGAAGCGGTTATCGTTTCCTTTGTTTTGTTTTTCAATAGCCTGGTAGGTATTGATCGCGCCAAACATGTCTTCCGCATCGAACAATCCGCCCACAACAAGTGTAGCCGGTTTAATATTGTATAAGTGCTTCCTAATATTTCGTGCCTGCCAGTAACTATCATTGGTTGCGTGCTGCAGGTATTCGTTCCATATTTTGCTTTGACCTTTAAAGTAAGTGTTATTGAAATTTTTCAGTGTGCCTGTTTGCAGGTAAAAGTCGTACGCATCGTCGATTTTGATGTTATTGCTCACCTGCGTGTATTGCTTCAGGGGTTCCGGCCTTGGGTGGTCGAAGAAATTCATGAAGCTAAAATTATCCATAAGGAAAAATGCCCCTCGGTGATAGGCGTCATCGCCTTCAAACTCATCAGTAACAGGTGCCTGGGGTGAAACGGCCATTATCGCCGGATGCGCACCAGGCAAAGCAGCCGTGGCATAAAAGCCGGGGTAAGAAATGCCATAGATGCCAACTTTGCCATTGTTGTCGTGGATATTCTTCAGCAGCCAGTCAACGGTGTCGTACGTGTCGCTGCTTTCGTCGATATCGCTTTTGCTTTTCTTGTTATCAATTGCCGGTGTCATTTCCTCGAAGATGCCTTCGCTCATGTGACGACCTCTTACATCCTGATAAACGAAAATATATTTTTCATTGGCGAAGAATTTATTCGGGCCGAGGCTTCTGCGAACGTTTTGTTCTCCGTAGGGAGCGCAGGAATACGGCGTTCGTTGCATAAGGATGGGGTAATTTTCCGATGAATCCAATGGCAGATAAATAGCTGTGAATAGTTTAACGCCGTCACGCATGGGGATCATTGTCTCTATTTTACGGTAACCGGTCGCTGCCGTTTGCTGCGCACAGGCATTAAAAAGGCTACAACCAAGCAGGGCGATAAGCAAAGTGATTTTCATAAAAAAGAATTGAAATATTTGAGTTGGTGAAATTCGAGAAACAGCGCTGACAAAAAAATAATTTTTTATGGATGATAGAAACAGTGGATTGAGCGTGATTCCAGGCGATGCCAACAGTGCCTTGTTAATGGTTTAAACCAATGTTAAGTTATAAGGCACAGTAACCAATTCCCTTATCTTTGCCGCAAAACTCAATAAACGTGAAGGGAAGGCAAGTCGCTTTTTTAATTATAGCCATCTTACTGGCAGACCAGGCATTAAAAGTCTATATTAAAACCAACTACTATTTAGGCGAGGAGCATAATGTGATCGGAGATTGGTTCAGGCTGCATTTTGTGGAGAACGAAGGCATGGCCTGGGGCTGGAAATTTGGCGGCGATTTTGGCAAAATCATCCTCACTCTGTTCAGGCTTGTAGCGGTTATTTTTGGTACTTTTTACCTGCGTAGCATTGTGCAGAAAAAATACCACAAAGGATTTATCATCTGCGCGGCCTTAATTTATGCAGGGGCCTTGGGTAATCTTATAGATAGCATGTTCTACGGCCTCATTTTTAACAACAGCGAACCTTTTTTAGTGGCACAATTGCTCCCCGATACCGGCGGGTATACGAGCTTTCTTCACGGCAAAGTGGTAGACATGCTCTACTTTCCCATTATTCACGACGCGAAATTTCCAGCATGGTTCCCTGTCTGGGGTGGTGAAGACTTTGAGTTTTTCAGGCCGGTATTCAACCTCGCCGACGCTTCTATTTCAACCGGCGTAATCGCGTTGCTGATCTGGCAGAAGAGATTCTTTCCCAAGAAGGATGATGAGCCCAAGCCGAGCACAGAAACAGAAGCGGTGGTTAACGACAGCACGCAGGTACTTTGATATAATTGTATCGCAGGACCGTGGTTGATTCCTGGGTACGGAACATTCAATCTGAAACAGTAGATTTAAACGTCATCAAAAAATAGCAAAGGCCGTTACCCGGCCTTTTATTATTTAAGGCATATGAAAGGACCATTGTAATATTGCTTTGTTATTTTCGTGCAGTGTTCTCGTAACAATTTATAAATCGCTCTACTTGAACTTTCTTTTTGCATGGCGGTATTTCCGTTCTAAAAAATCTGTCAACACCATCAATATCATTGCATGGATCAGCGTGCTTGCCATTGCTGTAGGTACGGCTGCTCTCATCATTGTATTAAGTGTATTCAACGGTTTTGAAGATTTGGTAAAAGGGTTGTATAGCGATTTCTATTCCGACGTAAGAGTAACTGCTACGAAAGGAAAATTTATTACCTGCACACCCGATCAAATCACAAAAATAAAAGCGGTAACTGGTGTGGCCCGGATAAGCCTTTATGCAGAAGAAAAGGCGGTGCTCACCAATGGCGACTATCAAACTATTGTTTATTTAAAAGGCGTTGATGATCAGTTTAAATCTGTATGTGATATTCCAAAACATATTGAAACCGGTGCTTATAGTCTAGGCTCAACTGATCAGCCCTTACTTGTGCTTGGCTCGGGTATAAGCAACGCAGTTGGAGCTATGCCCGATGATAAACTCATTAATCTTATCATTTACCTGCCCAACCGAAAGGCTACAAATTTCAACAGCATCGATGCCATGCATTCTTACAATGTGGCGCCGGCAGGCATCTTCGCGATTCAGCAGGAATTTGATGATAAGTATGCAATCACCAACATCGCTTTCCTGCAATACATGCTCGACTTGCAGCCTGGGGAAATCAGTGGCATCGAGATTGCCTTGTCTCCCGGCGCCGATGAAAACAAAATAAAAAAATCGTTGCAGCAAATCCTTGGGAGCAACTACGCAGTTCAGACAAGGTATGAACAGAATCAAAGCCTGTTCAGCATTATGCAAATGGAAAAATGGGTCATCTACGCCATTCTTTCACTGATACTGTTAGTGGCAGCATTTAACATGATCGGGGCGTTAACCATGCTTGTGCTGGAAAAGCAAAAAGACATAGCTGTGCTCAAGGCCATGGGTGCACACGATGCAAAAATTCAACGTATCTTCTTAAGCGAAGGCTTATTACTCGCTGCTGTTGGCGGTGTTTCCGGAATGCTTATCGCGTTGGTCATTTGCGAACTGCAACAAAATTTTCACCTTGTAAAACTTGAGGGCAACACATTCATCATTGACTATTACCCCGTGCAAATGCACCTACCCGATTTCCTGCTCGTAGCAATAACGGTGTTCACTGTGGCCATTATTGCCGCATGGGTGCCTTCCCGTAAAGCTGCGGTTCAACTGTATTCGTTAAAAAGTTAGAAGATTTTTATGTTCCCGGCAGTTGTGCATAAGGCATCGGCTCTTGCGTCGCACTCTTGTACGGCATAACTTTTATCAAAACTGGTTTGCGCAGCCGTTTAGTGATTGTTGTGGTGCGGGCTCCGGAATTATTGGAAGAAGTTCAAACCTTTCGATCATCACTTTGTATGCAAAGCAGGCTACATAGTCATAGCTTTAAGTCTTTTATTTTCCTCATCACAGCGCTTGTTATAGCATCGCAGTAAATGAGATTGAATTCAAAGATTTCCTGCCGGCTGTATGATTTTTCAATTTCCTTTCGCAGCAATGCTTTGGCGCGATTAAGTCGCACTTTTACATTGGTATCGCTTATGTTCAACGCTTCTGCAGTTTCAGCTATATTCAACCCGTTCATCTCTCTCATTGAAAACACGAGCCGGTAATCAATCGGCACATTTTGTAAAGCATTTTCAATCACAAAACCCAATTCCCTGTTCGCAACAGTTTTACCGGTGTCGAGATGCTGGTTATTGGAAAACATTGGAATTGATTTATCGTTTATTTCACCCGGCATTTCATTTTTATAAACTAGCCTTTGACGTTTTCTGAAGCAGTTGTGAAGCATTATTTTGATAATCCATGTTTTAAATGATGACCGGTTTTCGAATTTTGCAAGATTGGTATAAGCATCAATAAAAGTATCCTGCATCAGGTCCTGGGCATCTTCGTGGTTGTAGTTATAACACCTGGCGGTTTTATATAAATACGCATTATTGCGCCGGATCAGGATCTCGAACAATGCAAACTCTCCTTCCAGGATTTTCTGTATAATTTCTTTATCGGTGTATTGATCAGATAAATTCATCCCGGATTTTTTATTATGAAATAAATTTTGACATCCGTGCCATAGAATAGGCCCCAATGGCCATTACAAGATCCCGCACAGCTACATCCAGGTAAGTTCCTCCCGCCAGCAAACTAAATGCGATCAGTGTTAACCATGCTGCTACGATGTATCCGCCGATAGCAGGTTTTTTCAGTACGACCAGGCCGGCAATAATTTCTATTACACCAACGAGCATCATAAAGGTATGAGTTGAAAATGGCAGCAGGTGTACGATGGCGGGATTTATATAATCCTCCCAACGAGTAAGCAGGTCGGTGAATTTATCGAGCCCTGCAACAATCGGTACCAGGCCGAAGGTTAATTTAAGCAGGTTAATAACTGGTTTTACCGGGTTATTTAAACTTAGCGTTTCCATTGTATAGTTTTTAAGTGAGTATTACTATAACAGAGTAAGCGGGAAAGAAAAAGGTTACAAAGAGCGGAGACTTTTTTAATATGTCCCGAAAATGAATCTGCAGAAAGCCTGCGTGATTAGAATACAGGGAGGTTTCGCGGCTTTGGAAGCCGCGAAATCGTTCGTTTTGTCGCTTATAAACTGGACGTACACGAGTGCGACGCAACAGGTGATGCCAGCTGTACAAAAGCCGGGCACATAAATGCAAATAAAAAAGCGACACAATGGTGCCGCTTTTGAAAAAATATTTACCGTAAGGCCTAATCGTTCATTTCACTTGCTTCTGCAACCACCTTGTTTAGTTTGTTGGTAAGCGGGAAGAGCAATAAACCGGCAATGAGTGCGGCAATAACGCTGATGCCAAAGAAGACTGCTTTGTTATCGAATTGATCCCAGAATCCGGCGAGTATGCCAGAAATTTTGCCACCGAGCGAAGTCGTTAGGAACCAGCCGCCCATCATTAATGCAGTGAACCTTCTTGGGGCCACTTTAGAAACAAGTGATAAGCCAACAGGGCTCATAAACAATTCGCTGATGGTAAACACGCCATAACTTGAAATGATCCATGCACTCGAAACTTTGTTTTCATAAATATTGGTAGAAAGGCATGCAAGCACCATAATAAGTGAGGATGAGCCTGCGATGATGGTTCCCCAGGCAAATTTTACTGGGGTATTGAGCTCTTTTTTTCTCGCTCGGAGCCAGCCAAAAAATCCGACCACGATGGGAGTAAGCACGATGATCCAGAACGGGTTTACTGACTGGTAAATTTCTGTTGAGATAAGTTTCAGATCCTGTCCTTCAGGCGGCCATTGATCTTTTGGCAAATTTTGCAAGTAGGGGTCAGTGCCCATATGTGTAAGCACTTTTCCATCGGGGCCGGTCTGTGCCCTGAATTGTTTATCGAGCACAGCAACATCGTGTTGTTGTGTATTTACGTTTTGTAAAAACCCAAAAGGCTTTAAAAAATTCTCTACAGCCGGTGGCGTTTCGCGGTTGGTATATGTGTCGGCCCAAATGGTTAATGCTGTAGAGTTCTGGTTGTAAATGTTCCAGAATATGATAGCGACGCCAAAGATGGTAAGCAAGGTTCCGAGCCTGGCTTTATCAAAACCCTTAGCACGGTACCAAAGGCCGAAGTAGAAAATGATGATGGGAATACTTGCAAAAATGAATGCATCGTTGGAGTCGGAACCGATGAGGTTGCCAGGAATATTCCAGCCGATGATGCCCGCAAGGATAGCGGGTAAAAATACATACAAACCAATCTTGGAAATGGGCATGTCTTCTTTTTGTGGGGGCTTGATAATGTCGGCATGCTTCACATCCTTTATACCAGTCGCGAACCAGATTAAACTCAAAACCATTCCCACGCCTGCAGCTGCAAATGCATAACCCCATGAATAGTTAATGCGGAGATAGGCCGCTACAAAATTGCAAACAAATCCGCCGATATTGATGCCCATATAAAAGATGTTATAAGCCACGTCTTTCTTTGGCCTCAGGTCTTCCCTGTTGTAAATATTACCAAGTAACGTGCTGATATTGGGTTTAAAAAAACCGTTACCGATAACCACTGTGCCGAGAGCCGCAAACAATAATGTATTATTACCAGGGATTGCCAGCATGAAATAGCCCAATGCCATTAAGGCACCTCCCAGGAAAATGGATTTTACATAGCCGAGATAACGGTCGGCGATAAGTCCGCCAATAAAAGGCGTGAGGTAAACCAGTGCCACATAGGACCCAACTATATCCACTCCTGTAGCGGTGTCCATTCCTTTGCCTCCGTTACTGGCAGTGTCTTTAAGATAAAGGAGCAGGATGCCGATCATGAGATAGTAGCCGAAACGTTCCCACATTTCGGTAAAGAACAAAACGTAAAGCCCTCGCGGGTGGCCCTTCCTGATGGCGGTTTGATTCATAAATGGCAGTTTAAATTATAGCAAGAACAATTTAGTGCGGGCAAAGTACAGAAAATAAGAAATACCCGGCATATTTATCAATACTGCTTTACTTTCGCGCATCTTAAATAACCATTAACAAGTGTAAAGGATGAAAATACTGCTTCTTGGCTCTGGTGGCCGCGAACATGCACTCGCATGGAAAATAGCAAAGAGCAGCCATTGCTCCTGTTTGTTTATCGCACCCGGCAATGCGGGAACACAGCAGTGCGGAACCAACATAAATATCGGTGTGAATGATTTCGAAAGCCAGAAAAAGTTTTGCCTGGAAAATAATATCGAAATGGTGGTGGTAGGACCCGAAGAGCCGCTGGTAAAAGGCATATATGACTTTTATACAAGTGACGAAAGGCTGGGGAATATTATAGTGATCGGGCCTTCAGCCTATGGTGCTCAATTGGAGGGGAGCAAGGCATTCTCTAAAAAGTTTATGCAACGGCAAAACATCCCGACTGCAGCATACGCAGAATTCACCAGTGAAAACTTTGACGAAGGTAAAAAATATATTGCCGCGCACAGCCTGCCCGTGGTTTTAAAGGCCGATGGGCTAGCGGCCGGTAAAGGCGTTGTTATTGCAGCTACCCATGAAGATGCATTGAACTCTTTTGAAGAAATGATTTTGAAAAGGCAGTTTGGCGATGCAAGCAGCAAAGTGGTGATAGAACAATTTCTGGATGGTATAGAAACAAGTGTGTTTGTACTTACAGATGGGAAAGATTACAAAATAATTGGTCACGCTAAGGATTACAAGAGAGTGGGCGAAGGCGACACAGGCTTAAATACGGGCGGAATGGGTTGTGTAAGCCCGGTACCTTTTGTGGACGATGTTTTTATGGGCAAGGTTATCGGTAACATTATTGAACCAACCATCAACGGCTTTGCAAAGGAAAACATCGTTTATAAAGGTTTTGTATTCTTTGGCCTTATAAAAGTCGGTGATGAACCTTACGTGATCGAGTACAATTGTCGTATGGGTGATCCTGAGACGGAAGTGGTAATGCCAAGGTTGAAGAATGATATTGTTGACTTGTTTCTCGCAGTGCATAATAGTAGCCTTAACAGCATTGATGTGAGTTATGATGAAAGAGCTTGCGCAACTGTTGTGGCAGTCAGTGGCGGTTACCCGGGTGATTACTGCAAAGGCCTAGCTGTAGCGGGTTTGAAAGAACTGGCGACAACAGCAGAAACGATTGTTTTTCACGCTGGCACAAAACAATCGGGCAATGAAATTCTAACAAACGGTGGTCGCGTTTTTGCGGTAACCTCTTATGGCAATAATATCGGCGATGCTGTACGCAAATCAAAAACGGTGCTTGGGCAGTTTTATTTCGACGGCATGTATTTTAGAAAAGATATCGGTTACGAATTTGCATAAACGCTGTTTCGGTAGTTATATAAGCGCTTATATTACCGGCACCTTTTTTTTAATTGAGCTTTGCTTGCGTCGCACCTTTCAGCTGCTGTAGCCCTGTTTAGCTGGCTTATGCTTGCGGAAAATTGCTTAATTGATAACGTCCAGATGAACGGAGCGTCGCAAGAAATGATGCCACAGGTCAGGGACGTTGGTAACCAAAAGCAGTATGCACCAACATTTATTTTAAAGAACTGTGAAAGTTTTTAAACCCGGTAATTTTTATAAAAAAGTTTTCAAAGTCATGGTTTGTTCGTTTACCTTACAAGGGAATTGATAAAGCATAAAAACGCCAACCTTCAGCAATAATTCAACAGAACCAATCAAAAACAGTTGTCGCACTTTTGTGCAAAATGTAAGGAGTAACAAATTTCAGGCATTGTGTTTGCTTGGTTTGGCCGGTATTTTTCTTTTCTGAATTATGATTTTATGCCCTAATGGCAAAATAAAATTTTGCCCTTATTTTACGGTTGGCTGTTAATTCGGCGGAAGTGGTTTAAAAATGTGCGATTTGTGCTTTGTTAATTCGGTTTATTTACATGAATTTTGCCGCATTCAAAAAAACAATTTAAAAAAAGTGGAGTCTTTGATATAATGGGAATTTTTAATTTTTTTACTCAAGAGATTGCAATGGACCTGGGTACTGCCAATACCCTCATCATACATAACGAAGAGATTGTAGTGAATGAGCCATCTATTGTGGCGCTTAACAGGAATAACCTTAAAGAAGTTTTGGCTGTGGGTAAACGTGCATTGATGATGCACGAAAAGACCCATGAAAGCATACGCACTATACGCCCGCTGAAGGATGGCGTTATTGCTGATTTTAACGCGGCAGAGCTGATGATAAGGGAGATGATCAAAATGATCTATCCTAAAAAGCCATTGTTTCCTCCGAGCTGGAGAATGATGATCTGTATCCCTTCCTCCATAACCGAAGTTGAAAAGCGCGCCGTGCGTGACAGCGCCGAACAGGCTGGTGCTAAAGAAGTTTACCTGATACATGAGCCGATGGCCGCTGCGCTTGGTATCGGTATAGATGTGGAAGAGCCGGTTGGAAATATGATTATCGATATTGGTGGTGGGACAACCGGCATTACAGTGATAGCGCTTGCCGGTATTGTTTGTGATCAGAGTATTCGTATAGCCGGGGATGAGTTTACTGCCGATATTATGGAAGCGTTACGCCGGTATCACAGTTTACTTATCGGAGAAAGAACAGCGGAGCAGATAAAAATACAGATTGGCGCGGCCACAAAAGACCTGGAGACCGTACCGGACGACTTACCCGTAAACGGCAGGGATCTGGTAACGGGTATTCCTAAACAAATTATGGTAAGCTATCAGGAAATTGCTGAGGCTTTGGATAAGTCCATCTTTAAAATTGAAGAAGCAATCCTTAAAGCCCTGGAAACTACACCGCCTGAGCTTGCTGCAGATATTTATCGCAGAGGTTTGTATTTAACAGGTGGAGGAGCACTGCTACGCGGCCTCGACAAGCGTCTGAGCCAGAAAATCAAATTGCCTGTTCATATTGCCGACGATCCACTGAAGAGTGTAGTTCGCGGTACCGGCCTGGCGCTGAAAAACTACCAGCGTTATCCTTTTGTAATGAGATAATAAAGTTTCCCGGCAACCGGTTTGTTTTACCGGTTTACGGTAACCTGTAACCGGCAACTATAGTGCGCAACATTTTTCTGTTCATAAGACGTTTTTTTAACCTTCTCCTCTTTTTCGTGCTCGAGGGAGTGGCAATCTATTTCCTGGTAACCTATAATAAGTCGCAGCAGGCTGTTTTTGCCGGTGTTGCCAATGAGGTAACCGGGAAAATCAGTGAACAGTATAATACTATCGAATATTATTTTCATCTTAAGCAAACCAATGAGGCGCTAGCCTCAGAAAATGCCAGGTTGCATAACCAACTTGCTTCCAGTTTTGAAAATCCGGACACCGGTTTTACTGTTAAGATCGACTCAACGAAAATTGATACTGTAGGAAAAGTGCGCAAATACAGGTTCCTCGAGGCGAAAGTGGTAAACAATTCCGTTTCTGATGAAAACAACTACATCACCATACATCGCGGCGCATTGCAGGGCGTGAATGAAAACATGGCCGTAATAGGTCCCGATGGAATTGTAGGTAAAATCATTTCTGTCAGTAACAACTTCAGCCTTGCCATGAGCCTTTTAAATCGCAAGAGCAAAGTTAGCGCAATGCTGCAACGTGGTTTTTATTCCGGCGACCTGGAATGGGATGGCAGCAATCCTTCTTATCTTACGCTGAGGAAAATACCAAAAAGCGCCCAGGTTAAAAAGGGAGATACAGTGCTTACAAGTAATATTTCGGCCAGGCTCAGTTTTCCACCGGGGCTGATGGTTGGGACCGTGGCAGAGATAAGTGCAGACCAGGCCAGCAACTATTACAACCTTAAGATAAAAACCGCGACCAATTTTTACAGCCTTCAGTATGTATATCTCACAGAAAATCTTTTGCTCGAAGAACAGTTAAAGCTTGAACAAAAAACTCCGAAAGATTAATGAGCAACCTGCTTAAAAATATTGTCCGTTTTATTGTTTTTATTCTTGTACAGGCTTATGTACTCGACAAAGTGGCGCCACTACATCAGTTTGTAAAACCTATACTCTATTTTCTCTTTATTTTGTGGCTCCCCTTTAGTATAAACAGAAGCTGGCAAATGATCATCGCTTTCGTTTTTGGTATGTGCATGGATTATTTCACCGGAACGCCGGGCCTGCATGCAATACCCTGCGTGCTGATTGCCTATCTGCGACCGTTTTTATTGAATATCTTAATGCCCCAGGAAAAAACCGAAGTAAGTTATGCCGAGCCTGGTATCAAAAGTCTTGGATGGATGCCTTACGCGGTTTATGTACTTATTCTCACTTTCGTTCATCATGCTTGCCTTGTATTTATCGAATGGATGCAGTTCGGCGATTTCTTATATTTCATAGGAAAGGTCAGCGCTTCAATGGCCGTGAGCCTGCTGCTTATTTTTGTGACGGAATTGCTGTTCTCCCGCAAGGGCAAGTACAGAACCAATAAAGCCTGATTCTTTTGGCCTAGAAATTTTTTGAACCAGCTTCACTTCAAGTGGCATCGTCCCTTGTGTCACTCACTTGTACTGCAGTATGTGATTGAGCCCTGACAGCCGCCCCGGCAACATTAGATATAGGCATAACTAACTGCTGAAGGCTATTCGTCAGTACAAGAGTGCGACGCAACGAATGCCCGATTACAGCACTACTGCCGGGTTCACAATAATTCTTATCGGAATAATATCTTTGAAAAAAAATGCCATGAACTTTGCCAAAGAAACATTTCTGCGAAACGAGTTTATTCCCTTGATGCGGACGCTTCAACCGGTTGCACACAGACGCTGGGGAGTAATGAACCCTCAACAAATGGTGGAGCATTTCTCCGAAACCATGCGAATGGCAAATGGACGGCTCGTGTTGCCAATATACACCAGCGACGACGATTTGAAAAAGATGCGCATGTTTATGTTGAGTGAGCGGCCTTTCAGGGAGAACACCAAAAACCCGATTATGGGAGAGGTGCCTGAGCCTGTTAAACTGGAATCACTCGCGGCAGCTGTTGATGAACTGGAAAATGAGTTGGATATTTTTTTTGAGACATTCTCAGCCAATCCTGACCAACTTACCGTTAATCCGATTTTTGGATACTTGAGTTTTGCTGAAAACGTACACCTGTTGCATAAGCATGCCATGCATCATCTTAAGCAATTCAGCATTATAGACTGATTTATTTCGTTGCTAAATTATCCGTTGAAGGTTGCAGGCCAGGTGCAACACTAAATTGTGGTGCAGCGGCCGGCGTTAAGGGGCTTACCTGCCAGTTAAAACGGGCGTTTAATATTTTGGAAGTGGAGGTGTAGAATTTGTCGTTAGCGTACATGAATATGCAGCTGCCTTCTTTTATGGCGTCAATAATTTTTTTGTGCAGCTCATACGGTATAGCAGGGCATCCATAACTTCTGCCGATTGAATTGCCTTCGTCGGCCCTTTGTTCATTTACGTAAAAACTGCCATGCATTACAATATTCCTGCTTTTTACTTTATCGTTAAAGCCTTTTTCCATCCCATCGAGTTGCAGACTGTAACCGGCCTTTCCGCGGTAAGTGTCGCCCGTTATAGCAAAACCCAATGAGCTCTTATGCGTTTCGGGCCTGTTAGAAAAACTGGTTGCATATTCACCGCCTGAATTTTTGCCATGCGAAACATAAGTGTTGAACAAAACTTTGTACTGGCTCATATCGATCACATACAAGCGTTTGTTGCGGCTGCTTTGTGAATAATCGCATATAGTGAGTAAAGATTGGTTACCAAGCCTGTTCTGGCTTAAAAGGTATTTGTATCCTTTGCATGCGTAAAAGAAAACATTTTTGTTCAGGCCGAATGAATCAAGATTCATGGTAGTGTAGGCTGAATCTATCCATTTTGCTACCTCAGGGCTTTCGTCGGAAGCCGAGGGCAAAAGCGAAGGAAATTTCTTATCATCATTATTGAAAGACTCGCCTGCCGGGGCCATAGATGTTAAACCACAAAAGCAGACCGTACAAATAAACAATATTCTCTTCATCACTACGGGTTTTCAAAATTTGCTGACTATTGTTGAAAACGGCGCAACAAATGTATTATTGCGGGGATGCAAAGATAAAGTCGATGACTTAAAGCAGTCATTATAAAAAGCTAAAGTCAATTGTGCAAGAACTTCGTTCATGCCTTGTCGATTATAACTAACTTATTACCAATAAATTATATTAACAGGGATTCGAATTAAAATTTCCAGGGTTAAATTAAAAAAGAACTAACACTGTGCGAATGGGGAACGGGATTTTGGCACATTTCATATCAGGGGGTCCGGGAGGATGACCAAACGTTATTGCAGTAGTGAAATTGAAAATGTAAAACCAGCGATCACAAACTTCGACCACCGCGAATATTTTTTTCGATGCAATAACGACTTGGCATATGACCATTTTTAAATAACAGGTTGATTCGGTAAAAAAAAGTATTTTAGCATTTGGTATACAATGATTGCTGTATCATTGACGGTTTATTCGTGACAATTCATTTTATTTGTATTTAATGGTAAAATTTTAGTGCAGGAAAAATTATCTGATGAATTACGAGATTAAACAAATTGATAAGTTTCGGTTTATTGAGGAAGGGGAAGGAGAGCCACTAATTCTTCTGCATGGATTGTTTGGGGCGTTAAGCAATTTTAAAGACCTCGTTGAACATTTCAGAAATTCTTATAAAGTAATTGTTCCTATTCTTCCTTTATTTGATCTTGACCTTTTTCATACGACAGTGGGTGGGTTGGCAAAACATGTAAACAAGTTCATAGACGCCCGGGATTATAACAATATACATCTTCTTGGCAATTCGCTTGGCGGCCATGTGGCTTTGGTTCATGTACTAAAACATCCTGAGCGCATCAAGTCCCTTATATTAACAGGCAGTTCTGGCCTTTTCGAAAACGGTATGGGAGACACCTACCCGAAAAGGGGTGATTATGAATATATCAAGCGCAAAACAGCATTAACCTTTTACGATCCCAATACAGCCACCAAAGAACTGGTTGATGAGGTTTATGAAATATGTAATAACAGGATTAAGGTTATAAAAATAATTTCGCTTGCTAAAAGCGCCATACGTAACAATCTTGGTGAAGAAATAAGCCAGATAAATAAACCAACGTTGCTCATCTGGGGTAATAACGATACAATTACACCGCCTTTTGTAGCACGGGAATTCAACAAGCTCATTCCAAAGAGTGAGTTGTTTTTTATCGATGAATGTGGTCACGCCCCGATGATGGAAGTGCCGGGAGAGTTTAATAAGATTCTCGCTGATTTTTTAAGTAAACTTAAGCATCCCGCTGCAACAATTGCTTAGTTTTACTTGTCTAATATCCAATATTATCCTTTATGTTAGCTTCGCAGTTCACAGAAACCAGTTACCCGGTATTATCACTTTTTGATAAAGCTGAATTCGCTTTGCAGCTAATGGAGGACTATGAAATATCCCATCTAGCTGTTAACAAAGAAGATAAGTTTTATGGCATTATCAGTAAACATACCCTTGCTGAGGCAGATGGTTCTGCAACACTTGCCACATTGACGCAGCATTACATTACGGCGTCTGTTTTGCCCGAAGATCATCTTTTATCATTGCTCAAGGCAGCCAGCCGTTTCAATATTTCGCTCATTCCGGTGGTTAACAAGTTCAATGAATTACTGGGTGTTGTAACCCTCAGCAACCTGCTGCAGCAACTCGCTCTTTTTTTGAATGTAGAAGAACCTGGAGGCATGCTGGTAATCGAAATGGATAAGCGAAATTTTTCTTTTGGCGAAATCAGCAGGCTTATTGAAACAAATGATGCGTTTATTACACAATTAAACACGTATACAGAAACATCAACAGGCAGTTTCATCGTCACCATACGTGTCAACCGAACCGAAATATCTGATATCGTGGCTACATTGCAACGCTACGATTACCATATAAGATATTATTTTGGCGAAGAAGACTATGAAAATGAGCTCAAAGAAAATTATGACCTGCTAATGACTTACCTGAATATCTAATTATTGTTGCTGTATTCACCAAAAGCCCCGATTGTTAAAAACCCAATATTCCTGTACCAGTTCTCCACAAAATCATATTTTTACCGCATTCGTGGCGTAAGTACAATATTATCTTTAATGAATTATTGCAGTCGAAAGATATTGGTTTTGCTTTGTTGTTCGGTCTGGTTATTTTCTGCTGCTCAGAATGATTCGGCCTCGCTAAAGAGATACAACGATTCCATCACGGCACTTGTTCAGGCGATCATTAAAAAAAGTAACGATACTGCTATTGTCGCTATCGCAGATATCACTATTACCGGAAACAAGAAAACAAAGCCTTACATCATTGAAAGAGAAATTCCATTCAAGCAGGGTGACTACATCAAACGCGGCGACCTCGAAAAGCAACTTATTACAGCACGGCAACTCATCATCAACACAGCACTGTTTACAGATGTGGAAGTCTACATCCAAAACATCACCGGTGAATTGGTTTTCATTAATGTTGACGTAAAAGAACGCTGGTATCTTTTTCCACTGCCATATTTCAAATTGGTCGACAGGAATTTTAACCAGTGGTGGGTTGAACAAAAGGCAAGCCTTAGCAGGGTTAACTACGGCATAAAGTTTATGCAGAACAATGTTAGCGGGCGTAACGACAAACTCGGAATTAATCTTATCACCGGTTATAGCAGGCAGGTGCAGATAAAATACGAGCAGCCCTATGCAACACCCTCACTTAAAAGTGGCTTCAGTGTCGCTTTTAATTTTTCACGGCAACGCGAACTCAACTATAAAACAGAACTGAGTAAGCAGGCTTTCTATAAGCAAGATCAGTTTGTAATGCAGAATATACGCGGAGAAATAGCTTACTTATATCGGCCAGCGATCAAAGTCAGGCACGTGTTTAAATTTGCCTATACTTATAATTCGATCGACGACACGATCATAAAGCAAAATCCCAATTATTTTCCCAATGGTAAAACCAGTATAAAATATCCTGAAGTCTCTTATTCCATACAGTATTTTAATACGGATTACAATGCTTATCCTTCGAGGGGCATCCTGGCCGAAGGCTCTGTTATACGAAAAGGCTTTTTTAACAACGACATTAATGTAACCCAACTTCAGGCACTTGCCAGCTATGCAGTTCCTGTTAAGAAAAAGATGGTGCTTACATTGCAAGGCGCCGGCATTATAAAAGTACCTTTTAACCAACCCTACTACAACCAGCAATTATTTGGCTATGGCCTTGCCTATTTGCGTGGCCTGGAATACTATGTTACCGATGGCGTAGCCGGTATTTTAGCCCGCACAACCTTGAGAAGACAAGTGCTCGATTTTGCCTTAAAATCGCCCCCGGGCAGCAAAAAGCAGGTCACCATTCCCTTCAAGGTCTTCCTTAAAGCCGGCGCCGATATTGGATATACTTACAACCGCGACCCTGGCAACAGCCTGCTCAGCAATAAATTTCTATATACAGAATGTGTGGGAGCCGATATCGTAATCGTACCCTACGACCTTATTTTTAAGTTTGAATACAGCTTTAACCAATTAGGTGAACAAGGCCTGTTTTTTCATGTGCGTACAGATTTTTAAGTATTGTTATGGAAGCCGGCAACTGTACTTGTGGCATCTTCTCTTGCGTCGCACGCTTGTGCGTTCCACATTCTTATCAGCAAAACAGCGTTTTATGAAGCTTTATATCATTTGAATAACTCCGTTTTTTTACCTGTACTTTTACAATCCCATGAACCCACAAACGTTTTATCACCCGAATTCTGAATAGTAAATGAAAGTAGCCATATACAGCCGCGGATTGGATGCAGATCTTAAAGCGCAGTTGATCATACTTATTGGTGAACTGCAAAAGCACGAAATAAAAATCACTTTGCTGCAATCCCTTGCAGACATTGATATAAACGTGGTTGAAAAAGGGATTGAACTTTTTGCAACCTCAGCTGATTTAGACGATGCGGTCGATTGCCTTATTAGTCTTGGCGGCGATGGGACCATACTCGACTCTGTAACCCTCGTAAGAGAGAAGAATATTCCAATACTCGGCATCAACTTTGGCAGGCTTGGTTTTTTGGCGGGCATAGGCAAAGAAGAGTTAACACTTGCAGTAGAAGCGCTGGTTGCCGGAACTTATGTTGCAGATAAAAGATCACTTGTACACCTCGATGCGAGTATGCCCTTATTCAACGACGCTCCATTTGCGCTGAATGAATTCGCCATTCACAAAAGAGATACTTCCCCAATGATCAAGATCCATACTTACCTCAACGGGGAGTTTCTCAATACTTATTGGTGCGATGGCCTCGTGGTTGCCACGCCAACAGGTTCAACCGGTTATAATATGAGTTGTAACGGGCCAATTGTTTTTCCCGATTCATCGAGCTTTGTTATTACGCCCGTTGCTCCGCACAATCTCAATGTAAGGCCGATCGTAGTGCCAGACAGCACTATTATTTCTTTTGAAGTGGAAAGCCGGAGCGACCAGATCATCTGCGTGCTGGATGCAAGGCGCGAAATAGTGAGCAAAGAAATTCAACTTGCTGTAAAACGGGAGAGATTTTCTGTAAGCCTGATACGGCTGAATGAAAACAATTTCCTCTCCACACTTCGCTCAAAACTTACGTGGGGCATGGATACGAGAAATTAAAATCATTGTTCAAAAAAAACATGCCGCCGGGCTTGCAGCAACTGTGGATACAGTACAAGAGTGCGACGCAACAGCAGCTGAAAGAGGAAATACTGCCAGGTACATAAAAACCAGGTTCTTTTTTTAAAAATACAGTGAATTGAACGTTAGTAAATATTTAAGCAAAGTTTGCCACGTTGTTTTTAAACTATCGTAAACTTTGCAGGCAATAATTTGTGTTTATATTTTACCTATAAAATATGCCGGTTTACAATCAATCAAGAAGCAGGGTTATACAACTGATCTTTGTCGCGATTTTTCTAATAATAACTGCACAGCTATTACATCTTCAGATATTTTCTTCTGAATATAAAATACAGGCCGAAAACAATGCTATTTACCGGAAGGTGGTGTATCCGGACAGGGGCATTGTGTACGATCGTAAAAGTAGGGCCATATTGGAAAATACCATCATGTACGACCTGATGGTAACACCGAAAGATGCGAGGGGAGCCGACACAACAATTCTCTGCGCCATACTGGGCATTGATACCGCTGAGTTCAGAAAGAGAATGGTTACAGCCATTATTAAAAACACTAGCTATAAGCCCAGCGTTTTTGCTGCACTTGTTTCGGATGATATTTATGCGCAGCTGAATGAAAACATGTACCGGCTTCCGGGATTTGTTTTATCAGAGAGGCCGGTGCGGAAATACCCTTTTGAGGCTGCCGCAAATGTGCTTGGGTACCTTGGTGAAGTTGATACCACTTTTTTGCGCAAACATAAAGGCGAAGGTTATGAAATGGGCGACTATGCCGGTATGACAGGCCTTGAAAGCAGCTATGAAAAAGTGTTGATGGGCCAGCGTGGGGTAAAACGCTACATAAGAGATAACAAAAACCGAATACAGGGTGCTTATGAAAATGGTGTTTATGACACAGCTGCCATCGCAGGCCGTAATCTTTACAGCAGTATAGATGTAGACCTTCAACTACTGGCAGAAAAATTATTGGGTAATAAAATTGGCAGTGCAGTAGCGATAGACCCCAAAACGGGTGGTATACTGGCCATGGCAACAAGCCCGTCTTACAACCCTAATCTTTTAACAGGCTCAGAACGTAGAAAGAACTTTAGCAAACTGGTGCTTGATACAGCAAGGCCTTTATTGAACAGAGCGATAAAAGGGCAATATCCCCCGGGATCTACCTTTAAACCGCTTGGCGCACTCGTAGCCCTTGATGAAGGTTTGATTAATCCTTCTTTTGGTTACCCATGCGGCGGGGCGTATTATTCATGCGGAAGACCCGTTAAATGCGAACACCATGATGCCGGACATGCGGCGAGTTTAAGGCTGGCACTTTCACATTCGTGCAATTCGTATTTTTCCCAGGTTTTCAGAATGGCAATTGATAACCCAGCGTTTAATAGTCCGCAGGAGGGCTACCTGAAATGGAAGGAATATATGAATGCAATGGGTTTGGGTGTAAGACTTGATATTGACCTGCCAAGTGAAGACAAAGGCAACATCCCCGATACTGCCCGGTACAACAGGGATTTTGGTGGCACAAGATGGAACAGTTGTAATATACTCACTTTGGGCATTGGGCAGGATCGAATGCTGGCCACTCCGCTGCAACTGGCAAATGCCATGTGTTTTATTGCCAATAAAGGCTACTACTATACGCCTCATTTTATCGATAGCGTTGAGCATGAAACAGCAGCTGATACCGGCCTGCATAAATACAGGGTTAAACATAAGGTAACGAATATTTCAGATGAAGATTTTGAGGCGGTACAGCTGGCAATGCTCGATGTAACTGTGTCGGGTACCGCTGTTGGCGCAAAAATAGATGGCATAAATATCTGCGCCAAAACCGGTACCGCTCAGAACCCGCATGGGAAGAATCACTCTTTGTTTGTGGCCTTTGCGCCAAAAGAAGATCCAAAAATAGCGATAGCCGTTGTAGTGGAGAATGCAGGTTTCGGTGCTACATGGGCTGCCCCTATTGCTTCGCTTATGATGGAAAAATATTTAAACGACACTATTTCGGCCAAACGATTGCCTGAAGTTGAACGGATATCAAAGGCTGATCTTATACCGGAAGCCATTAAACATTGGTATGCAGTTAAAGACTCCATAAAACTAGCCAAACTGGCAAAACAGATCGACGCTGACAAAGCGCCTGTTTTTGAAAATACAACAGATAACCGGAAGAATACTTTCGATCCTGAGGCCGAGCCAGACCGAAAGGATAATAGTGACTCAACTGACAAAAAGATCAATAAGTCGCCGGCAATAAATCAGCAGCAACAACAAATAAAGAAACCAGGAAAGAAAAATGGCTAAGGCTTCTCATAACCCGATATCAAAAGGAGTTGACTGGATGATCATTTGGCTGTATGCCATTTTGGTTGCTATTGGCATCCTTTGCATTTTTATGGTAGAGTATAACCCCGATACTTTTAGCGCGGCATCCTTTTTTACATTCAATACCAATTACAGTAAACAGCTGTTGTTTGCCGGTGTGTGTGCGATAGTGGCAATTTTTATTTTATTAAGCGACAGCAAACTTTATACGGCATTTGCCAACTTATTTTATGTGTTTGGCATTTTGCTTATGCTGCTCACTTTCGTGATCGGGAAAGATATCAATGGCTCAAGAAGCTGGATACCACTGGGCGGAGGGTTTAACCTGCAGCCTGCTGAGCTCTGCAAGATTTTTGCATCGCTTGCCCTGGCAAAATACTTATCTCAACTGGATACGGATTTTACCAAAACAAAGTCGCAGGCGATAGCCGTGGCTATCGCAATGTCGCCAGCGCTGTTGTCTATCATGCAAAACGAAACGGGACTTGCCCTGGCATATTCAAGCTTTTTTATTGTGATGTACCGCGAAGGGCTACCCGGTTTTATTCTCGTGATTGGTTTTTCATTTGGCGTATTGGTAGTTGCCACGCTGATTATGGAGCCAAATACGCTGGCAATAATTCTTACAATTATTGCTGCCGGCACTGTTTATTTTATGAGAAGGCAGATAAAACGTGAACGTATTTTATTGGCCATTATCATTGGTGTATGGGGTTTATGCGTAGGCATTCAGCGCTTTGCAGTGCCTTATATTTTTAATAATGTCTTCGAATGTTATCAAAGCCAGCGTATTTATAACGCCGTGGGGAAAGACTATGATTGCAGCCAGAACAAGAGTGCGAAGAATGCAGCCGCCGCTTCCAAGACCGTCGTTAAGCCCGACGATTACAATGTGCGCCAGAGCAAGATTGCCATTGGTTCGGGCGGACTGATTGGTAAAGGATTTTTAAAGGGAACACAAACACGGGGTAAATACGTTCCGGAGCAGCATACAGATTTTATTTTCACCTCGCTCGGGGAAGCCTTTGGTTTTACAGGCTGTTTGCTCTTTCTTGGTTTGTATATGGTTTTGCTTTTCCGGATTATTTATGTTGCTGAACGCCAACGAAGCACCTTCAGCAGGGTATACGCGTATTGCATAGCCAGTATTATTTTTTTTCATATAGCGGTAAATGTTTGCATGACCATCGGTCTTTTCCCCATTATTGGCATTCCTTTGCCATTAATCAGTTATGGGGGGTCTTCGCTCCTCACTTTTACCGTGCTTATTTTTATCCTTGTAAGACTCGATGCCGACAGGCAAATGGTACTTCGCTAACTGCATTAAACCTGCTCCACAAATTTTTAATGGAAGATCGCGAAGAGCTTATCTTTATGCAACTGCTTTGTATGGCTCACTCTGGTGTTTAGTGTTACCAAAGCGCATAAATCTTTTTCATGGCATTTAATATTCAAACCTTCAAAACGCGGTCTCTGTCGGCAGTGGTGTTTGTCGCAATTATGTTGTGTGGTGTGCTTATTAATCAATGGACATTTTTTCTGCTTTTCAGCATTATACATTTGGGCTGCTGGGTCGAGTACCAGAAACTGATCGGGGTTATCGATGCCGACTATAAAGATATTTCATCCTTTCACAAGTGGGGAGTAGTTATGCTGGGCTGGAGTTTTATGATGTGGATGACCAACGATGCCTATGAAATATTTCCCGGCCTTACCCTTTTTGAGGTCGGTTGGTGGTTGATGCTTATTCTTGCCATAAGCCTGCCCGTTGTAGAAGTTTTACTGAGCAAACACTTCAACTTAACAAATACCGGCTATTCACTCTTCGGGCTTATTTATATTTCTTTAAGCTGGGGTTTAATGGTTAACCTGCGCGCAGAAGGTATACTGCGTTTCGGCAGCCTTTTTTCATTCGATCTCGGTTGGGTGTTTCCCGTAATATTAATAGCTTCCATTTGGATCAACGATACAATGGCCTACATCGTTGGTTCGCTCATTGGCAAAACGCCGTTCTCTTCTATTTCGCCAAAGAAAACATGGGAAGGAACTATAGGTGGTGCCATTCTCGCCATCGCTGTGGTTACGTTGCTTGGTTATTTTGCCTTTGACATGGACGATTATATTTCGCTCATCATCATCTCCACACTTGCTGCTGTTATCGGAACACTTGGCGATCTTTTTGAAAGCAAGCTTAAAAGATTGGCCAATGTAAAAGACAGCGGCGCTATGATGCCCGGCCACGGCGGTTTTCTCGATCGTTTCGATTCACTGGTAATGGCAACGCCATTCGTTTGGCTTTACGTAAAAATATTTCTTTAGCAAGCATCTTTTGTGCATGTGGTTTTCTTGTGTACCAGCTGCAGTGCTTGTGGCATTGCCTGTTGCGTCGCACACTTCAGCTCCATGACCTAAAATCGGCAGTCAAAGGTTACAAGTTCACAGGCTCACATGTTAATAAATACCACTTGTAAATTAGTGAACGTATGAACTGCTCAAACTCGTGTTACCGTACAAGTGTGCGACGCAACAGCAGCGGAATGCTTGTTCTCTCGCCCGGCCCATAAAAATGATACACTACCGCCTGTTTGTGCCATGCTGTATTATTGTACTGTATATTTGTCGCTCAACATTTTTGTATGACTATTCATAAGGAAGGTTATCATACTATTGGCATCGCTGCTTTATTGTTTGGTGTGGTTAATATTGCAGCTTTTGCATTCTTAAGCGATGCTTACCCTATAATTGCAACCATTATTTTCTTTGCGACGCTTGGACTCTTCATTTTTTTAGTTTCTTTTTTTCGTATTCCCGCGCGTAGGCTAACTATTGCTGACGGTCAGATTATTTGCCCCGCCGACGGTAAAGTAGTGGTGATAGAAGAGATAACCGATGTAGAGTATTTTCATGACAGGCGTATACAGGTAAGCATTTTTATGAGCCCGCTGAATGTTCACGTTAACCGCAACCCGATGGATGGCGATGTGTTGTACAGCCAATATCACAAAGGCAAATATTTGGTAGCTTGGCATCCTAAATCTTCTACAGAAAATGAACGACACAGCGTAGTTATCGAAAACGACAAAGGCGTTATTTTGGTGAAGCAGATCGCCGGAGCTTTGGCAAAACGCATATGCAATTACCTGGCTCCCGGTCAGCAGGTGAAGCAGGGCGAAGAGCTTGGCTTTATAAAATTCGGCAGCAGGGTAGATGTATTACTACCGGTTAACACAACAATTAATGTACATCAAAACCAGGTTGTGCAAGGTGGTATAACGGTGCTTGCAACATTTGCTTAATATTGAAAAAATCCATTAAAACCATTCATGAAACTTATGAAAAAGCTTTTACTTGTCATCGGATTTATCGTATTGTTTGCCGCAGAAATGTTGCGTGTGTACCTCATCATGCCTTTCCCGGGCAGCCAACAGTCTAATACAATAGGCCTTGCCTATTTTATAGATCAAAATATTTTTTACATAAGGTTTGCCATATTGCTCATCATTGCAATTCCCCTAATCAGCATTTTCCTTCGAAGCAAAATCGTTGGCAAGATTTTCCTTAGCCTGGTGCTTGCACTGTATGTGTTTATTTTTTGCATGGTTAATTTCAAACTTCGCGCAGACAAAATGTTTTATCAGCCCGAAAACAAAAATCTGGTTCCGGTTGGTGAGAATAAAGTCGCTAAAGATAAATTGGTTGTTGGCGTAGAAATAAATGGTGAAGCAAAGGCTTACCCTATCGAAATAATCGGTTATCACCACCAGGTGCAGGATACGCTGGCCGGTGAGTCCATCATGGTTACCTATTGCACCGTTTGCAGAACAGGCAGGGTGTATAGTCCATTTATAAACGGAAAAAAAGAAACTTTTCGCCTTGTTGGCATGGATCATTTTAATGCCATGTTTGAAGACAATACAACGAAAAGCTGGTGGCAGCAAGCAACCGGCATTGCAGTAACGGGTGAATTAAAGGGATCAGCGTTAAAAGAAATTCCATCGCAACAAATGACGCTGGCTGCATGGTTGAGAGCTTATCCGCAGTCGAAAATTTTGCAGGCAGATCCTGTTTTCAAAGCTAAATACGACAGCCTTGCCGGCTTTGATAAAGGCACACTCGAAAGCAGCCTTGAGAAAAGAGACAGCGGCTCGTGGAAAATGAAATCATGGGTAGTGGGTGTTGCAGTGCCCGGTGCATCAAAAGCATATGACTGGAACGATCTTGTGAAGAAACAGGTAATCGAAGATTCACTGCCCAACATGCCTGTTACTGTATATCTTGAAAACGACAGCACCTCCTTTCACGTATGGAACCGGACTCTCAGTGGTCAGTCGCTTCACTTTATAAAAGATTCGGCAGGCTTAAAGGATATAAACACTCAATCTGTTTGGAACGAGGATGGCATTTGTATAAAAGGTGTGTTGCAGGGAAACCGGTTAAAAACAATACAGGCGTCACAGGAATTCTGGCATGCGTGGGAAAATTTTCATCCGGGCACGGTGAAATATATCGCTAATTAAAGTTGATAACAGCAACGATCTCTTCCAGGAATTTCTGGTCAGTTTCATCAAACTCATTTAATGAAGAACTGTCAACATCCAGTACTGCGATTACTTCATTGTTGCGGATTACCGGCACAACAATCTCTGATCTCGACAAACTGCTGCAGGCAATATGGCCCGGAAATTTCTCAACCTCAGGTACGATCAATGTTTTTGCCTGCTCCCAACTGCTGCCGCATACGCCACGACCTTTCCTGATTCTCGTGCAGGCAACTGGCCCCTGGAATGGGCCAAGTACGAGCTCGTCATTCTTCACTAAATAAAAGCCCACCCAAAACCAACCGAATTGTTCTTTCAAAGCCGCCACAGTATTGGCGAGGTTGGCAACCAGGTCGGGCTCGCCGTCCAACAATGCTTTTATTTGTGGAATAAGCATGCGGTATTGTTCTTCTTTTGTTCCTTTTATAATGTTCAGGTCTTCGGCCATCGCTGCTATTTTTTATAAAGTTATCTGAAAATATTTTTGAGCCCGGCTTTGGGATCGCTGTTGAGCTGTGGTTGCGTCGCACACTTGTACAATTGGTCCGGATTGGGCAATCAAAAGCTGACCTATGTCCCGAACCCTGAAGTGTGCGACGCAAGAGGCGATGCTATACGCAGGGAAGCCAGGGTACAAAAATTAAAAAATACCTTCCAGCTCCTTCAGGTGATGAATAATATAAGTAGGCTTTATCTCTGTTGCTATGTTCAGGTGATTGACAAAGATGGTATCAAAGCCGGCATTCTTTGCACCTTTAATATCTGCTTCGAGATTATCGCCGATCATAATACTTTCCGTAACAGAAGCGCCTGATTTCTGCAACGCGAATTCAAAGATTTCTTTGTTAGGTTTTAAACTGTTGGAGCCTTCCGATGTAACTACTTCAACAAAATAGTTACTTAGGTTACTGCTATTAAGTTTGTTGTGCTGCACACATTCAAAACCGTTGGTAATAAGGTGCATCACGTAATTTTTTTGTTTCAGGTATTCGAGTATATCAATGGTGTATGGAAACAGATTTTTCTTAAAGGGAAGCCGTTCTAAAAACTGCACAGCCATTATGCGGGCAAGTTTTTCGTCGCCGATTTTAAAATCGATCAGCGCAAGCCACATTCGTTTCCAACGCAATTCTTCCTGTTTTATATAGCCTTTGGTATAGCGGTCCCAAAGCCGTTCGTTGTGATAACTGTAACGGTTGAAGAAAAGGTCAAAATCGTTGACCCCCTTTGTTAAAAGATCGTTGATCGCATAAAGCTCTCCAAGTGTTTCTTTAGCGTTTGTTTCAAAATCCCACAAGGTGTGATCGAGATCGAAGAACAGGTGACGGTATTTATTATTGCTTTTCAAGATGCGCGAAGTTAAAAGTACCAATTTAAAAAAAGCGCTTACTTCGCGTTTATAAATGCGGATATCATGAACGTTATAATTACCGGCGCTTCAAAAGGTTTGGGAAGGGCAATTGCTGAAAAGTTTGCAGCAAGTGGAAATAACCTGTTTGTGTGTTCACGAAGTGAAGTTCAATTATATAACATGATGGATGAAATGATGTTACAATATCCGCAGTGTCACATTAAAGCAAGGCCGGCAGACCTTTCACAAAAAGATCAGGCGGTTGAATTTGGCAATTGGTGTCTGCAATATGGTATACCTGGTATACTGATCAATAATGCAGGTTTGTTTGTGCCTGGTGGCGTGCACGATGAACCCGATGGCGCATTGGAAGAGATGATTGCAGTAAATCTGTATAGTGCCTATTATCTTACCCGAACCGTCTTACCCAAAATGATAGAGGCAGGAAACGGCCATATTTTTAATATGTGTTCGATTGCATCTATTGCAGCTTATAATAATGGCGGCGCATACAGCATTAGCAAATTTGCATTACTTGGCTTTAGCAAAAACCTGAGGGAAGAGATGAAGCCTCATAACATAAAAGTGACTTCAATATTACCTGGGGCAGCTTTCACAGAATCTTGGAGCGGAAGCGGCGTTGACCCGAAAAGAATTATGGAAGCAAATGACATTGCCGAGATGGTTTATACAGCATCCAAACTTTCAGCCCAGGCCTGCGTGGAAGAAATTTTATTGCGACCTCAATTGGGAGATCTCTGATCTTGAGGTTTGGGGTTTTGATCGCGGGTATCAAATATTAATATATTACCTGGCTGCTGGTGAACCGCTTTTCTTTTCTGCTGAAACTCTTGACAGCCGTACAAGTGAGTGACACAAGAGCAGCCAAAAAGCACTACTGGCGCTGGGTCTTATGTGTCAAGAAAATATTTGTTCAAAAATTTTATTGAAAACCAGTGCTTTGTGAAGATGCGATAAAAAAACTCTCTCTAAATTTTGGCAAAATAAAATACTCCCTGCAACTTCGCACTCCCAAATTTTGGGCATTAAGCCGGCGGGATAGCGCCGGTTCACTTAAATTTCATAAAATGAGTAAACTACATTTCACAACCAAGCATGCGAGCGAGGCTACCGTACAGCGTAACTGGTACATTGTAGACGGTACTAATCAAACCGTAGGTCGCATCTGTTCTAAGATCGCTGCTGTTCTTCGTGGTAAGAACAAAGCTTATTACACCCCGCACGTAGATTGCGGTGATTTTGTAATTGTAATCAATGCGGAAAAAGTCGTTTTTACAGGAACCAAGTTTGATGACAAGCAATACATCAATTTTTCCGGGTATCCTGGTGGTAAAAAGGAAGAAACTGCCAAAGACCTTATAAGGCGCCGTCCCGAGGTGGTTGTTGAGCGCGCTGTAAAAGGTATGCTTCCTAAAAATCGCCTGGGTCGCAAAATGTATAAGAAATTATTTGTTTATGCTGGCGACAAACATCCGCATACTGCACAGCAACCTAAAGAATTCAAATATTAAAAAATTGCTGAAGGCCAAGGCCGAAGCTTAAAGTCAAATAAATGGAAAAACAAAAAAATGCAGTTGGTCGCCGTAAGGAAGCCGTAACCCGTGTTTTCCTTAGCAAGGGTGAGGGTAAGATCACTGTAAACGACAAAGACTACAAAGAATATTTTGCATTGGCATACCTGCAAAACCAGGTTGCATCTCCTTTTAAAGCGATCGATGCTGCCGACAAATTTGATGTAAAGATCAATGCTGCAGGCGGTGGCGTTAAAGGCCAGGCCGAAGCTGCAAAGCTTGGTATTGCCCGTGCACTGCTCGAGGTTAATCCTGAATACCGTCCTGCGTTAAAGGCTGCCGGTTTACTCAAGCGTGACCCACGTGGCGTTGAGCGTAAGAAATTCGGTCACAAGAAAGCACGTCGCAGCTACCAGTTCAGCAAACGTTAATCTGGTTACAGGAACAATATTCAAAACAATTACAATTTTAATATTACAATGGAACAAAATACTTCTTTACAGCAACAATTGCTCGAAGCTGGTGTACACTTTGGTCACCTCAAGAAGAAGTGGAATCCTAAAATGCTTCCTTACATCTTCGCCGAGAAGAAAGGCATCCACATCATCGACCTTAACAAAACGGTTGATGGCCTGCAGGAAGCTGCTGCTGCCATGAAGCAGATCGCAAAAAGCGGTAAAAAAATCATGTTCGTTGCCACTAAAAAGCAGGCAAAGGAGATCGTGAACGAATGCGCTAAAAAAGTAAACATGCCATTTGCAACAGAACGTTGGTTGGGTGGGATGCTTACCAATTTCAATACTGTTCGCAAGAGCGTAAAAAAGATGCAGAGCATCGAGAAAATGCTTGCCGACGGAAGCGCAGAAAGTCTTACCAAAAAAGAACGCCTTACTTTAAGCCGTGATAAAGAAAAAATGGAAAAAGTGTTGGGTGGCATCGCCCAGCTTGGTCGTTTGCCGGCAGCATTGTTTATTGTTGATATTGGTCACGAGCACATTGCACTAGCAGAAGCAAAGCGCCTGGGCATCACTACTTTCGGAATGGTAGATACCAACTGCGATCCAAACAAAGTTGATTATTCTATTCCCGCGAACGACGATGCAACAAAATCAATCGCAATTATTACCAACTATATCACTGCTGCAATTGCAGAAGGTTTGGCAGAGCGTCAGGCAGCCAGGGAAGAAGAGGTAGAAGAAGTAGACAACGAGGCTGAAAAGAAAGCAGCCCGTTTACTTGCTGAAGCCGAAGCTGAAGGCGGTCGCGGTGGTCGCGGTGGTCGTGGTGGTAACGCGCCTAAGCGTCGTGTTCCAGGTGGAGCAAGCCGCAGACCACAAGGCGGTGGCCCTACAGGCCCCGGCGGCGGCAGAAGATAATGGTATCACAAATAATAATGGGTCAATAATCATTATCATTTGCTGATGTGGTTATTGACCCAACTTTTGTAATGCTTTTCAACTTTACTTGCGTCGCACTCTTATACGCTTTGTTCATTACTGCGCAACGCAACCGGTAACTTAAGTGCGTCGTGTTCCCGATTTTACATTTACAATTTTCAAATTATATTTTATGTCAGCAACAGTTCAGATAACAGCAGCAGAAATAAATAAGCTGCGCCAGGCTACAGGTGCCGGAATGATGGATTGCCGTAAAGCCTTAACAGAAACAAATGGCGATTTTGAAGCGGCGATCGATTGGTTGCGCAAGCAGGGCCAGAAGGTAGCTGCAAAGCGTAGCGATCGTGAAGCAAAAGAAGGTGTAATTATCGCAAAAACCTCAGCAGATAATAAAGTTGGTTTTATCGTTTGCGTTGCCTGCGAAACCGATTTCGTAAGTAAGAATGCCGATTTTGTTGCCTTTGCAAAAACTATTGCAGACGCGGCCGTAAACAACGACGTAAAATCACTGGAAGAATTAAATGAAACAGCAGTAGGCGGCGCTAAAGTAGCCGATCTCGTAAACGACAAATTAGCAGCCATCGGTGAAAAGATCGGTATCGCGAAATTTGTGAGAATCGAGGCTCCTTTTGTTGCCTCTTATATACATGGTGCAAACCGAATGGGCGTATTGGTTGGTTTAACGCAGGAAGCTGCAGAAGCAGGAAAAGATGTAGCCATGCAAATTGCTGCCATGAACCCACTTGCTGTAGATGCCGCAAGTATTCCTGCAGAAACCATCGAGCGCGAAAGAAGTATTGTTATTGAAACCATGAAACAGGATCCCAAGATGGCAGGCAAACCAGATGAAATGCTGGGAAAAATTGCCGAAGGCAAATTGAATGCTTTCTTTAAAGAGCAAACTTTGCTGGCACAGGCTTTCGTAAAAGATGGCGGGCTTACAGTAGAAGCTTACCTTAAGAGTGTTAACCCTTCTTTGAAAGTTACAGAATTCAGAAGGGTGGCATTGGGTTAAGCAATACTTTCTAATATTAAAAAAAAGGAACGATTGCCGTTCCTTTTTTTGTTGCCGAAACTGCGTAGCAATGAAACATTTTGAATCGATATTATAATTAGGTTACCGTTCTCCCTTATTTTTAGACAATGAAATTAAGCCTTCATTTACGATCATCTCTATGTATTGCCATGTTTGCGTGTACCGCTGCTTCCTGTGCAAAAAAGGAGCAGGGCACCGTGCCTCCGAAGTCATCCAAAAAAGATCTCGTCGCTTTTATTTTTAACAAGGAATCTAATCCTTCACTTCCCCAGGCGATTGACTGCGAAATAAAAGGCGACACAATTTATGCCGTGGCATTTGCCGGCACAAACATTACTCGCATGAAAGCCGGTTTTGCTACAACAGGTGCTAAGGTTACCGTTAACGGAGAATTGCAGGTAACGGAGCAAATGGTGCACGATTTTTCAACACCGATAAAATATATAGTGGAAGCAGAAGATGGGAGCGAGAAGACTTATACGGTCAAATTTTCCGATACCAAATTGCCGGTGCTGTACATTTCTACAAACAATATTGCAATCGACAGCAAAGAAGTTTACATACCGGGAAGCATTATTATTAAAAGCAATCTCTCCGGCGATAGCTTATACGGCGGAGACATGCAAATAAGGGGCCGTGGTAATTCCACGTGGGATATGCCAAAAAAGCCTTATAAAATAAAGCTTAATAAAAAATCGGGTTTGCTTGGCATGAATCAAAGCAAACAATGGGTACTGCTTGCAAACTACGCCGACAAATCTTTAGTGCGTAATGAAGTGGGCTTTGAATTAAGCCGAAGGCTTGGGTTAGCATACACCGTGGCGGGAAGATTCGTTGATGTTGTTTTGAATGGTGCTTATGTTGGTAATTACGAATTGGCTGAGCAGATCGAAGTTGGTTCAACCAAAGTAAATGTACAGGAACAGCCCCAGGGTGGTACTGCATTGCCCGATATTTCGGGTGGGTATTTAACCGAGATTGATGGATTTTATATGTCGGAACCGGTTTATTTTATCTCCAACCGTGGCATGCCTGTAACAATTCACTACCCTAAAGACGATGAGATAAATGATGCGCAGAAAAGCTATATCACTCAATATTACAATATGTTTGAAGATAGTTTGTTTTCAGAAAATTTTGCCGACCCTGTTAATGGCTATCAAAAATATTTCGACCTGAAATCATTTGTGAACTGGTATCTCGTAAATGAGATCATCGGTAACCCCGATACTTTCTGGAGTACTTATATGTATAAGAACTATAATGATGACAAGCTTTATACCGGTCCAGTGTGGGATCTTGATATTGCTGCCAACAATGACATAAGGCTTGGCGACGTAGTGAATAAAATGATGCTTGACGTTGCCTATGAACCCAGGATTTGGGTAAATCGCCTTATTCAGGACAAAGCCGTTCGCAATGCAATACGCGACAGATGGAATGAGGTAAAGGCAAATGTGAATTCCATACCATCTTATGTTGACCAGCTTGCTGCGCAACTTGCTTACTCGCAGAAGAAAAATTTTCAAACCTGGAATATTCTTAGTGAATTCGTTTACCTGAACATACAGGCTGCCGGTTCGTATGACGGTGAAGTCGCTTACCTGAAAGGCTACCTTGCCCGGCGAGTTGCCTGGCTAGATACGCAGTTCAATAGCGGCAGATTTGATTAGCCAAATTTGCCGGTGACATCATGGACAGAAAGTTGAAGTGTGCGACGCAACAATTGTACATTTTAGTACAACAGCTGGTAACACAATTGCCTTTTTCTGTAACATCAAACAATGATATCCATCAATTTTTCTTAAGGCATTAGTACCTATTTTTGCCCTCATAATTTTGACTCATGCAACAAGAAATCCGTAGGGACTGGGCGATAAAGGAAATCCAGGATTTATATAATCAACCTTTGTTAGAGCTTGTATACCGGGCCGCAACGGTACATCGCAAATACAACGATACAGCAGAAGTACAGGTTTGCACGTTGCTTAGTATAAAAACAGGTGGGTGCAGCGAAGATTGCTCTTACTGCCCGCAGGCCGCAAGGTACAGCACTGGTATTGATGTACATGCCTTAATGAAAAAGGAGGCTGTGCTCGAATATGCACAGAAAGCAAAAGATGCCGGCAGCACAAGATTTTGTATGGGCGCTGCGTGGCGCCAGGTAAGAGACAATAAAGATTTTGATCATGTGCTTGATATGGTGCGTGGTGTAAATGAGCTGGGCATGGAAGTCTGTTGCACGCTCGGCATGCTTACTGAATCGCAGGCGCAGAAGCTTGCTGACGCCGGCCTTTATGCGTACAATCACAACCTTGATACTTCATCAGAGTATTATAGCGAGATTATCACAACACGCACTTACAATGACAGGTTGGAAACACTGGATAATGTTCGCAAAGCCGGTGTTACTGTTTGTTGCGGCGGCATTATTGGCCTTGGTGAAACCCACGAAGACCGGATAAAAATGTTGCACACCCTGTCAACGATGCCCGAGCATCCTGAAAGTGTGCCAATTAATGCACTCGTTGCAATAAAAGGCACCCCGCTGGAGAATAACCCGAAAGTAGATATCTGGGATATGGTTCGCATGATTGCTACGGCAAGAATATTAATGCCAAAGTCAATGGTGCGTTTGAGTGCAGGAAGAACGGATATGAGTGTTGCTGAACAAGCTCTTTGCTTTATGGCCGGTGCTAATTCTATATTCGCAGGTGAAAAATTGCTTACAACGCCCAACCCTTCTTTCGAAGAAGATCATGTAATGTTCCAACTATTGGGACTTAAACCCCGTGAGGCATTTAAAGAAGAAAAGGTTGCTGAAGAAGTTCTTTGATTTTTTAGCTTAAAATAGAAAAGCTCCCGGGGTAGCTACCCGGGAGCTTTTTGTGAATGTTGCTAACGAAAGTCGCCCCATAATTCTGATGTTGAGATTCTTACTTTGATGACTTCTTTGCTAGGTCTCGCATTAGTTAAGACCAAGAAATACCTAAATCGCGAAATCAGTAATCTTAGTCATTTATTTTGTTTTTCTTTACAGCCATGTCGCACGTAAGTGATATCAGGTTTGTAAAACGTTCAATGTCTGCCAATGCAGTTTTTTCCATTCTTATACCTACATGGAACAATCTGCCTTATCTCAAACTTTGTATTGACAGCATAAGGAAACACTCTACACTTCAGCATCAGCTAATCGTTCACATCAATGAAGGTAATGACGGCACAAGAGAATGGGTGGCTTCGCAGAGTGATATTGATTATACAGCCAGCGATACAAACATAGGCGTTTGCTATGCATTGAATGCAGCCGCACAACTTGCATCAACCAACTATATTCTTTACCTCAACGACGATATGTACACATGCCCGCAATGGGATAAATATTTGTTAGAAGAGATCAACGCTGTTGGACACGATGATTTCTTTATTTCGGGCACAGCTATAGAACCCGTTGCGCAAAGCATTTGTTCAATTGAAAAAAATTACGGCGCCGATATTGAATCTTTTAATGAAGCGCTGCTGTTGAACGAGTTTGCCGCATTGCCTTTTAGCGATTGGCTCGGGGCAACCTGGCCACCAAATGTGCTCCACAAAAAAAATTGGGATCTTGTCGGAGGTTATAGCACCGAGTTTACGCCCGGCATGTATTCTGACCCTGATTTTTCTATGAAGTTGTGGCAGGCAGGCATTCGTTTTTTTAAAGGCGCATCCAAGAGTCGCGTTTATCATTTCGGATCAAGGTCGGTGAAACGCGTTGCGAAAAATCCCGGCTACTATACATTCATTTCCAAATGGGGTATGAGTTCCAGCACCGTTACAAAAATATACTTACGAAGAGGTGTGCCGTTTGATGGCCAGCTTACAGAACCACGCATTTCTCAAATTATACGTGTTAAAAATCTTTTCAAGCGAATTGTTGCAGCATTTAAGCGGAGCATATTTTTTTTGTAGCCAGCTGCAGAATATAGGTGAGACTTTGCTTGCGTCGCACTCTTCAACTGCAGTATTTCTAGTGGCCAGCAAGCGGCTAGCTGTAAATTCTTTCCACTTCGTCTTTATATTTCTCCATAATGATTTTTCTTTTGAGGCTCATCTTTGGGGTCATTTCGCCGGTATCAACACTCCACTCACGCGGCAGCAATTCAAATTTTTTGATCTGCTCAACATGATTGAATTTCGGGTTCATTGATTCAACAATATTCTTATAATGATTTAGCACTTGTTCATTCTTTATCGCCGCTTCATTACTATTGAAAGAAATATTGTGTTCTTTCATCCACACTTTCAAAGTTGCGAATGAGGGCACGATCAGCGCACCCACAAATTTTCTTTCTGCGCCTACTACCATTACCTGTTCAATGAATAGACTTGATTTCAAAAGATTTTCGATTGGCTGCGGCGCAACATATTTGCCGCCGCTGGTTTTAAATAATTCTTTTTTGCGGTCGGTAATCTTTAGAAATTTATTGTTGATCCATGTTCCTATGTCGCCCGTGTGCAGCCAGCCATCGATCACTGTTTCGGCAGTCAGATCTGGCCGCTTATAATAGCCTTTCATTACGCTTGGGCCTTTAACAAGTATTTCGCCATCTTCTGCAAGCTTTACAACAATATCATTAATTGGCGGGCCAACAGTGCCTATCATCATACCGCCCGGTTCCTGCCTGTTCACTGCTATAACGGGACTGTTTTCGGTTGGGCCATATCCTTCAAAAACCGGGATTTTTGCTCCGTTAAAAATGCGCAACAGTTTTTCCTGGCATGCCGCCCCGCCGGTAATGATGCACTTTACATTATTACCTAGTGCCTCCCGCCATTTGGAGAAAATGAGCTTATTAGCGATGGCAAGCTTTAAGTTGTAGTATACCCCACCGCTATGCAGGTTGTCATATTTTTCCGCAAGATCAACCGACCAATAGAATAATTTCCTTTTAAAGCCGGTAAGTTCATTGCCTTTACTCATGATACGTTCAAAAACTTTTTCAAGTAATCTCGGAACGGTCGTAAACATATCCGGCATGACTTCTTTAAGGTTATCGCCAATGCTGTCGAGGCTTTCAGCATAATAAATGCTTATCCCGCTAAACAGGTAAATGTAGCTTACATTTTTTTCGAAAATATGATTGAGTGGCAAAAAGCTGAGTGCTTTATAATCCGGCGCATCAGGAAAGGGAAAACTGGCCTTGCCATCTAATAAGTTGCTTACAATGTTCTTGTGAGTGAGCATAACACCTTTTGGTGTGCCGGTGGTACCTGAAGTATAAATGATGGTGGCGAGATGCGATTCGGGTATAGACTTCTTTATCTGTTCTACCTGTGCTATCGTTTCGGGTGTTGCGAGTGCGGAGATCGCATTCCAGTGGTCTGCGCCTTCCACCTGGTCGAAAGCATAGATATTTTTTAATGAAGGAATATTTTGTGCAATGGCTTTTACTTTCTCGTAGAGATCTTTTCCGCTTACAAAAACATATTTAACCTGCGCGTCGTTGAATATAAACTGTATTTCGGTTGGGTTTGTGGTCGGATAAACAGGAACAAGCATTGCCCCAAGCTGTTGCACGGCCATATCTGTAATAATCCACTCGGGCCGGTTGTTGCTGATGATCCCGATTTTATCGGCGCCTTCGTCGCTCCAGTCGTTGGCACTTACACTCAACTGCAATAAACCTGCACTTAGGTTATTCACTTTTTCTTTTACTTCCCTTGTAGAATATTTGCGCCATGCCCCGTTTTCCTTTGCGGCGAGCATATCCTGCTTATCAAATTTTTCAAGTTGATAGTCTACGCAATCAAATAACCTGCGTGGTTGAACCATGTTGCAATCGTTGTAAAATCAAAAATTAGTTTCAAATATAGCCAGTCGGTGTAAATGGCTTTTGCTTTTTTGGTTTTTCATTTCCGACGTTAATAAAGCCATTGTTCTTGCCGTAAGATAGAAAAAAGGCTGAATAATAAAACCCGGCAGCTCATTGATTTTGCAACAATTTATGTTGCTACGGGTTATAATGTACACGCTGTGCGACGCAACCGGGATGCCACAGGAATCGACAGCCGGGCCAATAATATGAAGCGTCAGTAAATTTTAGCCATGCATTTTTGGCGTAACAATGATGCGATGCCATTTTTTTGCTTTTTAATATTGCCGATTGATGGGATAACGGCGGGCATAATGACATAAAGTCTTCTTTAAGATTGACCAAATGCATGGTTCGGTATTTGATTATGGAAGAAATTCCCTATAATTTCATTGCTTATTGTATCCCGAATTCCAAACCAATTGATGTATGAAGATATTATTGAAATACCTTAAGCCATACCGCGGTCTCGTGTTGCTGGCATTATTACTCGCTACGATTAATCAAACATTTTCTTTGTTCGACCCCATGATCTTTGGTAAAGTTATTGACCTTTTTGCCAACAGTCCGCACAAGGCCAATGATGGCACCGTAAGAACAGAAGGTATGTACATTTCGGGCATCATGTTCTACCTTTTGCTGTTGGTGGGCACCGCAATGGTAAGCCGTATAGCCAAAGCATTCCAGGATTATTTTTCCAACGTAATTATTCAAAAATTCGGTGCGAAGATTTTTACAGACGGCCTGAAGCATTCGATGCGGCTGCCGTACCAGGATTTTGAAGACCAGC
>DLKC01000091.1 GCA_002478885.1 Chitinophagaceae bacterium UBA7600
AGCACAAGTGAGTGACACAAGGGACGATGCCACGAAGCACAAAAGCCTGTAACAGGATTATTTTTTTATCTCGACCGGAAAATCGTTTCCGAAACCATAGCTCGCAGGGTACTGCGGCGTACCATGATATTTTTTCATAAGGTCCGGTACAGTAAGCTGCAGATAGTTTTTAAGGTTGTTTACCGTGATCATATCATCGGCGGCCGCTGCTCCTTTTAAGGCTTCCAACAGCACATAAGTAAAAGCGCCATGGCCCAGTGATGAGAATTCGTTCGCAAATTGTTGCGCCCCACTTGCTGCGATCCAATGTGTGCCGGTACTTCGTGCGACCACTGCGATATTCTTTTGCTGTGTTGCATCGCTGGTTAACATCGCTCCGAATGCGCCTGCGCTCTGGCATGCATCGAGTATGAACAATTGTTTTTGCGCCTGGATATTTATCGCATATTGCTGCAACAATTTTGCAGAAATACCTTTTTGTTCCAGTTCACTCTGCACATTTTTTAAATCGCTTACATCTGCCGGCACGAGATAGAATTCATTGTCTTTCCCGATAACGCCATGGCCCGCATAATAAAATACAAAAACATCATTTGCTTTAGCATTTTGCTGCACTTGCTTCAATGCATCGGTAATACCGCCCTTGTCTGCAGCGTTGTCTGTTATAAAATATGTTTTGATATTGGCGATGACGCTTTTTGCATCTTTTTCTACTTCTTCTTTAAATGAAGTGGCGTCGGCCAAAGCATAGTTAAGGCGCATGTTCTGGTTCTGGTACTTATTGATACCAACAACGATCAAGTGCATAATTGCATTTCTATCAATTGCCGCTATGGGTGCCCCTTCGGTATTGTTCATTGCGATCTTACTGTCTTTATTGTTATTGTCGCCGGCATTGTAAATGACTGCGATTTCATCGGGAGCGCTTTCTGTTCGTTGGGTATTTAATGCAACTGCGCGAAAAGTGTTTTCACCGGGAAGTAAATTCACTGTATACTTTTTGCTGCCTGTATTTGCAGTATTGTCATCAGCAACGATGAGGTTGCGTGTGGAAAGCGTAACCACTTTTCCATTCTGGAACAGGCGTATTTCATCAATGGCATCGCCGGGCGCTATTGCTGTGACAGTGATCTCTGCTACACCAGTTGTATTCTGGTAGGTTGGCATATCATCTTCCACCGACAGATTGCGTGTGGCGGCAGCATACGTCATTTTTGCGGATGGCCGCACTTTTATGTTAGCAATGTCCGGCACCGGATCGAATTGCTCCCCCGCAAGTAACCTTGATACAAGTTTTGGTGTATAGTATTGTTCGTACAAAGCTTCAAGCGGCAATACTTCTTTTCCCTTTGTATAATACATTGTTTGCAGCGCACCGGGAGATGCATCAAACCTTCCGTCGGGCGTAATAAATACCCATTCATCACTGCCTTCAAAGGTGATGAGTTTGCCAAGTTCACGCTGATTTTTTATATCCCATATTCTTGTGCTGTAATCCCTGGATGCGGAGACAAGAAAGTTGGCATTTGCCAGAAACTCAAGATCGCCAGGCGTGAATTCGTGGCCTTTCAGCACGGCAATGCGTTCATTTTTTGTTATGTCCCAAACCTGTATATCGCTGTTGAGGTAACTAAAATTCTGGTCGGTGACACTGAAGGCGACCCGGCTTAAATCGCTGCTGACAGCTGCCGCGAAGATTCTCTCAAAAGGCAACCGCTTTTCTGAAACAGTATTGCCTGTTGCAGCATCGAGTGTTAATACTGCAGGATTATCTTTCTGCAGCATCCAAACCTGCTTGTCTGAATTGATGAACCTGAAACAGCATGCAACAATGCCCTTTTCCCATAACAGTTTACCAGTGGTAACATCAAAGCATAGGATACTACCTGAGCCGTTTGAGTTTTCTTTAATACTGTAGGTGATCAACTTTTTTCCATCACCTGAAATACCGGCTATTTTAAAATTATTATAAGTACCCAATTCGTACACGCCTGTGGCAATTTTTGCTACCAGCTTTTTTGCTGTAACATCGAAGACCAGCACGTACTTTTCGTGTACTGCCGTGAGCCATTTGCCATTGGCTGAAAAATCCATTTCCTGCAGATCGAAGTTTTCCTCTATATCAATCGTTTCAGCAGCATCTTTCATTGTTGCCGGATCGAAGAAATGCAGGCTGTGCTGAAAGAAGTATGCTCCAAGCTTTCCATTTTTTGTTAAAGCACTTACCGAAAAACTGTTGTCTGTGCGCTTGCCTTTCGCCGCAAAATTGGTCCGGTCGAACCGAAGATCATTGATATTTCCATTGTCACTGTTTAACAATAGCTGCATACTGCTGTCACTGGCCGACTGCATTGTTGCCGTTATAAAAACCTGGCTACCATAACGGCGTATGTATTTCTGCTGGGCGAGATTGTACTCATTTACAGCGGGGGTACTTGTGCCAAGCACTATGCGCCTGCCATCCTGTGCCGCAGCAATGCATTTCCCATAGCCATCCGCTTCAAATTTTAATTTGGCCTGCGTTCTTCCGCCAAAACTGATCGTGAATAAATGATGCTGCGACGCGATGAGTAAATCGTTATTGGCGGGGTTCCATGCCAGTTGTCTCCTGAAAGAAGATTCATCACTTAAAAAATCAAGAATACCATCGCCATCTTCATAAGCGATGGTTGCACTCCACAGAGGCTGGAGCGTTGCAGGGTTCAGCCATTCAAACAGCACATCATAAGTTTGCTTTCCTTTCCCGACAGTTAAATAATTATCATCGGGTGTGAAAGCGATTACCTTTTTTTCCGCGGGTATGTTTTTTATTTCCTGCCCGTTACTACTATTAACAATAATGGTTCCGTCTTTATCGAGGCATGCAAGCAGTTGTTTGCCATCCTTGCTCAGGCTTATATTGCTGATGCCATTCTCATCTTTTACAACTTTATGCGTGTAAAGGGGGGTAATATTTCCATTGTTGATCGTAATTTTCGAAAGCATTTCCTCAGCGCTCTCTCCATGTGCTACAAAAAGTTCGCTGCCATCTTTACTATATATGATCTTCGAAATTTCATCCATATGAATTTCTTTCAGGACTGAAAAATTGTCGAGCGAAAAAAAATGAATATTGCGGTAGGTTGCAATTGCCACTGTTTTACCGTCGGGGGCATTGTCCATATCCACAACCATGGGCTCCGCTTCGCCCCACCGGCAAACAATATTTTTTATGAGCCGTCCGCTGGATGTTTCCCAGACCTTTACTATGTTTTCACTTGCAGACAGAATATATTTTCCATCCTTTGTGTAGAGCACCTGCTCCACCGTTTCTGCATGACGTGTAGGGATGACCAGTTCCGGTTTCTGTGCATTCGCTGTGAATGCAACCAGCAGAACAAATGCTGTAAATAATTTTTTCATATTTATTTTATTGGCCGGGCTATCGAATATATATTAAGCTCCTGTTGCGTCGCACCCTTGTGCAGCAAAGCTGACTTCTGCTAAAGAACAGCAAAGAACAAAGCGTACAAGTGAGTGACACAACCAAAGACGCCATGAAATACCAGCGCTTGTTACCAAAAATTCATCCCCCCCAAATTAATGCAGGATAATGATCGGAAAATCGTTTCCATAATTATAGCTTGCCGGGTATTGTGCTGTGCCTTTATATTTCTGTGTTATCTCGGGCACTTTGTCCTGCAGGTAAGCATCAAGTTCTTTCACCGTTATCTTGCTATCTCCATTATCTGCCGCGCCTTTCAGTGCTTCGAGTATGCAATAAGTGAAAGAGCCATGACCCAGTTGCGCAAATTCACTTGCAAACTGTTCGCTGCCCGAAGCCGTTAACCAGTGTGTGCCTGTTGAACGGGCAAGCTGTGCAATGGCTTTTTCTTCAGCCGCACCACGCGATGCGGCCACTTCGTTTAAAGCCCCGGCACTCTGGCAGGCATCGAGAATAAATAATTGTTTTTGTGCTTTTATTTCTTTGGAGAATTCCTGCAATTGTTCTGCGCTGATGCCTTTTTGTGCCAGCGCATCATCATTGCCGTAAAGCTGCAATACATCGTAAGGCACCAGGAAAAATTCTTTTGCATCGCTGATAACACCATGGCCAGCGTAATAAAAAACAAACATATCCTGTGGCGCCGCGGTTTCTTTCACTTTGTTCAGCGCTGCAACAATATTGTCTTTACCCGCCTGCGCATCGGATAAAAATGTAACGGAAGTTTTGGAGAAAATCTCCTTTGAACCATTTTCCATCGCATCTTTAAACGCGGTTGCATCTGCCGATGCATAGTTCAACGTGTATTTGGGATTCTTATAGTTATTCACGCCAACAATAAGCAGGTGAAGGGTGGGACCAACAAGGTTGTTATCTTCTTTTTTGGCAGGCTTATAATTAACGGTTATCACTGAGGGTTTGCTTTCTGTGCGTTGGCTGTTAAGTGCCACTGCTTTTAAAATGTTTTCCCCTTCGGTGAGCTCCACTTCAAGGGTTTTTGTATCGGTTGGTTTACCTGCATCTTCCACAACAAGATTTCTTGTGCCACCCGTGATAAGTTTGCCATTTTGATACAAGCGTATTTCACTGATCACATCATCGGCAGAAGATGCGGTTATATCCAGCAACGCCTTTGGTGATGAAGATGCATATACCTGATCATCGTCGGCTACTTCAAGATTTCTCGTTTCGCCCTTATAAGTGATTTTAACTGTTGGCGCCTTTTTTATGGTGTTGATATCAACTGCAGGCGGTGTAAAATTTTCGCCTTGCAATAACCGGGGTAGTAACGAAGGCGTATAAAATTGTTCAAAGGAAGATTCGAGCGGCAATACTTCCAGGCCACGGGTGTAATACATTTGTCTCATGCCATCGGGTGTACCATCGAAACGCCCGTTCTTATCGACCATTACCCAGTCACTTCCGTTAAAAAATACCATTGTTGCCAGTGATTCAGCCGTTGCCAGATTCCAAAGTTTAATAGTGCGGTCATAACTGCCGCTAAGCAAATACTTGCCATCTTCCGTGGCTACCAAACTCGTGGGTGAATTGCCATGACCTTTCAATGTTTTTACTACCTGTCTTGTGGCTATGTCGATGATCTTGATTTCCGCATCGGTAAAAGCGCTTTCGCCGCCACAGGTAGCTATCTGTTTGCCGTTAGGCAGCATAATCATACCATTGACGCGTCCCTTGTTTGCATACAGATCACCAATTTCTTTTCCTGTTGCCGTATTCCACCAGCGGATGTGGCCGTAGTCATCGCCTGTAAGCAGCGTGTTTCCATCTTTGGTAAGCACCAATCTTCGAATACCTGTTACATCGCTGTATTCATCTGCGTGCTTGTAGGTTTGAATAATATTTCCATTCTGCAAGTCGATCTTTACTGTGCTGTTATCTTTAACAATGCCCACATAAACAGATCTTCCGTCAGGCGCGAAAAGTAAACTGCCAGCAGTGTACGGCAGTTTAATTATTTTTAATACCTCGCCTGACGGCAATGCACGCAACTCCATTTCGTGGTTGTCATTGTCCCTGTTTGTTGTAACCATTTTTTTGCCATCGCTGCTGAAAGCGAAACTACTTGCTACATCCTTTTGTTCAACCGAACTTAATGCCTGTAACGTAGAGGCATCCATTACCGTTAAGGCATACTCAAAAGAACCTGATACCAGGTATTTGCTGTCTGGTGAAAAAGCGCCCACAAAATTCATTTCAGAAGATCGGCTGTTCTTCGCAACAGCACCACGCTTCAGATCGAGCAGTTGTACTGCGCCATCGCGGTAATAACCCTGGCTACCTTGTATAACCAATGATTTTTCATCAGGAGAAAGATCCATGTTATAAATAATGTTGGCATGTCCGCCCAACTCCATTTTTACCACATGTTGTAAAAAATCATACACACGTATAATACCATCGTAATTGCCCGAAATGAATGTCTTTCCGTCTGATGAGAATGCAAAACCCGCCGGATAACTCATCTTGTTGTTCAGCTCGGCAACCTTCTTCATTTCTTCCAGGTCGTAAATAAAAATCGTATTGTCGGCAGCAGTGGTTATATAACGGCTATCGGGGCTAAAACCGACATCTTTTATCGAAGCCTTTTGCCCTTTGAATACATGAACAACCAACTTTGTATGACGGTCTATCACCGTTACTGTTGCGTGCCCGCCGAAATTTTCGAATGAACCCAGACCCAGGCTGTCGGCATATAAACCGTTATTGCCGTTTTCAAAACCGGTTGAAATAAACCAATTGCCATCGGGACTCAGATAGCTACCACCATCGTCGCCAAACTTTTCTGTAAATTTTGTAGTACCTGTTACCGGATCAATATGAACAATCTTTCCATAAAGCACCGCAAGCAGTTCACCATTCTTCTCAAAGCGCAGGCTCCACAAATTGCCGTTCACCTCAATTCTTTTCTGCATAAGCATGCCCGTAACTTTCCAGATCTTTATTTCGTTCACCGGTTCATCATTCATTCGTTTGCCCGTTTCCGATGCTGTAGCGAGCAGTTTACTGTCGGCACTAAATGCGAGCTCAGATATATTCTCAGCATGAACAGCCTGCCTAAATATCTCTTTGGCCCCGGCTGTCATATCATTAATGCGCAACTCTTTGCGGCTTCCTGATACAAGTAACCGGTTATCCGGGCTAAACGCCACTGAATTTACCCATGCCGGGTAACCATCGAGTACTTTAATTTCATTGCCCGTTGAAAGTTGCCAGATGTGCACTGACTTATCCCATCCGCCGGTCGCAACATATTTATCATCGCCGGAGATGGCCACTTTGTCGGCGTTATCTGAATGACCTTTTGGAATCATCAGCACGGGCTTTTGCGCCATTGAAAAAATGCTCAACATTGTTAAACCTATACTTGCAATCTTTTTCATATTTTCTTTTTAACCCAACAATTGTAATACTATCGTCTTTACTTGCGTCGCACTCTTGTGCTTCAATACTACAGGCGACAAGCTTAAGTCAACTGATGACAATGTTCTTCTGCAGAAGCGTGTGATGCGGGATAAACCGACAACAAAAATCTTATTGCTTCAGTTCAACAGGAAAATCGTTACCATAACCGTAACTCGCCGGATACTGTGGCGTTCCGTTATATTTTTTCATCAGTGCGGGCACAGTTTCCTGAAGGTAATTTTTTAGCGTGTTCACGGTGATCATGTTATTGGCCAGGGCAGCGCCTTTCAGCGCATCGAGCAATACATAAGTAAAAGCGCCATGACCAAGTGATGAGAACTCGTTGGCGAACTGCTGAGCGCCGCTTGCCGCCAGCCAGTGCGTCCCCGTACTGCGTGCCACAACAGCGATGCTTTTCTGCTGGTTGGCATCTGAACTCATCATCGCTTCGAAGGCACCGGCACTCTGGCAGGCATCGAGAATGAACAATTGTTTCTGTGCCTGTATGTCGATGGCGAACTGCTGCAGCGTGGATGCTGCAATGCCTTTCTGCTCGAGTTCGCTTTGTACATTTTTAAGATCGCTTACATCAGTTGGCACAAGGTAGAATTGGTTGTTTTTACCAATTACACCATGTCCTGCATAGTAAAAGATGAACACATCTGATGGCTTTGCGTTTTGTTTTACTTCGCTGAGCGCTTTTTCTATCCCGGTTTTGTTGGCATCAGCATCAGCCACAAAATAGGTTTTCACCTGCTTTAAAACCGTCTTCGCACCTTTCTCCACTTCGTCTTTAAAAGCAGTTGCATCGGCCAGCGCATAGTTAAGGCTCATTGACTGGTTCTGGTATTTGTTAATGCCCACAACCACGAGGTGAAGGGTAGCATTTTTATCCACCATGGTTACCGGGCCAGTATTTAACTGCTTGTTTTGCCCGGGAGTAACCGCATTAGCAACCTGGTAAACAACATCGAGTTCATCGGGTTTGCTTTCCGAACGTTGCCTGTTGAGTGCAACAGCGCGGAAGCTGTTGGTGCCCGGCAGCAGGTTGACTGTGTACTTTTTGGTGACTTTTGCCGCTTTATCATCATCTGCCACTATCAGGTTTCTCGTAGTAAGATTCACAATCTTGCCATTATGAAACAGGCGAATCTCGTCGATCGCATCGCCCTGTGCATCTGCTTCTACCATTATCTCTGCAACGCCTGTTTCGTTTTTGTAAGTCGGCTTATCGTCATCCACTTCGAGGTTGCGTGTAAGCGCAGCATAACTCATCTTTACTTTGGGCAACGGAGCAATATCCAGCACATCGACAGGCTGGAATTCCTCATCTGCCACAGACCGGGCATAGAGGTTGGGTGTATAGTATTTTTCGAAGAGTGCATCGAGAGGTAGTGATTGCTGGTTTAGTACATAATATACTTTCTTAATGCCTTCGGGTGAGCCATCGAAGCGGCCATCGGCATCCATAAATACATAATCGTTGCTGTCTTTGAAGAGGTACAGTACTCCTACGAGCCTGCCGGTAACGGCCTCCCACACTTTGATGCTGTTGTCATAAGAGATCGTATAAAAAAGTTTGTCATCAGGCGAGAATACAATTTTACGCACTGTACTTGTGTGTGCCTGTATGGTGTATATGCGACCACCTTTTGTATTGTAGGCTTCCACATTGCCATTGCGCCCGCCGGTAACAAACATAGAAAGTGTATTATTGGCGGCGGCAGAACCGAACTTATCTATATACCCAATATTAGCTGACTGATACAGCAATCGGTTATCTGCGATATTGTACACGGATACTGAACCGCCTTTTGCAATTAATACATTCTTTGTGTCTTTCGAAACCTGTATGTATTGTTCATCATATTCGCCATCGGTTTCCATGTTTTTAGAGAATATGCGCTGGCCTGTAGAAAGATCCCATACAGATGCCACATTTACCTGGTATGCCGATTCAAAACCTGCCAGTATTTTCTTATCGGGCGATACCAGCATTGGGCCAAAACCTTTGGGGTCAATCACTTTCTGCTTTGCACCAGAAACAAGATTCATTTTCATTAGTGCTATGCCTCCCTTATCGTCGGTTGGGTAGTACACGGCTTTACCATCATTCGAAAAGAAGAACCCGCCCCTGTACAAAAAGCCCGTTACGCCGCTGTTTGCAACAGGCCTGATAATTTTATTTGTTCTCAGGTTTTTAATCGTTACGGTATTATCGCCGAAAACAGCGGCGGTATCTCCGGTTGGCGAGACAGCAAGGCCCGTGGGATTAGTTTTCAGATCAGTATGCATTACGGGCACCATCCTGAACAGGTCTACAGATTTCACATTGTGATCGTCGGTAGTAAGATGCAGCATACCGGTAGCATAATTATATTCAATGGCATTAAACACATCCATGCCCAATTGCGCCGCAATACCGGCATAGAGCCTGGTGGAATTTTTCGTTGCAAGGTTGTACTCGGATACTACATTGTATCCTACAAACCAGGCTTTTTTTTGATCTCCGTTAAAGTAGCCTTCTGAAACAGGATGATACATCACCACATCGGTGTTGGTGAAATGTGCTGTGGGCTTAAACGTGTCGGTACTGTAAAGGTTAAGCGAATAATAGCCGGATTTAACTTCAGTACCTGTTATAAGAATCTCATGCGTATTGAATGAGGGGATAATGGCTGCGTCATAAAAGTCGCCTTTTATAGAGCCCACAAATTTTCCTGTATTAATATCAAAAAAATCAACCGGCGATCTGTTGGAATTTAGTACCAGCAGTTGTTGCTGCGGAATAAAGGCAACCGTGCTGTAAAAATTTTTATCATAGTCGTATGATTGTTGTTTTGACGCTGCAGCAAGATCGATGATGTCGCAGCCTTTGGTGTTGGCGAGTAATACTTTTTTGTTTTCGAGCAACCAAACTCTTGCTTTGTAATCAATATTGCTTTTGATATAGGAGCGTTGGGATAAGTTTTTTGCATCAAGCAGCCGGATACCATTAGAAGCGCCTATTATAACATCATCGTTCGCAAAAGACGCATCTGAATAAGAAGGATAGCTTTCTGTTTTGGCCAGCTGTTCGCCTGTAATGGTATTGTACAGCATAAGTGTATTATTGGCGACAATTATCAGCCGGTCTCCTTTGCTGTTCACGCTCAGGTGTATATCATTATCTCCGCCAATATATTTGAACGTGTACAACTGTTTCCCGGTTTTCACCTCCCACATGATGCATTTGTGCGATTCAGCCGTGTACATAAATTTACCCTGCTTGTCCTGCACGATGGCTTTTACCAAAAGTGAATGACCATCTGGCATCACAATTGTACGCTGTGCTGCAACAGCCGTAACAGCAAAACAGGCAAGGATTATAAAAAGATTCTTCATATATGCGTTTATTTTAAGCCAAACATTTTTTCTTTACTCAACATCCTTGCGTCGCACTCTTGTACTCTTTGTTCAATGTTCATCAAAGAACAGAACGATGAAGTGAGTGACACAACCTAGCCATATTAAATTACCTCAGCCGGTTTCATCATTGTCTTTGCCCGCCGCTGATGCGGTAGATCATGTTATAATTCTTACTTGTTAGAATGTTTTCCTGCAATTCAATACTAAACCAGGCAACAACATCCAGTTGCTTTTCTATTTCATACATATCGGTTAGCGTCTTGGGGATGGCTATAGATTTTTCGTAAAAATAGATGCAATACCTGGGTTTAAAATTCGCATCATCTGCATTTTGCAACGTAATAACCGGGGTGTAATTCAGTTGCGCTCCAAATGCCTTTATAAAAAAATCGACCTGCTTATTGTAATAGGATGTGAGTGTGTCTTTATAATCATCCCATGTTTTGTTTTCTCCCAGCATAATGGTTTCACTTCTTATTCTTATCTGGTTCAATTGCACCAGTGTATCGTTCAGTAGCAGTGATTTATAATTCTTCCTGAAGTCCAGATTAATGTCCCGAACATTGGCGTATTGCTTCACAACTTTAGCGTTGATCTTATAAGACCACCCACCCCAATCCGAAATAGTATCGTTGATCAGGGAAGGAAATCCCTGGTGGGCTCCGTTAAAACTTGTGAGAATAAGATTTACGATGGACTGTTGCTGCGCTGAAGTCTCTTTGCAGGTAATGCCAGCCAATATTGATAGCATCAAAATTTTTAAAAATATACTTTTCATGATCAATAATTATAATTGAAACTTTTTGCTGAAATATCGGATGCTGCCATCCTTATATCAAAAATGGCAGCCTTTATTCCATTCAAATCAGCTTTTTCACCATTATTATTTGCATTCACTTTTTGGTTGATTTTGTCTTTAGCATCTGAAATTTTTTGTACTAATCCGAAGACCATATTAAAATAATTTTCGTACGCTGATTTGTTGGCGCCTAGTGTGTTGATTTTACTTTCATTGCTGAGGATATACTTTTTAATTTTATCTGTTTCATCAAAAACAGCTCCAATGCATTGATTGTAGGTGTTGGCAGAAGGAGCACCACTGTTGAGTGTTCTGAGTTTGTCAACACAAACATCGTTTAAAGCATGTGCCATTTTTTCGATCGTAGATTTTATATCGCTGAAATCGCTTGCCAGCCCTCGGTTATAATTTCCTGTAGCTTCTGTTTCTTCCTTGTTTTTTGCAGCAATACCATCCCATTCATCGAAATATTTTTTATTGGCGGCATACCCTTTTTCATCCAACCGTTTTGTAATAAAATAATAGATATGAGCTGTTGATTGAATGTAATGCACTATATCAAAGATGTTTATGTCTCCCGTAAAGCTGCAGCGGTAAATAGTATACCCGTTGGTGCTAAATTCTTTGACGGTTTCAGGAGGCATGTATTTATACACACTGCCAGGATAGTAATGGCCTAATATGTCCAATGAGTCTTGTGAAGACTTTACAGCCACATACATTGTGCGGTTATACTTTTTATCAAAATCTGTAAAAAAAACATTTTGCGCTGCCT
>DLKC01000038.1 GCA_002478885.1 Chitinophagaceae bacterium UBA7600
CTACCAAGTAAGGCCTAAGCAAAGACCTGCCCGGTACTGGACAAACTTTACAGGCTTTGCCGGCTAAAAGGCAGTTGTTTTTGTCCTTTTTGGATCCTGCAGGTTTGATTTGGTCACTTTTTTGTCTTTACACAAAAAAGTAACGCTGCCTTTCCAGGGACAGGCGTCATTTGTGCAGCCGTCAGTACCTATTGGCGTATAATGGCTTTTTAACCTGAAAACCCTAATGCCGCGGGGCCAGGAATTATTTCCTGGTAAATGCAGCCTGGTCAGGATCGGGAGTGGTTTTGTTATCCCGGGCGATAATCATTGACTTTAGTTCATTCAGCTGCTTTTGCAGGTCGTCAATCTTTGCGGTCTTTTCATCATTCATTTTGCTTAACTCCTGCACTGCTTTTACCAGGGGTACCACAAACTCAGCATATCTTAAACCCCATACACCTCCGGCCGTATCTACCCCGCTAAAATCGTAGTTGATACTTTTAGCTGCTTTATTAACCTCCTGCGCAAGAAAGCCGGAGCAGGTCATTTTTTCAATATCATATTTGCCACGCCAGTCAACCGTATCCTTATTCCTGTTCATTAACTTGTTCTCCTTACTCAAGCTAAAATGATAAGTCACCGGTTTCAGCAGATTGATAAACTTCAGGCCCGGTACATTTTCCTTAATGTTTTCTTTTATCCTTTCATCCGAAAAGCTGGTCCACCCTACCTGCCCGCCGATGCTGGTAACGCTTGTGTTGCCAATTCTTGCCACATTGCTGGCATTTACAAATACACTGGAGCCAAGTGTTGTATTGTTGTCCCAGCTCTGTGCTGAAATAATCGTATTGATGTGGCTGCCCACGGCCGTATTGTAGCTGCCATGTACATTCCAATCCAGCGCGAAATATCCTACGGCCGTATTACCGTGCCCGTCAGTATTCCTGAATTGCGCCCCATTGCCAATCGCGGTATTTGCATCCGTAAAAGTATTTACCGGAAGCGCCTGGTTGCCCACGGCAGTATTGCTTGCGACTGAACCGCTGCCACGCCCGATCGTAAGCCCATTTATGAGCGCATCGCCATTTACATCAAGCAGGGATGCCGGCGCAATTGTGCCAATACCGACACGCCCGTTTTGAAGTATTGCCATCACAGCAGTATAGGGTATTACATTACCCGCTGTACCGATGGGAGCAGTATTAAAAACGAAGCCACCGCCCCTGAACTCCAGCATGGAGGAGTAATCGTTATTTATGCGATAGCGGTAGTTTGCAGTGGTGTCAGAAAATGTAAGCCCATAGCCCACACTGCTGTAGCTGGCCCCGCTTGTTCCCGCGCTTACCGGGTACCTGCTTCCAAAATAGCTATCCAATCCCGCTATTGAGCCGGCAACATCCAATTTAGCGGCGGGATTCGCAGTACCTATTCCCACATTTCCTGCACTGTTAATGGTCATGCGGACAATATTATTTGTGCGCATCTTAAATGCTGCCTGGTTGGTAGTACCGATGAAATTGTTTGCAGTGATATTACCGTTGCCTGTTATCTGCCAACTGGTTTGTGCATTTACATAAAGGCTGAACAGCATCGCGGCTGTAACGATGGTTGTGTATTGGGTTTTCATAACGCAGGTTTTGCAACAAGGTACATAAGATGGGCTGGATATAAACAGCAAGCAGCTTAAGATTTTGGCTAATACCAAGGCTATATGCGGTGAGTGCCACAAAAGCCAGCACACAGAGCCGTCTGACACCCGCCTGAGAACGAGGAGCCGTTGCGGCGAAAGAGAATTTTATTATTATTCTATTGTATTCTTTTAGGGAGCGCATCAAGAAATTCCATTGCTTTTAAACAAATAATAGTTGTTCCTTCTTCTCTTTTCTTTTCTTTAAATGCAGGTATGCCAGCGCTTATAATTTTCATGAATTCATTTAGTGTTTCCTGTGACTTTTTGGCGAGATAGGCTGAATCATTTTTTTCACTGTTCTTTTTGGCGGGATCAGCTGTGTCCTCTTTCCCGGGACTGCTTGTTGATAAATCATTAGACTCCAGCTGTATTGTGCTGTTCCTTCTGCTAAGCAATAAAAAGACTGCGTAAGGCTTTATAAGTTCATCACCTATATATTCTTTAATAAGACTGTCTTTATACATTTTTGTTGTAACATCAAGTGTATCGCTGCACACCACAATAAGGTTACCTGATTTTTTATAATAGCCTTGTAAAAGACTGTCCAGCCGGTTTATTTCTTCAGTGGTAAACAGTTGTTCTTTATCTGATGCAAGTTTCCTTTTTTGTGCATTGGCACAAAGAAGGAAAAGCGAAAATGCAGGTATGCAAAATAATTTTTTCATGTTTTGCTACAGTTTTTTTCATCCGCATTATCTTCTGTTTAATATCATTTGTTCAATAAAGCTTGTTCTTTGCTTTGAGGATCACCCATACCGGTTTAAGTGTATTTCGTTTTGGCCAGGCAGTGCAGCATAATCTTTACAGCTACATCTCTCAATGTGGTAAGCGTCGTTGATGTGCATGCAATAAAGTTATTATGAAGATAATTGTTTATTGCATTTTTTGCCATACATTTTGCTCATTGTTAAACTGCGGTTGTGTCACTCCCCGCCTGACCGATGCCAGTCGGCAAGACTTGTACGGTTGGTTATTATGGCGGCAGAAAACTATTTGTATAATTGCAGCGAGGCACAGGAAGCTAACACAGAAATTTATCGACTCATTCCTGCGCCAACAGCTTGTTTATATTTAGACTATCTGTCGTCCAATAATTTGGTAAACCTATTTTCCACAATATGACTTCTCTCTTTATAGATTTTCACTTGTTGAGCAATGACATATAGCACAAGTGTGCGACGCAACAGGCGGTGCCATGAAATGCCAGTACCGGGAACCAACCATTTGAATAAACCCTACTAAAACAAAATATCTACTTTACTGCTATTTGCCTTTCAGCATCTTTTTCATTGCTTTTGGAAATCATCATTTTTTTTAAATCATCAATTTGCTTTTGCAACTTTTCATTTTGGCTTTTCAGATCGTCGATCATTTGTTGCTGTTCCTGCACAGCTTTAATAATCAAAGGAGTTATTCTTCCATAGTCAACCATCCATGGATCTTTTTCTGCTTTTTGATTTTCGTCTCTCGGTTTACTTACAGCTTGCGGAAAAATATCATACAGTTCCTGCGCTATAAAACCGGTTTGCACTTGTTTAGTTGCATCTGATTTGAAACTATAATCATATATCTTTATTTTCATCAGATCGGTTAATCCTTTTTGTGTTGGGCCCATAATATTTTTTAAACGCCTATCTGAAGTCGTAGAATATTGAACTGAATTTGTACTATTAGCCTGAACTATAGTTCCAATCATAGTTCCATCCGGCCTTTCAAATTTGATAAATCGTGAAGTAGAAATTTCGTTTGAGCCTGCCCTGATATATAAACCGTCATTATGATTAAATAGAATGTTTGAGGTATTTTCTATAAATACAACAGGTACCAAATCTCCCGGCGCTGCAGTTACATGTAATTTATAAGCAGGTGTAGTTGTCCCGATTCCCACATTCCCGTTTTGCTCTACCCTCATTACATTGGTATAAGCGATTAGATTTCCGGCAATGCCAATGGGTGCCGTATTAAAATCGAAGCCACCTGCTCTAAAACTAAGCATGGATGAATAATCATTATTTATACGGTAGCGGTAATTTGCGGTCGTGTCACTAAATGTAAGCCCGTAGCCTACGCTGCTGTAGCTAGCCCCGCTTGTTCCCGCACTTATCGGGTATGTTCTTCCAAAATAGCTGGAAAAGCCTGTTATGGTTCCACCAACATCTAACAATGACTGTGGTGCTGTTGTGCCGATACCAACATTACCATTAGTGTTGATGGTCATACGCACAATGTTATTGGTGCGTATTTTAAATACAGCTTTATTTGTTGTGCCAATAAAATTGCTGCTTGTAGTATTACTGTTGCCGGTTATTTGCCAACTGGTTTGGGCATTTGTAAAGAGCGTGAGTAACATCGCAATTATAGCGATAGTTGTAAATTTTGTTTTCATAACGCAGGTTTTGAATCATTAAGGTACAGAAGATTTTGCGGGAATGAAAAAGATGAATCAATTTAGACTTAGCACTAAAAAACAGAAAGAAATATAGATGCAGGCTGCAGTAAGTTTTTGTGCTTTGGTTGTGCCACTCCCCGCCTGACCGATGCCAGCCGGGCAAGACTTGTACTCCATAGCCCTGAGCGGCGGTATACTATTTGCATAATTGCAGCGAGGCACAGGAAGCTAACACAAACTTATCGACTCATTCCTGCGCCAACAGCTTGTTTATATTCTTAGGCTAGCGACGGCGAGTGTTACAAAACCTTTACACAAAGCCGTCTGACACTCGCCTGAGAACGTGATGGCGATGAAGGAAACAATGCGGTGAAAGAAGCCAGGCTACCGATTAACCAGCCAGCTTTTATTCCTTTACAATCTTGTGTATAAACCCATTTTGCTTCTCCACTACATAATATACAGCAGCCGTATATTTTGATAAATCAATCGTGCCAGAATTCACTATTGTTTTTGTTTGCAATACCTGGTGATTGTTGTCTTCAATTATCAACTCCACCAAGCCTTTACATCTTACCTGCACATAATTATGCGTTGGATTAGGATAGATTGTTAAAGAAGACACAGGCATTTTACTGTTTTGTAAAGCAGCCCCAACGGTAATGGTAAATTTCTTAACGGCTGTTACACTATCATAGTCCATTACCTGTATCTTAAAGTTGTAAGTACCTGCCTGCGCAGGTGTGCCGCTAATGGCTCCTGTAAAAGCATTTAGATTTAAACCCGGCGGCAGTGTTGACGATGCGAGGGTAAAATTATATGACTGGATCCCACCCGTAGCTTTTATGATCGCATTATAAGCCATGCCCGTTGTTGCAGCCGGTAATATCGCCGACGTTGCAAAAGCCGGTATTGAAAATGCAGGCGTGTTTTTTATGTCGTAACCAATGAGCTTCATTACAAGTAAATCTGTTTTGGTTATAATCGATCTTCCATATGGAAATACGTAAGCATTTTCGCTGCCAAATATGCCTTTTTTACTAATGCGGTCGGGGAGGTTGCCACCGGCTGAATCAACCAGATGATCGTTTCCATCTACATACAGTTCCTGGTGCGTATAGTTCAATAACACCGGATCATCAATATAACCCTGCTGTTCATAAGTTTGAAAAACCGTGTACCCGCCGTTAAAAGCAAGGCAATGCCCGATTTCATGATGGGCAACTGAATAAAGATCGGTAACACTTTCAGGGTAGTTGGTAGCAAGAAACCAGGTACTGTCTGTATATGATGTTGACCATCCCAGGTTATTAAAATTACCCCTTGGATCTGCATTGTAACCGCCGCCACTTCTTAACCCCGTTGCAACGCCGTTAACCGTTTGAAAGTTGTCCCATGAAGGGCTCCCGCCGGAAATGTTCGGATCAATTTTTACACCGAAGGCATACAGGTAAAAGCCTTTAAATTTTTTAGGATTGAATGCAAAATGAAACTGGCGTTGATAAGCGTCACCCCATATAGAAACTCTTTGTGCACCTGCCGCAACAGCATCGAAGTTTTTATTGGTGATAAAATATGCCCAGTCATTGGCGGCAGTTATCACTGCATCTCTTCTTGCCGGGGAATTAAAAACATTGTACACTGTATCCTCAGAAAAATCCGTGATTACTTTGAACGGACTTATATAAGAGGGAAGATCCTGGTCTGTTACCTTAACTGCATAGGTTTGTGTTCCATATTTAGTGGTGGATAATGTTAAGCTGTATTGGTCATCCAGGCTGTCCCTGTCAGGAAAATTGGACAAATAGAAACTTACCGGGCTATTGTTTTTAAGCGTGATGATTTTTGCAGGCCCTGCTGCAGCAGCAGTAGAAGGATTGTCAAAATACAACAATGCATTATTGGCGCGTAGCGTAACTTTTAAAGGAAATACTGCCCCTGCAGGCGCAGTAACGGTAAGCCTGATCGCGGGGTTTGCCATATAGCCTTCCCAGTCTGTAAGCATAATGGTTTGCTGGCTAAGGTTGCGGTTGAATATATCTTTCAAAATGATTTGTGCGGATGTGTTCACTATAGATAAAAAACAGGAAACGGCGGTAGTGTAAAAAAGTTTCATGGTTTAGATTGGTGTGGTGAGGTAAAACAGATAAAGCAAATTACAAAGAATATTGTAGCCAAAGCACAATTGGGTTGGGTTGCAAAAAGCCTGGCTGCATAGTTGCGCCAGTGAAAGCGGTTTACCTACTTAGACTATTTTTTTAGTGGGCAGTCTATCCCCGCCTGACCGATGCCAGCCGGGCAGGACTTGTACGATTGGTTCTTTGATGAAGAGGTTGTGCATTTCCACAGCGTTCCGTTCGGGTAACGCTGTGGGAACGAGATAATAACTACCAACCGACGCAACGTCCCTGGCTAACACACATGGCTATCGAGGAGACGTTGCGGCGAAAGAGAGCTGACCTGGAAATCCAGTAGCTCATTCATGCGGTTTACAGCTGATCTTTATTTTCAGGATATCATTTATACGCTTATTTCTGTTTCAATAATTGCAAAGCGTTTCCTGACAAAACGATTGCCGAGCTATCTGAAATTGCAGCATGCAGGCTTCCGATTTGTGCATGACCAATATCAAGTATGGAATGACCCGTAATATTTGCGGTAACAGATTTGAAAGACATTGTTTCATCAAAACGCTTTAACGGATCGCCTTTGTCTTCCACAAGTTCCCCTTTTGAATTATGAAATGCAATTTTACCTTCCTGTTCCTTTGACTGTGCCGGCTTTCTATAATCCGGCGACATTTCGAATACGACTGCTGATGAATCGCTTTGATAAATATCTATAGCATCCAATTCAGGATACATACTTTCCAGTTCGAATTTGGATTTTCCTGTAATATGCACTGATATGCTTTTCTGTTTTAGTCTTTGCATTTCAATATGCGTGTCATTGCCTGTAACGGATAAAAGCTCCGGTGAAAATATTCTTACCGGCGCTGCATTCTCGAGGTAATACCTGTCGAAGGGAGTAGCAGGAACATAATCGAAGTTTATATATAAAGTATCGTTCTGCACCCTTGCAGCTATTCTACCGTTGTGATACTGTACCCATTCCTGCAGCAAGCGTACAGATGGCTTACTGCTTTGTTCATAATAGATATTGGTCCCGTTGCCACCGGTGATGTTTAAGTGCCTGAAAGGTTGCTCCAGTATTTTATTATAGGTCCAGTAGCTATCGCTTTTATCAAACGCGTCGTATTGTTTTTTCAAAATAATGTTGGAAGAAAGCAAACCCGCAACCATTACGATAAAAAGGAGTACCAATATTCTTGTTGTAAGTTTCATGTGTTATTTTTTGAAATTATTTTTTACAAACTCATCGTACTTTGCCTTTAACTCTTTGAAATCTATTTTCAATAAATAAATATTCCTTAAAAAAACAGGCAGCTCATTTTCTTCAAATTGCTCCCGCCTGAAATCCAGTATGCGTTCCATTGCATCATCTTCAATAAAATACCCGATGCCTCTCCGGTTGCTTATAATATTTTGCTGTTGCAAAAGGTCGTAAGCACGCTGTACAGTATTTGGATTAACCTCTATATGCACAGCCATTTCTCTGATACTGATGATCTTTTCGCCGAGCTTCCATTTCTTTAATAAGATCTGCTCGCAAACGTATTCCGCTATTTGTATGTATATCGCCGGATTTTCTTTAAACTCCATGCAGGGAAATTAAAATTCTTTTTCTTTTAAACGCGCTAATGGCAGGAACCATAAGATCACAGGAATAACAAATGCTATAGCTATATGAAAAGTGTTCTCCAGAGCAGCAGGTAATATCAGCGTGCCGGCTTCTTTACCCACTTGTATATTCACATGATCATAAGGACCTGCATCGTTTACGTTTTGAAATAATGAAGCAGCTATCAACCAGTTTAAACCATATATGATGAAAAACAACAGGCAGACTGCCAAACCAGTTTTGATGAGCGGAATTTTATTGAAATAAAGACTGCCTACCAACATTACGCCTGTTAACTGCAGGAATAAAGCATATACTTTCCACGCAATCATTCCGTTTAAGTCGAAGCTGTAAACGCTTTCCAATTGTTGCCTGTAAAATATGGAGCTGCGATCCAGGCCATTGTGGTATGCAGTTACAAATGCAACATCTACCAGGTGATAAAAGGATAGAAAAATGATTGGGTAGAGGATCCCGGCAATTAAAATTGCGCAAAGCCATTTTTCAAAAAAAGATGCAGGTAATGTCAGGTAAGAGCAACCGCCTGCATTGGTGTTAAAATACCCGAACATAAACGAGGAAAGAAAGAA